>JBGAKK010000064.1:0-26868 GCA_044224425.1 Phycisphaerales bacterium
GCGGCGATCCGTCGCTTGGTTCCTCGCGCCGCCATGCGGGCGGCGTTGAGGGCGACGCTCCGCAGCCAGCCAGGGAGGGTGGCGGGGTCGCGGAGGGAGTGGATCTTGGAGACGATGGTCGTGGCGACCTCCTGGAGGAGGTCCTCGAGGTCGGCGTCCCGCGGCTTGTGCAGGAGGAGCACGGCCGCGATCCATCGCCGGTGGCGTTCCCACAGCCGCTCCATGGCGTCGCGATCGCCGGCTTGGGCGGCGGCGAGGAGGATGTGGTCGTCGGAGGCGTGCATCGTGGGCCGGGCCGAGGAACGCGTGTCAGATGCCGGCTTTGCGAGCCTCCGTCGGCATTCCGGTCAGGATGGGGCAGGACCCTCGTCGGGTGCGCGGGTCCGTCCCGAGCCCGCCGACCCGGTCGGTCCGGAGCGAGGCGGGAGCTTAGTTCTCGGCCGTCCGCCGGCGTTCGCTACACTCCCGAGCGTGCTCCCGCCGCTCCGGTATTCGGCCCTCGGGTTCGAGACGTTTCGCGACGACGTGCTGCTGCCCTCCGCGGTGTTGGCTCGCCACCCGCTCGAAGTCGGTGTCTGGCAGCCGGACGGCCACCCCCCGGTGACCTCGGCCCGCACCGCTCGCTACCGGCCAGCCGAACTCGGGCTCCGCTGGGGGCCGGTCTGGTCCACCGCCTTCTTCCGCCTCCGTGGCCGGGTACCTGCCGCGATGCGGGGATGGCCGGTCTGGCTCCGATTCTCGTCGGGGACCGAGGCCACCCTCTGGGATGGCCGGCGACCGGTCCAGGGGTTCGACCCCTACCGCGACCGGGCCCTCCTCGTCGGCAAGGCCAAGGGGGGGGAGCCGGTCGACCTCTTGGTCGAAGCGGCCTGCAACCTCCCGCTCGGGATCTCGACCTTCTGGTGGGACCACCCCGAACTGCACGCCCGGTGGAAGGAGCCGAAACCAGGCCGGCTCGAGGCGGCTGAGCTGGTGGCGGTCGACGACGGCTTGTGGCGCTTCGCCCGGGCTTGGGACCAAGCGGTCAAGGTCCTGCTCGAGCTCGCTCCCGAGTCGCCGCGAGCCGTCGCCCTGAACGACGGCTTGCGTTCCCTCAAGGAGTCGATCGACGCCGCCGACCCCGGTCTCGGCATGCGGGCCGGGATGGGCGAGTTGTCGGCGCTGCTCCGCGGGAAACCCGGCGGCTCGACCATGACCTGCGTGGCCGTGGGTCACGCCCACATCGACACGGCATGGCTCTGGCCGCTCCGCGAGACGCGCCGGAAGTGCATCCGCACCTTCGCCAACGTGCTGCGGCTGATGGAGCGCCATCCGCGCTTCCGCTTCCTCTGCAGCCAGGCCCAACAATATGCCTACGTCGAGGAGGACGCCCCGGCCCTCTTCGCCGAGATCCGCCGCCGCGTCGCCGAAGGCCGCTGGGAACCGGGCGGAGCGATGTGGATCGAGCCGGACGCGACCTGCCCCTCGGGCGAGAGTTTCGTGCGGCAGATCCTGCACGGCGTCCGCTACTGGCGCGAGCGGTTTGGCGACGCCGCCCCGCAGCGGTTCCTCTATCTCCCCGACACCTTCGGCTTCCCGCCCTGCCTGCCGCAGATCGCCCGCCTGGCCGGCCTCGACACCTTCATCACCAACAAGATGAGCTGGTGCGAGTCGAACCGCTTCCCGCACGTGAACTTCCGCTGGCGTGGCCTCGACGGCACGGAGATCCTCACCCACCTGACACCCGGCCACAACTACAACGCGCCGCTCGAGCCGCACGACCTGGTGCACGCCGAACGCATGCTGGCCACCCAGGACGGGGCGTCCTTCGTGAATGCCGCGATTCCCCGTTGGTTGCAGCCCTTCGGCTACGGCGACGGGGGCGGCGGCCCGACCGAGGAGCAGGTGTTGCGGCTGGAGCAGGCCGCGGTGTGCGAAGGCGTGGCCAGCCTCGAATCGTCGCGGGTGGACCGGTTCTGCGGATCGCTGCACGCTGCTCGGGCGGGGCTGGGACGCCGGCGACGCGATCTCGCGGTGTGGGACGGCGAGCTCTACCTCGAGCTCCACCGCGGCACCTACACCAGCCAGGCGTGGATCAAGCGGCAGAACCGCCTGGCGGAGAGCCTGCTCCGCGAGGTCGAGTGGCTGTCGGCGACGATGGAGCCCGCTGCCGGTCGGAGGACGACCGCCCGGCGTCTCGATCCCCTGTGGAAGCTCGTCCTCCTCAACCAGTTCCACGACATCCTGCCTGGCTCCTCGATCGGCGAGGTCTACGCCGACGCCAAGGCCGATCACCTGCGGGTGGCGACCGAAGCGGGCCAGGAGCGGGACCGGCTGCTCCAACAGCTGACGCGCTCCACGCCGGCCCGCGGGCTCCGCCAGCCGATCCTGGTCCGCAACCCCGCCTCGACCGTGCGGGGCGGCGTGGTCGAGGTGGAGGGGGCAGTGGTCTCCGTGGATGCCGTGCCGGCTTGCGGGTTCCGCGTGATCGACGCGGCCGCCCACGCCTTGGACGGCCCGGGCGTGCGCTGCGAGCGCTCGCCGCAAGGGATCACCCTGGCCAACGCCTGGCTCGAGGCGACCATCGACGGCGCGGGCCGGATCGCGGATCTCCGCGTGCACGGCATGGACCGGGCGGCGAACGGCCGCGACGCTCGCGGGCGTCCGCTTCCCATGAACCAGCTCGTCCTCTTCGAGGATCGTCCGCGGCGCTGGGAAGCGTGGGACATCGACCGCGACTACGCGACCAAGGCCCGGCCGGTGGAGGGGAAGGCGACGGTCGAAGCGGTCTCCAGCGGGCCGCTCCGCTGCGAGGTGCGGGTGCGCCGCCCGCTCGGGGCCCGCAGCGAGCTCTTCCAGACCTATCGGCTCGACGCCAACAGCCGACGCCTCGACATCGTGACCCACGTCGACTGGCAGGAGGAGCGCACCATGCTGCGGGCCCTCTTCCCCTGCGGTGTGCGCGCCACGCAGGCCACCTTCGGCACGCAGTTCGGGCACCTGGTGCGCCCGACGCACCGCAACACGAGTTGGGACGAGGCCCGCTTCGAGGTGCCGGGCCACGCCTGGATGGAGCTGAGCGAACCGGGCTTCGGTGTCGCCCTCCTCGACGACGGGAAATACGGGCGCTCGGCGGTCGACGCCGAACTCGGGCTCACCTTGCTCCGGGCTCCGGGCTTCCCCGACGCCACGGCCGATCGCGGCGAGCATGTCTTCACCTACAGCGTGATGCTCCATGACGGCGACTGGCGGGCGGCCGGGGTCGACGCCGAAGCCGAGGCCCTGCGCGAGCCCTTGCGGGCCATCGCCCTGCCGGCCGGGCGGCAGCCGAAGCGACCCGCCGCCGAGGTCCGCGAGTCGAACCTGGGGACGGCGAGCGCCCCCTTCACCGTCGTCCCGCCGAGTTCCGCCCACCTCGCGGTCGCCGCGTGGAAGGCGGCCGAATCGGGAGCGGGGCGCATCCTCCGCCTGGTCGAGGTGCGCGGCGGACGGGGCGAGGCCGAGATCCTGTGGGGCGAGGGCGGGCCGACCACGGTCCGCGCCGTCGACCTGTTGGAACGGCCCTTCGGGCGGGGCGATGGGCAAGCCCCGAGCGTGAGGCACGACCGCCGTCGCATGCGGACTCGCGTCTCGGTGCGGCCCTTCCAGATCGTGACCCTCCTCGCGGAGGGGACCTGATCGACATGCCACCGGCCACGACCCACGCCCTCTCGTCGGCCATGTCGTGGCTCGACTGGTCGATCCCCGCGGCGCTCTTCGTGGTCCTCCTCGCGGTCGGGCTCCACAGCCGGCAGTACGGCCGCTCGGTGGCCGGCTTCCTGGCCGGCAACCGCTGCGCCGGCCGCTATCTCCTCTGCGTCTCGCACGCCAGCTCGCAAGTCGGCGTGATCACCCTGGTCTGGTTCTTCCAACAGTACTACGACGCCGGCTTCACCTCGATCTGGTGGGGGTTCATGGAGAACCCCGTGATGATCGTCATCGCCCTCACCGGATGGGTGGCGTATCGCTTCCGCGAGACGCGGGCCATGACGCTGGCCCAGTTCCTCGAGACGCGCTACAGCGGGAGCTTCCGCGTCTTCTGCGGCGTGATCGCCTTCATCTCCGGCGTCCTCAACTACGCGATCTTCCCGGCGGTCACGGCCCGCGTGATGATCCTCCTGTGCGGGCTCCCGCCCAGCCTCGGGATCGCGGGCCTCGCCGTGCCGACGTTTCCGCTGGTGATGGCCATCCTCCTCAGCTCGGCGGTGGCCTTCGTCTTCATGGGCGGGCAAGTGACGGTGATGATCACCGACTTCCTGCAGGGCGTCGTCTCCAACATCGCGTTCCTGGTGGTGATCGCCTATCTCCTCGGGGCCGTCGGCTGGTGGCGGATGGAGCCGATCCTGGCTAACCAACCGACCGGAAAGTCGCTCATCGATCCCCTCGACATCGGGAGCGAGCAGCAGTTCAACATCTGGTACTGGATGATCAGCGCCTTCGTGATCTTCTACACCATGAAGGCGTGGCAGGGCGGCGCCGGCTACAACGCGGCGGCCCTCACCCCGCACGAGGCCAAGATGGCGACGGTCCTCGAGGGCTGGCGCTGGCGCGTCCTCCTCCTGGTGGCCCTGATCGTCCCGGTCGCCGTGCACACCTTCCTCGAGCACCCCGATTTCGCCGGCCAGGCCGCCGCCGTGCGCGAAGGCCTGGCCAACATCCGCGAGCCGGCCTACCGGGCGGAATCGCGGGTCCCCTTGGCCCTCGCCTCCATGCTCCCGACCGGATTGCGCGGGTTGATGGCCGCGGCCTTCTACTGCGTCTATCTCGCCGTCGACAACTCCTACCTCCACTCCTGGGGGGCGATCGTGGTCCAGGACGTGGTGCTGCCGGTGCGCCAGCGGTTGGTCGGCGATGCCCCGCTGCCCGCCAAGGCCCATCTCCGCATCATCAAGGTCGCCGTCCTCCTCATCGCGGCCTTCGCCTTCTCGTTCGGGCTCCTCTACCGCCCGAACCAGTACGTGGCGATGTGGGCGGCGATCACCGCCAGCGTCTTCGTGGCCGGGGCGGGCAGCGTCATCATCGGCGGCCTCTACTGGCGACGAGGCACCACCGCCGCGGCGTGGGCGGCGATGCTCACCGGCATCGTGCTCTCCACCTACGGAATCCTGGCCAAGGACCAGACCATCGGCCAGCTGTTGGCGTTGGAAGGGACGATGGCCCAGCTCCCCGCGGCGATGGGGCCGGTGTGGAGCGTCCTGCACCCCTTGGCCCGCGGCACGGCATGGCTGCATGGGAACGCGTGGCTGAGCGGGCAGGTGTTGGGCTTCCTGGCCGCCCTCTCGGCGATCGCCGTCTACGTCGCTGTCTCCCTGCTCGGTCCGCGCTCCGACTTCGACCTCGACCGCATGCTCTTCCGCGGCAGGTGGCGCGAGCTGTTGCCGCCGAGCGAGGGGGACTTCCGCGAGGACGCGGCCGGCGGCAAGGGCCCGCCGCGCTGGATGCGCCTGCTCGGCTTCACCCGCGAATACTCGAAGGTCGACACCTGGATCACCTGGGTCACCGTCTCGTGGCCTCTCCTCTGGACCCTGGTGTTCGTGGCCGGTACGGCGTGGGGCATGACGTTCGGCGTGACCAAGACGTTCTGGCTCCGGTTCTGGCACGTCTACACGCTGGTCATCTTCGGCGTGGGTTGCGTGATCGTCGTCTGGTTCACCGCCGGCGGATTCCGCGACCTGGCCCGGATGTACGACCACCTCCGCCGCTACGCGGCCGACGCCCGCGACGACGGGTCCGTCCGGAAGTGAGCCTGGCCATGGCGACACGGCAAGCGATCGGCGGTTGGACGGCCCGGCCCATCGGCGACCTTGCGGCATGCCCGGCGACGCTGCGGCACCGGAGCTTTCCCCTTGGCGACCGCGGGTGCGTGCACGAGGCCCTCGAACGGGCCGGGGCCATCGTCCCCATCGATCGCCCCGGTGGCGAGGAGTCGCAGGAGTGGGTCGGGCGGGTCGACTGGGAGTTCGCGGCGAGCTTCCACCTCGAAGCGGGGCTGCTGGCCGAGGAACGGATCGACCTCCTGTTTGAGGTCGTCGACACGGTGGCCGAGATCCGCCTCAACGGCTGCCGGGTCGGAATCACGGCAAACGAGTCGGTGCCGCTCCGGCTTCCCGTGCGGGCGTGGCTTCGCCCGGGACGGAACGACCTCGCGGTCCGCTTCCGCGGCCCCCTCGCAGCGGTCGAGGCCCTGGAGCGCCGCATGGGGGCCCGGCCGGTGAACGGCGACTGGACACCCTTTCCGTTCCTCCGAAAGTGCGCCAGCAACTTCGGCTGGGATTGGGGCCCGCACGCCGCGACGGTGGGCATCGAGGGGGCCGCCATCGAGGCCTGGAGCGGGGCCAGGATCGCCGGGGTCCGTCCGCTCGTCGTGGCGTGCAGCGAAGCGGAGGCGATCGTCGAGGTGCACGTACGAGCCGAGCTGGCCGGAGCCCCGCCCGCGACGGCCCACGCTGCCTTGTCCCACGCGGCGAGCGGGTTCGCGGCGAGCGTCGACATCCCGCTCGGGGAGGACGGCCGCGGGGCAGGGCGGATCCACGTCCCGGGCCCGAGCCGCTGGTGGCCGCGCGGCCATGGCCAGCAGCCGCTCTATCAGCTGGCAGTCGGGCTCGACGGCGGTGGGCCGGCGTGGCACGCGGACATCGGACTCCGCTCGGTGCGGCTCCTCCAGGAGCCCGACCGTCACGGCTCGCGGTTCGCGGTCGAGGTCAACGGTCGCGAGGTCTGGTGCCGCGGCGCGAACTGGGTGCCGCGCCGCCCGTGCCCGCGGCGCGACGATGCCATCGACGGGATGGACCTGGTCGAGGCGGCGATCGGTGCCGCCGACGAGGCCGGCCTCACCATGCTGCGGGTTTGGGGCGGCGGCATCTACGAGAGCGACCGGTTCTATCAGCTGTGCGATCGCCGCGGCATCCTGGTCTGGCAGGACTTCCTCTTCGCCTGCGCCACCTATCCCGAGGACGCCCCGTATCCCGAGCTGGTCGAGGCCGAGGCCCGCCACCAGGTCGAGCGGTTGTCGCGGCACCCGAGCGTCGTCCTGTGGTGCGGCGGGAACGAGGACATCCTCGCCTGGTGGAGCTGGGGCTGGAAGGAGCGCCTGCGGCCCGGGCAGTCCTGGGGCCGCCGCTACTGGCTCGAACTCCTGCCGCAGGTCGTGGCGGAGCTCGACTCCACCCGGCCCTACTGGCCGGAGAGCCCGTACTCCGGCTCGATGCAGATCCACCCCAACGATCCCGACCACGGCGACCGCCACACCTGGGACGCGAAGCTCGAGGCGATGCGGACCATCGTGCCTCGCTTCTGCAGCGAATTCGGCCACCAGAGCCCGCCGTGCTGGGGTTCGATCCGCGAGCTGTTGGAGCCTAGCGAGCGCTGGATCGGCAACCCCGAGCTGGCTCGGCGGCAGCGAGCCTGGGGCGGCGACGCGTTCCAGTACGGGACCCATCTCGCCGAGCGGTTCCGCCCGCTCGAGCACCTCGAGGAGTGGGTCTTTGCCGCCCAGCTCCTCCAGGCCCGCAGCTATCGCGATGCGATCCTCTGGATGCGGGCCAACGCCCCTCGCTGCATGGGCGCCCTTTTCTGGCAGCTCAACGACGTCTGGACCGGCCACTCCTGGTCGGTGCTCGACGCACGCCTGCGGCGGAAGCCCGCGTGGCACGCGGTGCGCGAGGCCTGCCGGCCGGAGGCCTTGGCGATCCTTCCGCCGGACGTCGCTGGCGGCGGCCGCGTCGTCCTCTGCCGGGCGGCAGGGGAGTGCCCGCCGGGTGTGGCGACGCCGGAGGTGACGATGCGTCTGGTCCGTAGCGACGGTGAGGTCCTGCGCTCGGCCACGCTCCACTTGGTCGACCAGTCGCCGTGGCTCGCGGCGGCCGACCTGCCCTCCGGTTTCCTCGCCCCGGACGAGCCGGCGCGGAGCCTCCTCGTCGCCGATTGGCTCGGAGGCGCCGAAGGATGCCGAGCCACGCACCGCTTCGTGCCCGACCTCGAGTTCATCGACGCTCGGCCGGAGTTCGACCTGCGGGTCGACACGGCCGATGGCTGCTGGGAGATCGCGGCCCGCGCCCTGCTGCGCGACGTCTGCATCGCGGCGCCGAGCGACCGCTTCGAAGGCGACCTCTCGGGGCTCGGCGATCCGGAGCGCGTCGCGGGCGATGGCATGCGGACGCTGCTGCCGGGCGAGCGATGGCGCCTCGCGATGCCTGACGCACGGCCGCGAGCGATCGCCTGTGCCCGATCCTGTGTGCGCCTCGCGAACGAGCTGTCGATCGCCGGGGCGTCGGACCCGGCGCGGCGCTGACATTTTTTTTCTGCATTTCGAAGTCGCGACTCCGGCTCGGGTACAAGTCCTCGCGACGCTTCGGCGGCACGGATGGCCGTCGGTGTCGGGAGGTGATCTATGGGGTTCGAGGAAGCCCAAGCGCGGAAAGTCCGCGCTCGGGAGGAAGGGATCCAACGCCTGCAGTCGGAGGCGATGGCTCGTGGCCAGGCGCTCGATCGGGCGTTCTGGGCGATGGTGTACGACTTCGAGGTCGCGCCGGTGACGACCAACCGCAAGCAGCTGGCCGAGATGGGGATCGAGGTGCCGGCAGCCGATTCGCTGGCCGACGACGAGATCGCGGTGAAGCTGAAGGAGATCGTGGCGGCCCTGGCGAGCCTGCACGTGTATCTCCTCCACACCGACCACTTGAGCGATCGCGATCTCTACCGGCGGCTCGCGGAGGAGGTGCTCGACGAGGAGGTGCGTGACATCCCGCCGGTGCATGGCGTGCGCGAGTACGTCGATCTCGTGGGCACGGGCTCCGAGGCGGACGCCGAGCTCTTCGACAAGTACTACGCGGGCTCCGACGCGGAGGCGGCGCCGTACGACCGGGATCGGCATCTGCCGCGTCCGACGGATGGAGTCCCGTTTTGAGCCCGACGAAGCTGCTCCCGATCGGCGGGGTCCAACGGCGACAGGTCCATCATGGAACCGCCGCGTCGGCGCAGGACGCGCCGACGTGCCGTCGAGGTCACCGGTGGGTGTGCCCCAAGCGCCCAGGAGGAACGCAAGGTCGGCGCCGTCCACGTCGCCGTCGCCGTCGAAGTCGCCGAGGACGGGGGCTGCCGATGGCACCGGGACCGCCACGGTCACTGCCTCCGGCGTCCCTGGCTTGAAGAGGGTGAGCGTCGCCTCGCCGCTGGTCGGCGCCGTCGCGGCGTCGAAGCGGAAGTTGGCGAGCGTGCTGAAGCGAAGGGCGTTCGCGTTCACATTGGTGGCGTAGGTGTCAGTGGCCCAGGTCACCGCGCCGTTGGCCACGGTGATCGCCCACGGGGCATTCGAGTACGGCTCGCCGGAGTGGCTGAAGGAGGCGTGGAACTCGGCCTGGAAGGGGTCCGATCCCACCGCGGCGGGGACAGAGAAGGCCTGACCGGAACGGTCGGAGCAGAGGTTCTGGATGGCGTACTCGTAGTGCCAGCTCCCGTCGCCGTTCTGGCTCACCTTGCTTGCCACGTAGAGCCGACCGTCGCCGGGCACGTCGACGGTGACGATGGTCACGTTCGGGTCAGGTTGGCCCACGCCGAGGCCGTTGTCCTTCCACGCAAAGATCGCCGCCTTCTGCTGGAACGTCGCCCCGGTGAGCGACATCGGGTGGTAACCCCCGACGAGGTTGCCGAAGGTGGCGCGGCGGTAGGAGGCGTTGTTGTTGTCGTTGTTGGCCGTGGCATCTTCGGGGTGGACGTAGTGCCCCTCGACGAAGTAGAGCGCTCCCGGATTGAGGGCGGGGCTCACATCGTCGATCTTCACCTGCAGGCGACGGCCGATGGTGGCTGGTGCACTCGGGGCGCTGAAGGGGAAGGGGAAGACGCCCGTGGCAGCGTTGACCTGCGAGCGAGGGCCAAGGTCGCTCTGGGCCCCGTTGAGGCCCGAGCCGTAGGGATCGGAGCAACCGATGCCGAGGTAGTCGCAGCCCCCGTCCGACTGGCACTGGGCGCACAGGTTCCCGTCGACCGCGCACCAGCCGTGCTTGAGCCACGACTGCCCGACCTGCTCGAAACGCCCGTTCTTGAGGCGGTAGAGGTTCTGGGCGATGACTGGATGCAGGGAGTCGTTCGCGCCGGAGTCGATCCAGGAGAGCAGGGCGTCGCCGATGTTGCAGGAGGTCGTTCCGATCGCATACGCCGAGATGCCGCCCACCGTGCCGTAGTTCGAGACATCGGGCAGGGCGCCGACGATGACGTCGGGACCGACCGATGGGCTGTCGTTGTTGCCGGCTCCGCGGCCGCCGCCAGCACCGAGCTGTCCCACGGCGATGCCGAGGAGGGCGAGCGAGGCGGTCGAGACGAGAAGGACGGGGCGGGGTCGGGGCATCGAGGATCCTTGTTGCGAGCCGGACATGGCTCGTGGGCAGGGGGATGGAGTCGGGATCGCCTGCCGGGTGCATCCTCCTCGCACTCAAGGCGGGGTGAGCAGACGGCACGACGTCATGATCGGTGGTGCTCGGCTTGGGCCGTCGATCCTGCACCCTGCGACGGACACCGGTCGGAGGCGATCGGTGGCGTCGTTCGGCACGGCAGGCGACGGGCCGGAGCGTCGGATGTGCCGAACCTAGCACAACGCCCGGCCGGATCCAAGGGCGGACCCGCGAACATGCCGCAGCCGAGACGCGAGCCGCCAGCTCCGAGCCCCGCGGCGCCACGCGGGCACGCAGTGTCCGCCGTGCTCCGCGACCCGCTCGCCGCCGAGGGGTTGGGGCCAGCGCAGCCACGCCAATCCGAAGCGTCAGGCCGGGGGGACGGTGGTCGCAGTGTCAGCCGTCTTGCGGCGCCGCCCGAAGGTCCGGAGCCAAGCCACCTTCGATCGCGGGGCGCGGCCGCTCGCCTTTCGGGCCTGCACCCACCAATGGATGCCAAGCATGACGGCGACGGTTGCCGCGAGCAGGGCGAGCAGCCAGATGAGCAATTCGCCGGTCGACCTCGCGTTGCCGACACCCTTGCCGACGAGGTATCCGATCCCCGTCTGGAGCGGCACGGTGACGGCGGCGGTCACCAATTCGACCAGCAGGAACTTCCACCACGGCATGTGGAGGATGCCCGCCATGGTGATCACCGGTGTCCGCGTGCCGGGGATGAACCGGGCGAGCACCAGGGCCACGACGCCGCGCTGCTCCATCTGGTGTTTGGCCTCGAGCAGCCGGCGGGGATGCACGATCCGTTTGAACCAGCGGGTATGCACCAGGCGAGTGCCGAATCGCCGACACAGCGTCACCCAGAGCATGTCGCCGATGATGAGCCCGAAGTAGGCGGCGAGCAGCGTCTCCCACAGGGGGAGGCGATCGGTGGTGGCGGCGAAGAAGCCGGCCGGGATGAGGATGAAATCCTCAGAGAGGTGGAGACCCACTCCCGACAGGACCAAGACCACGAAGATGGCGAGGGGGCCGTAGGGCAGGAACGCAGCCAGCCATGGGGGGATGTCCATGCCATCCGGACCGGCGGGCGCTGCCGTGGCCAACAGGTGCCACGTCGTTGCGTCGAGGGCCGTCCCGAGCGAGGCGCCGATCGAGACGAGGTCTGCAGCAAGGCCAGGGAACATCAGCAATCGGGCATCCGGGGTGAGCGGCTAGCAGCACGGGATCCGTCTGGGGCCGACGTCGTGCCCGGACGGTGGGGACCCTACCACGACGGGTCTCCGCGGCGACGGACCGGAGGGGCCGGCCGGTCGCCGAGCGACGCCATCGAGTTCGGCCAGTGTAGCCGGTCAGTTCAGCCTGCCGCCGGATTCGCAGGCCACTTCCCGGGTTCGACCGATCCTCAGCGGCGGCTCCGCTTCGACGTTGCGCAAGGGCCGGATTCGCCGCCGAAGCAGCGGAGAATCCCCCATCCACGCGGCGTTCCATACCCGCGGTCCGTGAGCACGGGGCACGGCGCGGCCCTCGCCTCCGATTCGAGCCGCGGAAGAAGCTCGACCGCTTTCCGCTCTCCGCCGCGGCTTCGACGGAAGCTGGGCGGAGAGGAGGAGGTATCCTCGCCTCGACGCCGGACCCGAACCGACGCCGGCCGGCGTGCTCCCCACGCCGCTACGGATGGCGTCGCCTCCTTCCCCGAAGCCATGACTCGACCGCTTCGCCCGTCCACCATCGGCCCCCTCCCCATCCTCGCAGCTCTACTCGCCCTCACGACGAGTGGCGTACTGGCGGGCGTCCGGCTCGGCCTCCTCCCCGGCGGCTTGCCTGGCTGCTCCGGCCAAGGAGGATGCGGGGCGCTGACCAACGGTCCGCTCGGGCTCGTCCCCGGCAGTTCGTTGCCCTGGTCCTTTGTCGGTGTGGTGTGGTTCGCGGCCATGCTCGGCGGCTCGTTGGGTGCGTTCGGCGCTCCACCTGCCTCGTGGCTTCGATGGGCGGCCCGCTGCGGTGCCTTCGGCTCCCTCTGCCTCCTCGGAGTCATGGCCTGGCACGTCACCTTCTGCGGGTGGTGCTTCGCGACGCACCTCGGCAGCCTTGCCGCGTGGTGGTGGATCGACGCGCGACCGGCCGAAACGTCGGGGGTGGCCAGCACCGGATCGAGGGAAGGCCTGCCGGCAGGTCCCAAACCCGGCTCGAGTGCCAACTCAAGACGAGGCGCTGCCGGGGGCTCCGCCAAGCGGCCGAAGAAGACGGCGGCCCCCACGCCGCAGCCAGCTCCGGTCGCCGTCGCTCCTGCCGCCCGGGGCGGCCGGAGCGCGGTCGTCGCGGTCGTGGCGGCGGTGCTGGCGAGCGGGGCCCTCGCGGTCGGGGAACAGCGCCGCCAAGCCGCGGCCGCCGAGGAGCGGGACAACGCCCTCAAGGCCATGGCGGCGGGCATGCGCCCGCCGCCACCGCAGCCTCCCTCACCGCCCGCCACCGCTCCGCCTGCTGCGCAGGGCGGCCAAGCTCCCGTCCAGCCCGCGACGCCGCCGGTCGATCCGCTCGCCGGTCGGCGCACCTTGGGCAACCCGAACGCGCCGCTTCGAGTCGTCGTCTTCTCCGACTTCCAGTGCCCTGACTGCGCCCGCATGGACCCCGATGTCGAGGCCCTGATCGACCGCGGCGACGTCGCTGTCGTGCCTCGTCACTTCCCGCTCTGCCGCGCCTGCAATCCGGGGATGCCCTCGGAGCTACACAAGGACGCTTGCCGCCGGGCGGCGCTAGCGGAGGCTGCGGGGATGTTGGGCGGAGACGCTGCCTACCTCAAGGCCCATCGGGCCCTCTTTGCGATCCAGGCCAAGCCGAACGCCGATCCGGTCGCCCAAGTGGCGCAGGCAACCGGGCTCGACGCGGCGAAGCTCGTCGAGACCAGCCAACTCCCCGCGATCGCCGAGATCATCGCCGGAGACGTCAGGACCGCGACATCGCTCGGGGTCACTTTCACGCCGATGATCTTCGTGAACGGTCGGGAGTGGAAGTACTACCTCGTCGGTGGCAAGCTCGGCGACCTCATCGATCGGCTCCGTCAGGACGTGCCGGCCATGGCCACGCCGCCGAGCGCTGCGGCGAAACTGGTCGACGACTGGCTCTCGACCCCGCGCTTCAACGGCTTCCGCTCGGACGCTCCGCGGGGCCACGTGGCGATCGACACCAGTGGCGGCGACCCCGACGCTCCGGAACTGCTGGTTTGGCTCGACTACCGCCTGCCGGGCGCGAAGACCGTGGACGGTGCCCTGCGCGACCTTTCCAAGGAGGGTGTCCGATTCACCTACCGGGCGATGCAGTTCCCCGCCTGCGAATCCTGCAATCCACGCTCGGGCTTCAAGGGAGGCGACAACCGGGCCTGCCTGGCCGCCGCCGCGGCGGTGGCGGTGGGGGACCTCGGCGGCGACAAGGCCTTCGCCTCGATGCACGAGTGGCTCCTCCAGAACGCGGCCACGAGCGACGCTCCGGCCTTGATCGACGCGGCGGTCGCCCGAGGCATCGATCGCAATCGGTTCATCGCCGCCTTCTCGACCGGCGACGCCTTGGCCAAGGCCCGAGCCGAGGCCGACGCCCTCAACGAGGTGTGGAAGCTCAGCACCATCCCGCTCGTTGCGGTCGATGGTCGACCGGTGCCTCGCTGGTCGCACCAGGGAAGCGATCCGAAGGAGTTCTTCCGTCTCCTCATCGAGGCCGGGACCCGCGAGCGCCACCAGGCCAGCACGAAGGTCGCTCCGCCATCGAGCCCAGCGAAGCCCTGACGGTCGGGCTCCAACATCAGGCGCGCCGGTCAGGCTAGGACGCCAAGCAGGTCCCGTAGTCCGATCGGCTCGCGGGCCCAGAAGCACTCCGCCCGTTGCACGCCGATCCGGCTCCCGAAGTAGCGGTCCTGGGCGTCGATCCAGGCCGGCACGCCGCGGTTGGCGGGGTTCAGCTCGAATTGGCTTCGGTATGCGGCGATCGCCGCTTGCTTACGCTCGGCGGTCGCGCTGGTGTCGAGGAGGAAGCTCGGTTGCGGCACGATCCGAAGATGCGTGCAGTAGTAGTGGAGGAGCCACTTCGGGTAGCGAGGCTCGCCCGGCAGGTCGATCTTGGTCAGTTTGGCGTCGAAGCGAGCGTCCTCCGCGATCCGGGTCACGGCCCGATGATCGGGGTGGGCGTCCTCCGGATAGGGGACGAACAGGACCTCGATCCGCTCGGTGCGGATCACGCCGGCGAGACGGTGCCGGGCCTCGATCGTGTGCTCGACGCGACGATTGGGGAGGCCGAGCGGCAGGCGCCTCGCCCCCAGGATCGTCGCCGCCTCCGCCGCCTCCTTGGCCCGTACCTCGGGCGAGCCAAACGGAGTCGGTTCGCCGTCGGTCATGTCGAGGAGAAGGACGGAGTGGCCGGCCGCGCTGAGCGCCGCGACGGTCCCGCCCATGCCGAGTTCCTGGTCATCGGGATGTGGTCCGACCACAAGCACGTTCATGGTTTGTTGCTCTCGCTCCGGCGGCGCTCGCTAGCGCCGCCGCTTTCGGTTGTCGACAGGTTCTTGCTCGAAGAGCTGGGGAAGGGGCATGATCGGCGATCGCTCGCTTCCCAGCTCGCTGAGCGACGACTCGGCCAAGCGGCGAAGGTAGTCAAGGATCGGCTGCTCGAGCTTGTCGTTCCCCATCCGCCGGGCATCCTCGAGCTCGCGGGCGAACCTCGCGATTCCCGCCAGCCGCAACCGGAGCCGCAGTCCCCATGCGCGCTCGCTTGGCACCTCGCGCATGGCCGTCAGCGATCCGAGCACGCCCTCCGGTCGCTTGGCGAGCCAAGGCCCGAGATCGGTGACCAAGCGCCCCGCAAGCTGCGAAAGCGGGGCATCCCGCTCGATCCGGTCGAGCTCCCGATCGAGCGTCGCCGCGTCGCCCGCCAACGCGGCGTGGACCGCGAGCTTGGTGAGGGCCGTCACGTCGGTCAGGGCCGGGGCGAACGCCGCCCGCGTCGAGTGGAAGCCGCCCCACCGCGAGAGGATCGGCACCTGCTCGCGATTGCCGGGGCCCGCTCCTTCGCTCGCCAGGGATCGCATGACGCGACAGAGGCGCCACAGGCGGTTCACCGTCTGTGCGGCCGGACCGTTGCCGTCGCCGTCGGCCCAGGCGTCGGCCCAGTCCGCCCGGGCGATGTCGATCGTCTCGACCAGCTTCCTTGCCTCGCCGGCCGAAAGCTCGATCGCTTCCGGCGTCTCGCGACGCAGCTCCTCCTCGAAGGGGAGCGGCACGAAGTGCTCGACTTGCGTGGTGAACGAACCCCATGCCGCGAGTCCGTCCGCCCGCCGTGCCGGCTCGAGCAGCCAGCGCAGCATCGTCCGGACCCGCACCGTCACCCCGCGCACGGCTTGGGGCCGCACGCCGCCGATCCGATCAAGCAGCCCTTGCGTCGACGCCAAGCGGCCGAGGTCGTCCAAGGCGTCGCGCTGGCCGCGAACGAGACCCACGAGTTCGGGGCTCGTCGTCGCGTCAGGGTCGGACACCAGGCGCCCGAGCGAGCGGA
Source organism: Phycisphaerales bacterium (assembly GCA_044224425.1). Lineage (GTDB taxonomy): Bacteria > Planctomycetota > Phycisphaerae > Phycisphaerales > SM1A02 > JAEUIT01. The sequence goes on from JBGAKK010000064.1 coordinate 15,933, forward strand.
AGGTGGTCTCCTCGGCCCGCAGATAGGCTCGCTCGAAGTCCTTCCGCATCGGCCGCAGGTCCTTGGGCAGGTCCTTCGCGGGCCCGGCCGCCGGGGCCTTGGCGGCCGCCAAGTCATCGCGGTAGCGGATGGCGAGACCGAGCGACTCCGCCATTCGCGTCGTCTGCCTCGCCAGCCGATCGGGCGACCCGACGAACGGCGAGTCCGCGGCGGGGAAGAGTGCACTCCGCAGCGTCGCCGCGAGACCCTTCTCGTCATAGGGAGCGACCTTGCTGCGCTGGGCCAGGCCGTTCGCGTTCTCGACGAGATCCGCCTGCGCCGCCGCCAAGACGGCGCTTCCTTCGCGGCGGGCGATCGCCGCGGCGGACGTCACGAGCTGGGCCCGCTCCTCGGGCTGGAGCCACGCCGCATCGGTCGCCGCGCGGGCCAGGCGCACCGCGGTGCGGATCTCGTCCGCGGGACGAGCTTCGCCGGCGCACGCCGCCGCGACGGCGGCCCGCACCGCATCGGGAAGCGCCGCCTGCACCTCGCTCGCGCAGGGATCGAAATCGACGACGGCCTCGTCCGGGCTTGCCCCGCCCGGGGATGCGGCGCCGCCGACCGCGGCCAGTTCATCCGGGGTCGGCCAACCGCCGCCGAGCGCCGCCCCCGTGGTGCGGCCCTCGAGCACGGCGAGCGCATCGCAAAGCGGGCCGATCGCCGTGGCGAGCGCCCCATCGACTTGGGCGAGATCCTTCAGGTCAGCGTGGGCGAGCGCGCTCGGGGCGATCTCGGCGAAGCTCTTGAGCAGTCGATCGACGCGGTCTCGCTCGCGGACCCCGAGCGGTCGCGGCGGCGAGCCGACGCGGATCGAGCCATCGAGGTAGGTAGCGAGGTTCAGGTCGACGCGGCGCCTGGCATCCGCGATCCGAAAGCCCTCCATGGCCAGGGTGTGGCCGGTCGTCGGGTACTCCTCGGCGCGGGCCCCGCGCACGAGGAGCTCGTAGGCCATCCTCCGCAAGGCCACGCGGGCCTGGTTCGCGTTCTTCGCGGCGGGGGTCTCCGCCTCGAGGATCTCGATGGTGTGCAGTTCCTCTTGGAGGAGTTGGGCCAAGCGGGCCGCGGCGTTCGGCTCGGGCAGGGTCGGCGCCGGCGGCAAGGGGTCCAGATGCAGCGTCTGGCACCCGGCTCGGGCACCGATCGACAAGGCCAGCGCCCCCGCGACGAGAGCGATCCAAGCGCGTCGCAGCATGGGCTCCATCCTACGTGGCGGCGGAGCCTGGGCCAGCGCCCGGCATTGATTCCGGTTCCGGCACGTCGCGGCCGCCGTAGTGGATCCAGCGCAGGCAGAGCCCGCACGCCGGCAGTGTGTCGCCGGCCCGGGCCCGATCGCCGCTCGCGATGACCGCGGCGATGTCCCTCGCCGCAATCCGGCCTCGGCCGACATCGCGGAGGGTGCCGGCAATGATCCGCACCATGTTGTAGAGGAACCCGTTGCCCGCGATGTCGATCTCGATCCGTCCTGGCCGCGGGTTCGAGACGGTGCACTGGTGCACGCGGCGGACCGTCGACTGCTTGCCATGCGTGGCGTGGGCGAAGCCGACGAAGTCATGCTCGCCGACGAACTGCTGGGCGGCGGCGGCCATGGCTGCGATGTCGAGGCGGTGCACCTGCCAGGCGACGAAGCGACGCTCGAAGACCGGCGGCAATCGCCGTTCTGGTGTCGGATAGCCGAGGCTGTACCGGTAGCACTTGCTGACCGCCTCGGAAATCGGGTCGAACCCCTCGCGGGCGAGGCTCGCCGCCGTCACCTGCACGTCGTCCGGGAGCCGCGAAGAGATGGCGAGCGGCAGTCGATCGACCGGGATGCGCGTCTCGGCGGCGAAGACCGCCACCTGGCCCTCGGCGTGGACGCCGGCGTCGGTCCGGCTCGCCCCGGTCAGCGTGATCGGGGCCCGCACCGTCTCGCGCACCGCGGCCTCGAGCACGCCCTGCACCGTCCGGAGCGGGGGCAACCCCGGCGGCTCCTGGCGTTGCCAGCCGTGGAAGTCGGTCCCGTCGTAGCAAACGGTGAGCTTGTACGTGGGCATGCGATGGGCCGACCGGGCCCGGTCAGTTCCCGAAGAGGTCGCGCTGCGGGAACCAGCCCCGCCCCTCGAAGTACCGCATCGCCTCCTCCACGCTCCGGAAGATCTTGGTGGCGGTCTCGGTGATGAAGGGGCTTGGGTTCTTCTTCGGCTTCCACACCACGTACACCTCCTTGGTGTGCTCGAAGGCATGGTGCAGCTCGCGCTCGACGCCGCTCGACAGTCCCGGCACGCCGCCCGGCAGCTCAGGGATGAGCGACACGATCATGTCGCTCTGGTCGACCAGCTTGAAGTCGCGCATGTAGATCTGGCCGTCGATGTCGCCGGCGATGTCGAGGACCTCGCGGACGCTCACTCGGAGCGGGGCCGCCCCGGTCCGCCCTCCGAAGCTGTGGGCGCTGACCTCGATCCGATCCTCGCCCTTGCGGGCCGCGGCGAGGGCCCGTTCGAGGAGGAGCTTCTCGTCGACGTCGCCAGGATCGAAGGCGATGAAGTGCTTGGCGAGCTGGGCCCGGAAGTCGTCGATTTCGGCAAGGACGTCGGGCATGTCGACGACGTGGCTCATGGGGAACGACGGATAGACCCGCTTCATGTCGGGCCGCGTGATCAGCCGCAGGGCCGTCTCGCAGGTGTCGGCCTGGCGGCCGCGCGACAGGATGTAGAACTGGTTGCGGCACCCCATGGCATCGGCGAGGAGCTCGGTGGCCAGGATCTCCTCCTCCCGCCACACCATGCAGTCCTTGAGCGTCGCGTCGATCTCGTGCTCGCGGTGCAGGCGGTGATGCACCATCTCGACGTTGTCCACCAAGCAGATGAACATGTCGGGCTTCAGCTTCTTCATCAGGTCGAAGTCGAAAGCCGCGAAGAGCCCGTGCCGCCAGCGGAAGGTGGCGTGGGTGTTGACCACGATGTTCCGGTGCTCCTCGGGCGGACTCGTGGCCGCGATGACGTCGCGGAACGCCGCCCGGCGGAGGGTGGTCAGCCGGGAGAGGGGGAGGTCGAGAATGCGGCCGGGCCGGACGTCGGGGGCCTCGCGGTACATGAGGTCCCCGAGGTGGAACATCTCGATCCGCTCGCCGCGCTGCCCGGCAAGGTCGGCGACCCCGTTCAGGTAGGGCTTCTTGTCCACGCCGATCTGGCCGGTGACCACCGCTCGCATGTCCACCTCGTCGCTTGGGTCCTGTCCCGCCCCTCGGTCGCTGGACGACGCCCGGGGCGCTCCCGCCCGGTTTCGGCGGGGAAGAAGGAAGAGCCTATCCGAAACCGCTGGCCGCCCGATCCACCGGCTCAGCCCTTGGCGATCAGGGCCACGACGTGCACTTCGACCGCTCGACCCTCGCCCACCGCGTCCACCTTCTCGTGGGTCTTCCCCTTGAGGTTGACCTGTCCGATCTCGACGCCGAGCAGGCGGGCGATGTTGGCGATCATCTCGCCCTTCCGGGGGGAGAGCTTGGGCCGCTCGCAGATGACGGTGATGTCGAGGTTGACCAGTCGCCAGCCCCCCGAGACCAGCCGCTGGGCGGCCTCCTCGAGGAAGACCCGGGAGTCGGACCCGTCCCAGCGGGGATCGTTGTCCGGGAAGAGCTGGCCGATGTCGGGCTGGCCCAAGGCCCCGAGGAGGGCGTCGGTGACAGCGTGGTAGACCGCGTCGCCGTCCGAGTGCCCGACCGGCCCAAGGGGGTGGTCGAAGCGGACGCCGGCCAGGATGAAGGGTCGGCCATTGCCCTCCGGCCGCATGGGTTCCAGCCGGTGGAGGTCGTATCCGTGGCCGATCCGGAGGGGAGGCAGCGCCATGGGGGGACTGTACGGGAAGCCCGGGAGGGCGTCGCCCGAGCGGGTCGGCGACTGCTTTCCAATCCGTCGCCGTCACGATCAAAGGTCGCCCCTACCGATAACCGATAGACGACCGGCCCCTCGTCCCGGCCCGCTTGGGTTGGCGGCGGCGGACAAGGCCCTCGAACGGAGTCCGGACCCATGACCGTGCGCGCCACGCTTCGGAAGACCAGCCTGCTTGCCCCCGTCGCCGCTCTCCTGGTCGCGACCGGTTGCTACACGACCTCCCCGCAGTTGTGGGAGACCTCGAACGAGACCTTCGCCTACGACTCGACCTGCATGCAGCCGGTGACCATCACCCTGGTCGACATCCGGACCGAGCAACCCTTCTTCCGGATCGACATCCCGGTCGGCAAGCGGCTCGCCTTCCACTTCGACGAGACCGGCGGCGACGACCCCGTGGTGCGGCCGGCCAAGCTCTCGTGGGCCATCTTCGAACCCAACGCCGCCGGCGGCAGCCTGACCAACACCCAGAGCGCTCCGCCGCAATCGTCGCGACGCATCGACTTCTCGATCCGGCCCGCTCCGGAGTACCCGCCGGACGCCGCCCAGGCCGAGATGCGGGTGAACGGCCAGCCGAATCCGCAGTGGACGACGCAGCAAGGCGGACCGGCCCCGACGCCGAACTCGAAGAAGCTCTATCAGTGACCGACCGCGGTCGCTGCGCCTGACGGCGCCAGTCGTCGCACCAGTTCCGCGAAGCGCTCGCCGCGCTCCTCGAAGTTCGTGAACTGGTCCCAGCTCGCGCAGGCCGGCGAAAGGAGTAGCAAGTCGCCCGGCCGCATGCGGCCGAGGGCTTCGTGTACTGCCGCGTCGAGCGTGCCGGCGAGCGATGTGTTCGGCCCGGCCAGCTTCGGGCCCGTGGCCCCGATCGCGTACAGCCGGGCGACCGTCCCGCCCAAGGTCCGCACCGGCGAGAGGTCGCTGCCCTTGTCGTAGCCGCCGGCGATGAGGTGGATGCGGCGAGGCTCGTCGAAGGACCGTACCGCGAGGAGCGCCGCCTCCGGCGTGGTCGACTTCGAGTCGTTGTAGAAGCGGAGACCGCCCTCGGGCTCAGGAAGCTCGAGGACCAGTTCGAGCCGATGGGGGAGGCCGCCGAACGATGCGATCCGCTCGCTGAGGGACGCCACCGTCGCTCCGCCCGAACCCCAGAGTCCAAGTGCTTCGCTGACCGCGATCAAGGCCAGCGTCGCGTTCCGGCGGTTGTGCTCGCCGGGCAGCCGGATCGGCAGGCTGGCCGGATCGAAGGAAAGCGGCTCGCCCGACGACACCGCACCACTCGACCACCAGTCGCCCGCGAGTTGGGCGGCCTCGGCGGCAGCGGCGGGGAGTTCGAGCGGGAAACGGGTGACGAAGCGGCGCTGCCCACTGCCGCGGAGGGCCGACTTCGAGTGGCTGTAGTGGGCGAAGCTGCCGTGCCAATCGATGTGGTTGGTGGTCAGGTTGGTCAGGACGCCGATGTCCGGGCACCAAGCCGGACCGGTGGCTGGTGAGAGCCAGTGCAGCATGGCGCTCGAGAGTTCGAGCACCACCACGTCCTCAGGCCCCAAGCTGTCCACGCAGTCGAGGAGCGATCCCCCGATGTTGCCGCCGAGCTTTGCCGACGGGTACGGCCCGCGAAGGAGGTGATGGATGAGGCTCGCCGTGGTGCTCTTGCCAGCGCTGCCGGTGACGCCGATCGTCCGGGTCACGCCGCGGGCGGCGAGCCGCTCGGCGAGGAGCCGGATCTCGGTCGTGATCGGTACGCCTGCCGCCTTCGCCGCCGCGAGGTGGGGGTTGGCCCACGGCTTGGGGACGGCAGGATTGGCGACCACGAGGTCGGCGGAGGCAAAGTCCGACTCGCGATGCTCGCCAAGCCGCAGGGTCACCTGACTCCGTTCCACGAGATCGGCCAAGCGGCTCAACGGTCCGGCCAGCGACTCTGGCTTGGCGGTGTCAGTGAGAAGGACGCGAGCACCGCGCTGGCAGAGCCATCGCGTCACCCCGAGGCCGCCGCCAAACTGCCCGAGCCCCATCACGGTGACCCGCCTCCCATCCCAGCGGGCGTCGGGGCAACTGGCGGCCGGGGGATGGTCTGCGACACGGGCCTCGGTCATGCGCGAAGTGTACAGCCGGCCTTGGGCTGGCCGCCGCTCGCCCGTTCGGCGACCGGCAGCGAATAGGATGCCGACATGTCTTCCGCGCCGCCTCCACCCCCCAAGCCGCCGTTGAGCGCGCTCGCTGTGGTCGGTGCGGCGGTCCTCATCGTCCCCTTGATCGGACCGCTCGTCGGCATGGTCTTGGCGGGAGTCGCCCTCGGCCGCATCACCGAGAGCCGCGGGCGGCTTGCCGGTCACCGGCTGGCGATAGCGACGCTGGCCCTCGGGGCGGTCTTGATGCTCGCCGAGGGATTCCTCCTCGAGCGTTGGGTGCAAGGGGCGAGCGAGGCCATGGAGGCGAGGCGCGACCAGTCGGTCCGGCTCGTCTTCAGGGCCCAAGACGAGGCGGACACCACGGCGATCCTCGCCTCCTGGAGCGCCGAGCGAGGCGATCTGGTTCGCCCCGACGCGATCCTGGCATTCGCCGCGGCGGCCCGCGAGCGGTACGGCGAACTGAACTCCGTTTCCTGGACCGGCGGCGATCGGAGCGGCTGGTCGCTCCAACGGCAGATCATCACCTTCTCGTGCGTCTTCCGCTTCGAGCACGGCGACCGGCTAGGATCGATGACGCTGCTCCTCGTCCCTGCCACCGGATTCGGTTGGCCGCAGGAGCGAATCGTCGACATCACGGTCGAGGACAAGGAGCGAGGGCAGCTCTTCCTTGCCGCGGCCGTCAGCGGTGCGCCGGCCCCGTCCGCCGAGGCATCCCGCGTGGAGGGGCCATCGTCATGAGCAAGGAAGCCGCCGATGCGGTGATCGAGGTCCGCAACCTACGGAAGGTCTTCGGCGAGCAGGTCGTCCTCGACGGGGTGAACCTCGACGTGCGCCGTGGGGAGACCTTGGTCATCATGGGCGGCTCGGGCTGCGGGAAGTCGACCTTGCTCCGCATGCTGATCGGGTCGCTCTCGCCCACGGCGGGCGACGTGCGGCTCTTCGGCCAGTCGTTGCACGGGATCGCCCCCGACGACCTTGATGCGACCCGGCGGCGGATCGGCGTCCTCTTCCAGTCCGGAGCCCTCTTCAACTCGATGTCGATCGCCGAGAACGTGGCCCTGCCGCTGCGCGAGCACACCTCGCTCGACGAGGCGATCATCGACATCCAGGTGAAGATCAAGCTCGAGCTGGTCGGGCTGCGGGAGCACGCCGAGAAGCTGCCGGCCCAGATCTCGGGCGGCATGAAGAAGCGGGCCGGGGTGGCCCGGGCCTTGGCTCTCGACCCGCAGATCCTCTTCTACGACGAGCCATCGGCCGGCCTCGACCCCGTCACCAGCGCCGAGCTCGACCAGTTGATCGTGGCCCTCACCCGCCAGCTGGGGGTGACCAGCGTGGTGGTGACCCACGAGATGGACTCTGCGTTCACCGTCGCCGACCGCATGGTGATGCTCGACAAGGGGCGGGTCCTGATGCAGGGGGAGCGCGACCTCTTCGACCGGCTCCGGCGCCTCGAGGAGTCGGAGATCGCCTCGCTCTCCGAGGACGAGCGGACCGTGCGGCAGTTCCTGCGGGGCGATGCCTCCGGGCCGATCACCGAGCGCCGCACGCGCGACAACTACGCTGAGGACTTGCTTCGGACCGCCGAGCCGACGGTCCTCTCCTTCCCCTCGCTCTTCCCGAGCCGCCGCAAGCCGCAGTGAGCGGCAGGCCACCCAAGACGAAAACGGGGCCGGCTCGCGCCGGCCCCGTTCGTCTGGTGTTCTCGAAGGCCCGGGTCAGGTCGGGCAGTTGCCCCACGCCCCGAGCATGATGGCGAGGTCGGCGCCGTTGGCGAGGAGCACGGCGAGGTCGGCGCCGTTCACCACGTGGTCGTTGTTCCGGTCGGCTGGGCAGGGCGGCGTCGATGGGGCACAACCCCAGGTCAGCGTGCCGGTGCCGCCGCCGGTCGCTCCGCCCACGCGGATGTAGTAGGGCAAGCTCTGCGTGACGGGGACCTGGACGAAGGAGGTGTTGCCGCTGCAACCCACGTAGTTGTCCGAGCAGCCGAGCGGGGCGGCCCCGATGGCCGGGCAGCCCTGCAGGCCGGAGTAGACGGCGATGCGGGTGTCGAAGTTGGCGCTGCCGCAGGTGGTCACGGTCAGGGTGCCGGTGCAGCCAGCCTGCACGAGGTACCAGATGTCGTTGGCGTAGGTCGTGCCGTTGCCTTCATCGCACATGGCGGGCACGGTCTGGATGCTGGGCGAGGCGCCCAGCGTGTTGAACGTGGTGGAGGAGCCGCTCAGGAGGATGGCCGCGTTGCAGTCGTCGTTCGCCGGTGGCGGGACGATCGACTGGGCTACGTTCACGTCGTCGACATACCAGTTGTCGTTGGGCTCGGTGACCTCGGCCCGGAAGCGGATCCGGAAGCCGTCGTGCAGGGCATTCGCCGGCAGGGTGTGGATCCACTGGGTGAAGTTCGTCTCGCTCGCCCCGGTCGAGGTGATCGTGTTGAGGAGGACCCAGTCGCCGGTGGACGACCAGTACTCGACATGCAGCTTCTCGCCGGCCTCGACGCCGACCGCCTCGGTCCAGTAGGAGACCTGGGCGGTGGGCAGGGAGCCGAGCTGGATGGCGTTGCTGCGGATCTCGTCGTTGTCGTAGGGGCCGGACCCGAGCGAGTTCAGGTTGAGCGACCGCGTGGCGCTCGGCTCGTTGGTCGCGTTGGTGCTGGTGGCTGCGCCATCGACGTAGGTCCACTTGGTGGTGTCGATCGCGGAGCCCGGGAACTGGTCGAGGAAGGGCGGAGCCAGGGGGAGTGGCGACGTCTGGTCGCAGCTCACCGTGTTGCGGAAGGCGACGATCTGGGCCACCTCGCCAGCTCCGAACTTGAGGTTCGAGCCGCCGATGCCGTCGCAGCCGCCGTTGACCGAGCACATGATGTGGCAATCGCCGTTGCCGTCGCAGTGCTGGGCGTTCCAGTTGTGGCCGATCTCGTGGGCCGAGAGGGACTCTCGGAGCGAGAGGTTGGTGGTGTAGCGGCTCTCGACGCAGGAATAGGCGAGGTTGCCGAAGCCGCTGCAATCGGTGCCGGTCTGGTTGCAGGTCACGCCGAGCCAGGCGAGGCCGATCACGCTGCCGATGATCGACTTGCCGGTGTAGAGCTGGGCGAGATCGCGCTGGATGAAGCTCTCGGGGCTCGTGTTCCAGGTGGTGCGGAACTCGCAGAGGAGATCCTCCATCACCGAGGTCGTGTAGGGATCGGCGGAGGTCGCGCGGACCACGAAGGTGGTGAACTCGTAGCCGATGTTGACGTCGCGGTCGTAGATGAAATCGACCCCGTTCATCACCAGCTCGATGTCGTTGACCGTGTTGGCCACCGAATTCCCGTTCTTCTGGAAGAACTCGAAGTCGGCGTCGAAGCCGATCTCGGCGATCGAGGGTTGGGCCCCGGCCACCCCGCCCGGCGGCTCCATCGGGCCGTCCATCCAATCGGGGAGCGAGAGTCCCGCGAGGTCGAGGCCGCACTGCACCCCGGCAGGGGCGATCGCGTCGCTCGTGGCGTAGGTGACGTGGGCGGAGGCCGGCCACCCCGTGGTGAAGTCGGCGACCGGCTGCACAAAGTAGGTGCCCTCGGAGCCGAGGTCGATGAGACCACGGAGTTGGCCATCGATGAGGCTCACGGCGACGCCGCTGCCCTCCACGCCCTCCACCACGCCCCGGTAGGTGCGGGCCGGTGGCGGCTCGACGGGGACCAGGACGTTCGATCCGATGTCGACGTAGAGCTGGAACTCGGCCCCGCGGAGGCTGCGGAGGAGCACGGTGATGGTGCGGGGCTTCCCGTTCAGGACCAGGGTCGCGGTGAAACGCTCCGGGATGCCGCGCGGAAGCGTCAGCGATTGCGACTCGAAGCGGGCCAGGCTATCGATCTGAAGCGTCTTGGGCCGGCTGGGTGGCGTGGCGCCGCCGGTGGGCGGGGCACCGCCTGCGAGGCTGAAGGAAGCGACGAATGCGGCGAGAGTGGCAGTGGGGAGGGCGATCATGGTGAGTGAATTGGAGCCGCGCGACGGCGCCGCCAAGGCGGCGATCCGAAAACGGCACGTCAGGGGCGTCAGGTCGAGGTGGGAACGGCAGCGTCTCGAGGTCCCTACGCGGCGGGGGCTCAGGCCGGCGCGGAGCTATCGAATATACCCCTCGAATCAGGGGCAGGCCACGAACGAACGCGCGTTCTCGGTCTTGAGCGGTCTGTGGTGGCCGGAAAGAACGCGGGTCCGGCCGAAGCCGGACCCGCGGGTTGTTAGGTATTTGCCGAAGGGTCGCTTACGGGCAAGCGCCCCACGCGCCGAGGATGATGGCGAGGTCGGAGCCGCCGGTCGTGCCGTCGCCGTCGAGGTCGCCGAGGTCGGTGCCCCACGAGCCGAGGACGTAGGCCAGATCGGTGCCGTCGACGACGTGGTCGTCGTTGAAGTCGCCCGGGCACGGAACGACCGGGGCGCTGGGCCCGAGGGCCGCGAAGGTCACCGAGCTCGGATCGCCCGCGGTGCCGGGCTTGAAGAGGCCGAGGGTGCCGGTGACGTTGGTCGGCGGGGTGTTGGCGTCGAACCGGAAGTTGTACATGGTCGACCAGCGGATGGCGTTCGCATTCGCGTTGGTCGCGTACGCGTCGGTGGCCCAGCTGATGGCGCCACCGGCGACCGCGCCGGCCCAGTCGACGTTCGAGTAGAGCTCGCCGGAGTGATAGTTGATGTCGTGGAAGCCGATGTTGGTGACGGTCACGCCATCGGGAACGGGGATGGAGAAGCTGCCACCGGAGCGGTCGGAATTGAGGTTCTGGACTGCGAACTCGTAGTGCCAGGTGCCGTCGCCGTTGTCGGTCACGCGGTAGCCAACCCAGAAGCGGCCGTCGTTCAGGACATCGACCGCGGCAAGGGTGACGTTGGTGTCATTGTCCTTCCACGCGTTGATCGCCGGCTTCTGCTGGTTGGTGGC
>JBGAKK010000065.1:0-26292 GCA_044224425.1 Phycisphaerales bacterium
GGCGAGGAATGTAGGGGGTTGCGTGGTCCGAGATCAGCCGGGTCGGCAGCCGGGAGGGTGGGCGGGATGGTGGACGGGGCGGCGGACGGGTCAGCGGATGGGGCGGCGGGGATCCGTACGGTCAGCAGGGGCCCCAAGCTCCCAGCAAGATGGCGAGGTCCGCGGCGCCGACGCCGCCGGAAGCATCGAGATCGCCAGGGCCGGCGGTCGACCAGGCGCCGAGGAGGACGGCGAGGTCGGCGGCGCTCACCTCGCCGTCGTGGTTGAGGTCGGCTTCGCAGCACGCTGGGTCGCCCGGCGGGCAGAAGCCGATGACCACGTTGTCGACGTTGGTGTCGTCGGGCCCGGTCATCCATTCGGTGTGGAGAAAGACGCCCTGCAGGCTGGTGAGGACGGCGAGGATCTCTTCGTCGGTGGCGAGCGGCCCTGACATCGAGCCCACCCGCCACTCGCCGGCCGCGAAGGGGAAGTCCCAGTGGAGCCAGGTGTTGAGCGCGGGGACGCCCTTGGTGGCGTACAGCGTGAGGCCTCCGCCATAGAGCCCGACGGCGGCATACGCATCGTTGTCGGCGAAGCGGTAGTAGATGTCATAGGAGAGGCTGCCGACGCCAAAAAGGGCCGACTTGTCACCTTCGACGGCCGTGGTGGCTCCGATCCACGTCTCGTTGGTCAGGTCGCTCACTCGGGCGCTGCCTGGCGGGAGACCCATGGCGCTGTCGAAGGGGACGCCTTGGAGGGACGATGGATGGTCGAGAGGCGAGCCATAGTAGTAGATCGAGTAGACGTTCCATCCGACGGCGTCGTTGTCGAAGCGGAACGCCTGCGACTGGGCAGAGGCGGCGGCGCACGCCGAGGCAGTGGCAACCGTCGCAACCAACGTGGCGATGCGAGCAGGGTGGGTCATGGGTGACCTTTCAGGAGATGAGGCGACTTCGCTGGCTCGACGCGATGTCAGTGGGGCTTGCCCCACCGCCGCGGTGCCGCGATAGGGAACGGTAGGTCGCTCGGCCCAGGCGAGGCGCGGCGGAGGAGCGTGGCGTTCGGAGCGCCATCCCACGAGCCGCTCGATTCCCGGAAGGCGACTCTCCATTCCGTGGCAGGCCGTGACGGTCGCCACGGCAGCACTCATGCGCCGCGCGAGCATCACTGACGCAGGCCCAGCCGCTCCGTGGGCAGTCGATCCATCCGCGACCGCATGAGGGGCGAGGTGCACCAGCGCTCCCCCCGCTGCGGAGCTTCGCCGTCGCCCTCGCCGTCAGCGCCGCCCTTGCCCGCGCCGTCAGCGGCGCCCTTGCCCTCGCCGTCACTCTCGCCGTCATTGCCTCCGTCGCCCTTCCGTCAGCGTCACTGTCTCCGTCTCCGACGCCGTATCCATCTCTGACTCCGGCCCCGTATCTGACTCCGGCTCCGTCTCTGACTCCGGCTCCATCTCCATCTCCGTCACCGTCTCCGTCGCCGGAAGGACCGCCTCGAGGGGATCAGCGTCCCGTCCGCTCCGCTGGCGATCCGGGCTCGCCCTCGCCGTCATGGGAAGGACCGCCGCGAGTTCCAGCGCGCGACGCGTCCGGCGACACCATCGCGGGATCGGGCATCACCCAGCCGCCGCATGCACCGCCCGCCGACGGCGCTACAGGGACTCGCTCAGACCGAGCCCGCCGCCGTGTGGACGCGGTTCGCGGGTTCCGGAGGAACTCGCCGGGGGGCTCGGAGTGTGCGGCAATATCGCGAAGCCGGCGGCCCGGCCCCGAGACAGCCGGCGCGGTCCGGGCCGCGGATTGAGCGGCGCCCGGTCAAGCGTCCGGTGCCGGTGGGTACGAGGACTCGCTACGAGAACGGCGACTCGTCGCCACTCGGACCGTAGCTCGACGGGACCTTCGCTCCCAGGAGCCGAAGGTAGACGCCGAGTTGTCCGCGGTGGTGGTACCAGTGGTTGAGGAGGATGCTGCGAAGGAACTGCACGCGGGGGACGTCGAGAAGCGTCCGCCCGTTCATCGCGATGACGAAGTGCTTTGCCATGCGTGCGTCGTCGATGGAGGGGAGCGTGGCGCGGACGAAGGCGGCGCTCTCCTCGAGGGCGGCGAGGACTGCTCGCGTCGAGGGCGGCGGGTCGAAGCCGCGGGCGAAGTCTGGCGGCGTCCCCTGGTCTGGAAGCGCCATGGCGAGCACGCCCTTCGGGAGTTGGGCGATGTGCAGGGCAAGCTGCCCGACGCTCAACGACTTCTCATGCGGCTTCCAGGCGAGGCGTTCGTCTGGGACCCGTTCGAGGAAGCGTCGGGTAGTGGGGAGTTCGGCCTCGAACTCAGCGAGGAGTGACTGGGCGATGGTCATGGCGAAAAAGGGGGGCAGGATCGAGCCCTCGCCGCGACGCGGGGTGAAGCGGGGTGATACGGAGCGAGACAGAGCGAGACTCGTCGAGGCAGGGCGAGACGGGGCGGCAGAGCGGTCGGACCTTGGGGCGAGGCGGGTCAGACGCCCGACGTGGCAAGCTTCGAGGCCTTGGCCCGAGCCACGAGCGAGATGCGCTCGATGCCGTGCTGCCAACCCTTCTGGACGCCGGTCTTGTGTTCCTCGGTGATCAGGCCCAGAGCACGGTGGCAGAGCGTGAGCCTCGTGCCGTCGCCGTCCTTTGCCAGTCGGTACTGAACGAAGTTCATCGCCGGGTAGGACATGAACATCGGCCCGGAGAGCTCGAGGAGCGTCGGTGGCTTGATCACCTGCACGTGTCCCCAGAAGTGGCCGGTCTTGTTGCCGAGATCGCGGAACCAGCGGCCGCCTGGCCATGCTTCGAGGACGAAGGGGAAGGGGGTGCCGTCGGGCATCACGCTGCCTGGTCCGAGCTCCTCCAGCACGGCGGCCCAGGTGACCTCGATGGGTGCGTCGATCTCGATCTCCTTGCGGAGATCGAGCGTATGGATCGGCTCGTCGGCGTGCTCGTACTTCATGTCGTTGACTCCCGATTGCGGGCGGCGGATTCGGCCCGCGTCTTGATGCGATCGAGTTGGTGAACCCAGATCCGTTCGTACCCTTTGACCCAGTCGTGGACGGCCTTCAACTGCTCGGCGTTGACGCGGTAGAGGCGGCGGCGACCGACGGCTCGCACGGTGACCAGTTCGACGCTTCGAAGCACGCCAAGGTGCTTGGAGACGACGGCCTGAGGCCAGCCGAGCGAATCGACGAGCTTGGTGACGTCGGACTCGCCGTCGCGGAGCTGGTCCAAGAGGGCCCGCCGTCGCGGCTCGGCGATGGCGTTGAAGGCGTCGGAGGTGGTCGGTGCGCGAGCGATGCCGGAATATATGCCGGTACAGGCATAGGTCAAGATCGAGGCTGGAAAGTTGACGAGAATCTCCTGCCGCTGCGATGCGACCGCGCATCGAACTCGCTGCATCCAAGCTGCCTCGCCGCCCGAGTACGCTTCGTGCATGAGCCCAAGGGCAGCAGCGAGGAAGGCCTCACGCCAACGCCACCTCGTCCTCCTCGGAGGCGGCGGCTTCCTCATGTCGTCGTCGCCCGATGGCGCCTCTCGGATCGATGACTTCACGCTCTCCCTGACCAAGAAGGCCAAGCCGCGGGTCTGCTTCGTCCCGACCGCGGCCGGCGACGCCATGCACCAAGTCGAGGCCTTCGAGCGGGCGTTCCCGCCGCGCCGGGCGGAGGCTTCGGTGCTCCGGCTCTTCCGACGCGAACTCACCGATGCCCAGCTTCGCACGCACCTGCTTTCGCAGGACGTCGTCTACGTCGGCGGCGGCAACACCGCCAACATGCTCGCCGTCTGGCGATTGCACGGCGTGGACAAGCTGCTGCTCAAGGCGTGGCGGAACGGCACGGTCCTGACCGGCGTGTCCGCGGGCACCAACATCTGGTTCGAGGCCTGCTCGACCGACTCGTTCAGCGGGCTCGCCCCGTTCCGCGACGGACTCGGGCTGCTGCGCGACGCGGTTTGCCCCCACTTCGATGGCGAAGCGATGCGCCGCCCGTCGCTCCATCGTTGGGTCGCGGAGGGCGCGCTCCCGCCGACGCTCGCGATCGACGACTTCGCGGCGGCCCACTTCGTCGGCCAGCGACTCGTGGAGGTGGTCGCCGAGCGACCAGGCGCCGCCGCCTATCGCTTGGTGCGGAAGGGCGGGTCGGCGGTCGAGACGCGACTCCAGTCGCGATCGTTGCGCAGACGGTAGAGACCGCTGGGGTTGCCTCCATCAATCGTGACAACCGGCACAAGGAAATCCGGACCCGGTTGGCGCTAGGGCCAGGGGGCGCAAGAGTGGCCGGGTTCGGGCGCCATCCTCTATAGAGCGGCGCGGTGATGGGCCTGGCGCACAGGCGACCAGCGAGCTAGCTGACGACCACCCGTCGATTCATGACCCGCTCGACCGGGCGTGTCGCTTCCCCTGCCGCGCGGCGACTCGCACCGCCGCGGAGACTGCTCGACGAAGCGATTCGAGTCCATGCCCGGTGCAGGGGATCCACGGGATCCCCACCTCGCTCGCGCGACGCCGGATGTGCCTGCCAAGGTTAGTCCGCACCAGCGTGAGAAGGACGACGGCGTCGTAGCGATCAAGTTTCTTGTCAAGATCTGCGATCTCCGCCTTCCAGTTCGCTCCCCAACCTGGAAGATCGATCCGGAGACGGCCATTCGGCCACTGGCGCTCAAACCATTCACGCAGCCGCTGAGAATATGCCGCCTGAACCTCGTTCCCGCCGACAAGGGCGATCCAAGGATGGAGATCGTCGCCTGCTGGGAGTGACTGGGGTGAAGCCGTCGCAGCGAGGCGAGCGCGAAGGCCACACTGGGAGCTGAGCTCGTGGCCAATCCTGTCGAGTTCCTCGGCGCAGTCTTCGGCCAGCGCCCGGTCCCCACGGCTGAGCGACGAAAACCCCAGGGACTGAACGAGATCCGCCGCTTCGTCGAGTCGGTTGTCCTGGAGATGCAACCGTACGAGAAGATGGTCTCGCTCCTCCTGGCTCCATCCGATCTCCCATTCGACACCGACTCCGAGCAGGCTCGCCAAGGCGGTGCGCGCCCTCGAATCCCGAGCGGCCCGCACTTCGAGACCGTCGACGCAACGATCGACCGTCGCTTGGTCTCGCGATCTGGCACGTCGGAGTCCACGAAGCACCGCCGTAGCGAGTTCCGCCCACTCACGATCCGGCACGGACCACGCTTCCATCGCAGCGGCTACGACTGCTGCGAACAACGGGGATTGCTGGATCATCTCCGCGATCGGTAGCTGAAGAACTTGGGCCGGTCCTGCCGCATCCAACAGGTGTTTCCCGATGGCGACGACTTCAGGAGCATCAAGGAGCGCCGCGCACTCCGCCGCCGTCGCAAGCGCCTTGGTGGGCAGTATGAGGCCTGCAGCAAGTGACTCGGCCAAGGTGCTGGCGGCCTCGGCGGATGACTCGCTCATGCCGCAGAGCGTTGCGAGGGCGAGCAGTCCGCGTGCGAGGCAACTGGCTCCGGTTGTCGCCCACCGCTCCGGGGCCAAGGCCATGACGTCGTTCGCAGTCCGAAGTCGAGCCAACGCCAGCTTGCGCTCGGCGTCGGTTGGGTGCTTGCCCAGGATCCCGGGAAGCGCGAGCAGGATGAGGCCGGGCGGATAGCTGTCCGGTCCGGCATCGCACTCCACCAGCCGGGCTTCCAATGCCCGCACCCGTCGGAGGAGGGAGTCGATTGACTGGTCTCGCAGATCGATCTGCTCGATCCTGGGAAGGTGGAGCTTGGCCAAGGCGATCCCGCCCGCAATGGCAGCCTTGTCAGCCGCAAGGCGATCGGTCACCACAAGCTGGGACAAGGCGTCGCCGGCCTCGTCGAACCGGCTAGCCATGCGCAGTGCGGTCGCCTCGAGCCTCCTGATCCGCATCCTTGCGGTTTCGAGTGGTTCCATCGCGCCGTCCGGCACGACCTCTCGTCGTAGCTGCAGCTGGAGGCTCCCCAGATGCCGGTGCATTCGCTGGAGCACCGGAAGCGCGATCCCATGTCCGCCATTCCTCAGCTTCTCGAGCGCCCATCGCGCCACTTCGTGGACGGATTCCAGGGAGAGGACGGCATGGAACCACTCCATGGCCAGATCGCTCTCGTCGACCTCGAGGGCGGCAGACACGATCATCGGGCTGACCACTGGTGCGGGAGGCGGAATCGAGCCTGCGCTGCCGCGTATCGTGCGTCGGTCGAGCGGGCTCATGCTCCGCAGGCGATCCACGAACACGCGAGCGTCGTCGGTGCGCCGACATCCGCTGAGGAAGCCGGCGAGATACCAGCTGCGCCGAGGCTGATTCTCGCCGCGGGCCATTTCGCGCAGCGGATCGCCCCGCAGGGCATGAAGGAATCCCCTGTGGAAGTAGCTGCTGAAGCGGCTGTCGTTGAGGGCGACGATCTCTTCGACGATTTCCTCAGCTTCCTCCGGTGAGCAAGCCCCGACCGTCGCGTTCATGGCGTGGACAATCGTGTCGATGACCAAACGGTCGAGCGCCGTGTGAGGCGAGAGCGGATTGGCGGGCTCCGGAGGGGCGTGAGATGGTGTCGGCTCGCCCGCATGCGACGTGGGCGCGACGGACTCCGGCGGAGGTTCTTCGCTTGGCGTCGCCTCGACTGCGGCGGGTGTCGTCGCTGGGCTGGGCGGAACGGGCGCAGGGGAGGGCGCTTCCTCAACAAGCGGGGTTTGCATGTAGGCATGCACCGCCTCGGCAGCCGCGGGACGCCAGGCCTTGATGCCGGCGTCGGCGATCGTCGCCACCATGGCGAGCGTGAATCCGTCGGGGCGAGTTCCGCTCCCAGAACGAAGAGCGGCGAGGAATCGTTCGACTGAGGGAGCCTTTGCCGCGTCCTCGTCGCTCACGCGGCCGCCGTCGTGCCGGACCCCCAACTCGTCGTAGAGGCTGGCGAGCTCGCTTCTGTGATGGTTGATGAAGACAGTCGGCAGAAAGGTTGCCGCTCTATGCGGGGCCTTCGCGGCAGCGATTCGAAGCCCCTGCAGGTTTCCGAGCCGCCACTGGCTACGGACCGACTGCGGGCGAGCGTTCGTCATGTCGGCGACGAGAATCGACAGGTCGGTCGCGAATCCCTCGTTACGATTGGCATCGAGAACGCACTTCCGCAGCAGATCATCCCGAAGCGACGACGGCAGCTTGGTCCAGACCTTCTCCAACATGGAACACTCCTTCGTGAACGGCCGACTTTCGCGGGTCGAGCCGGATAGTGGTGGGCCTCCGAACTCGATGCACCTGGCGGATCCCCGTCCAAGCGGCGCTCGGCGCGCCTAGAAGAGCGTCGTCACCTTCCGCGGCCTCACGATCGTCAACTGCTCGTAGGCGCGGGAGAACGCCGTGTAGCTCCATCGCCGGCGCGGGATCCGGTGGTCATGGACGAGATCGTCGATCACCAGCACACGCGGCCATTCCGATCCTTGGGCCCGGTGCACCGTGATCGCGTAGCCCCACTCGGCGCGAAGCACCTTGGAGCGTGGGCCGCTCACATCCCGCGTATTGACGATCGATCCTTTCACATGGGAGCCGGCCAACATCTGGCTGCTGATGACGAGCGTGGCGAGCGAGTCCTCCTCTCCGCGGCGGAGCAGGCGGACCCGCACCACCCAATCATCGATCGGGGCATCGTCGCGCCGCCGCTCGGTGCCGAGCACCTCGAGGACCTCCATCCGGTCGCCGTTTTCGATCTCTGGCTGACCCTCGGCGCGATATCGCTCGGTCGAGACGAGGATGTCCCCCGCGACGGGCATCGCGTCGCCGCGGAGCTGGGCCCGACCGACGAGCTGTCGGACGCGGGCGTTGATCCGGATGCGACTGGCGTTCCGCCCGGTCAGCACGACATCATGGCTGAGCAGCAACTCGTCGAATCGATCCGGCGGCAGGACGCCGTCCGACTCGTCCAGGTACGACACGCCGTCGCTGCCGAACAGGCTGAGAACCTCGCCACGGCCGGCGGCCTCGGCGGCGGAGCGAATCGCGCTTCCCGGGGATTGCCGGTAGACCCGCTCCAGGCAGACGTCCGGTCTTGCCAAGACCTCCGCGTCCCCATCGTCCGGGTCCTCGGTGACCGGCGGGAGCTGGTTGGGGTCGCCCACGTAGAGCACCCGCGGATACCGACTCAGGAGTTCCGCGTCGCGGCGGGTGACCATGGATGACTCGTCGACGATGACGAGGTGAACGTTGGTTTCGAGCCGCTTCGGGCCTTCGCGCTGGAAGATGGCATCCTCGCCCATGTAGTCCGGCTTCCGGAACTGCCATAGGAACCCGGCGAGCGTGACGCACCGGGACGAGAACGCCCGCGGCAGGCGATGGCGGAGCACGTCCCGGGCCTTGGTGGTGGGGGCGGCGATGCGCACTCGCTCTGGTGGCAGCGAGAGCTGGGCGAGCAGTTCGCTCATCATCGCGGTCTTCCCGCTGCCAGCCGGGCCGGCCAAGGCGAGTCGCGGCTGCGTGCCCCGGTAGAACCAGTCCTCCATGCGGTCGACAGCGGCCCGCTGCTCGGGCGAGAACGCGAATCCGGTCCGGTCCTTGGGTCCGCCGCCGAGCGAGATCCGGCCCACATGCCGTGTGCGGAGCGAGGCGGAAGGCGGCTGGGTGGCGGTGGTGCGCTTGGCTTCGATCTGGTCGAGGCACCGCTTGGCCTGGGCCAGCGCGGCGTCGAGATCGGACGTGCACTCTGGCGCTCCGATCGCCCGGACCAGGCGTCGGGCATTTTCAAACGCAGCTTCGATGTGGGCCCGTTGGCTCCACATCTCTCCGCCGGAGTCGTCCTGATGGCGATGGACGAACCCGTTCCGATAGGCACGGAGGGCATGCAGGTGCCCGCACGCGTCGGGGAACGGGCGGGGCTCGAGGAACAGCGGCGCGGCGAGAGACGTGAGGTCCTTGGCCCTGTTCCGCAGCTGTTCGCCTGCTTGCGGATTCGGGCCGAACCAGGTGAGTTCGCAGCACCTCGCCACCACCTCCTCCCAGTTTCCTCCGCTGAACCGTTCCTCGTACACGGAGATCATCGCATCGCAGACGGCAAGAAGCGCCGACTCCATCACTCCGCGGAGCCGGGTCTGCGGCGAGCCAGGATCGAACCGGGTGCTGCCGACCATGCCGGTAGTGTCCTCGGTTAGCCGCTCAAGATCAACAGGTCCGGTCCTGGGTATCGTTATGGGTCGACCGAGTCCGCCTCCCCCGCGTCGGATGCGTTGCCCATGCCGCGCATGTCGATCGAAACCCGGGCGGTCGGGATCCGGTGGAGAAGGTCGAACGTCTCGCGCCGAACGTCGATGTTCTCGTCGCGGCTCTGGTTGAGGAGCGACCTTAAGCCCGCATTCTCCGCTCGAACGGAGGCGATATCCTGCTCGAGGCTTTCGACGCGCTGCGAGAGAGCCCCGATCTTGCCCTGCTGGACCGTGATGGTCCGCAGCACCCGGCGCTGGGCGATGACGTGGGCCCGCTTCCGGAAGGCCCGCATCCGCCGGCTGGTCGACTTGAGGGCGGATTGGACCCGCAGCGATGCTGCGGCTCGGGCAGACTCGATCTCGGCGTTGGCGCTGCGAAGCGTCTCGATCGCCTGGTGCGAAGCCGCATCGGCACGGGCGTCGGCGCGGCCGACGGCTGCGGCGCATTCCGACTGGGCGCGGGCGATCGCCTCGTCGGCCTTCCGTTGGGCCGCCTCGAGGGCTGCCTGCGACTCGAGGACGACCGCCTGGTGACGCTCGTCGGCGCGGCGCGCCTGCTCCGCCAGGTGCTGGCGATGCTCGGTTGCCAACGCCTGGCGATCGGATCGCTCTTGGGCCATGCTCGAAGCGTGCTCTTGCCTCACCTCGGCGAGCTCCGACCGATGGGCTGTGGTGGCGGCCGCTGCCTCCTCCCGCTCGCGAGAAGCGGAGGCGAGCGCCGCATCGCGGGCCGCGATGGCGGCTTCGCGATCGACAACGGCGGCAGCCCGTTCCCGGTCCGCTCGAGCGGTCCGCATGGCCATGAGGCGCCGAAGTGCACGCCATGGGCGCCGGCGCGAGCCGGGACGCGGGGCGAGCGAGGCCAGCGATGCCTTGAGGAGGAGGGCGGGGACCACGGCCACGACGAGGGCGATGATCGGGACGAGCCAGCGGAGCGTCCATTGGACCTCCGCATCGGACGGATCGCCGGTGCGGGAGTCGCTGAAGATGCGGGCGAGTTGGACCACCGGCGAGCCGCGACGGGCCTCGGCGGCCTGTCGCTCCAATTGGGTGATCTGCTCGCGAGCCTCGAGGATCGCCTGGCGGTTGGATTCGGCGCGACGGAGCGCCTCGGCCGGACCGACGGCCGCTGCGGCCAGCTCGGTCAGGCGTGCGTCGCGGCCTTGACGGATCTCCGTGATGGCCGTCGCGGCCTCGAGCCTGGCCTGGGCAAGTTCGTTCGAGAGTTGCTCACGGCGGAGGGAGACCGCCTTGGCGCGGGTCGCGATGTCGCTGTGGATGCTGTTCGAGAGCGAGGACAGCTCGGTGTCCAGGGCGGCACGATCCTTGTCGAGCTGGGCCTGCATGGCAGCACGCCGGTCGTCGCGCTGCCGGGCCAGGCTTGCCCGCTGGCCATCGAGATCCGCGAGCCGGCTGGCAAGGGCCGCTTCGCGGGCCTTGGCAGCGGGGTCCTCCGACTCGGCGGCATCGCCGCCAGTCTGCGAGAGGCTGCTGATTTGGCGCTCCAGCTCCTTGGCCTGGTCGATCGCCGTGGCCCGCTTCGACTCGGCAAGGGCCTTGGCGTCATCGTGGGCCTTGGTCGCTTCGGCGCGCAGGCGTCCGCGATCGAAGAAGCCAGCGGCGTCTGCTTCCTTCAGACGGGCGGCCAGCGTCTCGGCGATGGACGTGAGCTCGGCCTCCGCGGCCCGGCGATCGCTGGTCGCCGACTCGAGGCGCCGGACCAAGTCCGAGCGCCGGGCCTCGATGTCGCGGGAGGTGGATTCGCGGCCTCGATCGCGCCGATCGGCGGCAGCATGACGGAGGGCCACGACCTCGGCACGCCCCTTGGTCTCCTCATCGTTCCGCCGCGAATCGAGCTCGGCGAGCCGCTGGTCGAGTTGGCGGACCTCCTCCACGATTGCGCTGGGCGGCTGGAGACCGTCCCGACGGGACTGGAGTTCACGGATGCGGACCGCGACGGGGTCTTCACCTTCGGACGCGAGGAGTTGCAGTTCCCGCTGCAAACCGGCCACGGCATCGTCGAGCGTCTGTTCGCGTCGCTTGGACTCTGCATCGGCCTCCGCCCGCACCTTGGCGCCCTCCGCCGCGAGATCGGTCGCCCCGCTGGCCAGGTCCTGGTTGGCCTGCTCCAGGCGAGCGATGGTCGCGATGCGCTCCTCGCGTGCCGCGAGGGCCGCGGTGGCGGGCCCGATCGCGAGCTCGTGGACCTTGCTGGCGGTCACCATGGTCCCCTCGAAACTGACGAGAGACGCAACCACCATTCCTCCGAGGCAGACGATCCACCAGGACCGGCGGGTGCAGACATGCATGAGCGCCGCGAACGGCAGCTTGGCGAGCTCGACGAGGACAAGGAGCCAAGCGAGGGAGCTGAGGCCCCAAAGTGCGGCAAGCTCTGGTGTGGTCATCCGTCGAAGCATGTCGCGCTCGACCCACAGCGTTCCCACTTCCATGGCGATGGCGAGCAGGAGACAGACGAGGGTGACGATTCGGCGGACAAGGCCGAGCCGAGTAGGAGACAGGAGATCTGCGTTCAGATTGTGCATGGCGGCAGGCCTTTCGGTTCGAGCCGGCGGGCCTATGCCCAATGCCGGATGGTGATCTGGATACGGCGGCTCCCGAGTCGACTGACACCGAGTAGGACTGGGCGGTGGACAATCGCCGCGGGCTCCTCGAGGTCCTGGTCAGGAGTCGCCGGCGGGGGCGCTGGTTCGGGCGAGGCGGCACCTTCCTCCTCGGGGGCGGCCTCAACCTCTGGCTCGAGATCCAGAGGCTCTAGCTCTGGATCGTCGGTATCGAGTTCCACGCCGCCGGACTCGCTCGCCGGCGCGCAGCGGGCGGGATCGGTCGCCACCCGGACGAGCGCCGAACTATGCGGGTGTGGGTGCCGCGGGGCGGCCAGGATGACACGCCCGGAGTCAGCGACTGTCGACGCTACCGCTTCTGTCGCGGTCCTTGATGCCACGCGGGTCTGCCGCGAGTCATCGCCGATCGGCGAGACCGTGACACGAGGGAAGGCGGTGATGGTCACGGTCCGGGCAGCGGGGAGCGGTGCCTGCGGAACCACCACGACTGCCGGCAGCGGCGGGGCGGGCCGGGGCACAGGGCGCGACGGGCGTCGCGGGTCAAAGAGGATCGCGAGAAGCCGCACCAGGAGTGGGGCGGCGATCAAGAGCAGCAGTCCCCAGGCCGCTGCCACGAACCACGGCGACTGCCAGAAGGGGAGGGATGTCACGGGAGGGGTGGGCATGGTTGACCTGGCTCACGGCGCCGCGCCCCGAACGCCTCGGGGCGGGGCACCGCGGGAGCATGAAGAGGGGCCGCGGGCGCGTCCGCAGCCCAAAACCGACGCAGGGGTCGCACGGCAAGTGTGGCGAGACATCGCAGCGCGACGTCCACTCCTCTCCGGCACCGCTCCCCCCCCCCGCGGCCCCCCCCCCCCCCCCCCCCCCGCCCCCGACGAGGTTCACTCGGCACGAGTCGGCTGGCTACGGCTTGTCCTTGGACTCGTGGAACCGTCGGAGGGCTTCGACCACCAAGGCCTCGCGATCGGCAGCGAAGAAGCGGTCCTTGGCTTGGACGATGCCCCGAAGCCCGTTCATCGACATGCCGGCGAAATACTCGGCATCCGTGAGGCAGCGGCGCTCGCGGAGCTCTCTGGCCTCCTTCTGGGTGTAGCCGTCGAGGCGGTAGCTCGCGGGATCCGTGCAGCTGGGGCCGTAGAGCCGCTCCAACCGAGCGACTTGCATTTCGATCGGGGGCTGGTCGATGAACTCCGCTTCGGTGGCTTCGAGGCGGTCGCTACGTCGGCTCGACGCCACGACCTTGCAGCGGATCCAGGCTCCCGGCTGCATGGCTCGAGCGTCGCGGCTGGCGACCTTGCTGATATGCACGAAGACTTCAGGAGCGTTGGCGCCTGGCGGCGAAGCGAAGCACCATCCTTGGTCCGGCTTGCCGGATCGGATGACGCATTCGTAGATGTCGGTCTGTTCCGGCTTGGTGGTCATGGGCTCGCTCGTTGGCTGATGGTCCTCGCTCGGGTTGGTGATGGTCATGGAATCGAGGTCGGGGGCGAGGGCACCGTTGCCTACGCATCGCCATCCGTGTCCGCGCCAGGACCCGAGGGACCCTCGGCGTCCCGCGCGCTGGGCGCATCGCCGCCGTCGTCCGATGGGTCGGTCAGCGCCGGGCAATCGACCGACGGCTTCCACACGCCGTCGACCTCGATGCCCGCCGGAACCGCCCACGGCCCGCCGCAGCTCACGCCCACGAGGTGGGCCCGGTCCCGCAGACGCCAGAGGGTGATCCGCTGGCCGTTGAGGGCTCCTGACAGCCCCATCAGGAGGAGTCGGCGAAGCGAGGCCGGCGAAGGCCGATCGGACTTCATGGGAGGCGAAGGGAGCGAGGCGAAGCAGGCGACGGCGTGGCCAAGGAGCGGGAACCCATCGGTCACGCTGGTGCCCGGGCGGCCCACGGGAAACCCAAGGCAGGCCGCGTCAGCCGCCTCGAAGAGGGCGAAGGCTTGCTGGCTCCAATGCTGCGGGTCAGGCCCGAACACGGCCTCCATCATGGCCCGATCCCGTACCTGCTCCCGCATGATGCGGCGCTGGGTGGTGGCGCAGGCGATCTGCTCGGGGTCCTCCGCGAGGCGGAGCACAGCATCCGGAGGCGGAAGCCCATCGACGTCGAGGCAGCTGTCCGCGGGCGGGACGAACCACTCGGCGGAGTCGTCGCTCCCGAACACGGGGATCCCGTCCACCCAGGCGAAGGGGCGAAGGGGGCGGAGCCCGAGCGGCGTTGGCCGCATGAGGGGCACGGAGACGGGATCGTCGCAGCCCTTGGGGCCGCTCGGAGTGGACTCGTGTGGCATGGGGAACCTCCAGAGGCGACTACGGTGGTCGCGGGGGAGGCTGACAGGAGGCGGGGTGGAGGATGTCGCAAGCAGGATCTAGCGGCCGCGCGTTCGTTCCCGTTCGAGCGATTCGGCGAGCCTCAGGACTTGCTCGATCAGTCGCTCCAGGTCCCTGGCATCCCGGGGAGCGTTCCGTTGCTCGTGCGACTCGGCGAACCCCAGGTCGCTGTGGGCCGCGCAGTTCCGGATATCGGCCAACCGTTCGGCATCGACTCCCCCGCGCCGATCGCGGAGGGCCCTTCTGGCCTCGCGTCGGAGATCATCGAACGCCGCCGTAGTGGCTGCCTCGCCTCCGAAGTCCCGCTGGGGCGCTGCTGCGAGCAAGGCCGCCTCGAAGGCCAGTACGGCGGCCCGAAGCCACTCTTGGTGCGTGGCGTGGAATCTCGCCTTCGAGGCCAAGGTCGCCACGGCGGCATCGGGTGGCTCCATCGACCAGGCCAGCGCCTTGGAGAGCCGACGGGCGATCGATCCCCGCAGCGGATCTGCCGTCTTGGCTCCCGCCGTGAGTTGCTGGTGTGCCTTCCTCGCCAAGGCCCGGGCCTGCCCCAGGCGATTCAGGGACTCGAGGAAGCTCGCCCGCTCGAGGTCCGACTTGCAATCCGGGAAGAACCGGGCGAGCGGACCGTATTGCCCAGTGAGTTCGAGGACGGCCAGGGGTTCCGCGACGTCGTCGAGTTCGCGTGTGTCTCCGCCGCGAAGATCGACGACCGGCACGTGACCCTCCTTGGTCCGCTCAAAATCGAAGGCCCCGTAGATGATGCCTTCCAGCCGGACGTTCTTCAGCCAGCGGAGCGCATCGATCGCCATGATGGCCGCGACCGGGAGGATGCGCCAGCCGTGCGTGATGTCGAGCACCACCCGCTGCTCCGCCGCCACGTGCTTCTCGATCGCGGCGAAGACGCTGGCGGGCTCGGCGGTCACGAGATCCAACTCGGTCTGGCAACCGGTGGCCCTGTGGAGGAGCTCCGAGCCTTCCGCAAGAAGCTGCTCCGCCGCTGGTCCGGCCCAAGCGCTTGGCGTGCAGCGCTCGGCCCAGGCCATCGCGGCATCGTGCAATCCTCGGTCTTGGCTGGCGTCCGTCACCACATCGAGGAGTTGCATCCAGGTGCTCCCTGTGGTGCCGAGGATGATCCATCGCAGCGCTTGCCGGGGGTGCTCGGTCCGAAGCGACTGGAGAGCGCTCCACCCGAAGAACGTGGCAGTGGAGCACTGGCCGGAGGGAAAGCGGTAGGTCGCGGACTGGTAGCCGCTGGGGGAGGCCTGAAGCGGGTCGCGGGGCGTGATGCCGCGGCCGAGGAAGCTGATGAGGACGGTGGCGGCCAAGGATCACCCGTTCGGACTCGTCCGATGCCTATCGCGATTCTCGGCTGTCTCGGCGAGCCGCGCCTGTCTTCCCATCGGATCCGCCGCTGGCGTCGGTGTCGCGGGCGTGCGCTGACGGGTTGAAGGGCTCCATCCGGGAGATGATGGACCGGCCGTCGCGCTGCCCCGCGATGTTGGCGTTTTGTGCGATGCAGTCGTAGCCGAAGAGGGCGTCGGCGCCCGGGCGCGCCGGATCGAAGGGAGGCAGTGCCTGGGCGCGAATCTGGTTCTTCCCGCCGGCCTGGGTTCGCAGCGTGTCCGCCACCCACAGCACCTGCAGCCCCGCGGGGTTGCTGTCCGCAGATTTCTTGCCTTGGGCGTGGCGAGCGAACCAGGCATGACCGCCGCGTTGCTTGCGATTCCGGTTCTCCGAGACAGCCCTCGGGTATCGCAGCCGCTCGACCGGGCGCTGCGTTGCTTGATAGAAGCGAGCCCGCTCCGCAAGGTCGCCCGGGACCGAAGCGGCGAATGGGCTCGGGAGCGGAGCGGGTTCCGCTCGCTCGAGAGCCGCTCCGCCGGTGGGTTGCCATGCCAGGCGCTCGGTGCCGTTCTCGTCCAGCACCTGCACGTGCGTGACGCGGCAATGGCCGAGACCCAGTGGCTTGCCGCCGCCGAGTCGCCAGTCCACCGCGCAGGCGAGGAGGAGGATGGCAAGCTCCCGCTCGCTGAGCGACCGGACCGAGATCTGGAGCGTGCCTTCGAGCCCTTCACGAAGGAGATCGCAGGTCTTGGAAACTCGCTGTTGCTCTTTGCGAAGATCACCGGAGTCGTTGTAGACGCCCTGCACCGCGTAGTGCCACGGTGCCTTGTCGCCTCGCTCCTTGGTGGTGCGGTACACCTTGTATCCGCGGAGCGGATCCCGCACCGAGATGCCATCCAGGTCGTCGTTGTCCCGATAGAACGCGATGCATCCAGGGTGCGGTGCAGTCAGCGGTGCGAGGCGTACGCTTCGGTCGAGGCTGCGCTTCGCGCCCCGGAACACCAGGTTCTCGGGACGAACTCGGGCCGCGAACGCGGGCGCAGGCTCGCCTCGCTCGGCAGCGGCACCGAACGCTGCTCGGGCCAGTTCCGGACGCGGGACTTGGCCGAAGAGGTCGGTGACCTCGTCTACGAGTCCGTCCGGATTGAACGCGTCCGGCATCACTTGGGGATGGCGTTCCCTCACCAGGTCCAGCAGTCGCTTGCCGCGACGGCCCCAGCGTGCCCACTGCAGGCTGGCGATGTCGTCCGCGCTCTCGATGCGCTGGAGGTCCGGACGGCGCGGCTCGAGCCACACGAGATCGCCAGCTCGCAGCTCCGGCACGTCCCCATGACGATACCGCCCCTGGTACGCCGCCCAGATCGCCGGAGGGAGTTCCACGAACCTGCCGCCGGGTTCGAACAGGCCTTCACGCTGCACCCCCTTGGTCCCGACGCGTCGACCGGAAAGCTTGACAAAGTACTTTCCTAGGGCGATCGGCTCGCGGTTCTTGTCGAGCTTCGGGCGCCGCCCGTCCACATTGGGGAGCTGCTTGGCCAGGTCCTCGATCGAGATCAGCGTCGTCTCTCCAAGCTCGATGCGTCCCGACCTGGTTGCTGACCCCGCCTCGACGACGCGCCCAAGGAACGCACGTTCGGGTGTCGTGGGAGGGCTGGTCTCCCCCTTCGGTCCGAGCGGCAAGTCGCGGCCTTGGCACAGCCACAGCGTTTCGTCGAGGTAGCCAAGGGTGCCGCCGGTCAGCACGGTCAGCAGGGTGCGAAGGGATCCTCGCACCCCCGAGGACGGCACGACGACGTCATCCCCGATGGTGAGTGCCTCGTAGGTCTTGAAGTCGCTCGCCGGACCGACGGGAATCGGATTGCAGGTGAGGAGGGGGGAGAGCGTGCGGACCTTGAGACGGATCAGCCCTGTGAAGCGGGAGCGGTCCGATTCGTCGGCCGTGAGAAGGGTGGGTTGCCGGCGAACCGGCTTCGATCCGAACGGAACGAAGGTATACGGATTGTGGAACGGCTCGCCGAGGCACGCGGCGGAGGCCGCCTGCTTGTGGTCGGTGGCGGCTGTCATGCCGCCCCTCGCGGCAGCTGGCGGACCGAACTGGGTCTTCAGCACATTCGCGCTCGCGGCGGTCCCGCGAGCGGCGTGCTCCGCAAGCAATTCGTCGACGATCGGCTTCAGCTCCTCCGGGATCTTCTTCCCGTCACGGAACTTCTGGAACTCGATCACCTTCAGCTTGTCGACCTTGCCATCGCGAAGGAGCGTGGCGAAGCGCTTGATCTCGGGGTGACTATGGTTGAGGTATTCAGGCTTCGGCACCGGCCACCTCGCTGGGTTGGAGGGAACGGAAGAGGTCGGCATGCGGACCCGATGCCTCGGGGCGCTCGGCGAGCGACAGTCGCCCGGACGCCTTGCTCGAGCCGACCCTGAGGACGCCGAGATCGAGCGAGCGAATGGTGGCCGCTATCCAGCGCGCCTCACGCTCGTCCCAATCCTCGCCGGCGATCCGGATCTCGAACACGGCGCTCGGTGGAGCGCCACACACGACCTGCGAGTCGAACAGGAACCCATCCGAGGCGCCGCCCGAGATGCGGTCGATCGAGACGTGCTTGCGAGTCTGGAGGGCCCCGTCGATCCACGGGGCGTATCCGTCGCTGATGTGGATGCGGCCTCTCGCGTAGAGGCTGCCGAACAGGCGCATCACCGGGCAGGTCACCGAGCTCGGGTCCTCTTGGGCCGCCGCCCGTTGCTCATCATCGAGGAACCCCCAGCCGGCGACGTCGCCGGACAGCTCCTCGCCTTCAGCCTGCCGTTCCAACGCCTTGGCATGGCAATCGGCGACCGGAAGGCCTTCGCGGGCGGCAAGTCTCGATACCCACCCACGGAACACGCCGCGGAGTGAGGAGCCTGGGAGCCGGAGGCGAGCTTCGTTCTTCGCCGAGCGCACCCGCTGTGGCTCGATGGTGTGGTCGAGCCCTTGGCCGTCGCCAACCACGAAGTCCTGCCCCGTCGGGAGCCGGAGCTTCAGTCGCACGAGAGTGCGCCCCGGCGGATCGATAGGTTGTAGCTCTTGGCCGCTGGGTCGCTGTCCAGTGTCGTGCAACGCACGCTGCTCGTCGAGCCATGCGGCGTGTTGCTCGAGATCGCCGAGCTGGAAGGACCGCAGCATGGCTGGGCCCGTCGGCTGCGTCCGGCCAATGCCTCGGGCGACCCCGCCACCGAAAGCCAGGCCGGATCGGAGGAGTCCCGCCACTTCGGCGAGGAACTCGCGGGCGTCGGCGGCTTCCTCGGCCGTCGACCGGAGCAGGAAGACCAGACGCGTTTGGGCGCCTGGTGCCATGGCCTCGAGCGAGAGCAAACTGCCGTCGCGGACGGAACCTCGGTGCCGATCGATCGCGTTGTGCGTCCGGCGAATGGTCGATCCATCCTGGAAGCGGGCGTCGAGCACCTGGAGCGGACTTGCCACGCCGCGTCGGTCGCGGTCATCGCCGATCGAGCCGAACCAGCGATCGCTCCGGGCGGGATCGTTCGGCGCAAAGCGGCGGACCCACTCGTGGCGAAGGGCTCCAGCGATCGCCGAGCCGCGGAGGATCGGATGGTCAACGCCATCCCGTGCGACCTCAGCGGCGTTCCCATCCCGCCCGGCGCCGGGCGACAGGCCTTCTGGGAACGCTACGTCCACCGTCAATCGGTGCATGGTCCAGGTCACGACACCATCTCCTTCGAGTTCGCAGCCACGGCCGCGTCTTGCCACGCACGCAAGGCCCGGGCCTTCACGGCCGCGTCGATCGATCCGTCGGCGAGCAGTTCCCGGATCGCAGTGATCGGTCCCTTCCAGCGATCCCAGATCGCAGCGGGGCGGTCGCGCCGCTGCCGCTCGAGATAGGCTCCCACCCGGGCCTCGCCCTCGGTCGCCAGTTGGGCCAGCCGCGAGATTTGGCTGGCCGAAAGGCCGCTGCCCTCTGCCGCCTTCACGAGCCGCAAGGCCCACTTGCCCGCGGGATCCCGGCTCTTGACTTCGCCCAGCGCGGGAAGCGGAAGGTACAGGTGCTTGGCGATGCCTGGATGCGGGAGGACCGATCCAAAGCCTCGCTCCCGCCCGCCGCCGACACCTTGCTGGAGCCGAGTCGGGAGCTCGCGCAGCGGAGCTTTCATCCTGACGATCGAGCCGGGGGCGATCACGGGTACGGCGCGAAGCCGGTTGGTCGCCTCGACGCGAGTCCCGATCTGATGCCGGTTCCAGCCGAATCGCAGTTCGATGTTCGCCTGGGCCTGCTCGACCTCTCCCCAGCCGGCTTGCTCGACGGCGAGCCGGAGTGCCGCGTCCGCCGGACCGTCATGCCAGCCGGAGGGCACTTCGATGGGGGATTGGACGACGAAGACCTGGGCGTCCTCCTTCGCCCCCAGCACCGCTGAGAGTGGATCCCGGCGGGTCACCGAAAGCCGACCGCCGCCCCGCACTGTCTTCGACCGGCCAAAGGTGACGTGCGGGTCGGCGCGAAGCGATGCTTCAAGGATGCCAGCGACTTCCTCCGGCACGGCGATCCAGCCGCGGAAAATCATGGGGGCCATGGCCTCAACGGTGTAGAGCTCCGGCACGTCGGCGCCCAGTCCGACGTGGGCGGCGACGTGCCGAGGCATGTCCGACGCCCGCCAGAGCTTGACGGACGCACCGTTGCTGAGGAGGACCCCATCCGCAGCCTTGAGCGGAGCGCCGGAAGCCACCGTGCGCCAGTCGTAGGGTTGGATGAGGGAGTCGCGGAAGTCGGGATCGCCGGCTGCCATCCCGGCGAGCTTGCTGATGCGGTGGGTGAGCGAGGTCCACACCGGTGCGAGGTCTGTTGCATCCTCCCCTCTCACGGCGCACGGAAGGAGTGGCCAGGCCCGGAAGCGCGGATGGGCAAAGCACGCCGAGGCGGCAGCGGGATCGACCGCGTCGATCCGGTGCAGCAGGGCGCCTTGCACCGCCGAGGCGGGGACTGCGAAGCCTGATCGAACGACGTTCGTCCCGGTGAGGGGCGTGGTCGGGCAGCAGATCGGCTCGGTGGCTTCGAAGGTCAGCTCCAGGAAGACGCTGGTCTCCTTGAGCGCCCGGGCAGCGGAGGTCTGACGCTGGCGGGAGGGAAGCGATCCCCCCGCGACGCGGCGATCGATCTCCCGAAGCAGTTCCGACGGCTTCTTGGCGCACCCTTTGATGTCGACCACGCAGCGGCCAGCGCCGCGCGAGCGGTTCCCGCCGATGGCAGGCATGGCAAGAAGGGCTAGGAGCAACGCCTGCGACTCGACCGACGCAGGCTCGGCGTGCAGCAGGATCTCGCCTTCGAACTGGGAGCCGGTGTGGACTCGTTCCGAGACTCGGAGGCTGCCCGCCCGAACCGTTCCGTGGTCGCTGATGGCGGTGCGGGCGATGAGGGAGACAGGCGCGGCCTGGCCATCGCGGGGCCGGAGTCTGGCCTCGCCAAAGCTCGCCAAGCCTGCCTCGCCGTCCTCGCCGGCCGTTCCCGCGACCCCGAACAGGCGATCCTCGATCTGGCTCGGCCACTGGCGAATGGCCGCGATTCCGCCCAGCGCATCGCGGAGCAGCCCCTTGATATGGGAGGCCGGAAGGGTAGGCCAGCCATCAGGGCCGCGCGGCACCAGATCGTCGATGGCCTCCGTTCCGAGGCCGGTCCCCGGCTCCGCGTCCGAGGTGAGTCGAAGCGTGTAGTGGATATGGGTGGTCGAGGTGGTCATCGCGCCTCCTGTCGGGCCGTCTCCTCGAGGATCGAGATCGCATCGGGCAACCATGTTCGCTGGGTCGTGCCGTCGATGGTCCAGGCACTCCCCGGGCCGCCGTCTTCATCGAGGAGCGTGGCCAGCTCGGGCCGACGCTTGCCAACCCGCAGGCGGAAGAGATCGCGGTCGAACTTGCCCCGACGGAGCGCCTCCAGCACGCCATGCCTGGTCGTGCGGGGAAGCGCGGCAACGTCATGTCGCGGATCGGTCTTTTCGAGCAGGTCGCCGAACTCGGCAAGCGTGTAGGGCCGCCTCGTCAGTTCGACGGTCCGGTTCACATCGCCGTCGCGGAAGCGGAGCTCTCGCTGGCGGCGGGCCGCGGGGTGGTCGAGCATCGACTCCGTCACCGACTCCCAATCGACGCATGCCGGAGCCGGGGCCGGAGCTTGGCTCGAGGCGGGCTTGCTGCTGCTGCCGCCGACGGAACGGCCTCGCCCCTTGGCCGAGGCGAGGAGCGACTCAGCGTAGGTGATGGCGGTGTGCAGCGGGAGGTTCACCGGGCAGAAGAGAACGCCAGCGCTAATCGAGAGCCGGTTGCCCGTCGCTGGCCAGAGGGGCTCGGCGGTGTAGGCGCGGGCTTCGGATTCGCTGCTCTCCTCCCATGCCTTGGCGGCCGCCGTCACGAACTCGAAGGCGTATCGCGGATGGCACAGGACCACGATGTCGTCGCCGCCGACCACGAGCGGCCGCACCGGGAGGACGACCTCGCCGTCGACGCAGCAGGCGTCGATGGCGGCATCGCTCCCCTTGTCCCGCGACCAGAGCCGCACGACGCGTTCCAGGCCGGCCCGGGCCGCTCGCTCGGCACAGCGGTCAAGCGAGCGGCTCATGGCTCGGATCCAGCCTTGGTGGAGGCTCGCGGATCGCCCAGCCGTCGCCTGGTGGCGGAACTGGCGCCCCATGTCGTTGCCGTCCATGCAGACGACTGCCCAGCGCCGGAGATTGTCGAGGGAGCGGGCCCCAGCGCTGCCCGACGGGTCGTCGGGTTCGAGGTTCGAGAGGAACGAGACAGGCCGCCCCAGCAGTCCCGGCCCGAAGTCCGGCTTGGCGGCGAGCAGCCGCTTCTCGAAGTGCCGGAAGGTCGGTTCGTCGCGGGAGTAGATGCGCTGCTCGATGATCGGGTGGACGTCCCGTCCGCGGCCTCGTCCTGCGCCCGGGGGAACCGGATAGAGCCCGCTCGCTGCGCAGGGATGGCCGTCCAGGGTGTCCGGCAGGTAGGTGTAGAGGCGATCGGCGCAGTGGGCGGCTTCGGTGTAGTCCTGGTGGCGGCCCAGGCGGATATCAAGCCCCCAGGAGCGGGCTGCCTGCACCAGCTTCCGCTCGACGGCGTCGGCCTCGGCATCGTTCTCGCAGGAGAACGCGCCCTTGCCGCCGGCGCAGAAGATGGCCTGGCCGCAGGTCGGGGCGATCTCGCGATCGAAGCGGTCGACGATGGCGCTGCCACCCACGATGTACTTCAGCTTCGGCACCCGGAAGATGAACGACTGGATTGCCTTCAGGTCGTAGCACACGTAACTGGTCATCGATCGCACTCCGATAGCCCTGGGCCTGTCAGCCCTTGCACCGACATCGAGGTGTCTTGGGCAGGCACGACACGCTCGTCATCCCAACTCCTGCCACGTCACCCGCCCCAAGCCGAAGCTGGTGTGCTTGCCGAGGCTGATGCGCTCGATCGCTTGCAGCCAGCGGCCGGCGTGCGGCCACGGGCCTTCGATGGTCACTTCGCCGAGCACGCCGCCGAGCGGGATGCGGCGCTCTTGGCGGCCGGAGAATCGCTCGATGCGCCAGCGGTCGAGGTGGGCATCGAGGACGCGGAAGTCGGCGCCGTCAAGATGCGGGTCGCGAGCCGTCGAAGCGACGCCATAGAAGGTCTCGAGGAGGAAGAGCCGGCGACGTCCGGCCAAGACGAGACTCAGGGGATCGAGCTGGATACCACGCCCGCCACGCTCCGCGGGACCTCGCCGTGCCGCCGCCTCGGCCCCTCGTTCGGAGCCGAGATCGAGCGGTGTCTCGAAGCGGAACCGAACGATGCGACCGGTGGGGAGCGGCCGGGAGAGGGCGCTCAGCGGGGTCGGTACGCGGACCTCCTCGTCGCCCGTCTCCCAGACGAGGCGTTCGTCGGACGACACGCTGAGGAGTTCGAACGGGACGCGTCGCGGTCCGATGCCTCGCCGCCCCATCTCGAGGACGGCCTGCACCACGTAGGGGGCGAACCGGGCGGCCCCGCCGAAGAAGCGGAGGCCGAAGCGCAGTTCATCTGGCGCCCCGAGCCAACGGCCGGGGCTCGGGCACACCGGGAGCCAAGGCTGCGGGACGCTCGGGTACTTCCGCATCACCGCCCGATCCTCGGGTGGGCGCCCGTCGAAGATGGCCGGATAGGCGCACTGCGCTTGGAGCGTGCATCGCCCGCAATCCCGGTGCGGCACTTGGCAGAGCAGGTCCTTCAGGATGTAGCCAAACGCCCCTCGGATGGTCGGTCCGAGGAACTGGAGATCGTGGGACGCCTCCCCGAGACGGGCCCGGAAGGAGAGATCCAAGCACGATAGCGACGGGGTCGCCGGCGGCGCGTCAAGGACTGGAAGCATCACCCGCACGAGCACTCCTCTCGGTCGGACGGGCAGCCTACGTCAGCCCTGGGCGAGCGACAAGGTGGCCGGCATGTTGGGGACAACCTGACGACTGCGTGGTCGAGGTGACGTGCCTGCCTAACTGCCGACGGGGCTTCGCTGCCGATGGCCGGACGGAACAGGGTCATGGCGATCCATCCGTCGGACTTCCCGGACGACTCGTCGGCGATGGCTGCTGCCCTCGCTTGGAGGGCGGGTCGGGCCGGAAGCGAACCTTGCGGCGGGCTTCCGCGCAGCGATCGTCGTACCAGAGGTGGAGCAGGAAGAACGCCAGCATCAGGAGTCCGAGTAGGAGGGGCATGGTGATCGCGGGCTCTCCGGGTCTCGGCGGGTCGGCTGACGGGAGATCTGGCCAAGTTCCGACGCTGGTTGACGTCAGGGCCCCGGCCGGCCCCCGGATCGGAAGGTCGGTCCTGCGATGCCTTGCCTGCTCCAGTCGGCTTGCCTCCTCCAGCACGGCGGTGGCACGCGGTGGGGTCGCCGACAGGTCCAAGGTCGCGGGGCACGCGGCATGCGATGCACACCCTGCCGCGGCTGACGCATGTGGTGTTCGAGCCCGTCGCTCACGGAGTCGATTTCCATGGACAGCCTCGTCGGATGGATCGCTGCGGCCGCCGCCCTGGTCGCAGCGGGATTCTCTCTTTGGTCCTTTCTGCGTCATCGCTCCGGCCAGGATCCGACCGCGTCCAGGCTCGATGCCGCCATCGGCGCTGCACGCTCCGACCTCGGTGCCGTGCGGGCCACGGTGGAGAGCGTGCAACGTTCGATCGACGACACCCGGCGCGAGCTGCAGGGGAGCCTCTCCGAGGGACATCGTGAGCAGCAGCGATTGATGGACACGCGCCTTGAGGCAGTGGACCGGACGCTCTCCGACCGCCTGAACGAGATCCGGGGCGTCGTCGACGACAAGCTCAGCAAGACCCTCTCTGCCAAGCTCAGGGAGAACTTCACCGCCATCAGCACGCCGCTCTCGAGCGTGCAGAGCGGACTGGGGCAAATCCAGTCCCTCGCCATCGACGTCTCCGGCCTGCGGAGGAGTATCGACGGCGTGAAGACCCGCGGGGTCTTCGGCGAGGTGATGCTGCGGGCCCTCTTGGAGGAGTTCCTGCAGCACTCGCAGTTCGTGGAGGACTTCCGCCCCTCGAGGCACTCCAAGGAGCGGGTCGAGTTCGCCATCAAGTTGCCGGGCAGGCACCCCGAGGACGACTCCAAGCCGATCTACCTGCCGATCGACGCCAAGTTCCCCAAAGAGTCGTACGACCGGCTGCTCAACGCGCTTGAATTGGGCGACGCAGAGCTGGCAAAGGGCGCCCGAAACGAATTGAGTGCAGCGATCTGGAAGGCTGCGACCGACATCAGCGAGAAGTACATCCGCCCGCCGTCGGACGACGGGGACGAAGGCACGACCGACTTTGCCGTGCTGTACCTGCCCTTCGAGAGCCTCTTCGCCGAAGTGGCCCGGATCCCCGGGCTGCTCGAAGAGATCAGGCGGGACCGCAAGGTGACGATCGCCAGCCCGACCACCCTGGCGGCGCTCCTCTCCGCCCTGCGGGTGGGATTCCGAACGCTCGAGGTCCAGCGCGACCATGCCAAGCTCGGGACCTTGCTTGGTGCGGTGCGGACGATCTTCGAGGAGTTCTCTGTGCACCTCCAGAAGGTGGATGATCGCCTGCAGTCGACACGGAAGGCCATCGCCGAAGTGCAGAAGAAGGCGGCGAAGATGCAGAGGAAGCTGCACCCGATCCGCTCGGCCAGCGAGCCGGAGGCGACGCGGCTGCTCGAGCTCGATCAGGGTGACGGGGATGCGGAGCAGGCAGACGAACTCCCGCCCGGCGACGACGACGACGAGCGGGCGGACGGCGCGTAGGGCGGGGGTTCGCGGCGAGCGAGGTCGACCGTCGACGCATGGCATGGGCGGTTTGGTGGCCGGGCGTCGGGATCGCGTGGCCAGGCGCTAGCAAGCGACGAAGCACGATCATGGATGCCGCCCCCGATGGTGCCGTGGCTTCAGCCGTGCTTGGGGACGGACCCGGCTCGCCGTGCGAGTTCCGGTGGCGTATTGCCTGCGCCGTCGAGACGGCGTGATCCGTTCTTCGGGAGAGACGCGCTGCGGCGCGTTCATCACGCCGAACGACGAGGGCTGCGTGTTCCTGTCTCAATCCCTTCTTCGTGAGGGACGCGCTGCGGCGGGTCGCCAAGATCAACCATCTCGCCGGATTCGTGCAGCAGTCTCAATCCCTTCTTCGTGAGGGACGCGCTGCGGCGCCTCCAACGTGGAGGCTTCGGCCTCCGCCGCCGCCCCCGTCTCAATCCCTTCTTCGTGAGGGACGCGCTGCGGCAAGCCGACGGTCCCGAGGGTCCCGCACACGGCCACCCCGGTCTCAATCCCTTCTTCGTGAGGGACGCGCTGCGGCCCGCCAGCGACGGCGATGGGCCCGCCGCCGGGCCCGGACGTCTCAATCCCTTCTTCGTGAGGGACGCGCTGCGGCGAGG
>JBGAKK010000066.1:0-26078 GCA_044224425.1 Phycisphaerales bacterium
CGCCAATACTGGAACGACGACATCGCCCGCCACTTCCAGGAAGTGACGCTCGACCCGCTCGACGGCCAGATCCGCTCGGCCCTCACCGCCATGGACAAGATGCGGGAGAACCTCCATCGCATCAAGAACGAGGTCGGGGACCGGATATTCTGAGGCCGCCGCCCACGGTGCCCCCTGGCGGATCCAACCGCATGCCCCCCGACTTCCTCGATTCGCTCCGTGACACCTTCCGCTCGCAGCGCTCGCTGGCCGAGCGGGCCTTCACCCAGGTCGACGAGGTGCGTTTCCGGGCCCCGCTCGACGCCAACACGAATTCGATCGCCATCATCCTGAAGCATGTGGGCGGCAACCTGCGCTCTCGCTTCCGCGACTTCCTGACCACGGACGGCGAGAAGCCGGATCGGGATCGCGATCGCGAGTTCATCGACGACTTCCCGCCCGGCCCAGCCGGTCGAGCGGCGGCCATCGCCGCCTGGGACGAGGGCTTCGCCGTCCTCGACGCCACCCTCGCGGCACTTACCCCGGGCGACCTTGAGCGCACCGTCACGATCCGCGGCGAGCCGCACACCGTGACCCTCGCCCTTCTCCGGGCCCTCGCCCACCTCAGCTACCACGTGGGGCAGATCGTCACCACCTCCCGCCTTCTCGCGGGGGAGGAATGGACGACGCTCACCATCCCACGCGGAGGGAGCGAGGCCTTCAACGCCCGGCTCGGGTACGTGCCGAAGTCGTGACGTGGGAGTCCGCGGAGCGGGTGGATCGCTCGCCTTCTCGTGCGGATGGGAGCTGGGCGATTCGGATTGCCGCAGAGTGCGCAGAGTCCTCGCAGAGCAGAAGGAATTGGGGCTTTGGGTCGGGCTGCGGTGGGCGTTCGGCTGCTGGCCACCGACCGCTGCGCCGATCGTCGGCGCTTGGCCGCTGAGCGATCGGCCTTCCCCGGATTGCCGCGGAGGCGCGGAGGGCGCGGAGCCGTCGCAGAGCAGAAGGGAATTGGGGTTTCGGACCAGGCCGCGTGGGCCGCTCGATCCCAAGCGACGGCATCACCGCGCGGACGGCCACCCTGCATCCCCGCCTTCCTCTGCGAGGACTCTGCGCACTCTTCGTCTCTGCGGCAATCTGAATCCCAACGCCCCGCTCACCGCCCTCCACCGATCCCTCAGCGTTCTCCTCGCGCCCGGACGCGGGCCCCGTCGTGGACGCGGTCGCTCGGGTAGACGACGACGCGGTCGTCGGCTTCGAGGCCGGCTCGGATCTCGGCCTGGTTCGCGTTGCGCTTCCCGACCTCGACCTCACGGACCACGGCCCGGCCGTCCTCGAGCCGGTAGAGCGCCCATGATTGCGGCGTGCCGGGCCCGCCGCCGTGCCGGAAGAGGGCTCCGAGCGGGACGGTGAGGACCTCGGAGGCGTTCCACGTCTCGATCCTCGCCTCGACCCGGAAGCCGTCGCCGAGCCCGGCCCTTGCTTCCGGCGGATCCACGAAGTCGATGATCACGTTCACCCGCTGTTCCTCGACGCCGAGCGAGGAGATCTTGGTGAAGGCCGCCGGCTCCACGCGCCGCACGCGGCCGCGGAGCGGCTGCTCGCCCCCCCACTGCTCGAGGCTCACCGCCGCTCCCGGCAGGATGGCCACGCCGTCGCTCGAAAGGACGTCGACCACGAGTTCAAGATCGCTCGGGTCGCCGACCTCGACCAGCGGCGCTCCCGGCTGGACCACCGCAGCGCTCTCCTGCAGGACGCGCAGCACACGCCCGCTGGCCGGAGCCTTGATCTCGAGCCGCCAGCCGGCGTCGTCCTTGCCGTCGTTCGTGCGAGTCAGCGTCCGCTCCGAACTCGGCCGCCGAGCGGTCCTTCTCCCGCATGCCAACGATCGAGCCAGCTCGCTCGAGCTCGATCGGCCGCACGGCGTTCTCCTTCTCCGCCGCCTCGAGATGGTGCAGTTCGTTCTGGGCCTGCTCTAACTCGGTGTTCGATCGCTGGAGGAGGGCGTTGGCCCGGGCCACGCCGGCCTCGGCCGCCTTGAGCCGGGCCTCGGCCTCGGCGCGGGCCCGCGGGTCGAGAAGCGTCGACTCGAGGGGGTCGATCGACGCGAGGATCGTCTCCCCCGCCACCACTGGATCGCCTTCCCGGAACTCGATCCGACCAAGCCGCCCGGCCAGCGGCGAAGAGACGATGTAGCGTTCTTTGATCCGCGTGCGACCGTCCTCGTCGACCGTCACCCGCATGGGCCCGCGGACAGCGGTGGCGGCCTCGACCTCGATCGGCTTGGGCCAGACCGCATAGGCGAGCCCCGCCGCGGCAGCGAGGAGGAGAAGGACGAGGACGACGCGGCCGACGAAGCGTTGCACGCTCAACCCTTTGTCTTGAGCACTTCGACGAGGTCGAGGCGATTCACGCCTCGGCGGACGACGGCTCCGGAGATCCAGGCCGCCACGGTGATGACTGTAACGGCGAACGCGTAGGTGCTGGGGTTGATGACGAGGGGCATGCGGATGATGTCGCCGCCCAAGGCCCCCACCACCACCCACACCAAGCCCCGGCCGATGAGGAGCCCAAGCGGTATGGCCAGCCCGGTCAGGACCGCCAGCTCGCCGAGCAGCACCATGGACACCTCGCGGCGGGTGAAGCCGAGGATGCGGAGGGTGGCCAGTTCGTGGGCCCGCTCGGCGAGGGCGATGCGGGCCGAGTTGTAGAGAACCCCGAAGGCTATGACGCAGGCGAAAAAGAGGTTGAAGAGGCGGATCCGCAGGATGTTCTCGGCGATGGTCGCCTCGAAGGACTCGATCGCCGCCCGCTTGATGCCCACCGCCCCGACGCCGGGCATCGACTTGAGCGTCGCGTAGGTCTCGGCGAGGCGATCCTCCTCGACGCGGAGGAAGGCGCCGGAGGAGACGTTCCCTTCGCGGAGGAGGCGGTTGAGGGCGGCGCGATCCATGAACGCCGTCTCGCCGACGTAGGTGCGGGCGACGGCCGCGACCGGCAATTCGATCGTCGGCCGCTCGCCCTCGAGGACTTCGAGGCGGACCATGTCGCCAGGACCCACGGCGAGCTTCTCGGCGAGGATGTCGCCGATCACGATCCCCTCCTTCGGGATGGCCACGTCGCGCCCGTCCTGGTCGATCAGGTGGTAGAGGCGGCCGAGGTGGTCGAGGGCGGTGATCCCTTGCAGGCGCACCTGCGAGCCGGCCCGCAGCCGGGCCGGGATGCTGCGGAAAGGCTCGGCCACGAGAACGCCCGGCAGGCCTGCCAGCTCGTACACCGCGTCGCTCGAGCGGGGCTCGACGAAGCCGACGGTGAGGTCCTGCCGCTGGGTCTCGAAGAACATGAACTCCATGAGCCGCACGATCGAGCCGTGCACGAAGCTCCCCACGATGAGGACGGCGACCGCGAGCGAGATGCCGAGCGTCGAGAGGACCGCCCGGAGCGGCTGCCGCTCGAGGTGGCGGATGACCATGCGCCCTGCTGGAGTGAAGAAGCCTTGCAGCCGCCACCGTTCGAGGAGCGTCGTCCGGTAGTCAGGCGGCACCTCGGGCCGCATGGCCTCGGCCGGCGGCAGCCGCGAAGCGCGGTAGACCGAGGCCAGGATCCCGGCGCAGCAGGAGACGAGGGCCACGCCCGAGGCGAGGGCCACGGCCTGTCCGTCCAAGGCGAAGTCGAAGCTCGGGAAGCGGAAGAAGCGGGCGTAGAGGCCGCTCAGGTAGTTGCCGAGCACCCAGCCCAACGCGACCCCCGAGCTGATCCCGATCGCGGCCACGACGAGCGACATCTCGAGGTAGTGCTTGCCCACCGCGAAGCGGGAGTAGCCGAAGGCCTTGAGGGCGGCGATCTGCTCGCGCTGGGTGCGGACCACGCGGGCGAAGACGATGTTCAGGATGAAGGCGGCGGCGGAGAGGAAGATGGTCGGCGGCACCATCGACATGGCCCGCAGCTCGTGCAATTCGTTGGCCACGAACTTGTGCGAGGTCTGGTCGGTGCGCCCCACCGCCCCCTGCCCGCCGTAGGGCTCGGTCAGGCGGTCGATCTGGTCGATCACGGCCCGCTCCGAAGCCCCCGGCTCGAGCGAGACGACCACATGGTTGAAGGCCCCGTCGAGGTCGTAGGCCGGGGCCAGCTCGCGATAGGGCATCCAGAAGATCCCGAAGCGCCGCTCGTCGGGGACGAGGTCGCCAGGGCGCACCTGGTAGATGTACTCGGGGCTCAGGGCCAGGCCGACGATGAGGAGTGTTTCGAGCCGGCCGTTGATGATGGCCCGGACCGAGTCGCCGGGCTCGAGGTGGTGCGATTCGGCGAACGCTTCGCTCGCCACCACCTCGCTCGCGTTGCCCACCTCGGGCAAGCGGCCGCGGCGGACGTGCAGTTCGCACAGGCCGTAGGGCGGCGACTCGGGGATGGAGACGATCCGCCCGACCGCCGGCTCGACCATGTCGGCGACGTCGAGGTTGACGTCGATCTGGACCCGGCCCTGCACGCTCTCCACGCCGGGGATCTCGGCGATCCGGGCGAGCAGCGAGTTCGGAGCCCGCTTCAGTTGGGCGAAGACCTGCGGGAAGCGGTAGCGCTCGTAGTAGGCGTCGCGGGCCGCCTCGAGCGAGCGGAGCATGCTCAGGCTCATCACCAAGGCCCCGATGCCGCAAGCCATGACCAAGGAGGCCGCCGCGAGCTGCGGCCACATCCGCAGGAGGTCGCGGCGGAGCTTGGCGTGGAGGGCGCTCACCAGTCGACGCTCTCGGGGGCGATCTTCGAGGCGTTCCGCTCCACCGTTGCGACGCGGCCGCCCGACAGCGAGATCACCCGGTCGGCGATCCGGGCGATGGCGGCGTTGTGGGTGATGACGATGGTCGCCGTGCCGAGCTCCGCGTTCACGCGGGCGAGCGAGGCGAGCACCACGCGGCCGGTGCGGACATCGAGAGCCCCGGTAGGCTCGTCGCAGAGGAGGACGTCGGGCCGCTTGGCGATGGCCCGGGCGATGGCCACCCGCTGCTGTTCGCCGCCCGAGAGTTGCGACGGGAAGTGGTCGGCCCGCTCGGCGAGGCCGACCAGGCCGAGGGCTTCCCGCGGGTCCATGGGATGGGTGGCGATCTCGGTGACGAGGGCCACGTTTTCCTGGGCGGTCAGGCTCGGGATCAGGTTGTAGAACTGGAAGACGAAGCCGACGTGCTCGCGGCGATAGCGGGTGAGGGCGGCGTCGTCGTAGGCGGTGAGGTCGTGGTCGAGGTAGCGGACGCGTCCCGCGGTGGGGACGTCGAGGCCGCCGAGGATATTGAGGAGCGTGCTCTTCCCGCTTCCCGAGGGGCCGAGGAGGACCACGAACTCGCCGGCGAAGAGATCGAGGTCGACGCCACGGAGGGCCTGCACCTCGACCTCGCCCATCCGATAGACCTTGGTCAGGCCGCGGGCCTCGAAGACGCTGGCCGCTGCGGTCGTCGCGTTCCCGGCTCGAGCATCGGGCCCCATGCGTCCAGGCTCCTCGCCAATCGTTGGCGCTCGCTTGCGGAGGCTCTCCGCAGGCGGCATCCTACGCCAACGCTTCGGGACCACCTCGCGAGGATGCCGACCTTCGACCACAGCCATCGTGTGATCCGTTACGACGGCGGCGTCCTGCATCCGCCGGTCGAGGATCGCCTCGCCATCGAGGAGCCCCTCGGGATCCGCGTCGCCGGCCGCATGGTCTCGGTCACCATGCGGACGCCGGGCCACGACGACGAGCTCGCCGCCGGCTTCCTGGTCGGCGAGGGCATCCTCCGGAGCCGCGAGGCCGTGGCCGCGATCCGCCCCTGCACCCAAGGCCCGGATGGTTCGGCCATCGAGGTCTTGCTGCGGCCTGGTGAAGAGGTCGACCTGGCCCGCCTGTCGCGCCACGTCTTCACCAGTTCGAGCTGCGGCATCTGCGGGGCGGCGAGTCTCGACGCGGTGCGCCAAGAATTCCCAGCCGTCGCGGCCGGGCCGACCGTCGAGGCCGCGACGATCGCCCGCCTGCCCGAGATCCTCCGCGCCGCCCAACCGACCTTCGAGAAGACCGGCGGCCTGCACGCGGCCGGACTCTTCGACGCTCAAGGCACGCTCCTCACCGCCCGCGAAGACGTCGGGCGCCACAACGCGGTCGACAAGGTCGTCGGCCACGCCTTCCTCGCCGGCCGCCTTCCGCTTCGCGAGCACGTCCTCCTCGTCAGCGGCCGCGCCAGCTTCGAGATCGTCCAAAAGGCCCGCGCCGCCGGCATCCCGATCGTGGCCGCGGTGTCCGCGCCGTCAAGCCTCGCTGTCGAGCTCGCGGAGGAGTCGGGGATCACGCTGGTCGGGTTCCTGCGCGGGGGGAGGTTCAACGTCTACACCGGGGCGGACCGCCTCCGGTGAGAGGCCGCGGAGGGGCTTGAGGGGAGGAGCAGACGGCCAGATAGCCGCAGAGACGCAGAGTGCGCAGAGTCCTCGCAGAGTAGACAAGAAGAATTGGGGCTTCGGGTCACGCCGGGGCGGACGTTCGATTCCTAACGGCAGTCAGCCTGCGCGGACGGCCAGCCTGCATTCCGCCTTCCTCCGCGAGGGCTCTGCGCCTCCGCGGCGGTCCGGCTTCTTCGCGGGGAGCGACGCCGCGAATCCGGATAGCCGCAGAGGCGCAGAGGCCGCAGAGTCCTCGCAGAGCAGATAGGAAATTGGGGCTTCGGGTCAGGCTCTCATGGCCGTTCGAGCCCTCGCGGCGGCCACACCGCGCGGACGGCCACCCTGCATCCCTGCCTTCCTCTGCGAGGACTCTGCGCGCTCTGCGACTCTGCGGCAATCTGCCTCCTCCGCCGCTCGTGACCTCGCTCCCCCCCTCCCCCTCACGCCCGTTCGAGGTCCACCGCGACCACCTTGTAGTCCGGGCACTTGCTGGTCGGGTCGGTGTAGGGCCCGACCACGCAGTTGGTGCCGGTCTCGGGGAAGTGGAAGGTCATGAAGGCGACACCGGGCGGGACGCGGCGGGTCAGGCGGGCCGGGGCGAAGGCTTCGCCGAAGCGGCTGCGCACGCGAAGGCGCGAGCCGTCGGCGATGCCGAGCTTGACGGCGTCCTCGGGATGCACCTCGACGTAGTCGTGCGGGGCCATTCGGTCGCTCGTCTCGCTGCGGCGGGTCATGGTGCCGACGTTGTAGTGCTCGAGGATGCGCCCGGTGATCAGGACGAAGGGATGGGCCTGGTCGAGGGCGTCCTGCGGCGGGACGTAGTCGACGACCGAGAGCAAGGCCTTCCCGCGCACGAAGCCGTTGACGTGCACCGTCCGCGTGCCGGGGTGGTCGGCGGTCGGGCAAGGCCATTGCAGGCCGTCGCCCTCGAGCCGCTCGTAGGAGACGCCGCCGAAGAGGTGCGGGGCGGCCTTGGCCACCTCGTCCATCACCCGGCTCGGATGCTCGTACTGCCAGCGGGCCCCCATGCGGATGCCGACGTCGCGGATCACTTCCCAGTCGGGGCGGGCCTCGCCGGGCGGGGCCACGGCGGGCCGCACGTGTTGGATGCGCCGCTCGCCGTTGGTGAAGGTGCCCTCCTGCTCGAGGACCGCCGCGGCCGGGAAGACCACATGGGCGAGTTCGGCCGTCTCGGTCATGAAGAGCTCCTGGACCACGAGAAGGTCGAGGCTCTTCAGGGCCTTCACCACGTGATGGTGGTTGGGGTCGCTCTGGGCCACGTCCTCGCCTTGGATCCAGAGAGCCTTGAGCGAGCCGGCGATGGCCGCGTCGTACATCTCGGGGATCGTCTTCCCCGCCTCGACCGGCGGAGCGGCGCCCCACA
Organism: Phycisphaerales bacterium; assembly: GCA_044224425.1. Taxonomy (GTDB): domain Bacteria; phylum Planctomycetota; class Phycisphaerae; order Phycisphaerales; family SM1A02; genus JAEUIT01. Next base: position 7,757 of record JBGAKK010000066.1, read on the forward strand.
GGTTCGCCAGGCGCTCGCGGACCGCGTTGTCCGAGAGCTTCATGTAGCCGGTCAGCGAATAGGGCTGCGAACCCATGTCCGCGTTCCCCTGCACGTTGTTCTGCCCGCGCAGCGGCAGCATGCCCGAGCCGACCAGACCGAGGGCCCCGTTCAAGAGGCCGAGGTTGGTGTAGGCGAGGACGCTGGCCACGCCTTGGGTCTGCTCGCTCAGCCCGAGCCCGCTCACGAAGAGGGCCGGGCCGTGCTTGGCGATGATCCGGGCGGCCTGTTGGATGCGCTCGACCGGGACATGAGTGACGGCACTGAACGACTCGAGCGATTGCGTGGCGAGGAAGGCGCGGAGCTCCCCTAAGCCCTCGCAGCGCTCATCAACGTAGCGGCGGTCGTAGAGATCCTCTTCGATGAGCACCTTGGCGATCGCGTTCAGGAGCGGCACGTTGGTGCCGGGCCAGAGCTGGAGATGGACCGCTGCGTAGCGAGCGAGTTCGATCTCCCGCGGATCGATGACGATGAGGGGGACGTCGTGCAAGGCCCGTTGCTTGAGGCGGGCCCCGATGACCGGATGGGCCTCGGTGGCGTTGGCGCCGGCGATCACGATGCAGCGGGCGGCGGGGATGTCGTCGTAGGAGGCGCTGGCTGCCCCGGTGCCGGTGGCGAGGCCGAGGGCGACCGCCGTCGAGGAGTGGCAAACCCGGGCGCAGCAATCGGTGTTGTTGGTCCCGATCTCGGCCCGGAAGAGCTTCTGCAGGAGGTACGCCGCCTCGTTCGTCGAGCGCGAGGAGGTCATCGTGCCGAGAGCATCGGGGCCGTGGCTTGCCTTGATCGCCCGCAGCCGATCGGCCACGTAGCCGATGGCCTCGTCCCACGTCGCTTCGCGGAAGTGGCCGCCGGACGATCCATTGGGAGTCCGGATCAAGGGCTTGGTGAGCCGGTCGCCCGAACGGTGGTAGGCGTGGGCGAAGCGACCCTTGAGGCAGAGGTGGCCGTGGTTCACGCTGGCATCGGGGACGCCGCGGATCGAGAGGACGACCTCCTCGCCGGCGTCGATCCGGGTCCGGCAGCCGACGCCGCAGTAGCCGCAGACCGAGTCGACGGTCTCGTGCTCGACGCTGGCGGCTTGGGCGTGATGGCCGTTCGTGTGGCGGGCCGGCACCGCGCCGCGACGATCGCGATCGGAGATGGCCCCGGTCGGGCAGACGTCGACGCATGCCCCGCAGGCCACGCAGCCCGAGTCGGCGAAGCGATCGGTCGGCCCGAAGATGAGCCGCGAGCGGCCGCCGCGATGCTCGATGCCGTAGACGAACTGGCCTTGGATCTCTTCGCAGGCGTGGAGGCAGAGGCGGCAGGTGATGCAGCGGTCGCGGTCGTAGCGAAGGGCCGGATGCGAAGCGTCAATCGGCGTCGAGGTCGCTTGGCGGCCGAAGTCGGGGCCGGCCACGCCGTAGCGATGGAGCAAACGCTCGAAAGGCGAGCCGTCGGCCTTGGCCTCGAATGCCTCGGCGGCGGTCGCCGAGAGGGTCAAAGCCAGAAGGTCGTGGCGGATCTGGGCCAGGCGCGGCGTCTCGGTCGAGATCCGCATGCCAGCGGCGAGCGGCGTGTGGCAGGCGGCCTGCGGTCGCTGGCCTTCGATCTCGACGAGGCACATGCGGCAGCCGCCTTCGACGTCGAGGCCTGGCATGTTGCAGAGGGTCGGGATCTCGACGCCGATCCGGCGGGCGGCGCTCAGGATGCTGTCGCCAGGCTCGATGGCCACTTCGCGGCCGTTGATCGAGGCCCGGGGAGCGCTCGGGGTCGGCATGGCGGTGGCTGGCTTCGGAGCGGTGGTCATGACCGGGCCTCCCCGCGTCCCGTCACCAGGACACGATCGCGGTAGCGGGACAGGATGGTGGCGATGGGCCCGGGCGTCTCGCGGCCGAAGGCGCAGAGGCTGGCCGTCCCCATCAGGTCGAGGATGCGTTCGATCGAAGGCAGGTCGGCGCGATCGACGCCGTCGGCGGCGATCTGGTGGAGCTGGGTCGTCCCCAAGCGGCACGGCACGCACTTCCCGCAGCTCTCGTCGCGCATGAAGGTCAGGAGGTGGCGGAGGAGCATCCCCCAGTCGGCCCCCTTCTGGATGGCCACCAGCCCGGCGTGGCCGAGGTTGATCCGCTTCTCGCGCATCGCGGCAAAGCAGACCGGGACGTCCCAATCCTCGATGGGAACGATGCTCCCCATCGGACCGCCGACGAGGACCGCCTCGAGCTCGCGGCCGCCGGTGCCGCCGCCGCCGTGGCGATCGATCAGTTCGCGCAGGGTGATGCCGAACTCGACTTCGACGATGCCCGGCCGGGCGAAGCCGCGGTCGAGGCAGATGGCCTTGGTGCCTTGGCTTTCTTTCGTCCCCATCGAGCGGAAGGCGTCGACGCCGTGCCGCAGGATCCATCCGGGGAGGAGGAGCGTCTCCACGTTGTCGACCACGGTCGGCTTCCCATAGAGGCCGGCGTCGACTGGGAAGGGCGGCCGCGGTCGAACTTCGCCGCGCATCCCTTCGATGGCGTTGAGGAGGGCCGTCTCCTCGCCGCAGACGTAGCTGCCGAGGCCGCGCACCACCCGCATCGTGAAGGGCTTGCCGCGGCCGAGGGCGTTGGGGCCGAGCACGCCTTCGATGGTGGCGATGTCGATGGCCCGCTGCATGCGCTCCACCGAGATCGGGTACTCCGAACGGATGAAGGCGATGCCTTCGCGGGCCCCGATGGCGTGGGCGGCGATGGCCATGCCCTCGATGACGCCATGCGGGTCGCGCTCCATGATCTCGCGATCGACGAAGGAGCCGGGGTCGCCCTCGTCGCCGTTGGCGACGATGTACTTGGGCGAGCCCTGGGCTGCCGCTGCGGCCCGCCACTTGACGCCGGTCGGGAAGGCGGCCCCGCCGCGTCCCCGCACGCCGGCCTGGATCACCGCTTCGATCACCGCCGCCGGCTGCATGTCGAGCGCCGCCTGGAGCCCGGCGTAGGAGTGGCAGCGCTCCTCGATCACTTCGGGGTTGAGGAGCCGCTCGGTGACGATCGCATGCCGAGCTTCGTTCCGGATGCTGGGCGGAGCCGGATGCGGCAAGGGGATGTCGTTGACGAGGGCCGAGAGCTTGTTGCCGCGATCGCCGGGGAGGACGCGCCCCGAGGGCGTCATCGCCGCCGGCGAGCGGTCGCAGTAGCCGAGGCAATAGACCTGTTCGCAAGCATGTTCGCGGGCGACTTGGTTGGCGAGCATCCCGCTTCCCGCCAGCATGCAGGAGGTGCCGGCGCAGACCCGCACCGCCCGATGGTTCAGGTCGGTGTCGGCGTAGGACGACAGGCTGCCCCGCGCCGCGGCGACCGGGAGGTGGACCTTGCGGGCCAGCTCGTCGACATGCGGATGGGCTCCGTGGCTCTTCGCTTCGATGAAGCGCTCAAGCCCCTCGAGCGAGGGTTCGAGTTCGGTGCCGGGGGCGTGCGTACCTCGATAGGAGCGAAGGGATCGACTCATCGGGACTCCACTGCAAGACGCCACGGTCGGCGAGCGATCAACGACCTTGGCTCCACGATGGTACCGCGTGACGCTGCCGTCCTTTCCGGCAACGCCGACTTGTTGGCGGGATCTCCGCACCGACATCAACGACCTTCATTCGTTGATTGTGCCGATGCGCGGAAGAGGCGGCCCGTGCCACGAATGGCGCGGGCCTCTTCGCTACGCTAGACGACCCGCGTCGCCACACGTCGTTGGCGCCCCGCTATCCAGCATCTGGAGTACCCCATGCACGACCGCCATCCCCGCCGCACCAAGCGATCCTGGGCCGAGCCCTACAAGATCAAGATGGTCGAGCCGCTGCGGATGATGTCGATCGAGGAGCGCGAGCAGTCGATCGCCGACGCTGGCTTCAACACCTTCCTCCTTCGCTCGGAAGAGGTCTACATCGATCTCCTCACCGACTCCGGCACCTCGGCCATGAGCGACCGCCAGTGGGCCGCCCTCATGATGGGCGACGAGGCCTACGCGGGGAGCGCGAACTACTACCACCTCGAGGAGACGGTGCAGCGGGTCTATGGCTACAAGCACCTGATCCCCACCCACCAGGGCCGCGGCGCCGAGCACATCCTGAGCCGCATGATGATCAAGCCTGGCGACTACGTGCCGGGCAACATGTACTTCACGACCACCCGGGCCCACCAGGAGCTGGCGGGGGCACGCTTCGTCGACGTGATCTGCGAGGAGGCCCACGACCCCTCGAACCTGAGCCCGTTCAAGGGGAACATCGACCTCCGCAAGGTCGAGTCGCTCATCGCCCGGGTCGGGGCGGATCGCATCCCCTACCTCAACATGCAGTGCTGCGTGAACATGGCCGGTGGGCAGCCCATCAGCATGAAGAACGTGGCCGACGTCGCCGCCCTCTGCCATCGCCACGGCATCAAGGTCATGCTCGATGCGACGCGGGCGGTCGAGAACGCCTACTTCATCAAGGTGCGCGAGGCGGGCTACGCGGAACGCTCCATCGAGTCGATCCTGCATGAACTCTGTAGCCACACCGACGGCTGCACCAACTCGGCCAAGAAGGACAGCCTGGTCAACATCGGCGGCTTCCTCTGCGTGAACGACGACGAGTTGGCCGAGCAGGCCAGGAACCTGGTCGTCCTCTTCGAAGGCCTCCACACCTATGGCGGCCTCGCCGGCCGCGATATGGAAGCGATGGCGGTGGGCATCGAGGAGAGCGTCCAGTACGACCACATCCGGGCCCGCATCGGGCAGGTCGAGTACCTCGGCCACATGCTGAAGGAAGAAGGCGTCCCCATCGTCGAACCGATCGGCGGCCACGGCATCTTCATCGACGCCGTGCGCTTCCTCCCGCATATCCCACGCGAGCAGTTCCCGGCCCAGTCGCTGGCCGCGGCCCTCTACGTCGATTCCGGCGTGCGCTCCATGGAACGCGGCGCCGTCTCGGCCGGCCGCGATCCCGACACCGGGAAGAACTACTTCCCGCGGCTCGAGACGGTCCGCCTGACGATCCCCCGCCGCGTCTACACCCAGGCCCACATGGACGTGACCGCGGAGTCGGTCATCGCCTTGGCCCAGGACCCGGAGCGCGTGGTCGGCCTCCAGTTCACCCATGAGCCGAAGCACCTCCGCTTCTTCCAGGCCCGCTTCGCCCCCGTGGTCGGATCCCAAGTCCTTCGGCGCGGCTCGGTCGAGTCCCAGTCCGGCCACCACGTCGGCGCGTCAGCTCCCCGGTGAGCCGCACTCCGGACAAGGCGTGGCGGGATCGAGTCCGCCGCGGTCGTAGGCGCAGTCGGGGCAGAGCCCGGCCCGCCAGCGGCGATGGCGTCGCCAGCGGCGGATGACTTCGGTCGAGAGGACGAGGGCTCCGAACCAGACCACGCTGGCCAGCGAGGTGTCGGCTGCGACCGGGCCCCAGAGCGGCACGGTCGGCAAGGCATCGGGCAGCGTCGGATCGAACGGATTGCGCGGCCCGCTCGAACGATCGATGCCGGCGACGACCTTCCACCCAGCGGGTCCGCTTGGCGTGTCGGCCTGGGCCTCGTAGACGACCGCGAACGCAGGCCACGGCCAGCCGCGGGCGCAGAGGTGGCGATAGGAATGCATGCCGGGCTGCCAGGCCCCGTCCCACCCGTTGGGGACGAGGTCGTCCCGGGCCCACTCGGGTACCGCGGCTTCGGCGGCGCCGTCGGCTGCGTCGTAGTTGCCGCCCTGCCGCACGATCATCCCCGTCTGCACATCGAGGTCGAGGGCTCCCGGACTCTCCACGTGATGGGCCACGATCCCGATGTGCTCCTTGCTCGGGAAGCGGATCACCTCGGGACCGCCGCCGAGGACCGGCTTCGTATGGCCCATCAGCCACCAGGCCAAGGCCACCGTGGTCGCCCCGCCGAGGAGGCAACTCGCAACCGCCGATGCCAAGAGTCGCCTCGAACGCCTCATCGCATGCCTCCGCGTCTTGGACCCACTCAGAGGACCGGGCTCGCCAAGCCGACCGCGTTCTCGACCAGCCGCGTCCACCATGGGCGATCGGCCCAGTGGCGGGCGCTGATGGCCTGCCCTCGCTCGATGTAACTCTGCTGCAGCCGACGCAAGGCCTTGGCCGCCGCCTCGTCGTAGAGGAGAAGGCTGACCTCGAAGTTGATCTCGAAGCTCCGCCGGTCGAGGTTCGAGCTGGTCATCACGCCGAGGCGGCCATCGACGACGATGGTCTTGGCGTGGAGCATCCCGCCGCGGAACTCGAGGAGTTCGACGCCTGAGTCGAGGAGCCGCTGGAAGAAGCTCCGGCTGGCCAGCTTGACCAACGTCGAGTCGTTGTGCTCGGGGACCACGAGGACGACCCGCACCCCGCGCTTGGCCGCGGTGATGATGGCCAGGAGCGTCGCCTCGTCGGGGACGAAGTAGGGCGTGGTGAGGACCAGCTCGCGCTGGGCGAGATGGACGCAGGTCGCGATGACCTGCGGCATCGAGTTCTCCTCCGAGGTCGGGCCGGTGGCCACCACTTGGGCCACCACACCACCCTCGACCGGCTGGGGCGAGTCAATGAAGCGGCCGAGGCCGTCCTCCTCGGTCTCCGCCCACCAATCCTCGATGAAGACCCGCTGCAGCGACTGCACGGCGAGCCCCTCGATACGGCAGGTGGCATCGACCCAGGGGGCGAAACGCCGCTTCACCTTGAAGGTGGCCGAGGCCAGGTTGTGGCTCCCGATGTAGCCGATCCGGTTGTCGATGACCACGATCTTCCGGTGGTTGCGGAGGTCGATCCGTTCGAAGAAGGCCCGCAGCACGCCGCCAGGCAGGGCCGGCACCACCCGCACGCCGGCCGCTTCGAGCTTCCGCCGCGTCGGGCTCTTGAGGAAGGTCCGCGAGCCGATCGCGTCGGCCATGAAGCGGACTTGGATGCCGCGCTTGGCGGCCCGCATCATGGCCTCCATGACCGGGCGCCCGCCTTCGTCGTCGAGGGCGATGTAGAAGAGGATGTGGACGTGGTCGGTGGCTCGGTCGATGTCGCCGACGAGGCGATCCATGAGGTCGGGCGTGTCGGCCTCGAACTCCACCTCGTTCCCGGCGAAGGGCGGGTGGCCGGAGATCTGCCCGGCGAGGATGGCCAGGCTGCGGGTGCCGTCGGGCATGCGGGCCAAGGCGGCCCGGACGCCGGTGACCCGGACCGCCATCCGCTCGCACATCTCGTTGGCCAGCCGCTTCCGCAGGAGGGCGTGGCGGTGGCGGCGACCGTGCGACATCCACGGCTTGCCGGCGAGGAGGTAGAGGACGACGCCGAAGCCGGGGACGACAAAGACGAGGAGGAGCCACGACATCGCCGAACTGGCGCGCATGCGGCGATCGAGGAGGACCGCGAGGCCGGTGGCGACGGCAGCCGCGATCTGGAGGAGGGCAAGTCCTTCCGCGATCAGCACCCAGTTCATGGGGGCAAATCTATCCGATCGCCACGCGGCTCCGGGCCGGAGCCGGCTGCCGAAGGGCGAGGCCGCCGATAGAATCGAGGCGTCGCCCTCTTAGCTCAGCTGGATAGAGCGGGTCTTTCCTAAAGACCAGGTCGCAAGTTCGAATCTTGCAGGGGGCGCTTTCCCAGCCCGGCCGAGCGGGCCCGGCCGAGCGGGCCCGGCCGATCGGGCCCGACTCGTCCCGCATTGACCCTTCCGATGGACCTCCCCCGAGCGGATACCCGGCCACTCCTCACCCGCGAGCGGCTGGTGCTCGCGGCCTCCGTCCTTCTGGTCTGGTTCCTCGCGTGGGCCTACCCCCTCTTGCCGCCGGACGAGGGCCGCTATGGCTCGGTCAGCGCAACCATGGCCGAGAGCGGCAACTGGCTGGTGCCAGAGTTCCGCGGCAAGGCCCACCTCACCAAGCCGCCCCTGACCTATTGGCTGCAAGGGATCGGCGTCGTGGCCATGGGCCGGACCGAGCTGGCGGTTCGCTGGCCGAGCCTGGTGGCGACGAGCCTCGGGCTCCTCGTCCTCTTCCGGTTCGCCCGCCGCACGCTGGGGACGCGACCGGCTCTCGTGGCCACGGCGCTGGCGTCGTGCATGCCGCTCGTCCTCGTGGTCGGGCGCCTCGCCAACACCGATGCGCTCCTGGCCCTTGCTTGGATCGTGATGCTCGATGAGGGCCACGCGATCGCCACCGACGACTCGCGACGGACGCCGTGGGGACGCCTCCTCGTCTTCTGGCTCGCCCTCGCCTTCGGGTTCATGGTCAAAGGCCCTGCGGCCCTCGGCCCGCTCATCGTCCTCGGGGCGTGGCTCGCCATGGCTGGCCGCGGCGACCGCCTGCTGCAGTTCCAGCCCTTTCTCGGCTTCCCGTTGGCGGCGATCCCGGCCGCGATCTGGATCGGCTTCGTCCTCCACTCCTACCCGAGCGCCAAGCAACTCTGGTGGGACGAGACCTTCGGCCGCGTGACCGGCGAGAAGTCGCTCCGGGCGGAACCCTGGTGGTTCTATCTCCCGGTCTACCTCGCTGGCCTCTACCCGGCCACCACGATGCTCGCCGTTCCCTTCCTGAACCTTCGGCCCAAGGCGGCGTGGGCCATCCTTCGCTCCGGCGACGTGCGAAGCCTGGCCATCCTGGCCGTCGTCCTGCCGCTCGTCGGGCTCAGCCTCTCGACCGGGAAGATGCCGACCTATCTCCTCCCGCTCGCAGCCCCGACGGCGATATTGGTCGCGATCACCATCGAACGTTGGCTCGACGGCAGCTTCGACCGACGGGATCGACTCGATGGCTACCGCCCGCCCGACGTGCGACTGACGCTCGCTGTCGTCGCCTGCATCGTCTTCCTCGGCCAGCTCGGGGCGTCGATCTACGCCGCCGAGTCCGCTCCCGAACTCTGGGCTCTGGTGGTGCCCCTGGCCATCGTGCCCATCGCCTGCATCACCATGGCCACGGTCTGGAAGCAAGGATCGCGAGCCCGGTGGCAGGGACTCGCCGTCGCGTGGCTCGGCTTCGCGGCGAGTTGGACCGTCGTCTTCGGGATCGTGGCCCGCTACGTGCCGTCGATGGGCTCGGCGTATCTCCTTGCCGAACTGCGGCCGCTCCTCGGGACGGAGCGGCCACGCATGGCGACCGTCGGCTTCCTCGATCCGACCATCGCCTTCTATAACGGCGGGCAGGCGACGATCGAACTCGCCGATCTTGCCGGGCTGCCGCAGGCGACGAGCGACCAGCCGGATCTCCCCACCGTCGTCCTGCTTCGCGCCTCGCGAGCCGAGGAGACCTTGGCCGCCTGCCCCGAGGTCGCGCGGCGGCTTGAACCGCTGGGCACCTGGACCCGCTGGTTCGCATCGCCGACTCGCTTCTACCTGCTGACGCGATCGCCCGAAGGGCCCGCGTCGCCACCGACGCCGCCGCCCGTTCCGCCAGGCGGATGACCCGCGGGTCAGTCGATGTCGTTGACGCCGACCGGCTTCTGGAAGCCGCGGCCCGTCCGGCGGTCCGACGCCGCTTGGGCGAAGCACATGGCGGCCCAGCAGGCGCAGACGGTGAGCCAGAGTCCGTTGGCGACCAGGACAGTGATGATGTAGGAGCTCATTGCGAGAGAGTATAACGGCACTCGATGCCCCGTCGCTTGCGTCGAACTCTCGGTCCGATCGCCGTGGCCCTCCTCCTCGGGTCGCCCATCCTCACCGCCTGCGCTCCCCGCCCCTCGGAGCCGTGGACCCTGCCTCCCGCTCAACTGGCGACGGAGCCCACCCTTCTCCCCGGCGACCAGGCTCCCCCCATCGTGGTCAGCGCATGGCTGCGCGGGGCCCCGATCCCAGCCTCCGAGCGGGGCGTGATCACCGTCGTCGACTTCTGGGCCGCGTGGTGCCCGCCCTGCCTCGGGACGCTCCCCCACCTCGCCCGACTCGAAGAGCTCTACCGCACCGTCGCTCCCGGTCGCGTCGAGTTCGTGGCGGTCACGGCCCTCGACCGCGTGAACTCGCGGGCGGCGATCGACGCCCTCCTCGCCGACCCAAACCTGGTCGTCCCATCGCGCCTGGCGATCGACGCCGGGACGACCACGACCGAGGCCTTCCGCGGAGCCTCCCGCGAGACCGCGATCCCCCGGGCCTTCGTGATCGATGGCGACGGGCGCCTGGCATGGCTCGGCCATCCGCAGGACGTAGCTCGGGTCATAGACGACCTCCTCGCTGGCCACTGGGACGAGCAGGCCGCCCGCACGGAGCGGATCGAACTCCTCGCCGCCCGCCGCACGGCCCAGGCCGCCCTCGATCGCTACCTGGCCTCCGAGCAGGCTTCCGAGCTGGCCTCCGAGCAGACCGGAGCCATCGCCGCCCGGGACGCGGCGGTGGCGGAACTCGCCACGCTCCCCGTCGACGCGGTGCCCTTCGCTCCGCCCTGGGCCTTCCGCATCACGAACGTCCGCCTGCTCGTGGCCCGCGGAGCGACGACGGAGGCGGTGGCCGCCGCAGCAGCGAGCCTTGACACGCCGGTCCTCGCCGGCGACCCCGACTACCTGATCGCCCTCGCCCGAGCCGTCGCTCCCGCCTCCGAGGCGGACGGCGAGGAGTACGCCCACGTCGCCCTCGCCACCCTCGAGGGCCAGGAGCGGGCCGACCGACGCCCCAGCGACGATCCGTGGCTCGCTTGGCTGCGGGCGGCGCGAGCGGAGTCCTTCCCCCTCACCTTGGAAGCGATCGCCGACTACCGGATCGAGCGCGGCGATCGCCGCGCCGCCCAAGAGTTGCTGCGGCGGGCAGCGGCGAAGGCCACGGCGCTGGGCGACGCCGAGGAAGCGAAACGCCTCGAGCGCCGGGCTGCGGCGCTCGAGGCGAACGGTTGAGCGAGAGAATGGCGGCGGCGGAACCGCGCGGACTCAGTCCTCTTCTTCAGGATGCGGCTTGAACTTGGCCATCTCCGCGTCGCGGATGTTGCCCGGAGCCTGCTCGTCGTGGCTGTACTCCATGACGAAGGTGCCCACGCCGCCGGTGAGCGACTTGAGGTGGTTGGCGTAGTTCATGACCTCGGCGAGCGGGGCCTCGGCCCGCACCGCCGCCAAGCCGCCTGCCATCATGTCGGTGGCCTGGATGCGACCGCGCTTGCCGGAGAGGTCGCCGGCGATGGTGCCGATCGCGTCGGCCGGGACGGTGATCTCGAGCTTGACGATTGGCTCGAGGAGGCATGGCTTGGCCTTCATGATGGCGTCGATGAAGGCCCGCTTCCCGGCGGTGACGAAGGCCACTTCCTTGCTGTCGACCGGGTGGTGCTTGCCGTCGTAGACGCTGACCCGGATGCCGGTCATCGGATAGCCCGCGATGGCTCCGGTCTGCAGGACCTGGCGGATGCCCTTCTCGATCGCGGGCAGGAACTGCCGCGGGACCGAACCGCCGAAGGTGTCGTCGACGAACTCGAACTCCGGACCGCCTTGGCCCTCGAAGGGCGGCAGCGGCTCGACCCGCAGGTAGACCTCGCCGAACTGGCCGGCGCCGCCGGTCTGCTTCTTGTGGCGATGGTGCCCCTCGGCACGCATCGTGATGGTCTCCTTGTAGGCCACGCGCGGCGGCTTGGTGGTGACCTCGACGGCGTAGCGGTCCTTGAGCATGCGGACCTTGGTGCGGAGGTGCAGCTCGTCGAGGCCGCGGAGCACCGTCTCGCCGGTGGCGGCGACGTGCTCGATGCGGAGGGTCGGATCCTCGGTGTAGAGCTTGGCCAGGGCCTCGCCCATCTTGGCCTCGGCGGCGCGATTGGCGGCGAGGACGGCGAGACCGTACATCGGCACCGGGAGCGGCAGCGGCCGCAGGTGCATGTGCTCGCCGATCTCGCCGTCGTGCAGCACGCTGTTGAAGTGGATCTCGTCGATCTTGCTGGTGGCCCCGATGTCGCCGGCCACGAGTTGCTCGACCTCGACGTGCTTCGCTCCCATGAGCTTGAAGAGGTGGGCGATGCGGATCGCCTTCTTGCCGTCGTCGACCTTGGGATGCGAGTCCTTCCTCACCGTGCCTTGGTGCACGCGGAAGATGGCCAGCTTGCCCACGTAGGGGTCGCTGGTCACCTTGAAGACGTGGGAGACCGCCGGCTGGGCGGGATCGGCCACGGCGTGCCAGACCTTGACCTCGCCGTTCTCCTCGTACTCGAAGGGACGCGGATTCCCTTCGAGCGGGGTCGGGCAGAGGTGGGCCATGATGTCGAGCAGCTCCTTCACGCCGGCCCCCGACTTCGCGCTCACGAAGCAGATGGGGACGAGGTGCCGCTCGCGGAGGGCCTTCTCGAAGACCTCGTGCAGCTTGCCTTCGGGCAGCGTCTCGCCGCCCAGATAGGCGTTGAGGGTCGCTTCCTCGACCTCGACGATCTGTTCGACGAGGGCGGTGTGGAAGTCGGCGACGGAGCCGAGATCGCTGCTGCCTTCGGTGCCGATGTAGCAGTCGATCACGCCCGAGCCCTTGCCGGCAGGCAGATTGATCGGGCGGCAGATCGAACCGAAGGTCTCTTGGATCGCGGCCAGGAGGGCCACCAGCTCATCGGGGTGGTGGGCAGCGTGGTCGATCTTGTTGACGATGATCATGCGCGGCAGATCGCGGCCCTCGGCCACATTCATCAGCCGCCGCCCGATCATGTCGATGCCCTTGCCAGCGTCCAGCACGATCGCCACCGTCTCGGAGGCAGGCATCGCGGTGATGGCCTTGCCCATGAAGCCGGGGGATCCCGGCGTGTCGATCAGGTTGATCTCGGCCCCGGCGTGGCGGCAATGGACGATCGAGCTGTCGAAGGAGTGCAGCAACTCCTTGGCGAGCGGATCGTGGTCGCAGACCGTGGAACCGGCCTCGACCGTGCCCGGCGTCTTCAGCGCGCCGGCGGCCACCAACAGGGCTTCGACGAGCGTGGTCTTGCCGGTGCCCGCACCACCCATGACAGCGATGTTGCGGATATCCGTCGTCGTGTAACCAGCCATCGAAACGTCACCTCCAACGACCCTGTCCTAGCACCCCGCCAGGGTGCCCCGCAGCGAGGGGTCCATCCCGCCGCAGAAGCGATCGAACGAGTTCTGGCTCCGGATTCCGCCCGGGAGCGGGTCGCTCCACACGGGGCGTGGCCGGAACCGACGTCGACCGACGGAGTAGCCTACCGCCAGCGGCAGTCGCTTTGGACCCCAACGGGCGGCGAAGCCGCAGCCCGCGCCGGCATTCGCCGCCTTTTCGGCTTCGATTCTCGCCCGCCCCCGCTTACCCCCCAACCACGCGACGCCTGCATGCCACGCCCCCTGACGAGCGACGGCGAACCCGCCTTCCACATCGTGCTGCTTCACCCGGAGATCCCGAACAACACCGGGAACATCGGGCACCGCGGCCTGCTGACTGGGTGCCGGCTGCACGTCATCCATCCCATTGCCTTCTCGATGGACGGTACACGCCGGCGGGCGGGCTCGACTATTGGCATCTCGTGGACTGCCGTGAGCACGCCTCGTGGAGGCCTTCCTCGAGGCCGAGCGACCGCCAGGCTCTGGCTTCACCACCAAAGGCGGAGCGTCCGCTCAAGTCGGTTCCGCTCGCCCGTGGCGATTACCTCCTCTTCGGCCGGGAGACGCCGCGGGGTCGAACCAGCGATCCACGACCAGATCGTGGCCCGGTGGGGTGCCGATAGCCGCGTGGTCCTGCCCATGGTCCCCGTCGCCGAGGCCCGGAGCCTCAACCTGGCGACCGCTGCGGCGATCGCGGTCTACGTAGGGTCTCCGACAGCTGGCCGCCCAAGGGACGCCGGCGTTCTGATCTCTTCGGGTTCCGACCTCGGCCCAATTCGTCCTCGAGGCGACTCCGACGCAACAGCCGCCGGGTCCCTCGCGTACGATGCCGGTGTCCGGATGAGCGTGACGAGGCACTGGCCAGTCGCCCGTGCTTTGGCATGCCCCGGAATCGCCGTGAACGAGTCCGTGGCGGGCCAAAGAAAGCCCGCTCCCCGGCGCCCGCCGCGGGGCACCCTTGAGGACTTCCCCGTTCCGGCCAGCCTTTTCACCCCGACGCATCCCTGATCGACCCTCCCGACGCGAGCCGGCCTCCTTCCGGCTCCCGTCCCGAGATCACCGGGTGTGCGTACCAGTCGCTGAGGATGACCCCCATGTCGCGTCCGACCACCGCCCGAGCCGCTCGTCCTCTGACCTCGCTTCGCCGAGGCTTCACGCTGACGGAACTCCTCGTCGCGATCGGCATCATCGCCATCCTGATCGCCATCCTCTTGCCGGCCCTCTCCAAGGTGATCGGCAAGGCCAAGGTGACCCAGACGCAGTCGACGATGCAGGACTTCGCGAAGGCGTGCGACGCGTTCCAGCAGGAGTTCGGCTTCTACCCGGGCATCGTCCCCGAGCCGATCCTGGCCATCGATCCGAAGATCTCGGGCACCGAGAACGCTCTGCTCCACCTGATGGGCGGGGCGGTCGACCAGGACGATCCGCAATACAGCTCCTTCGGCAGCGGCTGGACCGAGATCAGCTTCGGAAGCGGCGCCAACACCTTCAAGATCAAGGTCAACAAGGACGAGATCGGCAAGGGGCCGCGCATCTCGGGCAAGCAGTACTCGCCCTTCTTCGCTCCGAAGCAGACCGAGCTTCAGCCGGCGAAGCAGACCTATTCCAGCGGCGGCTACGCCATCTCCGCCGACCTGCCCGACCTGACCGACGCCTGGGGTCAGCCGATCATCTACCTGCGGGCCCTGCGCGACACTGGTCCCTTGGTCGGGACCGCGGACACCGCCCAGTACACGTTCAACACCATCCTGCCCTACGTGGACGGGGTGATCGAGCTCGGCGACCTCGGGAAGTCGCAGGAGACGAGCCTGCTCGTGGTCGCCAGTGACAAGAACGCGACGCTGGCCCAGATCATCCGCAATCCCGCCTTCGGCGCCGGCAATGCCCCGCTGGCCGGCACGCCGCGTGGCCGCTACGCGATCCTCTCCGCCGGACCGGACGGCATCTTCTTCGCCCGCACCGACGGCATCGGCACGCCATCGGCCCCGGTCAGCGACATCGTCTCCCAAGCCACCAATCCGGCCGGCCCCAACGCGGTGCAAGCCTACGACGACATTCGCGTGTTCGGCGGCGGCTGACGCCCCACACCTCGGCGCAAGGAGAAAGGGCGAGCCCGCACGGGCCCGCCCTTCTCATGTCGATTCAAGATGTCACGGACCGTGCAGCGCTCCCGCGGCGGGAGGGCTCGACGGAGGAATCGTTACTTCGTCCCGTTGCCGCCCGTGCCACCACTGCCGCCGCCCGTTCCGCCGCCAGCACCGCCGGTCCCGCGACCGGCGCCGTTGCCGCGCTTAGGCGGGTTCTCGCCGTCACGCTTCGGACCGCGGCCTTGGCCTTCGCCGCGGCCCCGCGCCATGCCGGCCTCGAGCTTGGCCTTGAATTCCTTCTGCTGCTCGGCGTTCAAGAGAGCGAAGATCTTCTCCTCGATCGGCTCGGGCTTGGGGCGCTTGGCGTTGATCTCGCCGATCGCCTTCATGGTCTCTTCGCTCGCCTTGCCGTTGGCCTTGGCCTCGGCCTTCCGCTTCTCCTCGAGCTCCTTGAGCTTCGGACCGTTCTCGGTGCGGAACGCCTCCTCGGACTTCTGCCACTCAGCGACCAGCGGATCGATGCTGGCCTTCTGGGCATCGGTGAGCGTCATCTGCTTGAGGGTGCCGAACCAGAGCTGGGGCGGGGCCTTGCGCTGGCGCTCGGCACCCTTGCCCTTCTCGCCGTTGTCGAATCGCTCGTTGCCCTTCACGCCCTCGGGGGGCACGCGCGGGCCGCCGAGTCCGGGCCCGCCGGGGGTGCCCTTGGCGGGAGGGCTGGGCTGCTTGGTGTCGTCGGCGGCGGCGATGGGGGCGGCGAAGGTGACGGCGAGGGCCAAGAGGCCAGCCGTCCGGACGAACACCTTGGTCGAACAACGCATCAATGGATCTCCTTGCATAGCGGCGCCTGGGCGTGCAGCGGATGTCGCTTGGGGGGGGTCGGCTTGTGGCGTCGATCGGCCCTTGCCGCCTACGGGGCGGCACTCGCGCCAAGAGCGGGTCGATCGGGCCGCCGGTTCCCGGACGCCCAGGCGTCCGGCGCGATGGCTCGGCGGCTGAAGCCGCTCAACGCAAGGCTGCATCGGCTATTTCGGCCCCCGCTCCGAAGCCGGCGGCACCGGTGGATTGGGGCCGATCCCGCATCGCAGCCGCTCCCGACGGTCGGAAGGGTCCGAAAGCCCGACGGCGAGCCGGCCACGCCCTATCATCGGCCCCTTCCGTTCCTCCGACGGCCCGAGCAGACCCATGCCACTGACCCCGAACGACCTCGTCGACGCCCTCCGCACCGTCAAGGACCCTGACCTCCACAAGGACTTGGTGACCCTGAACATGGTCAAGGAGACCGTCGTCGAGGGGGACCGGGTCCGGATCGGCGTCGAACTGACCACGCCGGCCTGCCCCATGAAGGACCAGATCCGCTCGGACATCGAAGCGGCGGTGCGGGCCAAGGCGGCGGAGCGGAGCCAGCCGGTCGGCGAGATCGCCGTCGAGTTCACCGCCGACGTCCGCAAGGCGAACGACCGGGTGAAGGACGCCTCGAACCCCCTGCCGAACGTGCGGCAGATCATCGCGGTCGGGGCCGGCAAGGGCGGGGTCGGCAAGTCGACGGTGGCGGTGACCCTCGCCGTTGGTCTGGCCCGCTTCGGGGCCCGGGTCGGGCTCCTCGATGGCGACATCTACGGGCCGAGCGCCCCGACCATGCTCGGGCTCGAAGCGATCGGGACGGCGGCACGGGGGAACATGCTCCTCCCCTTCGAGGTCCACGGCATCAAGGCCATGACGATCGGGAAGCTGGTCGACCCCGACAAGGCCCTCATCTGGCGCGGCCCGATGGCTCACGGGGCGTTCAAGCAACTGGCCCTCCAGACCGAGTGGGGCGAACTCGACTACCTGATCGTGGACCTGCCGCCGGGGACGGGTGATGTGCCGTTGACCCTCTCGCAGCTCCTGCCGCTCACCGGGGCGGTGGTGGTGTGCACGCCGCAGCAGGTGGCCCAAGACGACGCCCGACGGGCGGTCCGCATGTTCCAGCAGCTCGGCGTCGAGGTGCTCGGCGTGGTTGAGAACATGAGCTACTTCCTCGGCGACGACGGTCGGGCCTACGACCTCTTCGGCCGCGGCGGGGCGGAGGTGATGGCCCAAACCATGGGGCTCCCCTTCCTCGGCTCGCTGCCGGTCCACACCGAGTTGCGGGTCAACTGCGATCGTGGCACGCCACAGGCCAACTGGGAGGTGCCGGCCCTCGCCGATTCCCTCGATCGGTTCGTGAAGAACGTGGCCAGCCAAGTGTCGATCGCCGCCTTCGGCTCGCGCTTCGTGCAGCCCACGCTCAGCGTGCGCTGAGGGCTGCTCCGAAACGACGTGGGACGGGATGAAGAAAAAGCGATCTCCGGACCACCCACGAAGGTGGCCCGGAGACCGTTGAAGGACTCGTTCCCGCAGCGCGGCGCCGCAAGCCGCGCTCGGCGCTGAGCCGGTCAGGCCCGGCGGCGGCGGCCGACGATGCCGGCAACGCCAAGGAGGGCGAGAACGCCCGGGGCGGGAACCAGACGGATCTGGTCCTGAGCGGTGTCGCTGATGAGGCCCTGGAGGTCGGAGGTCATCCAACCGCCGGTCCCGAGCGACGAGAGCATCACCGAGGCCCAGTTCGAGACGTCGGTGGTCGCGTCGGCGCGGAACGCTCCGGTCGCGAGCGACATCTCGCTCTTGAAAGCGTTGGCGTCGAGACCCGTGAAGTTCTCGTGCGAGATCTCCCAGATCAGGAGGGCAAAGGCAGCGGCCTTGGCCTCGGTGTCGCTCGGGTTGGCGCCCGGCTGGACGCTCCCGCTCGCCACGTCGCCCCAGCGGGCGAAGAGGTCGCGCATCAGGTTGGCCTTGATCGTGCCCATCGGGCCCGGCTCTGGCGGGGCCTGCGGGGCGTTCTCAGGGGCGACACACTCGAAGGAGTAGGTGTCGCCGACCACGATGCCCTGGTAGAGCTGGATGCACCACGAGGTGTATTGGGCACCCGTGTCCTCTTGCCAGTGGTGGTCGTAGGCGCGGACGTAGTAGAACGGATCGCTTCCGCTCTGGTTCCACGAGAGGGTCGAGTTGTAGGAGACCTTCTGGAACCGGCCGACTCCCGCACCGAGGTAGGTGGCGGAGAAGCTGGCGCTGGCGGCGCCAGCAACGGCTGCGGCGAGGCCCGTCGCGAGGACGGCGGACGAGAACGAGGGCATACGGCTCTCTCTCCGAAAAGGGTCGTCCGGCGATCCAAACGGATATTGCCGGCCCTTCGGGGCCCTCGCTCCGATGGGGAACTTACTCTGGAGTTTGCACGCGG
>JBGAKK010000067.1:0-25703 GCA_044224425.1 Phycisphaerales bacterium
GGTTGGGACCGGGGGTTGGGGTCGGGGGTTGAAGCCGGGGGTTGCGGCCATGGCTGGGGCCAGGGTTGGCGCCGAGGCCGGGACTCGGGCCGTAGCCGACGACGCCTGCCTCGCCCGTTTGGGACATCCACCCCGACCGAGTTGCCGATGAGACGGCGACGGATCGGACCGATTCGGGAGGGGCGACGGAAGCCCACAGGCCCCTCCAGGCTCTTGGTCGGTGCGTTCGAACGCTCTGTCGAGCGTGGAGTTACGTTGCCTTGGTACACGAAGGGAGTGGACGAAATGGTGTGTCCAGTTCCTCCGAAACGGTCTGTCCAGTGTCCGCAGGGCTGGCCGAAATGGTGTGTCCAGTTCCACCACCCCCAGTCCCACCACCCCCGAAATGGTGTGTCCACTTCACCCCCCTGGGCGGCGCGAAATGGTGTGTCCACTTCACCCCCTGGGCGGCGGGCCGAAATGGTCTGTCCAATTCGACCGCCCACTCCCCCGAGCCACCCCGCCCGACCAAAGTAGTCTGTCCACTGTCCGCGCACTGTCCGCGTCGTCGGTCCGCCCACCCGCTCCAAACCCAACCGCCATGCTGACCATCGCCGTCTTCGCAGCGTGCCTCGCCTCGTCCCCCCTCGCCCAGGCGGCCCCGCCACCCGCCCCGGTCAAGGCCGCCCCAGCCGCTGAGCTCCCCCTCGTCCTCCTCGAGCACGACGACACCGTCATCACCGCGTCCTGCCGCCTGGTCGCCCCCGCCCACCCGATCCGGGACCTGAACGGGAACGGCGTGGTGCAGATCAAGGGGGATGGAATCACCGTCGACCTCATGGGCGGCACGCTCTTTGGAGCCGACCGCTCCGCTCCGCCCGACTCCCTCGAAGGCACCGGCTTCGTGGTGACCGGCCAGAAGGTCACCCTCGCCAACGGCAAGGTGCGCGGCTTCCGCTGCGGCGTCCTGGCCCAACAATCGAACGGCTCGACCTTCGAGAAGCTCGACCTCTCGGACAACGTCGCCGACCGCCTCCTCTCGACCCCTGAGGCCGAGGATGGCGCCGACTGGCTCTGGCCGCACAAGAACGACCAGCGGCAATGGGTCACTCGCTATGGCGCCGGGCTCTGCATCGAACGCTCGAGCGAAGTCACCGTCCGCGACATCACCGTCCGCCGCACCCAGAACGGCATCCTCCTCGACCGCGTCGAAAGGAGCCGGATCTACGACAACGACTGCTCCTACCTCTCGGGCTGGGGACTGGCGCTGTGGCGGTCGAGTTCGAACGTCATCTGCCGGAACGCCTTCGACTTCTGCATCCGGGGCTACTCCCACGAGAAGTACAGCCGCGGCCAGGACTCGGCCGGCATCCTGATCTTCGAGCAGTGCAAGGACAACCTGATCGCCCTCAACAGCGCGACCCATTGCGGCGACGGCGTCTTCGGATTCGCCGGCCGCGAGGCCCTCGGCGAGGACCCGCCGCCCGCCGGCAGCCCCGACGACTTCCACAAGGGCCGCGGCTCGAACGGGAACCGCTTCATCGGTAACGATTTCTCCTTCGCCGCGGCCCACGGCCTCGAGATGACCTTCTCCTTCGGAAACGTGGTGGCCCGCAACCAGTTCACGGGCAACAACCTGGCCGGGCTGTGGGCCGGGTACTGCCGCGACACGTTGGTCGTCAACAACACCTTCTCGAAGAATGGCGGCCCCGAGGGCCCCGGCGAGGGCGGCGGGATCGACATCGAGCACGGCCAGCGGAACCGGATCGTCGGCAACGAGTTCAGCGACGAGAAGGTGGCCATCGAGCTCTGGTCGGACGAGGACGCGGGGCTCCGCAAGCTGGGCTGGGTGCAGGCCAATGGCGCCGGCAGCCAGGACAACGAGCTCAGCGGCAACCGCTTCGTCCGCTGCGGCCAGACGATCCTGCTGCGCGACAGCAAGAACGACAAGCAGTCCGACAACGACCAGCCCCCGGGCCACACGCCGCCGCCGACCGTGGCCGGCATCCCGACCATCGACGAGCTGCGCTCCACGCTCCCCGGCCTCAACAACCCGATCGGCAGGCGCGGCGACGCCGGCGGCCGGGAGGCGATCCGCGTCGCCGACTTCTGGCCCTGGGACGGCCAGGGCCAGTTCCTCTCGCTCCACACCGCCGGCGGCAATCGCGACGTCTGGCGCCTCTTTGGCGGAGCGGTGAACGGAGCCCAGGTGTTTGGCGGCGGGCCGCTTCGCGCCACCCGCGACCCGGCCAACAACCAAGTGCTCGTGACCAGCGAGCGGACCGGCTATGTGATGCCGTACTTCCTGCGGGTGTCGACCGTGGGCGGCGTCCCCGACGGCTTCGGCTGCTTGGTCGCCGCGGACTGGAACGTCTCCCTCTTCCCCAGCACGCACGACCCGCTGACCGACCTCGAAGCATGGCGCAAGCTGGCCACAGAGGCCGATTCGGTGGTCGTCGAGTGCACCAAGATCGACTTCCCCTTCGGCGAAGGCGGGCCGGCCTCCCTCAAGCTCGGCGCCGAGGCCGAATCGCTGATCCGCGAAGCGAAGCTGCCCAAGGACCACTTCGGCCTCATCGCCAAGACGACGCTCGAGTTCCCGCCCGGCGAATTCCTGCTCCGCGTGAGCAGCGACGACGGCGTCCGCGTCCTCGTCGACGGCAAGCCGGTCCTCGAGGATTGGTCGGTGCATGCGCCGCGCGAGTCGCGAGCCCTCCTGACCATCGCCGAGCGGCGCTCCGTCGACATCGTGGTCGAGTACTTCAACTCGGGCGGCAACGGCACGCTCGGGATGCGGATCGACGGGAACCTCGAAGCGGACCGGATGCCGAAGTGACCCGCTGCAGCGGCGGCCGATTGACGCCACCCGGCCCGGGGACGACACTGCGGCCATGCGTTGCCCCTATTGCGGCAAGGACCACGATCGCGTGATCGACAGCCGCGGCGCCGAGGAAGGCGACGCGATCCGCCGTCGCCGCGAGTGCGAGGCCTGCGGCAAGCGCTTCACGACCTACGAGCGGGTCGAGCGCACGGAGCGGCTGGTGGTGACCAAGCGCGACGGCACGCGGGTGCCCTTCGACGCCGACAAGATCTTCCGCGGCGTCCTCGCCGCCTGCGGCAAGCGCCCCATCCCGACCGACAAGAAGGAGCAGCTCGTCAAGTCCATCGAGGACGAGCTGCACCGCGAGTACGAACGCGAGGTCGAGAGCCGCGAGATCGGCCGCCGCGTGGCCATGCGGCTCCGCGAGCTCGATCCCATCGCCTACATCCGCTTCGCCAGCGAACACTACGACTTCCGCACCCTCGAGGACCTCGAGCAGGAACTCGACGAGCTCCGCAACCGGCCGCCCAGCGTGCCGGGCCAGCCGGAGCTATTCCCCCGCGAGTGAGGCGGAGCCCGCTTGGTGGACGCCCCGAGCGCCGCGGCGTAGGACCTGCTCCGAGACCCGCGGGGTCAATCGAGTGCACGATGCTGGCGTGGTTGGTGTGGGGGTCGGAGCCGCCCGCGTCGCGGTCCGCGGCCCGGTGGGCGCGCTGATCCGGGCCTCGAATTTTGGATTGGATCCGCTCGCGACCCTGCGTTGCCCCGCGTGCACCCATCCTCGCCTCGACCAGACCCTACGATGCCCGGGTGCGGACACGGCCGCCGGTGCGTCGACGTGCAAGCCTTCGACCGCGACGCCCTCGCATCGTGCCCGCTCGCTCGGACCGACCCATGAGAAGCCGTTTGCTCCTCTCGTTCGCCCTCTGCGCAGCTGCGGGTTGCGGGCCGCGTAGCGCCCCGCCATATGAACCTGAGCCTGGACTCTCAGCGTTCGCTGGTCGCGCCGTCGCCCATCTCGAGACGAAGCAGGCCGCGTTGCGATCCCGCATCGCGGACGCCCCTCGCTTTGACTTCGATCAGGCGGCGGGCACGATCCGGTTCTCCGGAGCGGGCCCCGTCGTCATCGCCGACATCCAAGACATCGGTTCGCTTCGCGGAACGGATTGGGAGTGGGCATGGTCCAACCCCTCCGTCCTTGCCGAGATGAGGCACGCTGCTTTCGAGGTCAAGCGATTCGCTGAAGCCAACGGATATTCATCGCTGCTGCCCGCCCACCTGACCGCGACCGAAGAGGATGCCTGGGAGTTCGCCGCCATCGCTGCCGAGATCGCCGGCGCCGAGGGTGTCTATCGAGCGCCGACGGGCGATCTCCTCGTCTTCTTCCTGCTCACCAATATTCGCGAGGTGCCGGCGGACGGCGCATCCGGCCTTTCGCCCGTTGAAACGACGACAACGCCCCCCTCTGCCGAGAAGTGACGGGGCACCGATCAGCCAACATCCGAAGGACGCAGCATGGGCACTTGGGGACCAGGACCTTTCGAGAACGACTCTGCACTGGATTGGGCCGGTAGCCTTATCGAGGGGAACGATCTCGAGCCGTTGTCGATCGCCATCCAGGGCCTCCTCGACGGAGAGGCCGATGTCGAGGACGAGGCAATCGCAGCCGCCGAGGTGCTGGCGGCGCTGGCCGGTCGCCCCTGCGCGTCGCTCCCGGACACCTTGCGATCCTGGAGCCAATCCCAACCTGCCCCGCCCGCCGAACTCCTCGCCCTCGTCGCCGATGCGGTGCGCCACATGCGGACCCACTCGGAGCTGGCGGGACTGTGGGCGGAGTCCGACGACCTTGCCGCGTGGCACGCCGCGATCGACGACCTGGTGCGCCGCCTGGGCGGCGGCTGAGCGCCAGCCAACTCGCAAGCCAACTGGACAGACTCTTTGGGAACGTAGTGGTGGCGGGTACGCCCCGCCCTCCACCGCTTCAGGCGGGCCGAGACAGCAGAGCAGCCGAGGCAGAACGCAGTCGCTCCTGAAGCGGACACACCCTTCTGACCGAACCTCGGTGCTCGAGCCCGGACCGCGCGTCATCACCGTCCTCCTGTTTGGCGGCTTCCCGGCGGTCGCCCTCCTCCTCGCCAGCTCGTGGGTCGCGTGGTAGCGCCGCACCCATCGGTCCGGACGAACGGGGGGAAGTCGCTACCGTTCCCGCAGCGGTCGGCGGCGCGGCCGAAGGCCGACCTTCCAAGGACTCTCCGATGCTGCTCGTCCCCATGACCGAACCTGAGTACCAGTTGCTTGCCGAGCGCACCGTCGGCGCCTATGCCGCAGCACGGGTCGCAGCAGGCGAGTGGGGCGCCGATCGCTCCCTCCAGTTGGCGGCGAAGGAGTTCCACGGCCTCCTTCCCGACGGGCTCGCCACGCCCGGACACCATCTCTTCACGCTTCGGGTCGAGGCCGGCGGCCCGCCCGTCGGGACCATCTGGTATGCCGAGCAGCTCGGAGGGAGGACCCCTACCGCGTTCCTGTACGACATCGAGATCCTGCCCGCGTTCCAGCGGCGCGGCTACGGCATGGAAGCGATGCTGGCCCTCGAGGCAGACGTGGTGCGCCGAGGCCTCACCGGCATCGGGCTGCGCGTCTTCGGCCACAATCGGACAGCCCTCGCCTTGTACGAACGGGCCGGCTACGTCGCAACCAGCATCGCCATGTTCAAACCGCTCGCCGGCTGAGCCGCGGCATGCCGACGGTATGCTCCGCTCGCCACCGCGCACGCTCCGGCTCGGTCGCGTTCGCCGCGACTCCCGACGTCGTGGGGCAGGTTCCGGCCCACCCAGGAAGCGAAGGCCACCGATGTTTGAATCCACCAGCGCCGCCGAGCAGATCCTCGCCGCCTACGCCGATGCAGTCGCCCGCACGGACGCCGCGCAGCTTGCCGCGCTCTACGACGCGGACGCCGTGATCTACGACGCCTGGGACAACTGGCTGCTCGCCGGCCGCGAGGCGGTCCTGGCCATGGCCACCGCGTGGTTCGGCTCGCTCGGCTCGGAGCGCGTCGAGGTGACCTTCCGCGCGGTGCGGTGCCATGGGAGCGGGACCGTCGTCGCCTGCTCCGCCCTGGCGACGTACACAGCCGTCGCCGCCGACGGGATCCGGCTCCGCACCACCACCAACCGCCTAACGCTGGTCCTTCAGGCCTCGGCTGTCGGCTGGCAGATCGTCCACGAGCACACCTCGGTGCCAGTCGGCTTCGGGTCGAAGCAGGCGATCCCCTTCCCCTCGCAAGGGGCCTGAACAGGGGTCCGGAGTGCACACACACTTCTGCCCGACCCGATCGCGGCCGCGAAACGGTGGGATCGCCGGACGGCCGACGAGAACCCGTTGGGGAACGGCGCGATCAGCTTGGCGGGGCCGCTTGGATCGGGCGGACGCGGTCGGACGTGCCTTTGGAAGCGTGTGTCCAAAGTGCCCTTCTGAACTCAATGACTGATCACCCTCGGCTCCATCGTGCCGCCTGCGGCGGGCCAGCGAACAGTCGACCTCAGGCCGAAGGCGGCTACGAAACCGATCGCTCGCAGCCGCCTTCAACGTCCGATTCAGCCTTTGTCTCAACTGGGGCCTCGATCAGGGCGTCCAGAGCCCCAGCATCGTTGCGAGATCCGCCGCGTCGACGATGCCGTCACCGGTAAGATCTGCGGGACCGCCGCCTCCCCAGCTTCCGAGCAATATCGCGAGGTCGCTCGCACTGATTGCGCCGTCGCCGTCGAGGTCGCCGATCGGGGCGGCCGGCAACCGACGAAGGAACGTGTCTGTGCCGCCATTGGTGTCGAATGGCACCAGATTGGACGCGTCACTGTTGAAGGCGATGACGTAGCCCGTCTCGTCGAGCGCCGTATTCAGCGAAGGGCCGTTGGATAGTCCTCCTGGGAGGCTGATGCTGATCCTGTCGAGTGCGCCGCTCGTCATCGAGTAGCGGTAGATGTCGTCGACGCCGTTCGTGTCGGTCGAGGTCAGTCCATCCGTCGCGCGAAAAGCTACATATCGCCCGTCACCCGACACTGAGAGCGACCCGCTCCCTCCAATAGACGGATCACCTCTCTCGGTGCGGCTGAGCATCGTCGTCACGCCAGTCAGGAGATCGCGTGCGTAGATCTGTCGATCCGCATTGCTCCCACCCGGAACTAGATTCATGGCAAAACTCAGGAAGCCGACAGTCGTCGCATCGCCGCTCAGGACGGGAACGTAGGACTTGCCGCCCAACGCTTGTTCCCCGCTTGGTCCGACACTCAGCCGCGTGATCGTCCCGAGCTCAACGTCCTTCAGGAAGATGTCAGACAGCCCGTTGGTGTCACCTGAGACGAGGTTCGTTGCCGTGCTCCCGAAGGCGACGAACCTGCCGCTCGCGTCCATCGACGCGAAGTCGCTGGCGCCGTCGGCGGGCACGCCCGACAACGAACTCACCACGACCGTGGTGCCGGTCGCCAGATCGCGACGGAACACATCAACCTGTGCGTTCCGATCGCCGCTGACGAGATTGGTGGCGGCGGAGTCGAACGTGACGTACCTCCCATTCCCCGATATGCGCTGATTCTGCGATCCATCATTGGCCCACGCGCCACCGGCACCAATCGAGACGCCGGTGGTAGAGGACGACTGGCGATCCCTCACGTACACCTGAGGCATGGCAGTCGGCGCCGTGTCGGCAAGATTCGTCGCTCCACTCTCGAACACGACGTATCTGCCGTCGGCGCTGATGCTCGGGTTGAGGCTCGGACCGTTCCCGATCGCACCCTGACTCGATTGCGAGATTAGTTCGACGCCTCCCGTCAGCGTGTCCTTCAGGAACACCTGGAGGCCGCTCGTCGCAGGTATCAGTAGGTTTTGAGCTTCACTCGCGAAGACGACGAATCGGCCGTCCGCTGTCATCGACAGGGGCGAGAATGACGACGGGAGATTCCCTTGGACTCCAGCGGCCGAGACGCTCACGCGGTCCGTCGGCAGCGGATCTGGAGGCGCGGAGACGACGAGCCCAGCCGAGCCGATGACACCTTGGAATCCGGCGGTCACGTTCGTCGAGCCGGCGACGAGCGGCATCAGGACTCCAGTCGACGAAACGCTCGCCACAGCAGGGTTTTCGACGCTCCATGTTGCCTGAGCGGAGACGTCGGCGCTGCCGCCACTCGCGAACTGGGCTACTGCCGCAAGCGGCGTCGCGATGCCAATGAGACTCGTGATCGGACTCGGGGCGATATTGATTGAGGTGATCGTGTCTAGCTGGACGGCACGCAGTTGATTCCCGCCGGTCTCCAGCACCATGTTCGGAGGCAGCGTGACGGACGTGAAGGCCCCGGAGAACGACGCGGCCTGTATCAGCGGGTACGAAGCTCCGGGCGCCGGAACGAAGCCAGGTTCAGTCGAGACCACCAGTGACCCGGCGAGGATCGCACCGCCGCTCGCGACGATCGCGGTTGAATTGCTGCTTTGGCCGAGCGCTACCTTGCACGCACCTGACTGACCCATTCCAAACGTCGTGCACGAAACTCGTCCACCGTCGTGAACCTCGACGATTGCGGCGCCGCCGTCCCCGTTGAAGTTACCGACGGCGAGCTCGCCACTGATGAACCACTCAGATCCCACGCCAGCGACCGTCACCAGTCCGGTGTCGCTCGGCCGATCGGCGATGATCCCGGTGGAACACACGACCCGCGCGCCATTCGAAACGTGCAGCTCGCCCGTTCCGCCAGTGTTCGTGTGGTAGACGCCGCCGACGGTGAGCCGGTCGATGCCGTCCCAGAGCGTGCCGGTGCCAGCCACGTTTGCGACGCCGTGAGCTCCCGATCCGATGCCGAGGAAGACGAAGTGTCCGGTGCCGTCCAGACGTAGCGACGACACATGGCAACCACCGGAGAGGTTCACCGTGCCCTGCGGTCCGTTGAGGCCGTCGAGCCCGATGCTCGCCAATCCCCGCACGAAGGTCGTGACACCTGTGACATTAAGCACCCCAACGCCACTCTCTCGGCCAACCAGAAGCTCGTTGCTTACAACATGACCACCGCTTGTGACACCCAGGAGCCCGTCTCCTTTATACAGTCCGACAGAAACTTTGTTTGCCTCGATCGAAGCGCCGTCGACGGTCATCGTCCCAGAGGCCGCTTCGCCGATTCCAATCGGAATGTCATACGAGCTAATCGAGCCACCCGTTGAGACGCTGCAGCTGCCGGTGGACGCCTGACCTGTTGCTTCGCCGATGTACAGGGGTAACTGGGCGCCAATCTCAACGTGTCCACCATTCGAGACGTTGAGATTGCCGACACCACCGCCGCGACCGACCCTGAGCGCCCACTCATGGATGAGCGTGCTATCATCGACATTCAGCGTTCCGCTGTTTCCCACGCCTGAGCCAATCTCGCCGTCACAACACGCTAGTTTGTGGAGGGTGGTCCCGGCGTTGAGCGTGACGACTCCAGTAGCTCCAGGGCTGCCGAACCCAACCGAAAAGTTCGTGCAAGTTGCCGCAACATTTGCAAGCGTGACATATCCGGAGTTGGCGCTGCCGTCGAATCCAACGAAGAGCACTGTTGCGAAGAGGCTGCCGTCGATGAACATGACGGGATTCGCGAGCGTCCCCGATCGAATCCGAAGATCATTGACGACATGCAACTCCTTCGGCGCTCCACTGCTCGACAGCTGGAACTGCGGCTTCTGGTTGCTGATCGTCAGATTGCTCACCCAGAGCGGGGTCACCGGAAAGGTCACATTGAAGGGCGTGGTGACCGTGCTCTGGCCGAAGATCGCGTTGTCGGAGGGGCCTGGAAGTGCCCCGCCACTCCAGCTGGATGTCGCGCTGAACGATCCCCCCGCCGGCGGAATCCACAACCTATCGGCGGCATGTCCGTGAGCCGCAACGGCGAGCGTGAGAACGAATGCGAAGGCGGTGGTTGAGCTTGACATCTCGATTCCAACGGCGCGGGAAGGCGGGTGGCGCGGCGGCAACAGAGCCAACTGCGCACGAAGCGGGGAAGCTCTCGGGCTTCGCCCTTCAGGCGATGCGAAAGCTCGAATCGCTGGCGGAAGTCGATTCTCGAGAGTTCTCAAAATCGCCGCATCGCCGTCGGGACTCCTCTCGCTCTGGTGCCCCGCGAATCGCAGCAATCGAATTCTCGAGGAGTCGTCCAGTCGAGAGGACCCGCCAGGTTCAGCGCCGCGGCAGTTCGTCTCGCCACTTCGTGCGTGACACCGCCGGATGCTCATGCGAGAATCGCCTGCTCGGCCGGAACCTCGTTTTGCACACTTTCGTGGAAGGCAGTCCGTGGGAGATCCCAGTTCCGAACCGCACCCCTTTGCCCCGCTCTATGCCGAGCTCCGCCGGCTTGCCGCAGCCCTGCGCCGCCACGAGCGGCCCGACCACACGCTTCAGACCACGGAACTCGTTCACGAGGCGTACCTGCGTCTCGGCGGCAACCCTGCACTTGTCGGAGCGCCGCGCGGGTTCGTCTTTGCCGTCGCGTCAAAGGTCATCCGCGACGTCCTCGTCGATCACGCCCGCAAGCGGAGTCAGATCAAACGGGGGGCTGGCTGGCGGAAGATCTCGCTCTCGGAGACCGATGTTGTCGGCACCGTCGCCAAGTCAGCGGACCTACTTGATCTGGACGACGCGATGACCGAGCTCGCCGCGGAACATCCGCGCCAATCGCAAGTCATCGAGATGCGGTACTTCGGCGGCATGGACAACGCCGAAATCGCGGAAGCGCTTGGAGTCTCGGTACGGACGGTGACCGATGACTGGACCGCTGGCCGTGACTGGCTCCACCGGCGACTGTCACGAGGAGCTTCGACGTGAGGGCGGACTCGGCCGTACCGAAGGATGCTCCGGGCGCCCAGGTGGGCACTCCGCCAAGCGAGCCGTCACGCGATACACCGCGAGGCTTCCTCGCGCAGCCGTTCCTCGGCGCCGACTTCCACGTCGCTCAGGCGATGGCGGACGCCGCTGGGGCATTTCAGGCGACCAACGAGCCACCGATGCCCGACCGCGTGCGCTCGTTCACGGTTGGACCGCTGATCGGACAGGGCACACTCGCATCGGTCTACTTGGCGACGCAGGATCAGCCAGTCGCGCGGCGCGTGGCCCTCAAGGTGCTGCACTCCGGAATCGACCAGCGTTCCGCCCGGCAGCGGTTTCTCCGTGAGCAGCAGTCGCTCGCAAGGCTTGAACATCCCGGCATCGCGCGACTCTACGAGTCGGGCATGACGCCGGACGGGCGTCTCTACTTCGCGATGGAGTTCGTCGAAGGCGAAACCATCGACAAGGCGGCGAGTCGGCACGGCCTCGCGGTGCCGGAACGAGTGCGTCTGGTGCGCGATGCGTGTCGCGCCGTGCATCACGCCCACATGAAGGGCTTGATTCATCGCGATCTCAAGCCCGGCAACATCATGGTCGCCTCTGCGGGCGGCGAACTCGCGGTGAAGGTCATCGACTTCGGCATCGCCAAAGCGATCGACGGCCCGATCGACGACTCCTCGCTTCAGACCGCGGCGGGCCAACTCGTCGGAACGCCCGCGTACATGGCTCCCGAGCAACTCGAATGTCGCGCCGACGACATCGACGTGCGAAGCGACGTGTACGCGCTCGGCGCCGTGCTGTATGAGCTTCTGAGCGGGAAGCGGCCGCATCAGATCGGAGGGCTGGCACCGGTGGCGGCGGCGCGACACATCCGCACGCAACAGCCTCCCTCCCTCCGCCGCTCGATTCCCGGCGTGTCGGCGGACCTCGACCGCTCCATCGCGTGCGCCTTGAGCGTCGAGCAACGGGATCGCTATCAGTCCGCGGCGGAGTTCGCATCGGATCTCGACCGCGTGCTTGAGGGCGAGCCGATCCTCGCTCGCACGCCGAGTACGTGGGAGTCGGCTGTGCGGTGGTCGCGCAGGCATCCGTTGCCGACTGCAATCCTGATCGCCATCGCGGCAGGCCTTCTCTCGATTGCATCCGTGTCCTGGTCGATCGCTCGGAGCGCGCAGCGAGACTTGCAAAGCGCCGAGCGCGAGCTCGACATGGCGCTCACCGATATCGAGCACTTCCTGAAGATCGCCGCGCAGCTTGCGGATCGGAGCGGCGTCGTTCCGCAGCGCCGCGCCCTGCTCGAGCAGGCCGTGACGATGACCGGCAAGCTGCTGGTGTCGCATCCTGAACGGACCAAGCTCCGCCGCGCTCGCGCCGAAGCGCTCACGCAGCTCTCGACGATCTTGCGCGACGCGACGCCAAACGATCTTGCAGGGGCTCGTCCGCTTCGTGCCGAGGCTCTTGCCATCCGCGGTGGACTCGTCGATGAAGAAGGGAGCGCCGAGGATCGCGCGGCCTACGCGATCGCGCTCATCCTCTGCGGCGACATCGAGAAGGAACTGGGCCATTGGGACGACGCGTCGCGCCGATACGAACAGGCGCTCGAAGAGCATCAACGGCTGAGCAGAGAGCACCCGGACGACCTCGATTCGGCGCGCCAGGCGATCTTCGGGCTTGAGCGTCTCGGCCATCTCGCCGAGATTCGGCAGGATTGGGCCCAAGCGGGACGGCTCTACCGCCAACAGTTCGACGCGATCGAAGCACTCTGTGCCGCGCGCCCAGACCGCGTCGACTTGCTGTGGGACCGATGCCTAGCCCGGGGGCATCTCATCGCGCCGAAGTTCGAGGAACAGGACCTCGATACGGCCCTTCGGCTTTCGGAAGCGTCCTGTGCGGATGCGGCGCAACTTCTGGCGAGCGACAGGGACAGTCACGCGTATCGTGAGCTCGAAGCGGGAGCGAGAGTGATGAAGTGCAGGGTGCTCCGCGGCCGCGGTGAAGTGGCGCAGGCGCGGGCCATCATTTCCGACGCCTGCGCCGTCTTCGAGGAACTCGCGGTCGCTGACCCGAGCCAGATCGATGCGCAAAGCCGCATGTCCGGCGCGCTCATCGAGAAGGCATGCATCCTTGCTGAGTGCGGCGAGGTCGAAACCGCTTGGCAGATTTCAGAGCGGGTCAACGGGCTCTGGGAAACGCTGTTGCGCGATCGTCCGGACGACGCGGTGATCAAGCTCGGCGTGAACTCAGCGAGCGAGCTGCGGAAGCAGCTCATGGAGTTTGGTGGTGTTAGCGAGGTGAGCATCGTCCCTGCCGACGCCGATATGGCCACGGTGAGGGGCGTGCCGCAGCCCTGAGTCGATGCCCCGGAGCCAACCGGACACACCCCTCGGAGGCGTCGTCCGGGCGGGCAGGCTCCACCCTCCACGGCTTCAGGCGGGCGGAGACAGCAGAGCAGCCGAAGGAGACCGCAGCCGCTGGGGCGTTACTGCTGACCTGCTTTGCGTGGCGGTTGCTCGGGCGGGTCCTGAAGTGGACACACCCTGCTGTCCGCCTGATGAGAACCCGCCGGGGAACGGCGCGGTCTCCCTGGCGAAGCCAGCCAACTAGACACACCCTCCGGAGCCGCCCCAGCCCGGGCGCCACCTCGCAAGGCGGTCCTCCCCCGGCCGCGAAGTCCTCCGCGCGTCGGCGACGCCGGCGTGGCAAAGCCCCTCCCGAACGCCGCTGCAGCCGACCTCCCGCCGCAACCACCTCGGGCGCGTCATGGACGTGCAATCCGCAACGGAACCCCGCCGCTCGCCGCCGATTCCAGGCTCTCCGGCCGGCGGTGCCATGCGGCCGCAGCCGCCCCGGTACCATGTTCCCCCTATGCCTCGGATCACCCTGCCTGACGGAAGCGTGAAGGAATTCGATCGCCCGGTCACCGCTGGCGAAGTCGCCGCGTCGATTGGAGCCGGCCTGGCCAAGGCCGCCCTCGGCGCCAAGGTCGACGGCCAGTTGAGCGATCTCTCCACGCGCCTCGAGCGGGACGCCAAGCTGGCCATCGTGACCGCCAAGGCCAAGGGGGCGACCGCTCCCGATGCGGATGCCCTCTACCTGCTGCGGCATAGCTGCGCCCACGTGATGGCCGAGGCCATCCAGCGGCTCTTCCCCGGGGTGCAGCTCGTCTACGGCCCGCCGCTCGAGAGCAGCTTCTATTACGACATGCTGTTTCCGGCGAATGCCGCCATCTCGACCGACGACTTCGCCCGCATCGAGGCCGAGATGGCCAAGATCATCGCCGAGGACCGCCCCTTCACCCGCTACGAGATGCCCGTCGCCCAGGGGCTCGAGAAGCTCAAGAAGGAAGGCTCGAAGTTCAAGATCGACAACGCCGAGCGGGCCGTCGAGGCTGGCTCGAAGGAACTGAGCTGGTACGCGACCGGGGCCCCCGGCAAGGACTGGGAAGACCTCTGCCGCGGACCGCACGTCCCGAGCACCGGGCGGATCGGGGCCTTCAAGGTGCTCTCGCTCGCAAGCAGCTATTGGAAGGGCGACGAGAAGCTCGACCGCCTAACCCGCGTCTACGGCACCGCCTTCGCCACCAAGCCCGAGCTCGACGCCTACCTCACCCAGGTCGAGGAGGCCAAGAAGCGCGACCACCGCGTCCTCGGCAAACAGCTCAGGCTCTTCCACATCGACGAGATGGTGGGCCAGGGGCTCATCCTCTGGACCCCGAACGGGGCCGTGATCCGCCAGGAGCTCCAGACCTTCATCGGCGAGGAGTTGCGGCGGCAGGGCTACCACCAGGTGTTCACGCCCAACATCGGGAAGCTCGAGCTCTACAAGACCAGCGGCCACTTCCCCTACTACCAGGACTCGCAGTACCCGCCGCTCGTCGACCACGACTGCATGAAGATGCTGGCGAGCGAAGGCTGCACCTGCGGCGAGCTCGCTAACCGCATGAAGGCCGGCGAGATCGACGGCTATCTCCTGCGGCCCATGAACTGCCCGCACCACATCAAGATCTACGGCAGCCAGCAGCGGAGCTACCGCGACCTGCCGATCCGCCTCTGCGAGTTCGGCACCGTCTACCGCTGGGAGCAGTCGGGCGAGATCGGCGGCATGACCCGCGTGCGGGGCTTCACCCAGGACGACGCCCACCTCTTCTGCCGCGAGGACCAGATCGCCGAGGAATTGCAGGGCTGCCTGAGCCTGGTGAAGCTCATCTTCACCACCCTCGGGATCAAGGAGTACCGCGTGCGGGTCGGCCTCCGCGACCCGGACAGCGCGAAGTACGTCGGCGACCCGAAGAACTGGGACAAGGCCGAGCAGGCCTGCCGCGACGCGGCGATGAGCCTCGGCGTGCCCTTCAGCGAGGAGCCCGGCGAGGCCGCGTTCTACGGGCCGAAGATCGACTTCGTCGTGAAGGACGTCATCGGCCGCTCCTGGCAGCTCGGCACCGTGCAGGTCGACTACAACCTGCCCAGGCGCTTCGGCCTCGAGTACATCGGGAGCGACAACCAGCCCCACCAGCCGGTGATGATCCACCGGGCCCCGTTCGGCAGCTTCGAGCGCTTCGTCGGCTGCCTCATCGAGCACTTCGCCGGGGCCTTCCCGACCTGGCTCGCCCCGGAGCAGGTGCGGGTCCTGACCATCAGCGAGAAGAGCGAGGCCTGGGGCCGCGAGGTGCTCGCCATGCTCAAGTCGGCCGGCGTGCGGGCCACCCTCGACGAGAGCCCGGAGCGCATCCAGGCCAAGATCAAGGCGGCGACCGAGTTCAAGATCCCCTACCTCCTCGTGGTCGGCGAGCGTGACGCCGAGGCCAAGGCGGTCAGCGTCCGGGCCCGCGGCGTGCAGGAGAACCTCGGGGCGATGCCGGCCAGCGAGTTCGCCACCACCATTGAGCGCGAGATCAAGACCCGCGGCGGGGAGACGGTGCTGCAGCGGTTCGGGAAGTGAGAGGAGGGCGGGTCAAGATCGTGCGCGACCACCGTGCCCCGATGCATCCAGAACGCTAACGTGCCTAACCCCGTTGACCGCAAGGCACCTGCCGATCATGTTCCTGCTGAGGTTGTCGCCCACGAGAAGCGACGTAATCAAGAGGCTCACAGATGCGCGGCCGGAGTGCGCCCGGATCAAGCCCGCTAGCAGCCACCTATCAGTCGATGTAACTGACGCGTCGCGCGGAGGAGAACGGCCGACGTCCGAGCCTGGGACACTCTCCATGCGACCGCCGCCTCCGCGGCGACCTTCCTGCGACCTAGTCCGCGGCTGCGAACCCCAGGAGCCGTTGGACACAGAAGAGCCCGATCAGCAAGTCATCCTCGACGACATATGGGGGCCGTCGGTGGTAGGTCGCCATCTCATGGGCCGCCTCATTGCCCAGCAAGCGGAGCGTGTGCATGTAACTACGGATCCAAGGTGCGACATTGCGATCGCGAAGGCGTTCGATCTTCGAAGCGAGGTCATGGATTCCAAGCTGATCACCTCCCCCGATTCGATTGACCAGGTGCTCGACCAGTCGCCGCCCAAGTGTCCCGATGAGTGAGGCCTGGATCTTCTCGGCGGCGAGCACCTGGGCCAGTTCCCCGAAGAGGGGCGTCTGCGGACTCGCTCCGGCGACGGTCAGTTGTTCAAGTCGATTGCGAATATCAGCTCTGAGGCTGGAAAGTACCTCGCCGCTTACCAGTCGAACCGGCGACCGACGGAGATACTTGTCCATCGCTTCAGAGAGTTGGGCGACCTTTCCCCCATCACGGTCCACGAACACAACTCGCCCCAGCGATGGGGAGCGTTCCAGCGCCGACCTCACCGCCGGTAGAAGCGCCTCGATGATCGAGCTGGCCGGCAAGCCCTGCTGTCCCGATCCGAGCACGGGCAGGGTCACTGACCCAATCTCAATACCGGTCGCTTCAAGGACCGCCACCCCGACGAACGCGTGCCGTAGCAGTTCCCCGACGGCGACTCCGGTTCCTCGCATTTCAAGGCAGAGGACACGACCAAACTGGCCGATACCGAGGGGTGCGGAGATCCAGAGGGAGAACGGCGTGCGAAGATCGAACTCCGCTGCGCTCGGATCGAGCAGCATCCCCCATTTCTCGTAGAGCCTGCCAAGTGCTGTGCCCGGCGTGGGTCGATACCCCCCCGCGAAGGCCGATACGACCAAGAGATCCGCTCCCGCCTCCGGCTCCGCGATGTCTCCCTCGCAGAGATTGATGAAGCGGAATCCGAATCGAGTATCGACACCGAGCGTGTTCACCTGCCGCACGCCGCGACCTCCTAGGTATGACCTGAGCGGCATTGTGCCAGAGATCCAGGCACCGCTGCGGCAGGCAGCGTGCGGCGGCGCCAACGTCCCATCCACAGCGATGGGCGACCTTGATCATTCGGCCTTCGCGCTGTCCGGATCCGGACCGCGATCGCCTTGATCCTGCGGCAGCAAGGTCCCGGGCGCTAGCGCCTGCTCCAGTCGCTCGATCGCGTCACGCACGCCGGAGATGAAGCAATCGGCTACCACCTCCACCAGGCCCTTGGTAGGCTCGACGTCGGCGCACCATGTCTCGGCGCTGGCCGTGATCATGCCGTCCCTCGGATCGACCGAGAGTTTGAGCTGCCGCAACTCGTAGTTGAGCGCGAGCAGCGTCTGCATGATGCGCAGCCGACGGGTCCGATCGCCCGTGCATCGGGTGCCCAGGACGGACTCGAGCTGGAACCACCGGCCTTCGTCCTCGACCGTCACCGCAGCGTGAATGAGGTGGGCATCCAGGTGCCCTCGAATCAGCAACTCCGATCGTTCCTCGTTCACGAAGCAAACATGCCCCAGCTCCTCGAGGAGCTCCCTCATCTGGCCAATCGTCGTGGTCACCTGCAACCTCCGTGCGCGATGCGAGCCACCGCCCGAAGCCGATCGCGGCTCCAAGGCCCCACGTCCGTGTCGTACTGGCGATGTCTCCGATCCTGACTCGAGCCGCAGCAACTCCAATCGCCGGCGACTCGGTAGGTTGCGATACGCAACGGGCCACCGGCCGGTTGCATACAAGTGTGCGTTTTGCCGCGGAAAGTAAGCCTTTCCGGCCGTGCCATAGCGCTCGCGCCGGGACGCATTTCTCACCAATCCCATTCGCAGCTCCGGTCAGGCCCGCCCCCGCTCGCCGTATCTCCGTCATCGGGCTGCCGAACCGGCTAACGCCCGTGAAGAGGATGCCATGTCACGCTTTGAATGGGATGACGACGAGGATCTCGACGGGGTCGGCTTCCGGCCCGGCGAGCGGCGCTGGGGCCCGTTTGCCTCGGAGGACGTCTCTTGGGAGACCGCCGACGACGTCCTCGACGAGAAGTGGGACCTCGCCGAGGATTTCGGCCGCAACGCCGAGGAGGGCTGGCCGGACGGGGACGATGAGTGGGATGAATAGCGCCGATCGCCGCCCGAGCCCGCCATGCTCGCGCTAGCGCTCAACTCGCCGTGAATGACGCGCCCAGAATCGACCGGGGAAGCGTGCACGCCGCGAGGAGATCGCCGGCGTCTGGCATGTCTGATCGCCAATCTAGCCGGTCAGCCCAGCGCTCGGCCAGTGCAAGAAACTGCTCCGCCTTCGCCCGGTCCACCAGCGATGTCCCGTGGACGATGTAGCTCTTGTTGCGGGCCTCAAGTATCCCGTCGGCGGTGCGAAGCTCTTCCTCTGTGACCCTCCACTCGGGGAAGGCGAGGCTTGCGATGAGCATGCCGTTGAGCCGGAGAATGTTCTTCGGAAGGCAGTCGAACTTGCTCCCGGGATTCAGCTGGCGTGAGAGGTCCAGGTACTTCCTCTCGAACTCACTCTGCGAGCAGCCGGCGTTCGACCACCGGGCACTCTCCCAATTCACGCTTTCCGCCGCCACACCCAGCCTCTCCTGGATCGCAGACACGCAGGCGTGTTCGACCGTTCGATAGGCTAGGAGCGCGGCGAAGTCGTACCGGCCTGCATCGAAGTGCGCCTTCGCAGCCACCAGAAGGGTGAGGGCGAACGCCCACGGCGTTGCGTTGCGGCCACCGACGCGCCACGCGATTCGAAGGTGCTGATCGAACCTCGCGAGGTCCTCCCTTCCGAGCACCTTCGCAGCGACGCCGGCCTTTCCCACTCGCTGCAACAGGCCGTCGTCGACAGCCCCCAGACTCACCCAAGCGGCGTAGAACTTGGCGAGGTCGAGCGCCGCTTGGACTCGATCTCGGCCGTGCGACACACGGGCGTAGACCGACTCCAGCAGCGCCGCCGCCGCGTCGAAGTGCCGGAGTTCAAAGAGCGACGCGGCTCGCGCCACCTCCTCGTCGTCGTAGACATCGCGGAGGCCTTCGAGCGAACGCAGGGTCGCTCCGTTCGCGCCCTCGTCGAACTCGGAGTAGATCACCGGCACTCCGAGCTGGTATCCAGCCAGCAGCGCCACCGCGCTCATCGACTTGCGGCCACCCGTCATGTCGATCAGCACCTTCTCCGGGGCCTCGCCGCTCCGCGCGATCGCATCGCGGATCCTGTGGAGCAGATCTCGGGTACCGAGGGCATCGCAGCAAACGATTTCGACCTCCGGCCGGCGCTCAATCTGCTTGCACCAGCTGCTTATCGCCTCCGCCTGGGCACGAGTCCCCTCGCTGGCAATGAGGAACACCTTCGCTGGCCGCGTGACCACAATGGCCTGGGCGCTCGTGATCGGCGTAGTGCCCACCGTCGAAACGAGGACTCGACAGCCCTGGAACGCGCTCGCATTGGGTTGAGCGGAGAGCAGAGCCTCCCGCCAGCCCCTCGTCCATGTGGCAGGGTCCGTCCCGCTGACCCTGCGCCTGTCGTCCGGCCTAGCGGCACCCGCTGACGTTGGCTCTTCCATTTACGTTGCTCCTTGCCAGTCGGCCCCTCAATACGGACACCTCACCCCCGCCGACTCCAGCCTGTCCGACAGCTCGTCGAACAGCCGTCCCAATGCCCCCGTCGGGCGGGTGAGCGGCGGATGCGGCCTCCCCTCGCGAGAGAGCCTTGCGGCGATGCGAATCGCGATCACCCGGAAGATGCTCCCCGCTTCGCCGCTCGTCAGCACCGCCGATCGCCCTAGGAGATCGAGGCACGCCGCCCTTCGCTCGTGCCCGGGCGGGAGCGACTCGAGGACTTCCTCGACCATCAGCGTCTCCGGAT
This sequence comes from Phycisphaerales bacterium, assembly GCA_044224425.1. Taxonomy (GTDB): domain Bacteria; phylum Planctomycetota; class Phycisphaerae; order Phycisphaerales; family SM1A02; genus JAEUIT01. Next base: position 19,775 of record JBGAKK010000067.1, read on the forward strand.
AGCCGACCGCGTGGCCATCGAGCAGGCCCTGGAGGCATGCTTCGACGCACGGCTCAGCAGCCTTGGGGGGTTGTCCGCCGATTCGATGCCAACGAAGCCACGCTGTCCGGTCGTAGGCGCTTTGGCAGTCGTTGCTGCGAGTCCGCGACGGCCAGAGCCCGCCCCAACCGCGCATCTCGGTGGCATCGCCGCCGAGCCGGGCCACGGTGGCGCCACACTCGATCACCAGGTTCTCGGCTCGACGCACGCTGGTGGTCCGGTCCTGCAACTCCTTCGCCGCGTAGCCATCGAGCAGCGCCTCCCAACCTTCGCGCCCCCGCAGCGACTCCTCGAGCGCCTCCCGCGCGGCAGGCAGGGACTGCTCCAACCGGGCCCGATACTGCCAGCGCCGGGCCCGGGTGTGTCGGAGGAAGTGGAGCACCAGCCGCTCCGACCGGCGCAGCCACGAGGCCTGTTCGAGCCGGCTGATCGCGGCGTCGACGGCTCGGTGGGCCGGCTCGTCGTCGGCCATCAGGCCCGCGTCGAGTGATGCGACCGAGCGATGGGCGATGGTGCGGTCTCGGAGGTAGTCGCCGAAGGGCCCATCCGGAAGATCAAGGCTCGGTTCGAGCAGCCTCGCCTCCTCGGTATCCCCCCGGGCGTCGTCGGTGTCGCCCCGGTGGAGCGCTGCCCGGGCCCGGATGTCGAGGGCGACGTACCGAACGAGGGACGGCGACTTCCAGCGAGCGAGCAGCTTCTCCGTCATCGCGGCGAGTTCATTCGGCGGCGCAGCATCGCTCCCTTGCGACAGATCGGCGACGGTCAGTGCTCGCGCCAGCCAGTCCGGATCCCCGCCGTCGCACCACGTCTCGACGCAGAGGGCGAGCCCATCGAGCGTGGGCGGGAGGGCAATCAGGGCCGGCAAACGCTCAAAGTCCGCCACCTCACCCACCACGCCCATTCGGCGGAACCGCCATCGCCCTGCTGCGGCATGCTTCGCTGGAAGCGACCCGGGATCCGCCGGCCGGCAACGGCAGTGCTCGGTGCTGAAGCCGCCGGTCACCGCCAGATCCGGCTTGACTCTGCCTCCGGCCAAGCTTGCCAAGCACGCCAGGGCTGCCGCCAATCCGACGCTCTCGCCATCGAACGGGGCGGGAGCGGCCAGCGTGACGCGCCAGCGGGGCCGCTCGGCAAGCACCACGCCGAACCGGCGCCGGACTCCGTCCAGCACGTTTCGCACCGTCGCCAGCGCCGTCTCGCCCACCGTCACGAGTTCCGCCAGGGTGTCGTCGCCTGGGCCGGCGAGCAAGTCGACCTGGAGCAGTCCGATCGCCCCCGCCGCCTCACCCTCGAGCGGGAACGCCACCCAGTCAGCGAACGGCGACACGCTGCCGCTTTCGCCCGCCAACCAGGCTGCCACGTTGTATTGCCACGTGGGGTGCCTCATCGTCCGGCGCGTTGCGAGCAGGGCGACGAATCGCTCTGGATCGAGACCAAGGAGTGCAGCCGGCGACGGCCTAGCGAGCGGTAGCGGCGGGGATGCTCCGGGGTCGAACCCGCCCATCGCTCACCCCTCGATGGCGACCCGGGCGCCGCTCGCAAAGCGGAGTCGCACCACGCCATCGGTCAGTTGCTTGCGTTCGTTCCACGGGAAGCCAGCGAGCGACGCCGACCAAACGGAGGTGCCGCGTCCTTCGTCGCCTGCGATCCGCTCGAGCGGCCATCCCGCCACGCTCACCGAGAGAACGGCCTGGCGCGGAGCATCGATCCCGACGCGAAGGCTTCGATCCTCCTCCAGCCAGATGTCGCACCGGCATCCGCGGGCGTTCGCGAGGTTGAACTCTGCCGACCGGGCCACGCGCCGGCACTCGTCCGGCGACGCCTGCCGACCGGCGGCCGCAAGGCGGATCTCGGCGCCGCTGTCGATGGCCGCACCGCTCCACTCGCGGCGTGCCGTCACGTGAAGCACCGGAGCAGGTTCGACCATGTCGATCTGGAGCAGCACCTCGCTCGTCCCCTGCGGAGCGACCAAGGGACCCAGACGATCGTCGTCGGGGATCGGATAGCGCGCCAGCCAAGTCCGCAGGAACTCCGCCGCCTCGTCGTCGAGCGACGCTCCGTCCGCCTCCTCGAACCAGGCAGCGAGGCAACGCCCCGCCTTGGAATTGCTCTCGTGGATCCGTCGCAGGTCGGGCTCCGCCTGCGCCGCGCAGTACCAGTCCTGGGCTTCGACGATGGCCAAGCCAAGGAGCTCGCCGTCAAGCGTGTCGAGATCATCGAGCCCTTCGAGGGCCCGTTCCTCGGCCAGTCCGGCCAAGTCCACCTCACCGCGATAGCGTTGGCGCCAGCGTGCGAGGGCCGAGGTATCGCCCAAGGCAGCGAGGCGGCCGGAGAGCCCGAGATAGGTCGCCAGGTCGTCGGTGTCAGCGACGGGCATCGAAGCCAGCTCCTGGACCAACTCGGCCAGCGCCGCACGGAATGACTCGTCGGGCTGAAGGTTGGGCTGGGGATCCGTCATGAGTGCTGTCCTTGCCGCGGGCGGTGGGCCTCGGCGGCATCCTGGTCGTGAATCGCAACAATCGTCTCCCCTCGCGTACGGGCCCGTTCCTTGAGTCGGGCCCTCCATCGGGCCGCGAATCGTTGATCGGACAGGCGGCCCGTGTTCCGGAAGCCAGTCCGGATCTTGTACGGCCTCACCATGCCCTCTCTGACAAGGGCACTGGCCACAATCACCATCCGGCGGGTCCGATCCCACGCCATGACCGTGTGGCGGGCGACCGAGAATCCCTCGCCGTCGTCGTTCAGGGAAAGACCCCCGAGGTGCCCGTGGCCCACCCCCGCTTGGCACGCATCGCGAAGAGCCCCGCCGACCACGGTCTGATAGGCCTCGGCCAATCGCTTCAACGGACCCGTGGCAGGAAGGTCGGCCCGCTGACGATCGACATCAGCGGCCCGCGCCTCGTGGATCGCGCCAGGGTCGAGCAGCTCCTTCCAGCGCTCGTCGCGGGAGTCGAGCACATGCTTGCGGACATGGACCACCAGCGACTCCATCGTTCGGAAGCGAGGCGCCACCGCGACCTCGACCGGCGTCAGCGAAGCCTTGGCCCGCTCGAAGGCGGCGCGGCGTTCCGCCGGACTCGGAGTCGCCGGGGTGTCACCCATCGCCGTCCTCCTCGTCGTCGTCGATGAGGCCAAGTTCTGCCGCGGACTCCGCGAGCCCGACTACGAGCTTCTTCAGCTTGGCCCGGTACCGCTCCAGCCGCTTGTGGGCGGCATTCGCGGCCAAGCCCAGCAGCCGTGCGAGAGCCGCCGCATCGAGCGGCTGCACGCAGCGGTGGTGCCTCAACTCGTCCAGCTGTTGGCCTTGGTGCTTCCGCGCCCGGAGGGAAGCCTTGCCGCCCTTCCCTTGCTCCCAGAGGTCCGCTTCCCGTAGCGCGTGCCTCCGCTCGGCTTCGCGATGCTCGGCTTCGAGTCTCCCGATCGGGTCCTTGCCGTGCCCGTCGCCGCTGGTGCCAGCCGCGGCTCGAATCGCCTCCGCCACGGCCCGTTCGATCGCCGGCCACGCCGGCTGCTGGCGATCGAGCCGGGGCCACAGTTGCGTCGCCGCCATGATCTCGATCGCCCCCGGCGACGACGCCGGCCACCGCAACCGGACGTTCGCGAGGAGACGCACGCCGCCCGCAGCGAGCGCCGCCCGGGCACCATCGATGCCCGGAGTCGCCGCGACGTCGGGAGCTTCGCCACGCCCGCGTCGGAGCGATCGGGCGAAGTCCCTAGCCCTCGCTTCGAGAATGCGGCTCGACGAGAGGTAGTCGACCAACGAGCCGCGGGCCGGATCGAACTGCAGGGCCAACGTGCCCCGCTCCGAACGGGAGAGGCAGTTCTCGATGTAGGTGCCGACGAAGTCCTCCGCCGTCGCGAAGTCGCGGAGGAGGGGCTTGAACCGCGGGGCGACCCGCCGCCCCTCGTCCAGCACGATGCCCCGCACCCGCTGCCAAAGATCGCGGGCCAGTTCGGGGGTCAGGATCTTGGACCGACACTCCTCGTCGCTCACGACGACATCGTACGGACTCCCCGCGCCGGTGTCAGCGTACGACCGGAGCGCCGTATGGGCAGATGGCTCGCAGCCGACGAAGCCCGGTCGCGGACCAGCCCCCGCTGGGAGGGCCCCACCCACCGATGCCCATCGCCTACCTGAGTTCGCAGACCGCCGAGGCCTCGGCCGCGGCTGGGTTCCTTCGCATCACCGACTCCGGGGAGGAGCGGGCCGCGTGGCCCCTCGCCACGCTGGAGGCCTTCGTCGTGGTCGGCCGCCCCCGGCTGACGCTCCCACTCCTCCACCAGCTTCTCGAGCGTGGCATCCCGACCTCGTTCATCACCGTCCACGGACGATATCGGGGGCGGCTCCAGCCCCCGGCGCCTGCCACGCTCGGTCCCCGGCTCGCCCAGTACGCGGCCTTGGGTCAGCCAAACCAGACCTTGCCGTTGGCCCGGGCTTTGGCCGGGGCCAAGCTCGAGGCCCAGGCGGCGCTCCTCGCCCAACAGGCCCGCGGCGATCCGACCCTCGATCTTGGCGCCGCCTTGGCCACGATCCGGGAGGCACGCCGGGCCCTCGAAGCGAGCCCCGACCGCGAACGGCTCCGCGGACACGAGGGAATCGCCGCCGCCAGCTACTGGAGCGCCTTCATGCGCTGCCTGCGCGTGCCCCACGCCATGCGGTGCCGGGCGACCCGGCCGCCTCCCGACGCGATCAACTCCGCACTGTCCTTTGGCTATGCCCTCCTCCTCGGCGAATGCAGCGCCGCCATCCAAGTCCTCGACCTCGACCCCGCCGTCGGGATCCACCACACGCTTCGCCACCGCCGGCCGGCCCTCGCTCTCGACCTCATGGAGCCCTTCCGCCAGCCGGTGGTCGATCGGTTGGTCCTCCGCAGCTTCAACCGCCGGCAACTGCGGGACGAGCACTTCGAGGCTCGTGACGGCGGCGTCTATCTGAACGACCTCGGACGCCCGGTCTACCTCGCCCTCTTCGACGAGTTGGTCGAGTCGAACGACGGCCTGGCGTCGCCAGCCGACGGCGGCGCCCTCTCCTGGCGCGAGGCCATCCGCCATTCCACCGAGGGCTTCCGCCGCGAGCTTCTCGCCCTTCGCCTGGCCCCGCTTGCCGGCGACACGGGCAGCGACGAGGGCGACGAGCCGCCCGAGGTACCGCCGCGCCCAGAAGGAGCCGACGAGCGATGAGCGAGCCCCGCAGACCTTCGGCCGAGGGCTATTGGGGCGACACCTGGGTGCCGCCCCGCTTCTGGTCGTCCCCTGCCCACTCGACGCAACCCGAGGCCCCCGCGAGGATCCTCTGGGCTGGACGCCGGGCCGCCGGGGCAGCTCCGCAGCAGAGGCATCGCGTCGTCCTCGTCTACGACGTCGCCTCCGACCGCGAGGGACAGCGGCGATACCGCCGCCTCGTTCGCTTGCTCGAGCCGATCGCGCGCCGCATCCAGAAGTCCGTCTTTGAGGGAGAGTTCTCGACGGGCGAGCTGCAACGCCTGGTGGCACGGGTCCGGCTGATCCTCCATCCCCAGCACGACGACTTCCGCTGCTTCCCCCATTGCGCCCGCTGCACCAGCCTTTCCGTGGTCCTCTTCCCAAAGCCCGCCGACCGCCCAACCCAACGGAAGGCGTGGATCGCATGACCCGTGCTGTCGTCCGAGGTTTGAGGGTCGTCGCCCCGCGCCCCAAGGATCTCCGCCACAGGGGCTTGGGGCCACGAGCCGACGCCGAAGGAACGGTGCCGGGCCAGCCCGTCCACGAAAGGCGGCGGGGTTTGCGTTATCCTCAGCGCAACTGCGGCCATCGACACGCGTTGCGGAGGCAGCTGCCGCAGCGCGTCCCTCACGAAGAAGGGATTGAGACGGCTGTTGGGTTGCCGGCCGATTGCCCTGCTTCGCCGGCG
>JBGAKK010000068.1:0-25740 GCA_044224425.1 Phycisphaerales bacterium
CCGCTTCGGATCGCCGCTCGAGGCCGTCGAGGCCCCGCTGTCGCACGCCAGCGCCGGGGACATCGGCCAGACGGTCGTCGAGCTCCTTGCCTCCGCCGACTGAGCGCGGACCCGCCACACGACACGAAAGGACCCCATGAGCAACCAGCAGGACGGACTCGCCGTCGCCAACACCATCCGAGAGCAGATCGGGGGCCGGGCCCTCTTCATGCTCGGGGCCTTCAACCTCCTCGGCGACGACCGCTCGCTGAGCTTCCGAATCCGGGGCTGCCGGGACGGCAACCTGATCAGCGTCCGCCTCGACCCCAGCGACACCTACACGGTCAAGCTCCTCAAGGTCGGCGGCAGGGCAGGGGTCGTCGAGGTCGCCTCGTGGCCGCTCGTCTACTGCGACGAGCTCCGCTACGCCATCGAGCGCATCACCGGCCTGGCGACCTCACTCTGAGCACGAACGGACGCTACCCCATGAGCTCCCTCAAGCTGGCTGCCTACCTCGACGCCGCCAAGGCCCTCGACCTCTGCGACGCCCACAACCTCGCCCCCGGCACCGCCCCCGGAGATCTCCCCGTCGAGCGGGTCACTGCGATCGTCCGGGCGATCGGCTGGACCTCACTCGGCAAGGACGGCGAGACGGCCGTCCTCCGGTCGCCTTGCCCGCGGTGCGGCGGGACAGGCCAGTTCGCCCACTTCGGGACGTGCTTCCGCTGCCAAGGGGATCGCTTCGAGTTCCAGCACGGATCCGCCAGGGCGGAGATCGCGGACTTCATCGCGAAGGCCTTCGGCCGTCCAACCAGCGTCGAGCGGGCCGCTGCCCGTCGCGACGCCGCCCTTCGCCGGGAATCGGAGCGTCGCCGGGTCGCGCTGCAGGAGGCGGGACTCTCGGACATCCTGCCCAGCGAGGAGGGCCACTGCCCGGACCTCGTGCTCGAGGCCGGGACGCGGGCCACGGACATCTGGTGGGCGTTCGGCAAGCGCCGCATGAGCGAGAAGGCGGTGGCTTGCCTCCGCCGCGAGGTCGATCGCCACAAGGCGAGGAACGACCGGCAGGCGGCGTGGAAGGCGGAAGCGGACGCGGCGCCCGACGCCCCCGAGGGGCGGATCGAGGTCGTCGGCGAGGTGCTGGCCGTCAAGTCGCAGGAGACGGCTTACGGGGTGTCGCCGAAGATGCTGGTCAAGGCCGAGGCGGGCTGGAAGGTGTGGGCCACGGTCCCTGCGTCGATCCGGCACGCCCTCGACCGCGGGGCCCGCGTGACGTTCACCGCCAGCTTGCGGCGGAGCGAGAGCGATCCCAAGTTCGCCATCGCCAGCCGTCCGACCCAGGCGAAGCTGGCAGGAGCCTGAGCCACCGACCGGGCACGGTCAACGGATGCCGATCGGTCGATCGTTGCTCCGGTCACGGGGGAGGCGCGTTGCCTCCCCCGTTCTCGTTGGGCTCGCGACGCACGCGGAGCAGCAGCTTCTCCACAGGGACACTTAGATTCCTGCGGCGAGATCGGTAACTCGGTCGTTCGCTGCGTCGGGCTGCCTGACTACACCCCACTACTTGAGTGGAACCTGAGTGGATCTTCTCGACGGCACGCGACTGCTCGCACGCATCAGGGTACGACGACGGGCGGCAGATCGAAGCACCCTGCGACTGCCGACCACTGTGCGGGAATTCCATTGAAGTAGTGGGGGCCAGTGAGGAGTAGTCGATTGTCGAGCGAGGTCCGTTTTCTGTGAGACGCAAGTAGCGACTCATGGCGGCAACTAACAGCAGTTCACTACTCACTGTCTGCCCCGTTGCCCCCGTACACCACTCCCCCTAGCCCCCCTAAAGGGGGGCGTAGGGGAGTGGGTACGGGGGTCGTCTGGCGACTCAGCGATTTTTCCGCAGCCGCAAGCAAGCGGTTAGGCAATCAGGCTTGCAGGCGAGCCGATCCTCGCGCATCATCCCGACCCAGTTCCCGGCCAATCACCCCCGGCGAGTCGGCCAGCAGATGCCGACTCACGCCTCGCACATCCCAGCACGATCCGCCAGGGCACGTCGCTCCGCCGAGCCGCGTCGATCGCGTCGTCGCATCGAGCGACGCAGCACGAGCGATCGGGCTGCCCCACGGCCCCTACGCCGCCCGTGGGTCCTTCCGCGAGGCACCACGCCGGAAGGCGATTTGCGAACAGACAACAATCGCGACACAGTTTGTTTTCCCCGGAGGAAGGGGGTCCCGCTATGAGCGCAGGGGCTTTCGTCGGGGCACTGTTCGGAGGCGGAGGCGGCGAGTCGTCGGAGCTCGCCGCCCCGCCCACCGTGACCAAGGACAGGCACGCAGGACGCGGCACCGACCCGCTCGACCACCTGCGGATCTCCTGCTCCGAAGGCAACGTCGTCGCGAGCTCGATCGCGAAGGCGGCGCTCGACTACGCCAAGCAGGAGCTCGCCGAACGCGACGCCGTCATCCGTCGGCTCGAGGCGACGCTCGCGAGAAGGCAGGACGTGGAGGCTCAACCATGCGGATCGTGAAGCGGAAGCTCGCCGACATCGTGCCGTACGAACGGAACCCGAGACGCAACGAGGCGGCGATCGAGGCCGTCGCCGCATCGATCCGCGAGTTCGGATTCCGGCAGCCGATCGTGGTGGACAAGCAGGGCGTGATCGTCGCGGGACACACCCGCTTCGCCGCCGCCAAGCGGCTCGGGCTCGAGGCCGTCCCCGTCGTCGTCGCGGACGACCTCACTCCCGAGCAGGTGCGGGCCTACCGCATCGCCGACAACTCCACCGCGGAGAAGGCCGAGTGGGACCTCGACCTCCTCGCCCTCGAGCTCGACGCGCTCAAGGCGGCGGACTACGACCTCGCCCCGCTCTCGCTGGACCCCGACATCCTCGCCCCCAAGGCGGCCGAGGCGGGAGGAGGAGAGATCGAGGACGGCTTCCAGCCCTCCGAGCCCGCCCCCGAAGGCGAGTCGGACACCATGCTCGTCCTGGGCGAGTACAGGATCCCTGTCGAGCGGGACCGCTACGAAGCGTGGCGGACGGGCGTCATCGGGAAGGTGGGCCCCGCGCTCGACGCGATCAAGTCGGAGATCCTTCGGAGGATCGGGCTTTGACTCCGAGGCTCGTGCCGATCGAGACGCTGGCCCCAGCCGCCTACAACCCGCGGCGGGTCGATCCCGCGCGGCTGGAGATGGTCGCACTGTCGCTCCGCAAGCTCGGCTGGCTCCTCCCGGCCTACGCGACCGAGGACGGACAGCTCCTCAGCGGGCACCAGCGGTCGCACGTCGCCCGCGACCTCGGCTACCGCCATGTCCCCGTGGTCACGGTCCCCGACCTCGACCCCAACCGACGGAAGGCCCTCAACGTCCTCTTCAACCGGGCCACCAACGACATCCCGCAGAACGCGGACACGTCCAAGATGGCGGCGAAGGTGCTTCGCGACGACGTGAAGCGGCTGGGCGAGTCGCTGCCTGATCATCCGATGGACGAGTTCCCTTGCCTTCGCGCCCGCGAGGAAGCCGTGGGCCCGCTGCTCAAGTCGATCCTCGACCGGCTGGACCGGCACGCCCGCAACGTCGCGCGGACCCTCTTCCTCCGCTTCGACATCGCCATGCCCGTCGTCGTCACCGAGTCGGGTCGGGTCGTCAACGGGGCGGGCCGGATCTACGCGATGGCGGAACGGAAGAAGCCCAGCGTGCAGGTGGTGCGGATCCCCGACGCCTGGGCCCCGTTCGCGGAAGCCATGCTCAACTTCCTGAGCATGGACTTCGACATCGGGTCGCGGTACGCGGACTTCCTCCGGCACAACAGCTTCCGCCGGGTGATCCGCGTCCGGTCCTCGCTGGGCAACGGCTTCGTGTTCGCCCTCGGGAAGTCGATCAAGGAGTTCGACCACCGGAACCCCGAGCACGCCGCCGCGTGGCGGCGGAAGTTCGGCACCCGCGTGATCGACTTCGGGGCGGGCCACCTGCACGAGACGGAGATCCTGCGGTCGATGGGCGTGGACTGCGTGCCCTTCGAGCCCTACCGGATCTTCCCGGGCCGCAACGAGATCGACAAGGAGGAGTCGCTTCGGGTGGCGCGGGGCTTCCTCGCCGAGGTCGCCAGCGGCAAGCCCTTCGACTCCATCTTCATCGCGAGCGTGTTCAACTCGGTGCCGTTCGAGGCGGACCGGCTGCACATGCTCACGATCTGCGCCGCCCTGAGCGGGCCGCGGACGAGGCTCTACGTCTCCTGCACCTCGGACAAGTCGCCCGACTACCGCAGCATCAAGGAGATGCGGCTCGACCAGCGTCGGGCCCGCAGCGTCATGATGTTGGGCGATTGGGAGTCGGACGTGTCGATCGGCGAGATCTTCGACAAGCCCAAGGCGCAGAAGTACCACACCACCGAGACGCTGTACCTGCTCCTCAAGCGTGCCTATCGAAAGGTGCAGGCGGTCGATCTAAGCTCTGTCGTCGCGGCGACGGCGATGGACCCGCTGCCCGGCCTCGACCTCGACGGCGCCCTCGCCTTCGAGTTCGATCTCCCATACCCCGACGGGTCCCGCATGGGGCTCGTCGCGGAGGCCCGGGAGGCCTTCGCATCGAGGGCACGGAAGGCAGCGCGGGCATGAGCGAAAGCAATCCTTGGATCGTCCTCCTCGACCACAACTTCACGCTGGTCGAGAACAGCCACGAGCGGCGCAGCCCGTTCATCGAGCAGATCGCCATCGAGCAGTACCGGGCGTGGCTCGTCGAGCTCGTGCGCCCCGAGCGGGTGATCCTCGTCACGGCGCGGCCCCAGCGGTACGAGGTCGCGACGATCCGGAGCATCGCCGCGAAGTGCGGCGGCTGGACGCCGGCGGAGTGGCACTTCAACGCGACGGGCGAGCGACCGCCGGCGTGGAAGGAGCGCGTCCTCATGGAGCGCCTGCTCCCGCGGTTCAGCGAGGATCGCTCGCGGCTCGTGGCGATCGAGAGCAATCCAAAGACGGCCCGCATGTACGGCTCGCACGGGATCGCGAGCTTCCGGGCCGAGGAGGTCAGGGCATGGAAGCGGCTTCGAGCATCGGACATCTCCCGCAGGGCGAGCGCTGGCGATTCGACCAGGCCGTGATCGATTGCTTCGACGACATGGCGGACCGGTCGATCCCCCTGTACCGGGAGACGATCGAGCTTTGCTGCCAGCTTGCGATGCGGCACCTGCCGCCGGGCTTCGCCTGCAACGTGCTGGATCTCGGCGTCTCGACGGGCAACACGCTGGCCCGGCTGCAGCGGGAGCTCGCGAACGCGAAGGGCCCGGTGCAGGTCCGCATGACCGGCGTGGACTGCGAGCAGGGGATGCTCGACAAGGCCAGGGCGAGGCTCGGCCCGAGCGTCATACTGGTCAAGCACGACCTCCGCGAGCGGCTGCCCTACTCGATCTTCGCCCAGCGGCCGCGCGTGGTGTTCCTCCTCTGGACCGCCCAGTTCGTGCCGATCGAGCATCGCTCCCGGCTGATCGCGGACATCCGCAAGGCGATGGACCCGGACGGAGCCCTGTTCGTGGCCGAGAAGCTGCGGGGCCAGTCGGCCGCGTTCCAGACCGCCCTTGCCGAGACCTACCGCGACTTCAAGCGGCGGGCGGGCTATCCGCCGGAGGAGATCGACGCGAAGGCGAAGGCCCTCGAGGGCGCCCTCGTGTCGCTCAACGCGCCCGAGCAGAAGGCTCTGCTCCAATCCGAGGGCTTCGCCGTCGAGGAGGTCATCCGCTACCTCGGCTTCGCCGCGTGGTACTGCCTCCCCCGTTGACGCATGGCGAAGAAGGCCGATCCATCGTGGCTGGCGCCCGCCGTGCTGGCCGACCTGATCGGCGTGCACGAGTCGCTGATCCTCGCGGACATCGAGGCGGGCGCCCCCACGAACCCGGACGGCACGCTCAACCTTGTCGCGTACGTCGCGTGGCTGATCCGCGAGGGCAACCGCCGTGGCGAATGACATCCGGTCGCTGCGGCCCATCGACGCCCTGCGGCTCGTCAACTCGACGCGGATCGGCCCCGTGCTCGACTCCAGCGGGATGCGTCGCCTCATGGACGCGGGGGGCCTGCTCGTCGGGGACGGGAAGCGACTCGACCTGCTCAAGCTCGCCGCGTGGCTCCGCAACCGCCGGGCGGAGCAGACGAACCCCGACGCGAAGGGGAGGAAGGAGCGGGACTACGAGGCCCACCGCGCGGCGATGGCCGCGAGGAGCCGGGCAAAGGCGCTCGCGGGCCGCGAGGTCGGGCCGCTCCCGTCCGTCGCCGATCCGGAGCGGCGAGAGCGGTGCCGCACGTCGTTCCGCCTGTTCTGCGAGACCTACTTCGCGGAGACGTTCAACCTGGGCTGGTCGGACGACCACCTCAAGGCGATCGCTCGCATCGAGGACGCGTGCATCCGGGGCGGGCTCTTCGCGTTCGCCATGCCCCGCGGCTCCGGCAAGACATCGCTGGTCGAGGCCGCGTGCTTGTGGGCGATCCTGTTCGGCTACCGCCGCTTCGTCGCCCTGATCGGGCCCACCGAGGACCATGCCGAGCGCCTGCTTGAGTCGATCAAGCTCGCGGTGGAGACGGAGGACCTGCTCCTCGACGACTTCCCGGAGGCCTCCTATCTGATCCGCAAGCTCGAGGGCATCGTCTCCCGGGCGAACGGGCAGCTTCTCGGCGGAGAGCGGACGCACATCGAGTGGGGGGCGAAGTCGGTCGTCTTCCCGACCGTGCCCGGCTCGTCCTGCTCGGGCGCCATCATCCGCGTGGCCGGACTGACCGGGCAGATCCGCGGCATGGTGCACCGGACGACGAAGGGCCAGAAGCTCCGCCCCGATCTCGTCGTGCTCGACGACCCGCAGACCGACGAATCCGCACGCTCGCCGTCGCAGTGCAGCGAGCGAGTCTCGGTGCTGTCCGGGGCGATCCTCGGCCTCGCGGGCCCGGGCAAGAAGATCTCGGGCTTCATGCCGTGCACGGTCATCAAGCCGGGCGACATGGCCGACCAGATCCTCGACCGGGAGAAGCACCCGGCGTGGCAAGGCGAGCGGTGGAAGCTCGTCGTCCGCTGGCCTGACCGGGAGGACCTGTGGCTGCGGTACGCGGAGCTCCGGAAGGCTTCGCAGCGGAACGGCGGGCGGGGCGAGACGGCGACGGCCTTCTACGGCGAGAACCGGGAGGCGATGGACGCGGGTGGCGAGGTCGCTTGGGAGCACCGCCGGAACGAGGACCAGCTCTCTGCGCTCCAGCACGCTTGGGACCTCCGGATCGACCACGGGGACCGGGCGTTCTTCTCGGAGTTCCAGAACGACCCGCTGCCCGACATCGAGGCGAACGCGGACGACCTCGATCCCGACGACATCGAGCGGAAGGTCAACGGGCTCTCGAGGGCGGAGCTGCCCGTCGATGCGTCCGCCGTGACGATGTTCGTGGACGTTCAGCAAGCGGCCCTCTACTGGCTGATCGCAGCGTGGGCCCCGGACTTCACGGGGGCGATCATCGACTACGGCACCTGGCCCGACCAGAAGTCGGACTACTTCACGCTGGCCGAGGTCCGGAGGACGATCGCCCGTGCCGCTCCGGGGGCGAGCTTCGAGGGCATGATCTACAAGGCCCTCTCGGAGTGCTGCGGCGAGCAGCTTCGGCGGGAGTTCAAGGCTGCGAACGGAGCGACGCTCCGCGTCTCCAAGTGCCTGATCGACGCCAACTGGGGCCGATCGACGGAGATCGTCTACCAGTACGCGCGGCAGGGGGACTTCGCGGGGATCGTCTCGCCCTCGCACGGCAAGTACTACGGAGCGTCGTCGCTTCCGTTCAGCGACCACAGGCCGGTCCCGGGCGAGCGGATGGGCCATCGATGGCGGATCCCACCGCCGTCGGGCCGCCGAGCCGTCCGCTACGTCCTCTTCGACACCAACTGGTGGAAGTCGTCGGTCGCCGACCGGCTGCGGCTGCCCATCGGGGATAGGGGGGCGCTCTCGCTGTGGGGCGGGGCCCGCACGTCGCACCGGATGCTGGCCGAGCAGCTGACCGCCGAGCGCCGGATCCCGACGGAGGCTCGGGGCCGCAAGGTGGACGAGTGGAAGATCAAGCGGCCGGGGCTCGACAACCACCTCCTCGATTGCATCGTCGGCGCGTCCGTCGCGGCGAGCATCGTCGGCGTCGCCGTCGCCGGGCCATCGAACGCGGTGCCGGCTGCGAAGCGGAAGGTGAGGCTCTCGGAGCTCCAGGCGAAGAAGCGGGGTGCGGCTTGAGCGCCAACGCCACAGGATCGACCCGAGACGAGCCGAGGGACGACGAGGTCGGCATCCGCTGCCCTCGGTGCCACTGCCGGCACATGCTCGTCCTCTGGACCCGCCCGCGCGGGGACAGGAGCATCCGGCGGCGGCGCGAGTGCCGCCACTGCGGCCATCAGGTCACGACGACGGAGACGCGTCTGAGCGAGGCGAGGTGACCGCGTTACGCATATGTAACGACATGCGGAATCTTCGCCGGGAGCGGCGAAAGTCGGAAGTTCGCGCCGGTCCTCGCGTGGGTACGGGATGAATGACCTTCCGCCCGTCGCCGATCGTGGCCGGGCCGACGCGCTACGCGTCGAGCTCCGGCTCCTGCCGGAGCGCTCGAAACCCGATGCCCTCCAAGAGGCGTGGCTCGCGTTCCTCGAGGGCCGCGACCCGGCCCGTGCGGTGAAGGCGTGGTGGATGCGGATGCGGCGCCGTGAGCGCCGCGAAGTTCCGGAGTCGCAGCGTGCCCGAGACTGACCTGAGCGAGACGATCAAGCAGAACGCGACGGCGCCCGCGAAGGCGAGCGGCGACGCGGGCTCCGTGGAGATGCGTCCGATCAGCGAGACGATCGAGGCGGAGCGATACCTCGCCGCCCGCAACGCCGTGAGGAAGAAGGGCTTCGGGATCCGCAAGGCCAAGGTCGAGTTCGGGGGGGCCTGACTTGGGGATCCTCGCCAGGATCTTCGGTGGATCGAGGGCGACGGGCCGCATGGACGCGGCCCCGTCGCCTCGCCGCATCGTCGCCCGCCGCGCTCTCGCCCGAGGTCCGGAGGAAGCTCCGGATGCGCTCGCGGTACGAGGTCGCGAACAACAGCTACGCCAAGGGGATCGTCGACACGCTGGCCCACGACATCGTGGGCACGGGTCCGCGGCTCCAGTTCGCGGGCGACAGCCCCGAGGCGGCCAAGCAGATCGAGGCCCTGTGGAACGAGTGGGCACGGGCGGCGGCGTTCGCGGACAAGCTCCGCCTGGCCGTCCGCTCCGCGATCGAGAGCGGCGAGGTGTTCGCCCGCTTCATCCGGAACGACCTCATGCCCTCGCGGGTGCAGCTCGACCTCCGGCTCATCGAGGCGGACCAGGTCGCGCTGCCGGGGCTCTTCATCAAGCTCACCGCCAGCGACGGGATCGAATTCGACTCGTTCGGCAACCCGAAGTCGTACACGATCCTCAGGGCCCATCCCGGCTCGGGCGACATGCAGGCCTTGCAGGCGGACGTGGTGCCTGCGACCCAGGTCATCCACTACTTCCGCGCCGAGCGGCCGGGGCAGGTCCGGGGCATCCCGTGGCTGACCCCCGCGCTCCCTCTCTTCGCCCAGCTTCGCCGCTTCACGCTCGCCGCACTGACGGCTGCGGAGACGGCGGCGAGCGTGGCGATGGCGATCCAGACGGACGCCCCGCCCACGGAGGACGGGGACGACCCCGAGTCGCTGGACACCTTCGACCTCGAGCGCGGCTCCGTCACGGTCCTTCCGCCCGGCTACAAGCTCTCGCAGGTCAACCCGTCGCAGCCGACGGCGACCTACGAGATGTTCAAGCGGGAGATCCTGAACGAGATGGCCCGCTCGATCTCGATGCCGTTCAACATCGCGGCGGGCAACAGCGCCTCCTACAACTACGCCAGCGGGCGGCTCGACCACCAGACCTACGACCTCTCGATCCAAGTGCTCCGCACGCACATCGAGGACGTGGTGCTCGCCCGGATCCTCGCCGAGTTCTTCCGCGAGGCGGTGCTGATCGAGGGTGGGCTTCCGCAGGAGCTCCGGACCAAGGGCGCGGCGCTTCCGCCGCACTCGTGGATCTGGCCCTCGCGCGAGCACGTCGATCCGTCGAAGGAGGCGCAGGCCCAGGCGACGCGCCTCCAGAACGGGACGACGACCCTGCAGATCGAGTGCGCCGCGGCCGGGCTCGACTGGCGCGACGTGCTGGAGCAGCAGGCGGCCGAGGCGAAGGAGCGGAAGCGGCTCGGGATCGAGCCCAAGCCCGCGACGCCCTCAACGCCCTCGACGCCCTCGAAGCCTGACCCCAAGGACAAGGCCGCCGTCGGCGGCGAGGAAGACCAATGACCACCAAGCGAGAGCTGCGTCGCCCGTCGCCGCAGGATCGTCCGCAGGACCAGCTGAGCCTGACCGCCGCCGTCTCGTTCGGCGGGCTCGAGGCAGCGGCCGCGTCGCCGGAGGGGGGCGACGCGACCCCGAAGGCCCCGAAGTTCTCGATGCTCGCCTACTCGGGCGGCCCGATGCGACTGGCGGGCTTCCGCGATCCGGTCGTCATCGACCTCGCGGGGCTCGATCTCGGCGTGGCGTCGCTGCCCATCCTCGCGGACCACATGCCCTACGCGGAGTACGCGGTCGGGCACACCACCAGCAAGATCGTCGCCAACGGGTCGCTCCAAGTGGAGGGCGTCATTTCCGGGGTGGGCGAGATGCGCGATCGGATCGTCGCGCTGGCCAAGAACGGCTTCCCGTGGCAGGCCAGCGTCGGGTTCAGCGTCTCCCGTGTCGAGCGTGTCGAGGCGGGATCGTCGGCCAACGTCAACGGGAAGACCGTTGCCGGGCCGCTCAACGTCGTGCGGGCCTCGCGCCTGCGGGAAGTCTCCTTCGTCGTGCTTGGTGCCGACGACCAGACCACCTCGCGAGTCGCCGCCAGTGCCAGCAAGGGGGATCTACAGATGGAACCGAAGACCGGGGCCGATGGCCAGACCGGCACCGCGGAGGCCCAGGGCGCCCCGGCGCCCAACGCCGTGGACGCCATGAACGCGGAGATCGCCGCCAACTACCAGCGTGTCGCCGCGATCCAAGCGACGTGCAAGGACCATCCCGAGATCGCCGCCCAGGCGATCCGGGAGAAGTGGACCCCCGAGCGGGCGGAGCTCGCCGTGCTCCGGGCGAGCCGCCCTTCGGCGGGCGCCCCCGCGGTCCACGTCGCCGACAACGCCGTGAAGCCCGACACGATCCTCGCCGCCGCCATGCTGTCCGCGAAGATCGACCCGCTCAAGGAGGGGTTGTCTCCGCAGGCCGTGGACCTCGCCGCCAAGCAGTACCGCCACGGCATCGGCCTCACCGAGATCATCCTCGAATGCGCCCGGGCGAACGGATACGACCGTCGCAGCGTCCGTGGCGACGAGGGCAACATGCTCCGCGCCGCGTTCTCCACCATGGAGATCTCGGGCATCCTGAGCAACGTCGGCAACAAGGTGCTCCTCCGCTCCTTCGAGGCCGTCGAGCAGGTGTGGCGCAAGATCGCCAACGTGGTGCCCGTCAAGGACTTCAAGACCGTCACCGCCTACCGGCTGACGGGCTCGATGAAGTTCGAGAAGGTGTCGCCCGCCGGCGAGCTCCGCCACGGCAAGGCCGGGCAGGAGAGCTACACGATCTCCGCCGACAGCTTCGGCAAGCTGTTCGCCATCACCCGGCAGGACCTCATCAACGACGACCTCGGAGCCCTCACCGGGCAGGCGAAGCGCCTCGGCCGCGGGGCGGGCCTCGCCCTCAACGACATCTTCTGGACGACCTTCAACGACAACTCCGCCTGGCTCCCGGCCAGCAACGAGCTCACGGGCGGCACCACGGCCCTCTCGCTCACGTCGCTCGCGACCGCCGAGAAGGCCTTCCTTGAGCAGAAGGACGCGGACGGCTTCTTCATCGGTGCCCGCCCGGCGCTGATGCTGGTCCCGCCCGCGCTCTCCGTCAAGGCGGCGGAGATCTTCGCCTCGACCGAGATCCGCGACACCACGGCGAGCACGAAGGCGGGCACGACCAACGTGTTCAAGGGCCGCTACCCGCCGGAGACCTCCGCCTACATCGGCGGCGCTGGCGCCCCGCTCGGCAGCGACACCGCTTGGTACCTCGTCGCGAACCCGGACGACATCGCCGCGATGGAGGTCGCCTTCCTGAACGGCGTGGAGACGCCCACGATCGAGACGGCCGAGGCCGACTTCAACATGCTCGGCATCCAGATGCGGGGCTACTTCGACTTCGGCGTGGCGCAGAAGGACTACCGCGGCATCGTCAAGTCCGCAGGGGCCTGATCCCGGCCGTCTGGCGGGCGAGCGACAGGAACGAACGGGGGCGGCGGGCGAGTGACCCGCCGCCCCTCCACCGACAAGCACAAGGGGAAGACCCATGGCAAAGGCCACCTACGTCTCCAAGGGAGACACCATCGACTACACGCCGGGCGCGGACGTTGCCGCGGGCGATGTGGTCGTCATCTCGGGCACCAACAGCAAGATCGTGGGCGTCGCCCTGTCCGACATCAAGTCGGGCAAGCAGGGCGCCGTCGCCGTCTCGGGCGTCTTCGAGTTCGTCAAGGCCAGCGCGGATGTCATCGACATCGGCGAGAAGGTCTACTGGCACACCACGAACCTCAACGTCACCGAGGTGGCGACCGGCGCGGTCCTGCTCGGCAACGCCGTCGAGACGAAGGGGAACGGCGCGACCACCATCAAGGTCCGCCTTCCGTTCACCGGCATCTGATCGCTCCTCGGGGTTGGGGGATGCGAGGGGAGGGCCCGCTGCGGCGGGCCTCCCCTGATCCCCCCGACGCATGGCCAACCTCCTCGCACAAGGCTCGGCGTTCCTCGCCTCGCAGCTCCTCGCCCACGCTGCGACGGAGATCGTCTACTCGCGCGGGGACGATTCCGCTCCGATCTCGGCCGTGGTCGGCAGGACCAGCAAGGAGATCCAAGACGGGAACGGGGTCGTGCACCGCTGGGAATCCCGCGACTACCTGATCCGGGCGAGCGACCTCCGTCTCTCCGGCAAGCAGGTCGCGCCGCAGGAGGGGGACCGCATCACGGAGCGTGGCCAGGGCCGGGCGACCGTCGTCCATGAGGTTCGGGGAGCCGCCCTCGGCACCGCGCCATGGGAGTGGTCGGACCCCTCCCGCACGCTCTACCGCATCCACACGGTCTACCTCGGGGTGGAGGACGAAGGTTGAGCACCGTCAAGGCCATCGACATCGCGGATGGGCTCGTCGCCGCCATCGGCGCGGCCGACCTCGGCCAGCCGTTCACCGTCGAGCGGCGCTGGACGGGTCCGCTCGCCCGCGAGGTCGTCGACAAGCCGCTCGTGCTCGTCGTGCCCGTCGCCCGCGACACCGAGCCTGCCGCCAGAGGGGACTGGCAGACCGACTGGCGGATCGTCCTCGCGGTCTACGCGCCCGTCTCCGGCGTGCCGAGCCGGGTCGCCATCGACGCGCTGGTCGAGTTGCAGGAGACCGTGCAGGAGATCGTGCGCGGCAACGAAGTCATCGCAGACGCAAGGCTCGTCGGGATCGAGGTCGAGAACCTGCTCGACTCCGAGGCCGTCTCGGGCCGCGGGCTCTTCGGGAGCACCGCTGTTCTCACCTACCGCACCATCGCATAACGCAAGGGGGGCCCCGTGGCCACTGTCGTTCTCGGGAAGGACTGCAAGCTCTACATCGGCACCGCCGGCACGCAGGCGGCCACGCTGGTGCCCAACGTCGTCGACGTTCGCCTCGGGCTCGACAAGGACGAGGCCGACGCCTCGAGCCGCGAGTCGGGCGGGTGGGAGGAGGTCGTCAACACGACCAAGAAGGCGGAGATCACCTTCGACATCCTGTACAAGCCCGCCGACACCAACTTCGCCACGCTCCGCGACGCCTACCTCAACGACACCACGATCGCGCTCCTCGTCATGGACGGGCCCAAGGCGACCACCGGCAAGCAGGGCCTCGACTGCGACGTGACCGTCTCCAAGTTCGAGATCAACCAGCCGCTCAAGGAAGGGGTCAAGGTGAGCGTCACGCTCAAGCCGACGCCCTCGACCCGCGCCCCTGCATGGTTCACGGCGAGTTGATCGCAGAAGGCTGAACCGCACCCCCAACCCCGGAGGGCAGCTTGCACAAGTTCAAGGACGCGACCGGCAAGGAATGGTCGCTGCTCGTCACGATCGCAGCCGTCCAGCGTGCCCGCGAGCACGCTGGCGAGGACCTGCTCCGCTTCTTCGCCAAGGACAAGCCGCTGGTGAAGGAGCTCGCGGAGGATCCCGTGCGGCTCGTCGCGGTGCTCTACGCGGTCTGCCGCCCGCAGGCCGTCGAGGCCGGGATCACTCCGGAGGAGTTCGGCGAGCGCATGTACGGCGACGCCCTGCCGCAGGCGACGGACGCCCTGCTCGGAGCCATGGTGGATTTTTCCCCGCACCCGAAGGAGCGCGAGATGCTTCGGAGGGTGCTAGCGACGGCCAAGCGGGTGAGCGACCGGAAGGCGGACTCGATCATCCTCCCGAGCGAGGAGGAGATCGAGGCGGCCATGACGAGGGCCACGAGTGGCGGCTCCTCGCCTACCGCTGCGCCGGGGTAGTCGGGATCGACCCCGCCCCGTTCACGCTCCGCGAGCTCGTCTGGATGGCGGACGCGAGGGAGCGGGCGGAGTGGTGGAGGGCTGCATTCGTCGTCTCGCACCTGATTTCGCCTTGGTGCAAGGACGGGAAGGGGCCGAGCCCTCGCGACCTGCACCCGATGGAGTCGGGCCAGCAGCAGCCGATCCCGGGCAGCATCGAGGACTTGCGGATCTTCTTGGGGGCTCCGAATGGCACTTCTCGCGAAGCGTGACATCACGATCGACCAGGGGGCCACGTTTTCGTGGCACCTGCGATGGAAGGACGCTTCGGGCTCCTACTACGACCTCACCGGCTGGACGGCCGCGATGCAGGTCCGCGAGGAGTTCGCGTCGGCCACGACGCTCGCGAGCCTCACCACGAACCCGGGCGGTGGGATCGCCCTCTCCTCGACCGGCGACATCGAGATCGAGATCCCAGCCGCGACCACGGCCGGGCTGCCCGCGCCGAAGAAGGCTGTCTACGACCTCAAGCTGACCTCGCCGGGCGGGAAGGTCTACCGCTTCGCGGAAGGCACCTGCCGGATCTCGCCGGGGGTGACGCATGGCTGACCCCGCCACCGTCGAGGAAGTCGTCACAGGGGTCGAGGTCGTCGAGGTCGTCTCGGCCGGGCCGCAGGGACCGGCGGGCACCGGCGGTGGGGGTGGCGCGTCGGACACCGACGGGGTGGAGAACAACTCCGACGTGACGGGCGCCAACGCGACGGAAGCCCTCAACACCCTCAACGCCGAGATCGGGTCCGCGTCCGACGACATCGCAGAGATCGGGACCATCCTCGCGGGCTACTCCGAGGGGATCGAAGGGGGTACTTGGTGAGCCTCGCGAGCAACGCATCCTCCGCACGAACTGCCGCACGCACCGCCTTCGGGCTGCGCCGGCTGCCCTTCTACGTCGATCTCCACAAGCTAGCCCTCGGCTTCTCGCCGAGCGAGCCCGAGTTCGCCTCCTACGCGGCCCGTATCCGAGCCGTCGCGACCGAGTACTTCTACGTCGCCGCCAACGCGGCTGGCGGACATGCGTCCAACACCTACGGGGCGGTCCAGAGCGCCATCGCGGCCATGACGCCCGAGCAGCGGGCGATGCCGTGGATGCTCAACGCGGAGTATCCGTGGCTTGAGATCCTGCAACAGCTTGACTCCGAGGGGGTCGATCCCGCGTGGCAGGCCGAGCACGCCGCGACGCTGGCCGAGGAGTCGGCGAGGACCGGGATCGCCCTCACCAACCTCGCGAGCTACAAGGCCCTCGCGATCAGGGTCTTGCAGGACCTGTCCGACCTCGCCCGGGCGAGCGGTTGCCCGAAGCACGTCCACTACTCGGGGTCGCTGTCGTTCTCCGACTCGACGGGGCTCCCGTACGCGGCGCGGCGGGCGACCGCGTTCCCGAGCGGCAAGCACCGCGTCTCGACGGACGCCACCTTCTACCCGACGATGGAGCAGCGGTTCGCCGCGCTCGTCGCGGGCGGTGCCATCCGCGACCAAGCGAAGGCCCAATCGCACGCCGACGCGGACGCTCCGGGGATCTACTGCATGGTCCCGAACGGGGACCGGGCCATTTCCTCGGGCGCCATGGCTGAATGGCAGACCTCCGCGATCCGCTACGACGCGAACGGCGTCGCCCAGGCGACGGACTTCGATCCTACGCAGACGCGGCTGTGGGTCCGCGACACCTCCCGCCGCCTGATGGGCGAGCATCGCAAGGCCCACCGCGAGTGCTGGCGTCTGGGTCAGCTTGCCGCCTCGGAGGTCCCGAAGCGGATCGAGCCCGTCGTCTTCGGCCCGTTCGGCTACGCGGCCCTCGACGGTGCCCCGATGTGGTTCCATTGGGCAGGACCCGACCAGAAGGACATCGACCGGACGATCGAGGACGAGATCCTGGCTCTCTTCACGCCGGGCGACCAAGACGCGCCCCTGTGCTGCGCCCCTGCCGGAGTGTGGTGGTGGAACGACGTGGGGTACTACTACAGCCACCTCGTCGAGAGCATGAAGGCCTCGAGCCCGCTGGTCGCCCAATCCCGCTGGGGCGACGAGGTGGCCTTCTTCCAGCGGCCCGCGCGGACGACCTCGAGCCTGCTTTCGACGGAGCCCGAGCGGTACGGCGTGCTCGGGTCGCCGCCCGCGGGCTTCGCCTCGTGGGGCGTGTATCACGCCACCTACTTCGACCAGCACTCGCTTGGCGACGATTGGCACAACAGCGGCAGCGCCGGGGCTTGGTGGACCGTCGCGGGCGGAAGCCGACTTCCAGCGCCCTGCGTACTCGACCAGACCTCGCCCCTGGCCCCGTGGCTGGACTGGACGGCCGACATCCACCTGCCGCATATCCGGAAGGCGAGGAAGCACTACCTGAGCGACCGGGCCTGCACGTTCGTGGAGCGTGCCGTCGTCGCCCTCGAGCGGATCTGGAGGTAAGCCGTGCCCCTCGGGGGGAAGATCGTCCCTGCCTATTCCGTGACTCCGGGCGCCGTGCCCACCTCCTCGACGCTGGTCGATCGGGGCAGCGGCCCCGTCGCGCCCTCCGAAGGCGAGGTCCTGACCAACGCGGCGGACGGAACGGCGTTCGTCCGCTGCACCGACGGCGAGCCACGGGACGTTGCCGCGACCACGGTGCTCGCCGGTGGCACGCTCGTCGGGCGGCGACGCAAGCTGAATCTCATCCAAGGCCTCAACGTCGCCCTGAGCTTCGTGGACGTTCCCGCTAGCGACCGGGTGGACGTGACGATCGCCGCTTCGGGCGGCGGCGGCGGCGGCACCGCCGCGACCACCACGTTCGCTCCCGCGGGCGGGATTGCCGCGACCGACGTGCAGGCAGCGATCCAAGAGCTCGACTCGGAGAAGGCCCCGAAGGCGTCGCCGACGTTCACCGGGACCGCCAACTTCGATGCGTCCGGGATCCGCCTGCCCGACGATTCCAACAACTTCTTCGCCACGATCGGCTTCGCCTCGCTCGACAACACGTCGAGCTTCAAGCTCGCCCTGAGCGGGGTCGGGTCCATCCTCTCGATGCGGGAGGGCGTCAACGAGTTCGGGCCGAGCAAGTTCACCAACGCCGGGCTCAGCGTCTACGACTCGGCAGGGGACCACCTGCTCAACATCCGGCCCGTCGAGGACCTGACCGCCCATCGGGTGCTGATGCTCGACATCGGCGACGCCAACCGGACCATCACGCTCGACGGCAACCTCGCGGTGTTCACCGGAGGGGCGTCGGTGGGAGGGACCAACAACGGCGACCAGGTGACGATCGGGACCGCCAACCAGATCGTCGTGGCCAACGGCGGCGCCAACCCCGAGCTCTCGCTCTCCCCGACGCTGATCCTCCCCGGCACGGTCCAAATCCAGCAGAGCGGGCTCCTGCTCCGGGACACCGACAACACCCACAACCTCGCGGTCAACTGCGGATCGAACCTCACCGCCGGGCGGACGCTCACCCTCTCGCCGGGCGACGCGGACCGGACGATCATGCTGGGCGGCAACCTCACGGTGAGCTCGACGGCGACCGTGTCGGGCACGAACAGCGGGGACCAGACGATCAGCCTGACCGGTGACGCGACGGGCTCGGGCACGGGCGCCATCACCCTCACCCTCGCCAACAACAGGGTCACGTTCGCCAAGATGGCGGACCTCGCGACGGACAAGCTCATCGGCCGCGCGTCCGCCGGCACGGGCGATCCGGAGGCGATCGACTGCACCGCATTCGCCCGCTCGCTCCTCGATGATGCGGACAGCAACGCCGCTCTCACCACGCTGGGCGGAGCCGCGCCCACGGGGGGCAACGGCGTGGTCCGGCAGAACGGCCCGACCTTCACCGGGACCGTGACCTTCGACAAGAGCGGGCTCCGGATCTACGACGACGCGGACGAAGGCTTCCTTGTCACGCTCGGGCTCGCCGCAGCGGTCAACAACTGCGACCTCAAGTTCAGCCTCAGCGGGACCAGCCACCTGCTCGCGATGTCGCAGGGCACCAACGTCTTCGGCGTCGGCTACTTCAACGACGCGGGGCTCAACACCAAGGACACGGACGGGAGCCACTACCTCTCGCTGCGGTGCGGGTCCAACCTGAGCGCCGCGCGGTCCCTTGTGTTCGCGACGGGGGACGCGACCCGGATCCTCACGCTCAACGGGGACGCGACGCTCGCCGGGAGCAACACGGGCGACTTGCCGGATCCGCTGGTCGTCGCATGGGACTGGTCGGACTTCTCGGGCGCCGCGGGCCCGTTCGCCACGGCCTCGAGCGGCACCGGCTCCTCCATCGCCTTCAACACCACCGGAATCGCAGCCAACGGGCGGATCGGATTCTGCCGTCTCACGATGGGCACCGCGGCGGGCTCCTACGCGTACGTCGGCGGTGGATCAGCCGATCGCATCCAGCTTGGCAGCTACGCCCACACGTTCTACGCGGGCGTGAAGACCGTCACCCTGTCGGACGCGACCGACACCTTTTGGAACGTGGTCGGCTTGTTCGACACGCCCACAGGGGCGTCGCCCGTGGACGGCTGCTACCTCCGCTACAAGCACGACAACAACAGCGGCAAGTGGGAAGCGGTCTGCATCTCCAACAGCGCCGCCACCACGGCCGACACGGGGATCACCGTCGCCGCGGGGACGTGGTACGACGTGCGGATCGAGGTCAACGCATCCGGGACCTCGGTCGCGTTCTACATCGACAACAGCCTTGTCGCGACGATCACGACGAACATCCCGACGGGCTCCTCGCGGGTGACTTCGCACTACTGCCAGATCATCAGGACGGCGGGCACGACGACGGCCCGCCAGTTCGACGTTGACTACCAAGGCGTACTCGTGGCCACGAACCGATGAACCGCACCTTCGCCATCCTCGCCGACGACGACACCGTTACCTCGATCGTGGAGCTGCCCGACGACGGAAGCGTTCCCGATGGACGCTGGGCCAAGGTCCGCCCTGGCCAAGCGGTCGAACCGGGCTGGATCGCGAGCCCCGACGGCACCTTCGCCCCTCGGGTGGTGGTCCTCACGCCGCTCCAGTTCATCTCACGACTCACCATCGCGGAGAAGGTGGCGATCGCTCAGGCGTCGGTGTCCGATCCAAGCGTCGCCGTCTGGCAAATGACCATGCTGGCGGCAGGGGAGATCCGCTCCGACGACTCTCGCACGGAGGAGGGTCTTGCGTTCGCGGTGGCGAAGGGCTTGCTCACTGCCGAGCGAGCCCAGGCTGTGATGACCTGACCGGCGATCCGGCCACAGATGGAGTGTCCGAATGACTGAGAAGGGAACCGACTTCGGCAAGCTCCGGCTCTCGATGGCTCAGGTCATCGGAGCCCTGCTCCTCGTCGCCTCTTGGGGGGTGACTGCGGGGCTGATCTACGGGGAAGTAAGGGCGACGGCGACGACCACCGCGAGGCTCGCGGCCGAGTTCGCCCAGCTCAACGACAAGCTCACCAACCAGATCGAGTCATGGAAGGACTCCAACCGGGACGCAGCGATCCGCTTCGCGGACATCGAGCGACGGGTCGGCTCGATCGAATCTAGGAAGGACAGCGGACAATGAAGACGGGCATGGATGCACGCAGCACTATCCTCGCGTTCGTGATGGTGGCCGCGCTCGGCGCGGTGGCGTTCTTCGTCGGCGGATGCGAGGGCTTCCGCGACGGGGTCGCGAAAATGGTCGGGGCACCGACCTCCTCGCAGGTCCAGACGGAGATCGACGCGGCGGACAAGGCGGAGGAGTCGATCGCGGAGGCGAACGCGGCGGTGGCCGAGTCGGAGAAGGCCAGCGCCGAGCTCGCCGACAAGCTGGCCGCGATCGACGCGGAGCGGGAAGGGCTCCGCAAGGCCCAGGCGGAGGCCGCCGCCCGGCTGGCCTCGGCCACGGAGGCGGAGCGGCCCGTCCTGGTTGCCTCGATCAAGGCCTACGACGAGACGATCTCGGTGCTCGAGGGCAAGCAGACCGCGGCCCAAGCCGCCCTCAAGGCGAGCGAGGAGTCGCGTGCCCGCGCCGCCGCGACGCTCGCGAAGGCCCAGGCCGACCTCGCCGAGCGGATTGACTTCCTCGCGACGGTGGACCAACGCACGGCGGATGCGATCCAGAACGCGGGTGCCACCGTCAAGCAGGTCGGGGCGACCGTGGGCAACCTCGTGCCGGGAGCCGGAGCCCTCGCCGACACGATCGGGAGCAGTCTCGCGACGATCCTCGGGCTCGGTCTCGGGGGCGGAGCCGCGACGATCGCCGCGCGCCGGAAGGTGGCTCAGGTCCAGCGGAAGGCGGACGCCGCCAGCCGCGCCATCGCCGTGACGGAGGCCTTCGGGATCGACAACATCGCGAAGGATCCGAGCATCCGGGCCGCGGCGAAGAAGGTCATGGCGAGCGACCCCGAGGCGATGCAGGAGTACGCGATCGCGAAGGCCAAGGCGAAGACCGTCCTCCAATGATCCACATGACGCTGAGGGAGGCGCAGGCCAACTTCTTCACCCGCCTTGAGCGGCAGATGGACGCTGCGACGAAGAAGGCCTACAGCCGGGCGGGGTCGATCATCCGACGCCGGGCGCGTCGCCTCACGAACAAGGCCGCGAAGCTCCAGACGCGGCAGTTCACCACGAGGGCCGGGCAGACCCGGCAGATCTCGTTCCTTGTCGGGGCCCCGCCCGGCGAGCCTCCCCGCAAGCGGACGGGGGCAATCCGCGACCTGATCGTGTTCGCCGCCGACACCGCCCGGAACACGGTCGTCGTCGGCCCCACGCTGTTCAGCAGGCCGACGGGCGCCCCCAACGTGATGGAGTTCGGCGGGACGGTCCCGCTGCCGGTCCGCAACTCCGCAGGATGGCCGCGGCGGGACTCGGCCGGGAACATCCGTTTCGCTCCGAAGCGGGTGGCCGCCCGCCCGTACATGAAGCGGGCCCTTGACGACGTGAAGGCCTCGATCCCGGAGCAGTGGCGAGGGACGCTAGGGGGTGGATGATGGCAGCGAGTGCAGAGGGCGTCCGGTCTGGCCGGGCGTACGTCGAGCTCGGGATCGACGACAAGATCCAGCAGGGGCTGCAGGCGGCCAGGGCGAAGCTCGTCTCGTTCGGCCGCTCGGTGGCGTTGGTCGGCGCTGGTTTCCAAGCGTTCGGGGCGGGGATGCTCGCGCCGTTCGCCGCTAGCGTCGCGTCGTTCGTCGCCCTCGGGTCGCAGATCAACGACATCTCCGAGCGTACGGGCGTGAGCGCGGAGGCGATCTCCGAGCTCGGGCTTGCCGCCCAGCTTGCTGGCTCGTCCACGGAGTCGCTTGAGAAGGGCTTCCGCAAGATGGCCCGGACCGTCACCGACGCCCGCGAAGGGTCGGCTGCCGCGACGGACGCCCTCAAGTCGATCGGGGTGAGCGTCGCGGAGCTCGAAGGGCTCTCGCCCGACCAGCAGTTCGAGCGGATCGCGGACGGGATCGCCACCATCGAGGACCCCTCCAAGCGATCCGCCGTCGCCATGGAGATCTTCGGCCGCGGCGGGGCGGAGCTCATCCCGATCCTCACGCGGGGCTCCGCCGGGCTCCGGGCGATGCGGGCCGAGGCTGCCGCCCTCGGCGTCTCCATGAGCGGATCCGACGCGAAGGCGGCGGACGCGCTCGGGGACGCCTTCGACACCTTGAAGGTGCAAGCCCGCTATCTGTTCAACGAGCTCGGAGCGTCGATCGCCCCCGCCCTCACGGTCGTCGCGGAGCGGACCCAGCGGGCCGTGGCTGCCCTGATCTTCTTCGCCCGGGAGAACCGGCAGATCCTCGCCACCGTCGCTGCGGTGGCCGCCGGGATCTTCGCCTTCGGCACGGTGCTCGTCAGCGTCGGGGCGACCATCGCCGTCGTCGGCTTCGCCTTGGGCGGGGTCGCGACCGCGATCGGCGTCGTCGGGACGGTCGTCTCCGCCGTCGGCACGGCGCTGGCGGCCGTCTTCGCCTGGGCCATCACCCCGATCGGGCTCGTCACGCTCGGGCTGGTCGGACTGTCCGCCTCGGCGTTCGCCCTCTCCTCGACGCTCCGGGACGCGGTCGGGTCCGCCGTCGGGTGGGTGGTGGATCGCTTCGGCGAGCTCGCCTCGATCGCCGGATCGACCCTCGCCGGCATCCGCGACGCCATGCTCGCGAGCAACCTGACCCTCGCCGCCCAAGTGCTGTGGGCCGGGCTCGAGGCCATCTTCCTTCGCGGGCGGGCGCAGGTCGTCGGGCTCTTCGTCGGGATGGCTTCGGCGATCGCGGAGGCGTGGGTGTCGGTGACGACGAAGCTGACCGAGTCGTGGGCCGTCTTCACCGCGTCCATCTCCGCCGGGAACCTGCAGGTCAAGCAGTCGATCGCGGAGTGGGGGATCGCCCTCGCGCTCGGCAAGGACTCGGCGGAGGCCCAGCTTGCGATCGCCATCAGCCGGGGGGCCACCGATGCGGCTGTCGGGAAGGTCAAGGCGGAGGCTGCGGCGACCGTGGCCAAGGCCGAGGCCGATCTCAAGAAGGACCTCGCCGACATCGCCGCGCGCGGGGCCGTGATCAACACCATCTTCGACTCCGCCGCGGACGGGGCGGAGGCCCGGCTCTCGGCTCTCATCGAGGAAGCCGCCAAGCTCCGCCGGGAGCGGGACGACATCGCCCGCAAGAAGGAGGAGGCGGCGAGCAAGAAGGTCGCGGGGCCCGCCCAGGTCGCCGCGAACACCGCCCAATCGGTGCTGGGGGCGTTCAACGCCTCGCGCCTCGAGGGCCTTGGCGTCTCGACGGTGTTCGTGCGGATCGCGGACACGACCAAGCGGATCGCCGACGACGTTGCCGGGATCCGCCGCAACACCGAGGACATCAGCTCGCCCGAGTTCGGGGACTGAGCAGGGGGTGACGGATGGCGACGGTCATCGAGAAGCCACGCCGGCGGAAGCGCGGCGGCGAGAACGGCGGGGTGGACCTGCTCTTCCTGTGCAACGGCTACGCCGACGAGGACGCGGCCGAGACCGCGCTCCTCGCGGAAGCTCCGTCGACGTACGGGGCTCTGATCCGGAAGAACTGGTCGATCGAGGAGCTGGGGGGCGGGGCTTGGGAGGCGACCGTCACCTACAACAAGGCGGGCCCGCTCAAGAGCAAGGACCCGCCCGAGACGGGCTCCTCCGAGTTCGCCTTCGACCTCACGGGCGGACGCCAGCGGATCCAGCAGGCGCTGGGTACCGTCGCCTCCTACAGCAACCTCCCCGACATCCCGCTCTTCCACGGGGCGATCGGCGTCTCCCGCAACGGGAACAGCATGAGCGTCGACGGCTGCGAGGTCGTCGTGCCCGAGTTCAACTACTCGGAGACGCACTACATCGCCGCCGCGAGCGTCACGACCGCCTACGTCCAGACCCTCAAGGCCCTCACCGGCAAGGTCAACAACGCGAGCTTCAAGGGCTTCGCCGCGGGCGAGGTCCTGTTCCTCGGTGCCCGCGGCTCGAGGCGGAGCGACAGCGACTGGCGGGTGGACTTCCTCTTCTCGATCTCGGAGAACACGACCGGGCGGACGGTCGGCGACATCACGGGCATCGACAAGAAGGGGCACGAGTACCTGTGGGTGCTCTACGAGGACGTTGAGGACACGACGGCGAAGATGCTGGTCCGTCGGCCCATCGCGGTCTATGTCCAGCAGGTCTACGCCACCGCCAACTTCTCCGCCCTCGGGATCGGGACCTGAGCATGGCACACCTTCGGCGCATCGCCCCTGGCACTCCGCTCAACGGCCTCTCGTCCGGGGACTGGAACACGTTCATCGACTCCGCGAAGGCGGTGGAGTCGATACGGCGCAGCGGCTCGCTGGCGCCCGAGGCCTTGCCGCAGGCCACGCTGCGGGTCAAGAACAGCACCGGATCCGACATCGGGATAGGGGCGGTGCTCGCGATCGGGAGCCCGCTGTTCGGGCCGGGCGACAACCTGACCGAGTTCCGCTTCCGCTCCTCCTACGCGGGCAACGTGCCCGACGCGAGCACGAAGGGGCGGGTGGCGATCGCCGTCGAGCCGATCAAGGCGGGGCGGGTCGGCCACGCGGCGATCGCCGGGCTTGTCGTTTGCAAGGTGGACGTGACGGACGCGACCACCGACCGGGCGAGCGAGCTCGCCGGGCAGACGGATCGCTTGGTGACGGCGAGCAACGGGCCTATCCGGATCGTCTGGCGGGAGAGCGGGTCGAGCGGCCAGAAGTGGGCGGCGGTCGCGCTCGCCCTCGCCGCTCCGTTCGTCCGCCGCCCGTCGCACCGGATCGCATCGAGCACGCTTGTGATCTCGGGCGACACGCCACAGTGGCGGTACACGGTCCAGCCTGTGACGAGCTTTGCCTCGGGGAGCTTCGGGTCGAGCGGCACGTCGCTCACGAAGGTCTACAACCTCGCGGAGGACCAGACGGACTACCAGCACGGCCAAGCCCTGACCCTGGCGAATGGATCGATCCTCACGCCGCAGCCGGTCACCGGCCCCGTCCATGTCGAGCCGACGGGGATCCTCGATGATGGCGAGGAGATCTACACCTTCGACATGCTCAACCCGATGGAAGTCGCCTGCCCGGAGGCGCCGTGAGCCTCGCCGCCGTCGCCGCCGGAGGGTGTTGCTGCAACGCCGGCTCGGGGACGAGCTGCCCGGCGAGCATCACGATCGAGTGGTCGGGCGACGCCTCGTTCGAGATGGACTGCGCCAACTGCGACGAAACCTGCTCCTCGCCCTTCTGCCGCTTCGACTCGGGCGGCGAGGTGTCGATCACCGCAGCGACGTGGCACCTGGTCGAGACCAGAGCGGGCGGCTGCGTGTGGGGCTTCTCCGACCCCGAGGACAACTACGCCGACTTCGCCTCCTGGGCGCTCGGCATCACCGGCTGCAACGGGGCCGACGCGGCATTCTGCTCGGGCTGGACCGGCGACCCGGGCTCCTCTGGCGTGAAGATCGTCTCGGGTCCCTTCAAGCACCAATACCCCGCAGACTCCGAGGAGCATTGGTACATCGTGCTCGGGGCCGAGCACCGTGCCTTCTTCGACGCGTTCGGCCAGTTCGAGCCGGCGATCGGCTCGTGCTCGACCTGCGACTACACCATGGCGCCGCTCACGGTCCGCTTCCGTGGCCCTGCCGTGGCCGGCTCGCCGAACAACCCGAGCGGCTCGTACTCGGCGGTGGCGACCTCGGGCAACCCCGACTCCGACTGGTGGCTGCACCCCACCTATGGC
>JBGAKK010000069.1:0-25630 GCA_044224425.1 Phycisphaerales bacterium
GGCGTCCTCCTCTCCGGGGAACGCCGATCGCGCCGGTCAAGTCCACGCGCCGAGGAGGATGGCGAGGTCCTGCCCGCCGACGCCGCAGTCGCCGTCGAGGTCGAAGGATGTCCCGAAGGTGCCCCAGGCCCCGAGCAACTGTGCGAGGTCGGCGGCGTCGACCTTGCCGTCGTTGTTGTAGTCGGGGTCGGCGAGCGGGTAGGTCTGCCGCTCCATGACGCCGATGTCGACGGCGCCCTGGCTACCGACGATGATGTTCGGCGTGGGCAGGTCGACCAGGCGATCGTCGCCGAGATAGTCGAGCGGCCAGGTCTCGCTGGTGTTGCCGTCCTCGTCCACGTCGGCGACGTCGCTGGGCGTGCCGACCACGGCGCCGGCGTCGATCAGGCTCGAGCAGGCGGCGGTGCTGTAGTCGTCGTCAGGGGTGCCGAAGATGTTGTCGGCCCCGTTGCCGTCGATGACGTCGCCGTCGATTCCCACCGCGAAGGTGCTGGCGATATTGGCGCCGGGGAAGTTAGCCGCGTTGAAGCCTTGGATCGCGCAATGCGAGAAGGTCATCGCCGCTCCGCCGGTCGTGATCTGGGCAGAGGGCGTGGCCCCGCCGGACGAGGTGTTGGCGAAGAGGAGGGTGTTCTTCAGGACCATCGGGGCGTTGACGACCTGGAATGCGGAGGCGACGGGCGACGCCCCGGAGTTGCCGGCGACGACGCAGTTGACGATGCGGGCTCCGACCGCGGAGACCAGGACCCCGGGCATGCCGGAGGAGGTCGAGCTGTTGCCGGCGATCACGCAGTTGATCAGGGTCGGGGTTCCCGATCCGCCTCCCACCAGCTGCACGGCGTTCGCCAGCCCGGTCCCGGTGTTCCCGGTGATCAGGCAGTTGGCGATGGTCGGGCTGGCGTCGAGCTCGGCGAACACGCCGCCGCCGTTGACCGAGCCGTTCGCGGTGAGGCCGTCGCGGATGGTGAAGCCGTCCACCACGGTCTCCTCAGTGATGAAGGTGCCGGTGAAGCGGAGGACGTGGTTCGAGTTGCCGAGGGACCCGGCGGCGCCGATGTCGCCGGAGAGGATGGTCTGGTTGAGCCGCGGGTTGCGGGCGGTGCGGGAGAGTTCGCCGCCGTTGAAGCCGCCAAACATCTTCACGCCGTGGCCCGGCTTGAAGCTGATGGTCTGGTCGGTCGAGGTCGTCGGCTTGTAGGTCCCCTTGGCCACCCAGATCTCGCCGGGCCCGCCGAACTTGACGTCGTTCAGCTCGGCGATCGCGTCCTGCAGGTTGGCATAGGCGTTAGCCCAGCTCGTGCCGTTGTTGGCTCCGACCGCGGCGTGGTTGACGAGGATGGTCCGCGGACGGACGTACTCGAGCGCTCCGATGTCGGCATAGGGAGCGGCCCCGAAGCCGGTCGCGGTGGAGATGGGGTCGTCGATGCGGCGGACGTTCAGGGCAAAGTCGCGGGGGAGCTGCTCGGCGAAGATGCCGTCGCCGTCGAGGTCGCCGAAGTCGCCCGGCATCTGGTTGCTGCTGCCCTTCTCGATGCAGGGCGAATCGCCGCGCAGGGTGTAGTTGTCGTCGGCGTTGCCCGGGATGCCGTCCGCGCCGTCGGCGTCGAGGAACTTCGGATCGGCATCGATGGTGGCGGTGAAGAGGCCGAGGCCGCCTTCGATGTTGTTGGCGGTGGGGGCCACGGTGGCGCTCGAGATGTGGAGCTGCTGGTCGAGGATCGTGCCTGTCGCGAGGTTGTCGCGGAGGATCGTGGAGGCGACCGTGGCGCTGCCGGTCGTGTTGAGGTAGCGGACGCCGCCGCCGCTGTTGCCGACGATCGTGCAGAGGAAGAGCTCGCCATCGCCACCCTGGAAGTCGATGGCCCCACCGACGTTGGAGTTGCTTGCCCCTGCCCCCGCCGTGTTGCCGGTGAAGACCGAGTTCGCGATCTGGAGCAGGGTCGTCGCTCCGATCATGCCGAGGCCGCCGCCGGAGAGGGCGGCCGTGTTGCCATGGACGAAGCACTCGCTCACCCGGGCATCGGCGCTCGCCGTCACGACGATGCCGCCTCCGATGCTGGTGTTGCCGCCGCCGTTGGCGTTCCCGCCGGTCACGAAGAACCCGCTGAGGGTGGTCGCCCCGGGTCCGATGGTGACCACATGGAAGCTGTTGTCGGCATTGCCGGCCGCCCCGATGTTGCCGCTCAGGATGGTCTTGTTGACGAGCGGCTCGCGGTCGCCGAGGGACGACGCCCCGACCACGAAGCCACCGAAGACCTTGACGCCGTTCTGGACGATGAAGGTCGCGCTCCGATCGGTGCCGGTGGTCGGCGTGTAGGTCCCTTGGGCCACCCAGATCTGGTCGCCGGAGCCGGCCGCGGCGATCGCGCTCTGGAGGCTCTTGTACGCCGTGGCCCAAGAGTTCCCGTTCTGCTGGATGGGCGGGAGGACCTGGGCGGCGTTGACAAAGATGATGCTGGCCGAGGCGGCCGAGGTGAGGCCGAGGAGCGTGGCTCCGGCGGCGAGGACCGAGGCGGGGGAGGCGATTCGTCGATGCATGGTCGTCTCTCGAAGCGGTGGAATCGGTGACACGGACACGTTGGGTGGCTACGCGCCGGAATCGCGGAGGCGGGATCAGGGATTTCCCGGGCTGCCGGGCCCGGCGGCCCGGGTCGCCGGCACCGACCTGGCCGTACCCTGCTCCGACCACCCCGGCACGATCCCGGAGGACGCTCCCATGTCGATGCTCCGTCCCGACCTCCGTTCCCTCTTCCTGGCAGTAGCTTCCGCAGCCACCGGCTCCGGGTGCACGACGACCCCGCACCCGGCCCCGAGTGCCGCCAACGGAACGGTGGCCTGGGCCGGCGAGCAGCGGAAGGCGATCTTGGCTGGCGATGCCCCGGCCGCGGTGCAACTCGCCGAGTTGGCCCGCTCGCCCCACCTCTATGCCGTGGGGCCGCTCCAAGGGATGGGCGGAGAGATCACGGTCTGGGACGGGACGGCGACGATCGTCACGGTCGAGGGCGGCGCCGCCCGCACCGCGGTGAGCGTCGACCACGGGGCGGCGTTCCTCGTGTGGACCTATGCCGAGCGATGGACGCCGGTCGCGATCCCGCCCGGGATCCGCACCTTGTCCGACCTCGAGGCGGCCCTCCCCGAGTTGGCGGCATCGGTCGGCGTCGATCCCCAGCGTCCCTTTGCCTTCCGCCTCGAGGGCAGGGTGGAACATCTCGACTTCCACGTCATGAACCGCCAGCCGGGAGACCTGGCGACGATGGAGGCGCACAACGCTGCAAAGGTGCACTTCGAGCTCGAATCGACCGACGTCCGCCTGATCGGCTTCCGCTCAACCGAGCATCACGGGATCTTCACGCCGGGTTCGAGCGACATCCACCTTCACGTGGTGACTCCCGACGGTCGCGACGCCGGCCATGTCGAGTCGTTCGTGCTCGCTCCCGGGGCGTCGCTCTCTATCGCGCGGCCGGCCGGTTGACGCCCTCCTCCCACGATCGAGCCTCCGCCGGGTTCGAGAGGAGGGAGCGTCCAACCATGCCACAGAGGTGGCTGTCGGTTGGTGTGGATGGCAGCTGTGCGATATCACGGGCTCCCGTGCCGGGCCACGGCTGTCGACTGCTGTCGATAGCGGCTGTGCGATGTCACGGGCCCCCGTGCTGGGCCACGGCTGTCGACTGCTGTCGATTGCGGCTGTGCTATTTCATACGCGGCCGTGCCGGGTCACGGCTGTCGGCTGCTGTCGATTGCGGCTGTGCGATGTCGCGGGCTCCCGTGCCGGGTCACGGCTGTCGACTGCTGTCGATTGCGGCTGTGCGATGTCACGGGCTCCCGTGCCGGGCCACGGCTGTCGACTGCTGTCGATTGCGGCTGTGCGATGTCACGGGCTCCCGTGCCGGGTCACGGCTGTCGGCTGCTGTCGATTGCGGCTGTGCGATGTCACGGGCCCCCGTGCTGGGCCACGGCTGTCGACTGCTGTCGATTGCGGCTGTGCTATTTCATACGCGGCCGTGCCATACCCTCGCTGTCGGCGACGGTGGATCGCGCCCGTGACTGGCGACGGGCGCCCTCGTTGGCAACGGCAGTCGGACTGGGCCTTGAAGGGCCGCGAACGGCCGTGAACGGCCGCGAACGGAGGTGCTCACGGCCGACGTGACTCCGGTCAACGGGCGGGTCCTCGGGCCAGCCCTCGGTCAGCGGGTGGGTCGTGACACGGGCCGTTCGAGCCAAGGCATGTCGATCGCGCGGCCCCGAGGCTCGGATGCGACTTGCGAGTTGGTTGGGTTCTCACCTGCGTCCGCTTACGGGCAGGGGCCCCACGCCCCAAGGAGGACAGCAAGATCCGCAGCGCCGGTCGTCCCGTCGCCGTCCACGTCGCCACCGCCGGTGCCCCACGCTCCGAGCAGGATGGCGAGGTCGTTGGCGTCGACCGTCCCGCTGTCGTTCAGGTCGGCGGGGCACGGCGAGCTTGCCTCGAAGGTCGCGCCGGCCAAGAACGCGGCACCCGTCGGATTGGCGCCCACGCCCTGGAAGCGGACTTCGGTCACGGTCTGTCCGGCGAAGGACGCCGGCAACTCGAAGACCTGGCGGTCAAGCCGGGCCCCGGTGGCGTACATCGTGGCGAACACGGTCGGGTCGTTGATGATGTTCTGGTAGTTGCCTTGGTAGTGGTCGCGGATGTTCGTCCCCTGGACCAAACTGAAGCTGGCGTGGGCACCGTTCGTGCCGAAGATCTCGACCGAGCCGTTGTTCGCGCCGAAGCTGCCCCACGCCGAGTTGATGAGCGTGTAGAGGCGCGTCGCGCCTTGGATCTTCACCGCAAAGCTGTGCGTGGTGAGCTGCCCGGTGTTCGGGAGCTGCACCGCTCCCAAGGTGTCAGCGACGCCTCCATGGAGCGCGAGGGCGAACGGGACGCCGCCGAAGGCGAGCGTCTGGCCCCCGATCGGGTAACCGCTTCCGCCGGTGTAGGACCGAATATTCGCATTGACCTGCGCCGAGAGGTCGACGGACACGTAGTCGGCAACGAGGGTCGAGGTGGCGGAGAGGACGACGGCACAAGCGAGCACAGAACGCATGGTCTTTCTCCCGGAGTGCCGCCATGCTAGAGCCATGGAGGGCCTCCATGGAAGCCCCATCGAGACGTCCCTTCGCGTTGGAGTCGCGATTCGCGCCTCGCAACGGGTTCTCGGATCCCACCGCTCGGTGGTCGCGCACGGTACGCTGCCGGCGCCGATGCCAACTCCCGCCGCACCAACCCCCGCCGGTCCTTCCGAGATTCCGCCATCGACCCCCAAGCGGTCGCGGTGGCGTCGCTTTCGCGTTCTCCTGATCGGCCTCGCCATGTGGGGCGTGGCGGCCTACATCCTCGCCCCGGAGATCTGGAAGACCTACTACCGCCACGACAAGGCGGCGGACGCCACGACGGAAACCGACGGCGAACCGACCCTCACCACCACGAGCGACGGCCACCCGGGCGATCCGGTCAACCTCTGCCTGGTGGGAAGCGAGCACGATCTCGTCCTCGCCATGACCGCCGCTGGCTGGTATCCGGCCGATCCGATCACCTTCGAGAGCAGCGTGCGCATTGCCGTCGACTCGGTGATCCGGCGACCCGACACCGACGCGCCGGTCAGCAGCCTCTTCCTCTTCGGCCGCAAACAGGACCTTGCCTTCGAGCTGCCGGTCGGCGACAGCCCCCGGCAGCGGCACCATGTCCGCTTCTGGCGCGCCGATCGCGAGATCGAGGGACGCCCCATGTGGCTCGGCTCGGCGACCTTCGACGAGCGGGTCGGCCTGAGCTACACGACGGGGCAGGTGACCCACCACATCGGGCCCGACGTCGATGCCGAGCGCGACCGCATCCTCGACGGATGCGAGAAGGCCGGCTGGGTCGAGACGGTCCGTTGGATCGATGGCTTCCAACCCAAACCCGAAGGCCGCAACGGCGGCGGCGACGAATGGCGGACCGACGGCCGCTTGGCCCTGATCGTCCTGCGCGATCGTCCCGGCAAGCCGACGGACGAAGCGCCGCCGCCGCTGCCGCTGCCGCCGAAGGAAGCCGCAGCCCGATAGGCCGGCGCGGTCAGCCGCTGGCGACCGAGACCTGCAGCAGGAACGCGGCGGGGACACGGGCCCGGACCGCGTGGCGCACCTTCGGGGCCATGGCGAGGAGCTGCCCCGGCGTGAGGACGCTCGTGGCGCCGTCGACGGTCACTTCGAGTTCGCCCTCGATCGGTTGCACGGTCACCGCGCCATTCGCGGCGTGCTCGGGCAGCGACGCTCCCTCGTCGAGCGAGAAGAGGGCGATGGTGCGCCCCGCCACCTTGAGCAGCGTCTTCTGCCGATGGCCGTGGCGGGCGGGGCTCGGCTCGTGCCGGAGCGAAGCTAGCTCCGCGGCGAGATCGAAGCTCGTTGCGGTCGCATCGAACCGCGCGGCGGGCGATTCGCGCCCGCGGTCGTCGTGGTGAGGAGCGTTCGTCATGAACCCATCGTAGCGGGCGGCGCGCCACGCCCTACACTCCGGGTACGGGCCGCTCGCCTTCGCGGCTCCGAAAGGACATCCGTGCCGGACTCGATCTACCCGCCCGCGAGCCGCGAGCTGCGCGAGGAACGCCGGGCCCTGACGCCCGAGCAGGACGTCGCCTTTGTCGCCTTCAGCCGCGCCGTCTTCGCCGACGGAGCGATCGCTGCCAAGACCAAGCAGCTCATCGCGGTCGCCGTGGCCCACGTCACGCAATGCCCGTATTGCATCGAGGGGCACACCAAGGCGGCGCTCCGTGCCGGCGCCTCGCCGCAGGAACTCATGGAGGCGACCTGGGTTGCCGCCGAGATGCGGGCCGGCGCCGCCTGCGCCCATTCCGCGATCATGCTGGCCGCGGTGCACGCTGAAGCGGAGCGGACCAAGGAACGGAACGCCTGAGCCACGGGTGCCGCGATCGGGCAGAACGGCAGCCACTGCCGGCAGCGCCTCGCTTCAGCACGGGCCCCATGCGCCGAGAAGGCTGCCGAGGTCGTCGGCTGAGACGACACCGTCCCCGGTGATATCGCCGATGCCATCGCTCCCCCAAGCCCCGATCACGAGCGCCAAGTCGATGGGGCCGACGATGCCGTCGCCATCGAGATCGGCGGGGCATTGACAGCTGTCCGGAATCGCGTCGCCGTTCAGGTCGATCGGATTCCGGAAGAGCCCCACGCCAACCATCGTCGGTGCCGACGTGAACAACTGGAACGTGGCGTTCTGGGCTGGGTGTTCGACGTTGAAGTCGGCAGCCAAGCGGCCCGTCGCATAGGTTAGCCAGGCGCGCGGCGGTTGTGGCGGCGAGTTCGATGCTCCTCGAAGGGAGAGCGATTGCGGGATGTTCTTGAGGGCCAGCACGCCGAGACCGGCGAAGTACTTCGTCCCCGGCGGTCCGAGGTCGATGGGGTCGAAGAACACCCGGTCCGCCCCCCCAGCGATGGGCACGCTCGCCCGGTACGCACCCCGGAGGACGACGTCGGAGGGATCGCCATCCTGGTTCGGATCGTCGTAGACGGCGACGAACACGGGCTGCGGCTGGGCGATCGAGCCGCTGCCGGACGCCCAGTCCGCTTCGATGCCGCGGAGCACGCCATCCGTCCCGGCTGGCACCTCCAGGGGGACGATCCACATCGAGGCCCGCTCGCTGGCGGCGGACGGGGTCGAGAAGCCCCAATAGCCTGACCCCGCGGAGAAGGCCTCGATGCTGGGCACGAAGAGGGTGCCGGCGCTGTCGGCGATTCCGTCGCCATCGCAGTCGGCTGCGGGCGGCGCGACACAGGTGTCGGGAATGCCGCTCGAGTCGTGGTCTGGCACGCCCGACAGCACGTCCTGCAGGTCGCTCAGGCCGTCGCCATCGCAATCCGTGAAGGCGGAGCCGACGAGGAACGAGCGCACGGAAGGGGAGTTGAACGGCCCGGATCCGATCCTTTCCGCGAACGACCATCGACCATGCCCCAGGGCGACGACCCTGCCGCTCTGAAGGTGGACGGGATCGGCGTAGGGCCAAGGTTGGGCTCGGGCGAGGAGCGAGAATCCACTCGGCGCCACCTGATAGAGGGAGCACTCGCCTGGGAGCGTCCATCCACCAAAGTCAACGGTGGTGAGCCACGCCCCCACGGTGAACAGGTCTCCATCGAGCGCCACCTGGCCGAGTTGGGCATTGGCTGTGGCCCCGATCAGGGTGTGCGCGACTGGCCAAGCGCCATCGCTCTCCTGATAGATGCGGGCCACGCCTGCGTCGGCCTTTCCGGCAACATCTTCCTTGGGAGCGCCCACGGCGAGCCGTCCGTCGTCGAGGCTGATGCTGTCGCCGAAGAGCGTTCCTGCCTGACCCGACGGTGTGGTGAGAATCGCTTCCACAGCGAGACCCTCATCCGTCGAGACGATCATGACGACCCCCGAGGCGCCGATCACCGCCGCGTCGGGATCGCTGAGCGCGCAGCGGACTCCATGCGCAGCGACCCTCGCCCCAAGCCGCGACGAGTAGCCCGTGACGAGCGGTGCGGTGAACGATCGCGGGGCCTTGATCGACGTCGCGGTGACCTCGAAGAGGTCGGCCCCGCCGACTGTTGGCAGGAGGGGGTCCACTCTCCGCCACGGGACGCCGACGACGAGTGTCGCCCCATCGAAGGCGACCGATGCCCCGAACTCACCTCCCAGATCGGGAAGGGCGTTGACCAGGGTCGCGAACGGCGTCCATGGGAGGTCGATCTGCTCGCGTCGGAAGACCTGCACGACGCCGACGCCTCCGATGCCGTCCACGGTCGTGTAGGGGGCGCCGACGAAGAGCCAATGCTCGTCGCCAGCCACGCTTCGGCCGAAACCGGTGATGGGGCCGACTCCTTCCGGTGGTGGCGCTGGCACGAGCGTTTGGGCGTGACGCATCCCATAGCGGGCGAGGGGATCGTCCGAGGCGGACGGTCGCCAGATCCAGACCGCGTTCTGAGGGATGCC
Source organism: Phycisphaerales bacterium (assembly GCA_044224425.1). Lineage (GTDB taxonomy): Bacteria > Planctomycetota > Phycisphaerae > Phycisphaerales > SM1A02 > JAEUIT01. The sequence continues at coordinate 8,963 of JBGAKK010000069.1, forward strand.
CGAGGGCGGCGGCCACTGATAGCCCGTCACGACGACGCAGCCCGGCAGGTTGACGACGACATCGCCCCAGGGGATGCCGACTTGGGCGGATGCCTGGCTCTCCGTCCAAACCGAGGCGAGATCGTTCCCCACGCGCACGCTCGCCAAGGGCAGGGAGAGGACATCGCTGGCAGCGGATGCGTGGAGAGGCGCGAGGAGCGCGAGCCCCATGCCGACGCCGCCGCTGCGATAGGTGCACCGGTCCATGCCAATGCATACGGAGGTAGATCAGCGATCATGACGCGCGGCACCAGAAGAGAGATAAAAGGAAGGTCCGGCGTTGATGCCGAGGAGGCCTCCAGATGGGGAGCGAGCCGGGATTCGTGAGGTGCTGCGCACGGGATCCGTGAGGTGCTGCGCACGGGGACCGTGAGGTGCTCCGCACCGGGATCCCTGAGGTGCTCCGCACCGGGATCCCTGAGGTGCTCCGCACCGGGACCGTGAGGTGCTCCGCACCGGGACCGTGAGGTGCTCCGCACCGGATCCGTGAGGTGCTCCGCACCGGGGACCGGCCAGAAGGAGCCCAGCGGAGTCAGGACCGATCGGTGAGAATCCCCCGTGCCGCCGACGGTCACGCCGGCCGTGCTCTCGGTCAGGAGGCTCCATGGACGAGGTTTCGCGTGGCGGTTGGTTGCGATGCACGGTCGCCGGCATGGTGGGCTTCGCCGCCTTCTTTGGCCTCGGCGAAGTGGTGTCCCTCCTCGGCATCGAAAGCCCGATCGGCCGTCAGGTCGCCCTCAAGGGGTTGATGGTGGTCGTCGCCGTCGTGGCCTGGGCCGTCCTTCGCCAACCGCCGTCGACGATGGGTTGGACGCGCCTCGGATGGCGGGCCTTTGGCTGGAACGGCGGCTGCTGGAAGTGGACCGTCCTCGCCTGCTTGGCCATGGCCGGCGCGACTGTGGTCATGATCCTGACTGGACAGCGCCATCCGATCGCCTCGCAGCTCAACTTCGGGCAGATCGTCGTCGTCATCTGGCTCCTCAGCAGCTTCGCCGAAGAGGTCTACGTCCGCGGGGCGATCCAGTCCTACGGCCAACTCGGTGTCGATCCCTCCCGTCTCGGGGCGGCCAGCCCGCCGGTCGTCGTCTCGGCCCTCGTCTTCGCGGCCATGCACGTGCCGCTCATCTGGAAGGGGGGCGGAGCGGTGGGCGGCGGCGTGATCGTCGCTGCCACGTTGTTCGTCGGCTGGGCCTGCGCCGTGGTGCGGGTCCGGAGCGGCGGCATCTGGGCGCCCTTCCTCGTCCACATGCTGGCCAACATCTCGGCGGTGCCGGGGGGCATCGTCGGCGTCATCATCTACCGCCTGGTCAACGGATCCTTCCCGCCGATGCAGTGAGCCTCTCACCGCCCGAAGGTCTGCACCAAGAGGGCCTCGACCATTGGTTTGGCGAGCCGGGCCGCGTTCAGCATCTTGGCCGTCTGCCGGGAGAGGACCGCGCCACTGATCAGCATCACGACCTGGTGCGAGAGCGTGGTCGCTGCGGCAGAGGAGCAGCCCGCAGCGAGGGCCTTCTCCTCGACGAAGCGCTGCAGCCCTCGGCCATGGGCCATGGCGGCGACATGGATCGGATCGGTCGGCGCCGGGAACTCGGTGGCCGCGTTGAGAAACATGCAACCGCGGAAGGCCTGCTCGTCGAACCACTCGTCGAAGACATCGAACATGGCCAGGATCTGGCCCCGCGGGTCGCTGCCGGCGCGGTCGAGGACGTCGTCGATGAGGGCCTGCATCTCCATCTCGTGCTGATGGGCGAGGACGGCGATGATCAGGTCGTCCTTGCTCGGGAAGTGCTTGTAGAACGTGGTCTTGGTGACGCCCACCGCATCGATGATGCGGTCGAGGCCGACCGGTCCGAAGCCGTGGCGCAGGAAGAGTTCCGCGGCGGCGAGGAGCAAGCGATCGCGAGTGGACGTGGGGGCCGTCTCGGGCAAGGGGCTCTCCGGGGCAGGTTGACCACGAGTACACCCGCGAGTTGACCGGCAGTCAACTAGCCAACCGCTCGGCGGAGCGTATGGTGGCGAGTCGAAACACATCGGCCGTCGTCGCGGATGAGCCACCTGGCACCGCACCTCGGCCGCCTCCGAGCAAGCGGCGGACGCACGTTGCGTCGCCGCGCCGATGTCCCTTGCACCACAGGAGTTCGCTGCCATGGTCCTTCCCCCGTCCCGCCCGCGTCCTTCCCGCCTCCACTCGATCGGGGCCTGCGGGCCCGCCCCGCACCGTCGTGCGGACGCATCGCACGAGGATCCACCGGCCTCGCTCGCCAACCGGATCGGCGTCTTCGCCTTCGGCCTCGTCAGCTACGCCATCTTCTTCGCCACCTTCCTCTACGCCTTCGGCTTCGTGGCCGGGGTCGGCACGCCGACCGGGCTCGATCGGCTGCCGACCGCCGACGCGCCGTCCTGGGGCATGGCCCTCGGCCTGAACCTCTGCCTCCTTCTCGTCTTCGCCCTGCAGCACAGCGTGATGGCCAGGCCCTGGTTCAAGGCCTGGTGGACGCGGATCGTGCCCGAAGCGGCGGAGCGGAGCACCTACGTCCTCCTCTCGAGCGTGGCCCTGATCGCCCTCTTCGTCGGTTGGCAGCCGCTCGGCGGGGTGATCTGGAACGCCGAGCACCCCACGGCCCGCTCTGCCCTCTACGCCCTCATGGCCTCGGGGTGGCTCCTCGTCTTCGTCACCACCTTCCTCATCAACCACTTCGATCTCTTCGGCCTGCGGCAGGTGTGGCTCCACCTGATCGGGAAGCGCTACACGCACCTCCCCTTCAAGACACCGATCCTCTACCGCACGGTGCGGCACCCGCTCTACGTCGGCTGGCTGATCGCCTTCTGGGCCACGCCGACCATGACCGTCGCCCATCTCGTGTTCGCCCTCGTCACCACGCTCTACATCCTGGCCGCCATCGGCTGGGAAGAGCGCGACCTGATCGAGCTGCACGGGGAGCGCTACGCCGCCTACCGACGGCGGGTGCCGATGCTCCTGCCGCGCTTCCGGGCGGCGCTCGAACCGGTGTCGTTCCCCGTTCCGAGTCCGGTGGAGGCCGACCGATGACGCACCGCCGTCTCAGGCATGCCGGAGCCGTGGGCGCCATCGCCTTCCTCTTCTTCCTGGGCAAGGGGCTTCTCTGGCTGGCCCTTGGTGCGGTGGCCTTCTACACGATGCCCTAACCATCCGCCCGTCCGCCCCCGCCTGTGGTGCCGACGGGGCGCGGACGGCCTTGGTCATCATCGGTCCGCGTGGTACAAGTGCCGTCTCACGCCCCGCACCGAAGGACGATCCCGATGAGCTACGCACAGATGGCCCTGCCCGAGTTCGACCACGAGATGGCCACCACCCGCAAGGTGTTGGAGCGCGTCCCCGAGGATCGCCTCGCGTGGAAGATGAACGAGAAGTCGAACACGGTCGGCTGGAACGCCTGCCACCTCGCCGAGATCCCCGGCTGGACCGCCAACATCCTGAGCGAGCCCTTCTTCGACATGCGGCCGGTCGGCGGGCAGCCCTACCAGACGCCGAAGCTCGCCACGCGGAAGGCGATCGTCGAGTTCTTCGACGCCAACGTCGCCGAGGGCCGCAAGGCTCTCGCCAACCTGAAGGACACGGCGGCGATGGAGATGTGGCAATTCCGCGACGCGGGCACCGTCCTCCTCGAGATGCCCCGCGTCGTCGCCTTCCGCACCTGGGTGATGAGCCACTCGATCCACCATCGGGCGATCCTCAGCGTCTACTACCGGGCCCTCGGCGTGCCAGTCCCGGCCATGTACGGCCCGTCGGCGGACGAGCAGGGCTGAGCCCGGCGGCGCGCCAGCCTCCTGCGGCTGCCCCAGCTCGGGCGTAGCGTGCGTCGCGTCGGCCCGGCCTCGGTTAGGCTCCGGCCATGATCACCCCGCGCGTCTCCGTCTGCCTCTGGTTCCAATCCGACGCCGAGGCGGCTGCCCGCCGCTACTGCGAGCTGATCCCTGGCTCGCGCGTGGTCGACGTGCTGCATCACGGCCCGGGCGGTGCGCTGCCCGAGGGCACCGAGATGCTGGTCACCGTCGAACTCGGCGGCTCGCTGATCTGGCTCCTGAACGGCGGCCCGCACTTCAAGCTGAACGAGGCTGCTTCGATCGTCGTCCGCTGCGAGACGCAGGCCGAGATCGACCGCCTCTGGGACGCCCTCCTCGAGGGCGGCCAGACCATGGCCTGCGGCTGGCTCACCGATCGTTGGGGGGTCTCCTGGCAGATCATCCCCGCCCAACTCGATGGCTGGATGCACGGCGATCCCGCGAAGACCGCCCGCATGATGCAGGCCCTCTTCGGCATGCTCAAGCTCGACATCGCGGCCCTGCAGCGGGCGTACGACGGCTAACCGCGCGGCGACTTCGCCACGCCGACCCTCACCGGCGGGCGATCCAGAGCTTGTCGCCCGCGCTGAGGAGCGGGTCGTAACCCACGATGCCGTCTTTCGCCATGCGGTCGATGACGAGGCAAGGCGCGCCGTCGCGGGTGTCGACGCTGCCGCCCTGCTCGCGCCACGCCGCGAGGCGCTTCGCGCTGTCGGCGGCGGGAATCAGATAGACGCGGAGATCGACCGGCTCGGCGCCCGCCGCCGCAAGGAGGCGACCTGCGGTGAGGCCGCCGTCCTGCGGCACTTCGTAGACGCCTGGACGCTGGATGGCGCCGTCGATGTAGATGATGCGGGGCGTCGCGCTGGCGCTCGCTGCGAGCGCCGCCTTCGCTGCGGCCGCCTCAGCAGCGGCGGTGGCGGCAAGTCGGGCCTCGAGCTGGGCCAAGGCCGCGCCTTGGCGGGCCGTGGCCAGGGCCAGGAACCCGATCGACGCGGCCACCAAGGCGAGTCCAGCGGTCAGGGCGATGGTCGACTTCGTACCCATGGTTTCCTCCGGCGCTTCGCGCCTGCATGCGTCTTCGAACGATTCGAGCGGGCCGAAGCGGCGCGACGCCTCGTCGCGTGCCGCGTCGGCCGGCCAGCCTTCGGCCTCGAGCTCTGCGGCGCAGGCCGCGATGTGGAACGCGAACTCCTCGCGGATGGCGACGCCGAGGGAATCGGCCTCGTCTCGCCGGCGGCTCATCGCGCTCCTCCGGCCTGCGGCCGCGGCTCGCGATGGTCGAGCACCGCCGTCACCGCGGCCGAGACCCGCCGCCACGCGGTGGTGTCGGCCTCGAGCCGCTTCCGGCCCGCGGCGGTGATCCGGTAGAAGCGGGCCCGGCGGTTGTTCTCGCTGCTCCCCGACTCGGCCGTGACGTGGCGGAGGCGGACCAGCCGGTGCAGGGCGGGGTAGAGCGACCCTTCCTCGACGAGGAGCGTCGAACCCGAGCGCTCCTTGATCCGCCGAGCGATCGCGTAGCCGTGCTGCGGGGCGTCGCTGATCGAACGGAGGATCAGGAGGTCGAGCGTCCCCGAGGGGATGCCGTCGCGAGGTTCGGGGGCTGGCTTCCTGGGCACGTGGGGGTCCTGTGGCGGGGGGCTCGATCGCTCCCCTTGCCGCGCAAGGGAACTATGCCGGCCTTCCCCTTGCGTGTCAAGGGGAAGGTCCGCCGCCCGCCGTCCGCCGCTCCCTGCGGAGCGACGCTGACCCCGTCACGAGGCCGGGACCGCCGGCGCCGGGGCCGCCAGCCGATCGAGCCAACGCCGCCACGCGTCGAGCTTCTCGGTGGCGGGGAGGTCGCTCCAGCACGCTGCCGGCAGTGCGCCGCCAATCCGCGCCGCGGTGAGGGAGACCGCGAGGCCCGCCGTCCACCGCAACTGCATGCGGGCATCGCGAAGCGGATCGTCGTCGCTCCATTCGCCGCTTGGCGGAAGCCCCGACCCGATCGTGCCGAGGCGATCGACGCGAGCCTCGATCGCTTCGAGAAGCGGCCGGACGTTGGCCTCGGCGGCGGCTCGCTGCTCGGCTGCGACGCAGGCCATGGCCCGATCGACGGCGCCCCACAGCGGACGGAGGTCGTAATAGACGGCCGGCTGGCGGAGGGACGCGAAGCTCAGGCGGTAGCGGCGGGCGTCCTCGCCCTCGACCGTCGCCAGCACCGCGGCCTCGATGCCCGCCGCGAGCTCGTTGCACGCGCCGCGAAGGGCAGTCGCCGAGGCGTCGAGGCGACGGTACTCCTCGGAGTCGCGGTGGATCCGCACCCGCTCGCCGGTGGGCTGCATGTCGAGGATGGGACGCTGGGCCTCGATGTTCTCGAGCATGGCCCGGGTCCGTTCCGCGTCGGCCTCGACCACGGCCGCGACCCAGGCGGCGAGGTGCGGTGCGGCGGCTGCGATCGCCGCTCGCCGACCCGCGGGGCTCACCGGCGTGTCCAGGATGCGCGACGCGATGTCCCGGATGCCCACCGTCTCGCTTCGGTTCGCGGGGGGACTGGCCCGGGCCGCGGAGCGGGAAGCCTGCACGAGCTGGAGGGCTCGGACGTCGAACGCTTCGCCGAAGGCCGCCTCGAGGGCGCTGAAGGTGGCCTCGTCGAGCGCCGTCGCCGCCTCCCACGCCTTGACCCTGGCCTCGATCCGAGCCTTGCGGGCGTCGAGGATCGCGGCGGTCATCTTGCCCATGGCGAGCCGGGTGTCCTCGGGGGCAGCCTCGGCGATCAGGGGCTGGACTTCCTTCGACCAGCGCTCGCGGGCGTCGACCAGGACCGTGGCTAGGACGACGCGTTGCGTCTCGTCGAGCTGGAGAAGATCGGCGAAGGCCAGCTCGTTGCGCCGCGAGTAGCCGACCGGCAGGCCAGGGGCGAGCGATTCCTCCTCGCCGTCGCCGGGCTTGGGGCGGCCCAAGGTCAGCAATGACTGGCCGAACTCCTTGGCGTCGGCGTCGACGACGGGAAGCGGATCGGGCGGCCACTCCGGCAGCGGATCGGCCAGCCACTCGAGCCCCTTGATCGCGGCGAGGGCGTCGCACGCCTTGCGGGCCCGCGCCTCGCGATCGCTCGTGACATCGAGCAGCTTGCCGCCGGAAACGAGGCGGTCCATCGCCTGGTCGATGATGGCATCGTCGTCCTTGATCCAGGCCCGACCGATCTCCCGCACCCGCTCGCGGCTGGCGTCGTCGAGTCCGTTGCAGCGGTTGAACTCGGTGACGAAGGGGGCGATCTGGTGGCTGCCGACCGGGAGCCGGGGAAGGAAGCGGGGGGCGCTCGTGATGCCGAGCATGCGAGGCACCCAGAAGGTCCGGATGGCGGCCGCCTCGGACTCGGTGAGATCGTGGCGCACCTGCCTATACATGTCGAGCTGGACGGCGAGGAGCCGCGTTCCGTCCGCTCCGCCCGGCGTGAAGTCGCCCACGTCGTGGACCAGCCGGTCGCCCTCGCCCGGTTCGGGCGGGTTTCCGCCGGCGCGGCGAGCCTCGGCGTCCTTGGCGATGGCCAGTTGCCGGGCGAGGATCCCCGCCCGAGCCGCGACCAAGGCGGCGAAGCGGGCATCGCCGTTCGTCGCAGCGATCAGGGCTGCGTGGCGGAACGCCTCCTCGGACGCCGACTGGTCGAGGCGGGCCAGCAGCCACGCGCCCAAGTCGTCGGGGCAGCGGTAATGGCTGACCGAGAGGTCGCCCTGCATCCGCTGCTCGGCCTGGATGAGCGCGATGCGGGTGCGGAGCGACTCGATGATGGTCCGGTCCTCGGGGCTGGCAGCCTCGGCGATGGCGTCGAAGAAGCGTTGGCGGAGGCCATTCTCCGCCGCGAAGACGCGGGCCTCGAGCTCGTGGAGGTGTTTGAGCTCGGCCACGCTCGGGATCGTGCCCATGCCTCCGGCGAAGAGGAGGTAGGGCGGGCCGCCTTCCTTGATGGCCTTGGCCAAGGCTTCCTCGAAACCGTCGACATAGGCCTCGCTCGCGGCAAGGAACGCTTCGGGCCCGAGGCGCACGCCGGCCCGCGAGAGCAGGCTCAGGACGTGGCCGACGGACATCGACCCAGGGATCGGCACCTGGGCCGCAGCGCTCGCGGCGATGGCCGCCACGACGCAAATGACGAGCGTTGCGAGACGAGCCCGCAGTCCGAGCGGCGATCCCATGCACGAACCCCTTTCGCGAGAAGGCACCGGGCGGGAGCACGATACCTCGGGCCTCGGCGCCGCACCTCGAATCTCGATCCTCGCCCTTCCGCCCGATCGCGAATCTGGCACAATCGCGGCCGCACCAACGTGGGTGCCAGCGGTCCCTCCAGGAGTCATCCATGTCCTCCACCCGTCGCCAATTCATCCAGACCCTTCCCGCCGCCGGCGCCGCCTTCGCGATCGTCGACCAGCTTCGCGTCGCGGAGGGGGCCACTCTGGCGGCGGATCCGCCGGCCGCGGCCGCTGCCCCGCTCAAGGGCCACTTCCATCCCAAGGGAAAGGCACCGTCGGCGTACACCATCGAGATCCTGAAGAAGGCCAAGGCCACGTTGCCCTTCAACGACCGCCGCGACTTCGAGGAGCAGAAGCGAGGCTTCATTGCCCCCATGCCCGAGATGAAGATCATGGCCGAGGGCGGCCACGTGGCATGGGACATGGAGCGCTTCCAGTTCCTCGAGAAGCAGGACGAATTCGACAGCATCCATCCCTCGCTCCACCGCCAGTCGGTCCTCAACAACAACTACGGCCTCTACGAGGTCGTCCCCGGCATCTACCAGGTGCGCGGGCTCGACCTCGCCGACATCACCTTCATCCGCGGCAAGACCGGCTGGATCGTGTTTGACGTGATGGTCAGCGCCGAGACGGCCCGGGCCGCGTGGAAGCTCTTCCAGCAGCACGTCGGCAAGGGACTCCCGGTCTCCGCTGTCATCTACTCGCACTCCCACGGCGACCACTGGGGCGGCGTGCGCGGCATCCTCGACGAGGCCGACGTCCGGGCCGGCAAGGTGCCGGTGATCGCGCCCCGCGACTTCCTCGAGCACACCATCTCGGAGAACGTCTACGCCGGGAACGCCATGAATCGGCGGCTTTTCTACCAGTACGGCCTCTTGCTCCCGGCCGCCCCGCACGGCTACGTCGGGCAGGGGCTGGGGCAAGGGGTCTCCGCCGGCTCGATGGGCCTGATCGCCCCCACCCGCTACGTCGACCAGCCGATCGAGGACTTCGAGGTCGACGGCGTGCGGATGATCTTCCAGAACACGCCCAACACCGAGGCCCCGACCGAGATGAACACCTACATCCCGGGGCTCAAGGCCCTGTGGATGGCGGAGAACGTCATCGCCTCGCTGCACAACATCTACACCCTGCGCGGGGCGCCGGTCCGCAATCCGCTCAACTGGTCGAAGTACATCAGCCGGGCCCTCTACCAGTTCGGCCTCGAGGCCGAGGTCATGTTCGCCTCGCACCACTGGCCGCGGTGGGGCAATGCCCGCATCCAGGAAGTGCTGCGGGCCCAGCGCGACCTCTACGCCCACATGAACAACCAGGTCCTCCACCTGGCCAACCAGGGCGTGACCATCAACGAGATCCACAACGTCTATCGCGTGCCGCCGACCCTCGAGCAGGCCTGGCACTGCCGGGGCTACCACGGCTCGCCGCAGCACAATAGCCGCGGCGTCGTGCAGCGCTACCTCGGCTTCTGGGATTGCAACCCGGCGACGCTGGTACCGCTCTCGCCGTCGGACTCGGCGCCCCTCTACGTCGAGATGATGGGTGGCGCCTCGAAGATCCTGGCCAAGGGCCGCGAGCTGCACGACCAAGGCAAGTACCTCTTGGCCCAAGAGATCCTCAACAAGCTGGTGCACGCCGAGCCGCAGAACCAAGAGGCCAAGGACCTCCTCGCCGACGTCTTCGAGCAACTCGGGTACCAGCAGGAGAACCCCGGCCTCCGCAACAGCTACCTGGCCGGAGCCTACGAGCTTCGCACCGGCATTCCGCAAGGCGAGACCGCCGACTCGAGCAGCCCCGACGTGATCCGAGCCATGTCGACCGAGCTCTTCCTCAACTTCCTCGGCATCCGCATGGACAGCCGAAAGGCCGAGGGGATGCGCTTCACCATGAACTTGGTCACCCCGGACAACGGGGAGAAGTTCATCGTCGAGCTCGAGAACGCCACGCTCACCAACCTCTCCGGTGTCCTCGCCGAGAAGCCCGACCTCACCCTGACCATCAACCGCTCCGACCTCGAGCAGACCATGATCGGAACGAAGACGCTCGAAGCCCAGATCGCCGACGGCACGGCCAAGGTGACGGGCGACATCGGCATCCTCAAGAAGCTGGCCTCGACCATGGTCGAGTTCGATCCGCGGTTCCAGGTCTTGCCCGGGACCAAGCTCGGGAACAGCGTGGCGGTGCACTCCGACCCCTACGAGGCGACCGTGGATCGGCCGATCCCCGAGTAGGCAAGGCGGGGGGCGGCAGCCCTCCTCGGACCTCCCGCCGGACACCTCTGGGACCTTCCGCCGGATCACCGACGCCAGCTCCGCGAAAGCGGGCTTGTGCCGGCCGGAACGATGCTCTACGCTCGCTGCACCATGCACTTGCGCTCGAACGGCAGAAACGGCGTCCTCTCCGCTCTCTCCTTCTATACAGCGACGGTGGCCGCGGCCGTCTCCGCGGTCGCTCACGCCGGCACCTGGAAGCAGGTGGCCGCCGACGCCCCGGTGCCCAACGCCGGCGTCGCCCTCTTGCTGTCAGACGGCTCGGTCATGGTCCTCGGCGACGCGGTCGATGGTGACGGCATCGGCGACATCTGGCACAAGCTCACGCCGAACGCCCAAGGAAGCTACGTCAACGGCACGTGGAGTTCGATCGCCGCGATGCCCCACAGCCGCGAGTACTTCTCCTCGCAGGTCCTGATGGACGGCCGCGTCTACGTGGCCGGCGGCGAGTACGGCACGGGCAAGGCGAACGCCGAGATCTACGACCCGGTCGGCAACGGATGGACCCAGGCCGCCGATCCAGGTGGCACGCTGAGCGACGCGAACTCCGAGATCCTGCCCGACGGCCGCGTGTTGCAGGCCCTCGTCACCGGCAACCTGCGCAAGGTGCGGATCTACGACCCGCTCAGCAACAGCTTCAGCAACGCCCCCGACTCGCTCGGCATCCACAACGAGTCGGTGTGGGTGAAGCTCGCCGACGACAGCATCCTCTTCGTCGACCGGGGGGCGACCTCGGCCGAGCGCTACGTGCCCGCGCTCGGCATCTGGCTCGCGGCCGGCACCACGCCGGTCCCGCTCTACGATCCCTTTGGCCTCGAGACCGGCGGAGCCTTGCGCCTGCCAGACGGCCGGGCCTTCTTCATCGGCTCGCCGAACACGACGGCGTACTACCAGCCGGGGGCAGGCGCTGCCCCGATCCTCTGGACCGCGGGCCCGACGCCGCCCGACGGCAGCGGGGCCCCCGATGCCCCCATGGCCATGAACGTCGACGGCACGATCCTCTGCGCCCTGTCGCCGGCGCCGACGGCAAGCAACCACTTCCCGACGCCGACGACCTTCTACTCCTTCGACTACCTGACCAACACCTTCACCGCGATCCCGGCCCCGGGCGGCGGAGCGTCGATCGACGCCCCGGCCTACGTCTTCTGCTTCCTCGTCCTCCCGGACGGCAGCGTCCTCTGCACCCAGCAGGGCTCGCCGACCTACTACGTCTACGTGCCGGACGGGGCACCGCTGGCGGCGGGCAAGCCCGTGGTGAGTGGGGCGGTCAAGCTCGACGCCACCACCTACCAGCTCAGCGGCACCGGATTCAACGGCATCTCGGAAGGGGCCTCCTACGGCGACGACTGGCAGATGAACTCGAACTACCCGATCGTCCGCCTCACCTCGGCGAAGGGGACCCAGGTTCGCTACGCCCGTTCCTTCTCGTGGAACCGGACCGGCGTGGCCACCGGTTCGCTGCCCACGACCACCAAGATGAAGCTGCCCGCTAACCTCGCAGCGGGGACGTACTCCCTGAGCGTGGTGGCCAACGGCATCGCCTCCAGCCCGATCCCCTTCGTGGTGACGGCGACGCCCTGCCCGTCGGACCTCAACGCCGACGGCACGGTCGACGGCGCTGACCTGGCCATCCTCCTCGGCCAGTGGGGACTTGGCGCCCCCGGCGACATCGACGGCGACGGCGTGGTGGATGGGGCCGACCTCGGCTCGCTCCTTGGGGCGTGGGGCGTCTGCCAGTAAGGGCCGCGACCGACGCAGCGCCGGCTTGCCAGAGCGACTGCGGGCCGTCGAGAATCCGGCCATGCCCGGTGACGGCCTCGCTGCTCCCGACCGCGCCACCATCGTCGACTGCTACCTCGAAGCCCTCGGCCTCGGGCGGCAGCCGCCGTCGCTTGGGTTTCTCGAGGCGATCACCGCCCGGCACGTGGCCACCTTTCCCTTCGCCAGCGTCGGCCCGCGATTGGGCGAGGAGCTGCCGCTCGACCTGCCGTCGCTCCACGACCGGATCTGCGTGCGGCGCCGCGGCGGCTACTGCTTCGAGCAGAACGGGCTCCTCTACGGGGTCCTCGAAGAGCTCGGCTTCCGCGTCACGCTCTGCCTCTGCCGGGTGATTCTCAATCGGCCGATCTACCCGGGGCTCACGCACCGGATCAGCCTCGTCGAAATCGATGGGCGGCGATGGATCGCCGACGTGGGGTTCGGCATGTTCGGTCCGCGCGTTCCGGTGGCCCTCGACGGCGAGCCAAGCCCCGACTTCGACGCCGTCTTCCACACCATGACCGGACCCGACGGGCAGCGCTCGCTGGTGGCCGATCGGCGGGACGGCCCGCTCACCCTCTACGCCTTCGACCTCGTCCGCTACGGCGAAGCCGACTGTGAGGTGGGGCACTTCTGGTCGCATCGGAGCCCGAAGGCCAACTTCGTCAACAACCTCATCGTGTCGCGGCTCCTGCCGGGGGAGACGCGATACCTCCGCAACCGCGAGTATCGCGTGGCCCGCCCGGGCGAGGAGGAGGTCCGGAGCGTCGACGATGCGGGGGGCCTGAGGAGTGTCTTGGTCGGGGACATGGGCTTGGAGGTCACGGAAGGGGAGTGTGAGAGGCTCTTCCGGGCGATGGAGTGAGGGAGCTGGGCGGCGACTTGCCGGGGCGATCCGGATAGCCGCAGAGTCGCAGAATGCGCAGAGTTCCTCGCAGAGGAAGGCATGAATGCAGGCTGACCGTCCGCGCGGGCTGCCCGTCGTGATCGCTCGAGCGGCGGACGGCGTTCGACCCGAACCCCAATGCCCTTCTGCTCTGCGAGGGCCTCTGCGACCTCTGCGGCTCTGCGGCAACCGTCTTGCTGTGGATGTTGCCCGTCCAAACTGCCGCGGCAAATGCCTTGAACCACCACTTCGCCGTACTCGAGCTTCTCATGCCACTCCCAATCTCACCGTCACTCCCACCCTCAGCCCCACCCTCAGCCCCACCCTCTCTCCAGCGACCTGGCCGGCCGCGGGGGCCGCTGGTGGACGATCCCAGGAGCGCACAGCCCGCTCTTCGCCCCGGATCGCGAGCCGACGATCAAGGGCGGGACCGCCGCCCTGACCCTCGGGGCGCTTGGCTGTTGGCGAGGGAGACGCCCTGAGCCCGGGCTGACGATCGAAGCTGCGCCCGGAGCGCGGTGAACGCCGCTCGCCCGTACGATGGCCGACGCCCCCATGCCCGAGCCCGAACCCGAGGTCACGCTTCTCCTCAACGCCGCAGCCGATGGCGACAAGGCCGCTGCGGATCGGTTGCTGCCCTTGGTCTACGAGCAACTCCGGCGGGCGGCGGAGCGGCACCTTGCCGGCGAGCGGGAGGGCCACACGCTCTCGGCCACGGCGGTCGTCCACGAGGCGTACCTGCGGCTGCTCGGTCCGCGGCAGGTCCCGTGGCGGGGGGAAGGCCACTTCTACGCCGCCGCCGCCGAGGCCATGCGGCGGATCCTCATCGACCACGCCCGGGCCCGGAAGACCCGGAACGGCGGCGGCCCGCAGCGAAGCCCGCTCCGGCTCGACGAGATCGGGGACCTGGCTGACCTGGCGGCGGCAGATTCTGAACAGATCGTGGCAGTCGACGCCGCCCTCGCTCGCTTAGAGGCGGAGGACCCCGAGGCCGCAGCGATGGTGCGGCTCCGGTTCTTCGCTGGCCTCGGCGTCGATCAGGCGGCCGAGGCCCTCGGGATCTCGCCGCGGACGGCGGCCCGGGTGTGGACGTACGCGAGGGCGGTCCTCTACCGGGAGCTTTCGCAGGGGATCGCCAAGCCTTGAGGATGTGCGATGGGCGAGGATCGACGACAGGCTGTTCGACGAGTCTTCATGGAGGTCGCCGACCTGCCCAGCGGGGAGCGGACCGCCGCCCTCGAGCGGGCCTGTGGCGGCGACCGGACCCTGCGGGCCGAGGTCGCTGCCCTCCTCGCGGCGGACGAGTCGGCCGGCGGCTTCCTGGCTCAGCCGACGTGCGAGCTCCCCGCCGTGGCGGCCGTCGCGGCGCCGCTTGACGGCGACGGAAAGCCGGGAGGTTGGAAGGACCGGGCCGGCGAGCAGCCCGGCCAGAGCATCGGGCGCTACAAGCTACTCGAGCGGCTCGGCGAGGGCGGCTTCGGCGTGGTCTGGGCGGTCGAGCAGCGGGAGCCGGTGAAGCGGCGGGTGGCCCTCAAGATCATCAAGCTGGGGATGGACACGCGGCAGGTCATCGCCCGCTTCGAGGCCGAGCGGCAGGCCTTGGCCATGATGGACCATCCCAACATCGCCAAGGTGCTCGACGCCGGCAGCACCGAGTCGGGCCGCCCCTATTTCGTGATGGAGCTCGTCCGCGGCGTGCCCATCGTCGAGTACTGCGACACCGAGCGGCTCGACACGCGGCAACGGCTCGAACTCTTCATCCAGGTCTGCAACGCCATCCAGCACGCCCACCAGAAGGGCGTCATCCATCGCGACATCAAGCCGAGCAACGTGCTGGTGACGCTGCACGACGGGCGGCCGGTGCCCAAGGTGATCGACTTCGGAATCGCCAAGGCCACCAACCAGGAACTGACCGAGAAGACGATCTACACCCAGCATCGGCAGATGATCGGGACGCCGGCCTACATGAGCCCCGAGCAGGCCGAGATGTCGGGGCTCGACATCGACACGCGGAGCGACATCTACTCGTTAGGCGTCCTCCTCTACGAACTCCTCACCGGCACCACGCCGGTGAGCCACGAGGCCCTGATGAGCCAGGGCTTCGCCGAGATCATGCGAGTCATCCGCGAGGTCGAGCCGCCCCGACCGAGCACGCGGACCGCGACGCTGGGGGCGACCGGCACGCAGGTCGCTGCCCGGCGGCACGTCGCCAGCCCCCAACAGCTCGGGCTCCTCCTCGAGGGCGATCTCGACTGGATCGTCATGAAGTGCCTGGAGAAGGACCGCACGCGGCGCTACGACACGGCCAACGGTCTCTCGGCCGACATCCGGCGGCATCTCGACGACGAGCCGGTCCTGGCTGGGCCGCCCACGGCGAGCTACCGGCTCGGCAAGTTGGTGCGCCGGCACCGCGGGGCGTTCACCGCAGCGGCGGTGGTATTCGCGGTGCTCCTCCTTGGCGTGGTGGCCACCGGGATCGGCCTCGCCGCCGCCTTGCGGGCCAAGGCCGGGGAGGCCGAGCAGCGCCGCGTGGCCGAGCAGCGCTTCGCCCTCGCCGAGCGCTACGTGGGGTCGATCTCCGACCAGGTCTATCCCGGCGTCCGCGATCTGGTCGGGGCCAGCACGCCCCTCAAGGCCCTGACCAGCGCCACCTCCGACTTCCTGGAGGGGCTCGCCGTCGACTCCTCGGATGCGCCTGAACTCCGTTTCACGACCGTGCGGGCCCTGGTCCGCCTCGCCGCGGCCCAAGGCAACCAGTTCGCCGGGAATGGCGCGACCGACTTCGGGAAGAGCCTGGCCACCCTCGAGCGGGCCCGCACGCTGTTAGCCTCCTTGCCCGCCGACTACCCGAACGAGAAGCACCACTTCGCCCTCCACTACTCGATCGAGGACGCCATCGGCGCGGCCCAACTCGCCTCCGATCCGAAGGCGGCCCTGGCCACCTACCTCGCCCTCGAGGCCGAGTGCAAGGCCCGGCGGGCGGAGGACTCGACCGTCACCGCTTTGCCCGATGCCTACGGCCGCCCGGATAGTGTCGACGGGATCGGCCTCCTCAACTTCCGGATCGGCCACGTCTACGGGGCGCTGGGCGACCACGCGACGCAGCTCGCCCGCTACGAAGCCACGGCGCTCCCGGCGATCGCGGCGGGACTCGATGTCGAGACGGCGCCCTACCAAGAGGTCCACGATCTTTCGGTCTGCCACGACCTGATGGCGAACGGCCTGCGCAACGTCGGTCGGCTCGAGGAGGCCCGCGAGCACGTCTTCAAACAGTTGGCGATCGATCGCATCACCGTGGCCCGCTGGCCGAACCATGCCCGAGCCGCCCGCGACCTCGTCGACACCCTGGGGGCGTGCGCCTTGATCGTCGCGGAGACCGGCCGGGCCGGGGAGTTGGACGGGCTGCTCGAGGAGGCCCTCGGGCTGTCGAAGTCCCTGGTGGTGCGGGACCCGGAGAATGGGCAGTTCCGCCTCTACTTCGTGCGGACGGCGCTGACCTGCGGCGAGGCCTGCCGCGTGGCCTCGGAGTCGGCGACGGTGGGGAAAGAACGCCTCGCCCGCTTGCGACGGGCCGTCGAATTCTGGTCGCTGGCCATCGACGGCGAGGCGATCCAATCCGACTCGGCCCTCGCCAAGCTCTGCGCCGAGGACATCGCCGCGGCCCGCTCCA
>JBGAKK010000070.1:0-26398 GCA_044224425.1 Phycisphaerales bacterium
CCGCCCGGCCGGCCGGGATCCGTGAAGGGAGCACTTTCATGTCGCTCAACACGCTGAACGACCTCTTCGTGAACGAGATCAACGAGCTGCACGCCGCCGAGCTCCATAGCGCGGAGATCATCCGCGAGATCGCCCGGTCCGCGACCAGCCCGCTCCTCGCCGAGCATCTCAGCCATGCCGCCACCATCCACGACCAACACCTGCAGCGGATGCGGGACGTCTTCGCCAAGCTGGGCCTGACTCCGCGGCCCACGCAGCGAGCGGAGACCGAAGGCATGCGCGGGCTGTGCGAGGACTGCATGCGGCTGATCACCGCGAGCCGCTGCGAACCGCACGTCCGCGACGCGGCCATCGTGGGAGTCGTCCAACATCTGCTGCATGACCAGCTCGCCGGCTACGGCTGCGCCCGCACTTGGTCGGGGCTCCTCGGCCACGAGAAGGTCCCGAGCCTGCTGCAGGCCAACCTCCGCGAGGAACGGGAACTCGACGTCGAGCTCACCCACCTCGCCGACAACCTCAACCGGAGCGCCATGGCCCACGTCCTGCCGTGACGCCAGACGTGACCCGATGCCCATCGAACCTCCCTCTCTGCGGAGCGGGCCGTGGCTGGTGACGGTGCCGGCCGACGAGGCGACGCTCCATGGCGAGCTTCGCCTTCCCGAATCGGCCAGCGGGCTGGTCGTCTTCGCCCACGGCAGCGGCAGCTCGCGGCACAGCCCGCGCAACCAGCGCGTGGCCGACACCCTTGACGCCGCCGGCCTCGGCTCGCTCCTCATCGATCTCCTGACCGAAGAGGAAGCCACGGAGCGACGCAACGTCTTCGACCTGCCGCTCCTTGCCAAACGGCTCCGGGCCGCGCTTCGCTGGACGGCCGACGACGCCCGCACGGCGCCCCTTCCGATCGGGCTCTTCGGGGCCAGCACCGGCGCTGCGGCGGCGATCCAGGCTGCGATCCACGAACCGCGGGTCGAGGCAATTGTTTGCCGCGGCGGGCGCCCCGACCTTGCCGGCGATTCCCTCGAGTCGCTGCATGTCCCGACCCTCTTCATCGTGGGCGGAGCGGACCGCGAGGTCCTCCGCCTGAACGAAGAGGCGATGACTCGCCTCCCGCAGGGCCCCGCCCATCACGACCTCGTCGTCGTGCCCCACGCCACGCATCTCTTCGAGGAGCCGGGGGCGCTCGAGCAGGTCGCAGCGGCGGCCGAAGAATGGTTCCTCGACCACCTTGCGAGCGCCCTCCGTCGGCGGCCACGATGCCCATGACCCTCACCCGTTCCACCTCCCGCAGCTCGCCGCCCTTCGCCGACCGGGCCGACGCCGGGCGACAGCTCGCTGACGAGCTTCGCCGAGAACTGTGGGTCGATCCGCTCGTCCTTGCCATCCCTCGGGGCGGCATCGAGACGGCCCTGCCCATCGCCGAGGTCCTCGGGGCGGAGCTCGACTGCGTCTTCGCCCGCAAGCTGCGGTCCCCGCACCAGCGCGAGCTCGCCTTCGGGGCGATCGACGAGCGTGGCGTGGTCCATCTCGACCGGTCCATCGTCCACTCCCTCGGCCTGACCGAGCCGGTGATCGAGGCGGAGCGCCGCCGCCAGCTCGCCGAGATCGAGCGCCGAGCTGCCCTGGTCCGGGCCAGGCGCCCACGGGCCCGCATCGCCGGCCGCGACGTGATCGTCACCGACGACGGCATCGCCACCGGCTCGACGATGCTCGCTGCCCTCGAGACGGTGCGCCGCGAGCACCCCCGCTCGCTGACCGTCGCTGTGCCGGTGGCCCCGCCGGATCGGCTGGAGGAGGCCCGGCACCATGCCGATCGCGTGGTGTGCCTGCACGCCCCGACGGACTTCTGGGCGGTGGGACAGTTCTACGACGACTTCCGGGAGGTGAGGGATGAGAGGGTGGTGGAGGTCATGGAGCGGTTCGGGGGAGCACGCTGAGGGCTGGTGCGGGAGTCGCGCGGCGGTAGAGATCGGTGAGGCGAGATTGCCGCGGAGTCGCGGAGGTCACAGAGCCGTCGCGGAGGAAGGCGGGATGGAGGGCTTTGGGGGCGGCGGTGGTGGGCGGCGATGCCTATGCGGCTGCGGAAGCGGCGTCCGTCCCCCAGTGGGTCGTTCCGGGGGGCATGGTCGGCATCGGGCTGGGCACGGCCCATCTCCTCCTAGCGCGTCGTCGTCGTGACCCCTAACGCATTGCCGGTGCCCACCACCCGTGCGATACTGCGATCGTGAGGCATGCTGCTCCCGACGCCTGCGGGCGAGGCATGGCTCACGATCGCAATCCGAGAGGTGCGCTATGCCGGAATCCAAGAAGTGCCTTCGATGCGGCGGGGGGCGACTCGAGCCATGCGCGATCCAATCCACTGGCCGTGTCTACCTCCGGCCAGCCAACACCTCGTTCTGGTCTTTGACGACGGCAGACGTTGCACTCGAGGCCAACATCTGCCTCGACTGCGGAACCGTTGACCTCGTGGCCGATCCCAAGAAGGCCGCGGCACTGGTGGGCAGCGCGCCGCCGCACTGACCCATGACAGAGCGACGCGTGGATCGCACCGCGATCCAGTGCTCGCTGAAAGCAGCGTAGCGACTGTCCCGCCCACGGCCGATCCATCCGCCCGCGATCCCTCCCATGAACGCCGTCATCGCCCCAGCCGACATCGCGCGTAGCCTCACCGAACTCTGGTCGCCTAGGGTGGTCGCACACGTCGACGACTACTTCGTCAAGGTCGCCAAGGTGCACGGCACCTTCGATTGGCATGCCCACGAGACCGAGGACGAGCTGTTCCTTGTCCTCTCGGGGAGCCTCACCATCCGGATGGAAGAGTGCTCGGTCACGCTCGCTCCCGGACAGCTCTTCGTGGTCCCCAAGGGCGTGCGGCATTGCCCGGTGGCCGATGAGGAGTGTCAGATCCTCCTCTTCGAGCGCAGCACGACCAAGCACACCGGCGACGAGCTAACCGAGCGGACGCGGACACTCGCGGATCAGTTGCGGCCTGTGCAGTGACCACGGGCCGGGCGACGTGGCTCCGTGTCGCCGGATGGGGCGGGCGCCGCAGCCGGGACGCCCAAATCGAGCTCGCCTCGTCTTGCTCGTACATACGCCGTCGGTACACTCAGTCCGTGACCCACATCCGCTTTGATTGAGACGACCGCAACGAAGCGTCCAATACGGCCAAGCACGGCGTTTCCTTCGACGAGGCTTCGACCGCGTTCGCCGACGAGAACGGCATCCTGGTGCACGACCCCGACCATTCGAACGCGGAGGACCGGTTCGTCCTCCTTGGACTCAGCTCCCGGCTCCGACTGCTCGTTGTTGTCCATTGCTACCGCGAGGCCGAGTCTGTCATTCGCATCATCTCCGCCCGCAAGGCCGACCGGCGGGAACGTGGAGACTATCTTGCCCGGAACTCGCCATGAGAAAGAGCTACGACTTCTCCAAGGGCGCTCGAAACCCCTACGCACGCAAGCTCAAGAAGCCGGTGACGATCCGCCTGGACTCGCAGACGGTCGAGTACTTCAAGGCACTCGCCGAGCGCAAGGGGATCCCCTACCAGAGCCTCATCAACCTCTACCTCCGCGACTGCGCCGAGCGGCGCGTCGAGCTCGCCATCGCCTGGAAGGCCGGGCGGCAGGGGGCGGCCTAACGGATTGCTCGTGATCGTCAGCCGCTTGACCCCCCCATGCGAGTCGCACTCCTGGCATTGTCGCTCGTCTCCCTGACAGGCTGCGACACCGATCGCAGCCGCGACGACGCACTCCTGCACGCCGAGCCGACCTGCCTGCGCGACCGCGTCGGTGAGAGGGTCACGATCCGGGGATCCCTCGAACTCGATGGCAAGCTGGGGCCCGTCCTGGTCCACGACGGCGGATACGTCGTCTTCGAGGGAGCCAGCCAAGGCTGGACCGACGACCACGCGCTTCTCCTCCACCATCGCGTCGAGGTGACGGCGATCATCGGCTTCTCGTACCCACCCACCCAGTACGTGTCCAAGGACGGGAGCTTCGGCTGTCCTGAGCAGTCCTACTTCTTCGTGCCCGCATGGACGGCAGGGATCCGCCGCGTGGATGAGTGACCGCGCCGTCCGCCGGGCCACCGAAGGCTTGCTGGGATCGCGAGCCCTCGAGCAGCGGGTCGGCTTCGGCCCGGAGCGCACCGTTCCGCCGATCTGGGGCGGTCGGCGCCGTGCCGTGGGGGCGACGCTGCCGTCCTGTCGATCGCTCCTGCCACCCATCGCGTGTACGCTGGCGAGGTTGACGTGAGCAATCGTCCGCGTCGCCGCGGCATCGCTCCCAGCTACTCGGGCCGACCGGATGAGGACGCTCGCCGAGGTCTCGCTCGCTCTCGCCTCGGGCGTACTGCTCAACGTCGCCCTGGCGTGGGCATGCGCCCTTGCGGTGAATCTGAGCCCGCTTGCGACGGCGCCGGCGCTCGAGTGCGGCTGGTCCCAGACCATCCCGATCGATGTGCACGCCGAGACCAAGTACCGCCTCGGCTTTGCCCAGGCGAAGGTGCTGTACCGGGATCGGCGGCTTCCGATGTCAGGCCAGATCTATGCCATAGAGACCGAAGGGGGCTTCGCGGCGGCGATCCCATCATGGACCGGCCTCGCTACTCCTCCGAGTGAGATGGACGGCGTCGACGTGGCGGCCGTCCACACCACCGTCGATCTGTGCGGATGGCCCTTCCTGTGCCTGGCCTCGACCACCTCTCACTCCGTCGCCGCCGCCCCGCCCTCTGCGTGGGGGCCGCGAGCGTGGACGCGGGAGGAGGACCTCGGGCTCCGAGTCCCCTGGATCGCGTCACGTTGCGACGCGCGAGGTTCGACGCGGTGCCTCCCCACGCACCCCGTCTGGACCGCCTTCCTCGTCGATAGCGGTCTCCTCTCCATACCTGCCCTGCACGCCTTCGCGTTCCCCGCCCTCAGGGCCCGTCGGCGTCGGCTGTCGGGGCGCTGCCCGCATTGCGCCTACCCGGTGGCGAACCTCGACAAAGAGGTGTGTCCAGAGTGCGGCAAGGCTGCCTAACCGGCCGCGTCACGGCAATGCGCCCGGACGGTACCATCCGCGCACGACCGATGATCGTGTCCGCGTGCGCATACGGAGTGGATTGCGGCTGACGGACCAACCATGCGACACCTCCGCCGCGCCTTGATCTCTCTCCCGCTCGGAGCGCTCGCCACCTATTTGGTCGCTGCCGCTGCGGCCCTACGGTCGGTGCCGCAGCCCGTGCCCGCACTGCCGGCGGCGCCCCCGTCGGCGCCCGCCCGCGTAACAGACTTCCGCGCCTTCGGACTGACCGCCACTCCGCAGTCGCCCATCGATATTCCGCCCGCCGGCGGGCTCAGCCCAACCACCGCCGCCTTCACCGTGTCGGCCGGCTGGCCGTTCCGGGCCTTCGTCGCGACCACCAGTCCTCGGGCCCGGGCCCCCTTCGGCGGGTTCGCCCCGTCCCAGCTTCCCTTTCCCTCGCTCGCCGCCAGGCCCGTCACGACGCCGTGCTTCGTCCCTCGCGTGCTGCCCTCGACGCCGATGTGGCCCGGCCTCCTCACCGACAGCGTGCTGTGGGGATGCCTCGCCTACGCCGGCCTCTCCGCGATCGCGCGATGGCGCCGCAGCGTCCGGCTCCGCCGCGGCCAATGTCCCGAGTGCCTCTACCGCCTCGCCTCGCCGTCCAACCGCTGCCCGGAGTGCGGGACGGTGGTGCGGGTTGGGTGAGGGAGCGATGGTGCTGATGGGCTCGTCCAGCGACGCTCCCATGCGAGCTACACCCCCTTCATCGCCGGGATCCGCCGCACACCTCACGGCCAGTCGTCCACGCGGTGTGCCACACGCGTCCCATCGCCCCGTCGCCCTCGCCCTGGCTGCCGCCTCCATCGCCACATCCGCCAGCCTCGCCTCGACCACCGACGACGATCGGCAGTACTTCGACCTCCACCATCTGCAGCAGGCCGGCCAGCTCTACCTTGCGGAGACGGGATCGCCGGCCGCGGACGACGCCTCGGGCACGTGGTTCGACAAGCTCGAGGCGCGGGGACTCATCGACCACGTCAGCTTCGGCGTCGGCACGGACCGCCACCCGAACGATCGCTACGGACAGCCGCTGGTGTACGAGATCGTCGCCGGGCCCTCCGGACCGTTGGTCGTCCTCCGGACCGTCGGCGCCAACGGGATCGACGAGCAGGGCAAGGGCGATGACTGGGACTCCCGCTTCCCACCGCAGCTCGGCTATTGGCATCGCAGGGAGTGGCCGGCCTTCTTCCGCCACCTCGGGTTCGCCGCAGCGGTCGTGGCCCTCACCGCCGCCGCGACCGCCTTCGTCACGCGGTCGGCGCGGATGACCTTGGCCACGGCGTGCATCGCCGCCGGGCTCCTGTTCGGGATGGTCGTCGGCATGATCCAGCATCCCTGGACCACGGCAACCCGCCTGCCCTCCTGGTCCCGCAAACTTCCCGCCGCGGTCCTCCTCCTGCCGGCGGGGTTGGTCCTGCTCCTTCTTCCGGCCGCTGTCCGCCGCATCGAGCGTCTGCGGCGCCCGGGGCATTGCCAAGCTTGCGGCTACGACCTCTCGCATGCCGCCGGCGGGCGATGCCCGGAATGCGGTGCCCAAAGCGTGCCGGATCGCAAGACCTAACCTGGCGCTCGCCCGGCTGCGGGAGCCACTCTGGACACACCCTTTCGACCCCGTCCCCAACGCCCAGGTAGTCGTATTCGGCCACCGAGGTCGACGAGATCTCCATCCGCTCCACTCGGCTCGCCTCGTCGGGCGGGCGGGGTGAGCGCACTTGCCGGCTCACGCTCTCGAAAGGGTGTGTCCAGAGTGATTCTGAGAGTGATTCTGTGACCGACCCGGACGGCCTCGCCAGGTTGATCGCGCCGCTTCACGTGGCCCTCTCGTCGGCCGTCTGGAGGCGCCGCAGGTCCCCGGCCCCGTGTACGATCCGCTCCGGGCGCCTCGACGCGCGGAGCCACGCTGGACACACCCTTTCGACCCTCCGGTACACTCCTTCGTGTGGGCGATGCGGCGCGATCCGCCGCGTCCACACGTTTGTATTTTCGCGAGCTGCCCATGCCACGACACGCATCGGACGAGCCCCATCTGGTCGTGCGCCTGCCGTTTCGCATCGCCGGGACGGTGGTCCTCGCGCCCACGGCGGTCCTGGCGGCCGCGATGCCGTTCACCGTGGCCAGGCCCATCGTCGCAACTTGGCTCGTCGCCGTCTCGATCGCCGTCTTCGCCGGCGGGGCCGTCGCCTCCTTCTGGCTTCCGCCGAGACCGGCACGCATCGCCCTGCGGACCACGGCGTGGTTCCTCGGCGCCCTCTTGGGCGCCAACGCCGTCTCTCAGCTCAACCAGCAAGTCGGCCCGAGCCGGCCCGCTATGGACGCGGTTCGCCCGGCTGCAGCTTTCGTCTGTCTCGGCCTCCCGTCGTTCTGGTTCGCGATCACCGGCCGGCTTCCGAGGCGTCTGGTGTCGCGACTGGCAGTGCCGCCCAACCCGCCTGCCACCAGCGACTCCGGGCGCCACCCGCCGACCACGCCGACTTGACGGACCTAGGAGCCCCGTGTCGCGGACCCGACAGAAGCCTTCTCGCGGCCCCTTCGTGCTCGACATCGAAGTCGCCGTGCCGCCCGAATCGCCGGAGCGATCTCGCTATCCACTGAACATCCCTGCGATCGCTGCACTCTCGACGCTGCCGCTCAGCCCGACGGTGACCTTCCTGGTGGGAGAGAACGGCTCTGGCAAATCGACCATCCTCGAAGCCATCGCCTGCGCTGTCGGGCTCAATCCCGAAGGCGGCAGCCGGAACTTCCGATTCGCGACGCGAGAGTCGCACTCCGAGCTCTACCGACACCTCCGCGTCGCCCGCTCTGCCGCGCGGCCCGCCGACCTCTACTTCCTCCGCGCCGAGAGCTACTTCAACGTAGCCAGCGAGATCGAGGCCCTCGACCGGGAGCCGGCGCCCGGTCCCAAGATCATCACCTACTACGGTGGCCGCTCGCTGCACGAACAATCGCACGGCGAGTCGTTCTTCGCCCTGTTCCAGCATCGACTCTTCGGCCCTGGCCTCTATCTGCTCGACGAGCCGGAGGCGGCGCTCTCGCCGCAGCGGCAGATCGCCATGCTCGGCCTCATGCATCGGCTCGTGGAGCGAGGATCGCAGTTCATCGTCGCCACCCACTCGCCCATCATCCTGGCCTACCCGGGGGCCACGATCTACTCGCTGGACCGGTCGGGGATTCACACCGTCGCGTATCGCGAGAGCGACCCCTACCGGATCTCACGAGCCTTCCTCGAGAACCCCGAGCTGGCCCTCGAGGAGCTGCTCCGCCCAGAGGGAGGGGCCTAACGCGCCGCTCGTTCGGTACGATCAAGGATCGGTACATCGGCCGCGTCGGAGAGTCTCCCGATCGCACCAACCCCATGCCAGAACCGATCGCCGACCTCGTCCTCCTTCCTGGCCTGGACGGCTCCGAAGCGCTCTTCGAGCCCCTTTGCCACGCCCTGCCGCCCGGACTTCGGACGCACATCGTCACGCTCTCTGCGACTGGGCCGAACGACTACGACGCCCTGACCCGTCACGTCCGGGCGCGCATCGCCGACCTGCCGAGGCCAGCGATCCTCGCCTGGTCCTTCTCCGGCCCGATCGGCATCCGGCTTGCCGCCGATCCTGGCCTCGCGCCGCGAGCGCTCATCCTCGCCGCGTCGTTCGCACGCAACCCGCATCCCTCCCTTCGTCCCGCTCGCGTCCTCGCCCAGCCCTGGCTCCTAGCGACGTTCACCTATCTCTCGCGCACCAAGGCACTCCTCGGAGGTCATTCGACTCCGGCTCTTCAGACGCTTCTCCGCCGCGCCCACGCCGGCCTCAGCGGCCGCGAGATCGCGGAGCGCGTGCGGGCTGTGCTCGACGTCGACGAGCGAGCCGCCCTGTCCGGCCTGCGCCTTCCGCTTCTCTACCTGCGAGCGAGCCGCGACCTCGTCGTCCCGGTCTCGAGCGCGAAGCTCGTCGCCTCGCTGTGCCCGCAGGCCAGGATCGTCGAATTGCCCGGGCCGCATCTCGCCCTCGCGACTGGTCCAGCCCCTGCCGCGAGGGCCATCGTCGAGTTTCTCGACGAGGTCGGGAGGTCATGACGCACCGATCCAGTCGACGTCCAAACGCCTCGCCGTGGTCACACGGTCAGCTTTCACCGATCGTGCAAGCCGCGGCCCCCGGGATCGTTCAGCGAGTCCCATGCTGCCAACCGGCCGATCTCGACTTGCGGCTCTCGGCGCCAGCGGCGCGTTGGTCCTCGCCGCGGCATTCCTCTGGCCTCGCAGCAGCGTCGAAGCGTTTGGGCCGGACTTCGAGCCTCTCAGCCCGAGCGGACGGGCCCAGCTCGCGGAACTCGCACACTCGAGCTGCGTCACCCAGCTCCTGCTCGCCCTCATCGAGTATCGGGCGCTGGCCAAGGTCCTGCCGCCAGACCTCGCCGACTTCGACCTCGTGATCCACATCGATCATTGGACGAGTCCCCTTGACGCCGACGGGCGTTGGCTGTGCGGGCAGATGGGCCCGGGCGAGCCACCGTGGACCTACACCAGACTGGGCGACGCGGCATGCACCATCTCCCGTCCCCTCGGCTCCGAATCCTCGCTCGTCGCCACCATGGACCGGGACGGCTGCTGGAGCTGGTCCTACGTACCGGGCGGAGGGCGGTCGACGGTTGAGCTTGGAGCACTCCGCTGACTGCTGCCCGATCGCAGGAACCGCATCGCTTCTGAGACAACGAGTTAGGCTGCATGGTGACGGGGACGAATCGCTCGCATGACCGGTTGCGCGGTGTGCGACCAGTGGGCTCTCCCGGCCATGGCAATGCTGAGGCCGGACAGGTTGGTGTATCTACTTCGGCCTTCCCCGAGCGGAGATGGCCTAACCGGCTACCGCACCGCTCGTCGGTGCTCCGCCAGTCGCGCTATGGGTGCTCCCGCCTGCCGTGCTCGACAGGCTCAATTTCACGCTAACCTGTGCCCGACGGATTCCGCTTCGCAGCAAGGATCTCTGCCGTGACCACCAGTCCACCCGCACTCGAGCGATTCCTGCTTGCCCAATCCGAAGACTACGCGACCGCTCTCGCCGAGCTTCGCCGAGGCCGGAAAGAGGGCCACTGGGTCTGGTACGTGCTACCCCAGCTTCGCGGGCTCGGGCTGAGTGCCATGTCGGTCGAGTACGGGATTGCGGACCTCGCAGAAGCCCGGGCATTCCTGGCACACCCGGTCCTCGGTCCGCGCCTGCGCGAGTGCGTGAGCGCCCTCTGCGCCCACACCGACGTGTCCGCGGCAGAGATCCTCGGCGGGGTCGACGCGATGAAGTTCCGATCGTGCCTTACCTTGTTCGCCGCTGCAGCAACCGAACCGGAGTTGTTCCAGCGCGCCTTGCGTGTGTTCTTTGAGGGACAAGCTGATCCGAAGACGATCGAGCGCCTGGCCGCGCCCGGCGGGGCGGAGGAGCCGCTCATCCAGCGGTAGCATGCCTCTACCACCCTGTGCGGCCAAAGCCACCGCTGGCCGCGTTCCGAGGCCCCAGGACTTCCCGGGATCTCCGTTCGATCCGGCACATGCCCTTCCACCTCACCCCGCCCGACCCGAGCGACGACGCGCCCATCGACCGCCTTCTCCGGGCGGCGTTCGATGGTCCGCTCGAGGCCGAGCTCGTGGCGAAGCTGCGATTGGAGGGCGACCTTGCCATCGCCCTCGTGGCCCGCTCCGCCGGTGCGGTTGTCGGATACGTCGCGGCGAGCCCCGCCTCGCCGGGTCGAGGCCTCGGGCTCGCCCCGGTCGCGGTGGACGCGTCCCACCGGCGGCTCGGCGTGGCCCGAGCACTCATCGACGCCTGCATCGATCGCGCTCGTGGCGCTGGCTACCGCTACATGATCGTCCTGGGCGATCCCGCCTACTACGCTCGGTTCGGGTTCCGGCCCGCGTCGCATCACGGCCTTCGCTGCGTGTTTGGCGGGGGCGCCGCGTTCCAGGTGCTCGCGCTCGCCCCGGGCTGCCTGCCAGACCCGGGGACGCTCGTCGAGTACGCGCCGGCGTTCGGCCTCTTTGATGCCGGCCCCTCGGCCTAACGCGTAGTCGTATCGGCAGGATCGTGCGGATACACTCCGTCCGCCGTCGGCCTCGGCGCCGAAGGATCGGGAGGAGCCACGTCGGAATGGAAGGCCTCCTCTTCATCGCAAGCGTCGCGGTCTCCGGCCTGATCGCCGCTCTCTCGGCCTACGTTGCCCAAGCCCGCTGGTGGCTCGGCGTCCCGGGGCTCGTCCTCCTCGCAGCGCTCTCCGCGTGGGGAATCGTCCTGGTCCGCGGTGACAGCGGCTTCCTCTGGGGCGCCATCCCCTGCTGGCTCAGCGGCGCCGCCCTCGCCATCTATGTGCTGGCCTCGCGCCGCGACCAGCGGATCGCATTCCGCCGGGCCCAAGGCGCGTGCGAGCGCTGCGGCTATCCCGAGCGGGCGGGATCGCCTCGCTGTCCGGAGTGTGGACGATAGCGGCGGAGACCCGCCAACTTCCGCCGCGCAGCCGGCCAGTTCCGCACGCTCTAGACGCCACTCCGACCACTTCGGTCATTGGGGCCGGTGAGGTAGACTCTGACGCGAAGGCGATGCACGCCATGTCGCTGCACTCGGACAGCGCACTTGTTTGGAGCCTGGGACCACGATGGCGGAATTCACGCTCGCCCCCGTTCCGACCTTGCAGACCTTCGAGCGACTGCAGCGCCTCGCCCGTTCGCTTGGGTGGGGACGGCTCACGCAGTTCTCCCACGTCTGCAACGACCCGGCGTTGGCGGCCTACGGAGAAGTCTCCTTCTGGTGGGAGTCGGCTCGGCAGTACCGCTCGTTCCTTCAGATCGCCGCAGCGTCCTGGGCCGCTGGCCCTTCCCACCTCGAGCGACGGCCCTGCTACCAGGTTCGCGTCTACGGCTCCGGGTCTCGGATCCGCCGCCTGCGGGTCGGGCAAGCCTCGTTCGTCCTCCCGGCGTCCGACGCCGCGCTCGAACGGATTGCCGACGCCCTCGTCCCGGTGTTCGCCGCCCGCCACTTCCGGACCGGCACGTCGATTGCCCGACTGCGAGCTCGGTTTCCCGATCTCGTGGCCCCCGCTCGCCGTGGCTCCATACCCCCGCCGCACGCCCATTGGTGCGTCGTACGCGGATGCCTTCAGCCGGGCCGCGTGGCGACTGGCCGTCGCGGCTCGGCGCCCCGCCGATCCACCTAACTCATCGCCCGCGATGGCCCCATCCGGTCGGCGTCCATCGCACGCCGGCGCGGCTCGCCGACAAGCGCGAGGCCCGTACTCCCACGCTTCGTCCTTTCCTCCTTCGTTCCGCCACAGTAGATTGGGCGGGCTCACCGACGTCTCAGGAGTGGCGGGCATGCGGAGGGTCGAGCAAACAGCACGAGGAGGACTCATCGATGTCGCCGCAGCCGACCTATCGGCCATTCCGGACCGACCGCCGCGCCTATGGCCCGACGCAGGGTGGGTTCCGTAATGTCGATCTCGACATCGCGGGACCGTTGGACCTGGCTCCTCTGGTCCGCTCGCTGCATCGGAAGCTCTTTTTCATCAACGCGACGGCCGGGCCTCGACAGTCGTTCCTGACAGCAGAGTTGCGCCCCCAACCCCGATCAGCGGATGCGGCGATTCTCGCCCTCGCCCGGACTCTCTCCCGACTCCGAGGAACACCGCTCGCGCTCTGGCGGCGCTGCCCCCTTCGAAGCTTCAACATCGGTTACGACGCCTGCTCAGCAGGCCCGGCCTTGGGGGACGCGATCTCCGCCGCAGCGATCGAGTCCATCCAACGTGTCGGCGCCGACCTGGCCATCACCATCTATCCGCCTGACCCAGATCGCTGACCAGCCAAGGCGTTCGACGACTGGCCCAACGTCGTAGATCCTCCACCACCTCGGCGACCCATTCGCTCTGCGCGGGGCCCATTGCAGCAGTAGCACGGCCGCTCGCCCGGGCTCTCCACCGAACTCGCGGCTCGGCGACATCCACGGACGGCAGGGCCGCGCCAGCGATCGGGGCACCAACGCTCGATCGCGCGGAGCCGAGGTCTGGACGTCCTGCACTCGTCCGTCGACTCCTCCGAGTTACCATCCTCCGCACGCCTGCGAATCGACAAACTCTGGCTAACTCCATGCTCCACAGCTGCCTTCCCCGATCGAGAGCACCCCGCGGCTCGGGCCTTCCGAGCGGCGGCTTCCTCAACGTCGATCTCGAGATCGCGGCCCCCTGCGATCTTGCCCCGCTCCTTGCCGCCATCGAGCCGCGACTGGTGGTCCTCGTCGCTGAGATCCGCGCCCGCCGGTCCTGGCTCCGCGCGGAGTCCTTGCTTGCCCATCCGCGCAGCGCGAGCCAAGCGATCCTCGACATCGCGCGGGTGGTGTCACGACTCCGGGGGCAACCTCGCGCCCTTTGGAACTCGAGTTCCCGCCGCGTCTTCGACATCGGATACGAGGCCGGCACCGTTCGCACGCCGCTGGTTGATCTTCTCGACCCCGATGCCCTTGCCGCCATCACGAGGGTCGGGGCCCAGCTCGCGATCACTGTCTACCCGGCTGAGCTGGGAACGCGGGAGGCTCCCAAGCGTCGACGCTCCGCCCGGGTCCGACCGAACGCGCGATGAACGGCGGATGACGCACGGCGTGTCACCAAGAGCCAACCTGTGTTCGTCGTCGCGTTGTCCGGGCAGGATGGCGTGCCCGCTTCAGGCATCTGCACCCCTACACCTCCGCCAGCCCCTCCCGAATGGCGAAGCGCAGCAGCTCGCTCCGTGTCGCCAAGCCTAACTTGCGGAGGATGCGCTCCTGGTGCCCGTCGATCGTCTTCGCGCTTCGGCAGAGTTCGCGGGCGATCTCGGTCCGCGAGCGGCCGCGGCCGATCAGGCGGAGCACCTCGACCTCGCGGTCGCTGAGGCGATCGAGCGGCGTGGAGGGTGCTTCCGGCTGTCGGGGCTGGTGGGGTCGATGGTGGCCGTGGGTCGCGGAGAGGGTGCCGCTTCGCCAGCGCTGGCGGACCTTGGGGCCGAGGAGGAACGCCCCCTGCTCGCTGCGGCCGACCGACTTCACGCCGTCGATGATGTCGGCGAGCTCGTCCGACTTGGCGAAGTAGCCCCACGCTCCGACCCGATAGGCGGAGGCGATGTAGCCGTCGCGGACGTGGGCGCTCAGGAAGACGGTCCGCACCCGCGGCCAGAGTTGATGCAGGCGGTCGGCGACCTCGAAGACGTCGGGGCCCGGCATCTCGATGTCGAGGAGGACGACGTCGGGCTTGAGTTTCGCCACCTCGTCGAGGAGCGTCGCCGCGCTATCGAGGGCTCCGACCACGCGCACGCCGCCGTCCACGGCGAACTGGGCCTTCAGCCCCTCGACCAGCAAGGCGTGATCGTCGACGCAGAGGACGCGGACCGGCGGCAGGCCCGACTCCAGGCGAGCCACGCCCCTCCCTCGCTGCGCCGCCCGGCCGGTTGGCTGGCCGTTCGCTTCGCCCGTGACACCCGATGCTCGTCGATCGACGACCTGCATGGGACGCTCGCTCGTTTCGGGTCGACGCTCGCATCGCGTCGTGGACCGCGGCACGCATCGCCTCGATGTCGTGCTGCTCGGCGATGATAGCGGCACCGAGCGCCTTCCACCCTCGCCTCTCGCGTGGCAGTGGCTGTCCAACGACGACGATTCCTCCGCGGTGGTGATCGCCTCGCCACCGGCGTGCCCGGGCTAGCTCGCCGCGGCCGGGATCGCTCAGCAGGATCGCGGCGCTCGCCGGGTCGCCCACGCCGACGCCCATCGACGCCAACAGGTGGCGCACGAAGTCGCTGCTGCGCCCGTCGTCGACGAAAAGCGCCGCGGTCGGGGCTACCAGAGCGGTCGAGCCCGGATCGTCCGGCTGGCGACCGCCCCCAGCGGCGAGCGGCAGGGTCAGGACCACCGTCGTCCCCACGCCGACCTTGGAGGCGAGTTCGATCCGGCCTCCGGCTCGCTCCACGATGTCGTGGACGAGCGGCAGCCCGAGTCCGGTGCCGAGCCCGCGCGGCTTGGTGGTGAAGAAGAGTTCGAAGGCCCGGCGGCGCACCCGGGGCGGCATGCCGCAGCCGTCGTCCTCGATGGCGAGGCGGGCGTGGTGGCCGTCGGCGCTTGGCTCGGCAGCGATGCGGACGAGGCCTCCAATCCGTCCTGCGGCGGCGATCGCCTCGCCGGCGTTGACCACGAGGTTGAGGATGGCCTGGGTCAAGGCGTGAGGCGGCACCGCGAGCGGGGCGAGCCCTCGTCGCCAGGCGACCTCGACCCGCACGGCGCGGGGGACAGCCTTTCGGATCAGCGGACCGACCTCTGCCCACCACGCCCCAAGGTCGGTGGCCGCCGTCGAGCCGTCCGATGCCTCGCCGTCCGGGTCGGCGACGAGGTGGTGCAGCCGATCGGCGAGGTCGCCGAGATAGGCGACGCTGGCCCGGATCGCCCGCAGGTGGCCGCGGGCGGAGCGCGAGGCGCGTTCGCCCAGTCGGCGCTCGAGGGCATGGAGATGGGCGCGCACCGGAAGAAGGACATTCGCCAAGTCGTGGCCAAGCCCGGCGGCCAGCGTCCCGATCGAGGCGAGGCGATCGGCGACCGCCAGGCGGGCCCGGCTCGTGGCATCGGCGCCGCCACGCTCGCTCCGGCCGGGAGCGAGTCGCTCGTCCTCCTCGATCTCCTTGCGGCGGACGAGATGGCCGAGGGCGCCGAGGGCGGCGGCGAGTTCGTGGAAGGCCTGTCGCTCGGCGCTCCCGCCTCGGGGGACGATCACCCGCACCACGGCGACGGTCGTTCCCTCGGCCCGGAGCGGCAGGAGCCCAATCGAGCCGGCGAGGCCGGCGCCCCCGCCAACGCTAACGCTGTCGGTCCATCGCGCGGCTCGCAAGCCGGCGAGCGTCCGTGGCGGGGTCGGCCGTCGACCGCGAGCCGGCAGGCGGGCCACGAGCGTCGCCCCGCGCGGCCCGAGCAGCCACGCATCGCCGGCCACGGCCCCGGTGGCCGTCGTGACAAGTCGGAGGAGGGCCCGGAAGGCGCTGGCCACGTCCGGCGCCTCGCCGATGGCGAGGGCCGCTTGCAAGGCGAGGCGGGCCGTCGCCGCGGAGGGCGCGGTGCGGGCACGGGCCCTACGGATCCCATGCGATCGCCCGTCGGCTTCGTCGGTGGGACGTGCCATCGGGTGATCGTAGGGCTCGCGGCCACGCTCGCCGCGGGAATCAGCAGCGCGAAAATTCAGGCCATGGCGTGCACGGCCTTGGCCAAGGTCTCCCCCGCCTCGCCGGCCCGCTGGTTCAACTCGCGGAACTTGGCGGGGACACGGGCCGCGATCGCCTTCATCAGGCACTCCCGGCTGACGATCGGCACCACCGTGTTCATGGCGCAGAGGGCGACGGTGTTAGCGACCACCTTGCTGCCCACCTGCACCGCGGCCTCGGTGATCGCCAGCCGCACCACCCGCCCCGGGCTCGTGATGTCGGCCGGGACGTTGCTCGAGTCGACGATGACGATGGTGTCGGGCCGGACCTTGGCGAGGTACTTGCGGGCCGCCTCCTGGGACATGCAGAGGAGGATGTCGGGCGTGGTCACCTCGGGATAGGCGATGCGCCCGCTCGAGATGATCACCTCGGACTTGCTCGACCCGAGGCGGGCCTCGGGGCCGTAGGTCTGGGTCTGGACCACGTTCCGGCCTTCGAGCATCGCCGCTTCGGCCAGAATCACGCCGGCGGTGATGAGGCCCTGCCCGCCGGCACCGGAGAATCGCACTTGCACGGGGTCTTTCATGACTTCCGTCCCTTGGCGGCCATGGCCACTTCGAGCTTGCGGGCGTAGAGCGTGCCGTAGTCGGCCCGCGGCTCCTCGCGGAAGACGCCGGTCGGGCTCAGTTCAATGGTCACGTCCTCGACCTCCTCACCGGGGAGGTGCTCGGTCTCGCCGCAGGTGCAGTCCTGCATCGGGGCGGTGGTGTCGCGGAGGTAGTGCACCATGTCGTAGGGCTCGGCCACCTCGTTCATGCGGCCGAAGTAGGTCGGGCACGAGGTCATGATGTCGACCACCGAGAAGCCCTTGTAGCCGAGGGCCCGCCGGATGAGGCTCGTCATCTGCTTGTGGTCGAAGGAGGTGGTGCGGGCCACGAAGCCGGCGCCGGCCCCGAGGGCGAGCCGCACCAGATCAAAGGGCGGCTCGATGTTGCCGGTGGTCGAGGTGGTGCTCTTCTTCCCGGTCGGGGTGGTCGGGGCCAGCTGGCCGCCGGTCAGCCCGTAGATCCCGTTGTTGAAGATGAGGGCGGTGATGTCGATGTTCCGCCGGCAGGCGTGGATGAAGTGGTTGCCGCCGATCGCCGAGGCGTCGCCATCGCCCATGATGGTGATGACGTGGAGCTCGGGGTTGGCGAGCTTGACGCCGGTGGCGAAGGCCAGGGCCCGCCCGTGCGTGGTGTGCATGGTGTTGAAGTCGAGGACGAAGGGCGTGCGGCCGGAGCAGCCGATGCCGCTCACGACCACGACCTTGTCCTGCTCGTACTTCATGTCCTCGATCGCCTGCAGGAAGGCCTTGACGATCATGCCGTTCCCGCAGCCCGGGCACCACACGTGGGGAAGCTGGCTGGCCCGCAGGTACTTGCGATAGCTCTCGCTCATGAGTGCACCGTCCTTCCGCTGGCGCCGTTGGCGCTGGCCACGGCGAGGCGTTGGCAGGGCGAGCCGTCGGCGGTGAGGGCCGCCTTGGCCGATTCGACGATCTGGGCTGGCGTGAGAAGGTGGCCGTCGATCCGCGTGCAGGGCTGCACCTCGCAGCGGCCGCCGGCGGAACGGGCGATCTCGCGGACGAGCTGGCCCATGTTGAGTTCGGGGACGACGATCCGCTCGACCCGCTCGGCGACCTCGCGGACGAGGTGGTCGGGGAAGGGCCAGAGGGTCTTCAGGTCGAGGAGCCCGGCCCGGATCCCCTCGCGACGGAGGAGTTCGACCGCCGACGCCGCCGGACGGCTGGTGATGCCGTAGGAGACGATGGCCAGGGTCGCGTCGTCCAAGTGCTGCTTCTCGAACATGGCGAGCTCGCGGACCTTGCTCTGCACCTTGCCGACCATCCGCTTCAGCTCGCGGGCCGCTGCGTCGTCCGAGACGGCGAAACCCTCGGCCCCGTGGGCGAGGCCGGTGACGTGGAAGCGGGCCCCCGCCCCGAAGGGCAGGAAGGAGTTGTTGGCGAAAGGCTTGAAGCCCTTGGCCTCGGCCGGCTTGGCCCGGTTGACGATCGGGATCTCGCCGGGCTCGGGCCAATCGATGTTCTCCCGCATGTGGGCCAGGACCTCGTCCATGAGGAGGATCACCGGCACGCGGTGCTCCTCGGCGAGGTTGAAGGCCTTGACCGTCATCTCGAAGGCGTCGCGCACGTTCGAGGCGGTGAGGACGATCACCGGGTGGTCGCCGTGGGTGCCCCAGATCGACTGCATGACGTCGCCTTGGGCGCCCTTGGTGGGTTGGCCGGTCGACGGCCCCCAGCGCTGGCAGTTGACGATGACGCAGGGCGTCTCGGTGATCGCTGCGTAGCCGATCCCCTCCTGCATGAGGGAGAAGCCGGGGCCGCTCGTCGCGGTCATGGCCTTTCCGCCGCCCCACGCCCCGCCGATGATGGCGGAGATGGAGGCGATCTCGTCCTCCATCTGGATGAAGGTCAGGCCGCGGGCGGGCATCTCGCTGGCCAGGATCTCCATCACTTCGGAGCTCGGCGTGATGGGGTAGCCGGCGTAGAAGTTGCAGCCGGCGTAGAGGGCGCCGTGGGCGCAGGCTTCGTTGCCTTGGATGAGTCGCTGGGGTCGTTTGGTGATGGTCATGACGCTGCCACCTCCTCGGTGCAGGCCGGGCGGGCTCGTTGGGACTCGCCCTTCACGATCCAGATCGCGAAGTCCGGGCAGCGGGCTTCACAGAGCCCGCAGAAGACGCAGGTGCTCGGGTCCCGCACCTCGATGTGGTTGGCCCCATCGAGGCTCAGGGTGTGGGTCGGGCAGCTCGTCACGCAGACGTTGCAGCCCTTGCAGAGCTTGGGGGCGGTGGTCAGCCGGTAGTCGGCCTGGAAGTGGCGGATGACGCCCTCGTCGACCTCGATGTGCGGGGCGACCGGGGCCTTGGGTCGCGGCGCCGCCTGCTTCAGGAGGAAGCGGGCGATGGCCTTGCCGGCGCCGCGGCCGTCCGAGACCGCTTGCACCACCGTCGATCCGCCGTTGATGCAGTCGCCGCCGGCGAAGACCCCGGGCACGCTCGTCTCGAGGTGCTGGCCGACCTTCACCACGCTGCCCTTCATCTCGACGCCGAAGAGTTGGAGAAGGTCGCTCCGCGGCTTCTGGCCGATGGCCTTGATGACCGTCTCGACCTCGATGACGAACTCGGAGCCTGGGATCGGCTCGGGCCGCGGACGGCCGCTCGCGTCGGGGGCGCCCAACCGCATCTTGACGCAGCGGACGCCGGTGACGTGATCCTTGCCGAGGAACTCGATGGGGGCGACGAGGGGCACGATGTGCACGCCCTCCCGCTTGGCGGCGGAGATCTCGTGGGCGAAGGCGGGCATCTCGGCTTCGCTCCGGCGATAGAGCATCATCACGTCGCGGGCCCCGAGCATGCGGGCCTGGCGGGCCACGTCGACGGCGGTGTTGCCGCTGGTGACCTCGGTGGTCCAGAGCATCACCGCCTCGCGGGCCACGTCGATCGCGGTGTTGCCGCCGCCGATGACGGCGACCCGCGGGCCGACGTGGATGGTGCCGCCCGAGCCGAGCTTGAGTTCCTCGATGAAGCGGAGCGACTCCCAGACGCCGGGCAGGTCCTCGCCGGGGATCTTGGCCGGCATGTCGTCGCCCATCCCGACGCCGAGGAAGATCGCCTGGTGTTTGGCCTTGAGCTCCTCGACCGAGATGTCGCGGCCGACGGCCACGCCGAACTTGACGTCGACCCCGAGGGCCCGGATCTGCTGGAGCTCTTCCGGCAGCGGCTTGTACTGCTGCTTGTAGGGGGCGATGCCGCGGGTGATGAGCCCGCCGGGATAGTCCCGCATCTCGTAGATGGTGACCTGGAAG
Organism: Phycisphaerales bacterium; assembly: GCA_044224425.1. Taxonomy (GTDB): domain Bacteria; phylum Planctomycetota; class Phycisphaerae; order Phycisphaerales; family SM1A02; genus JAEUIT01. The sequence goes on from JBGAKK010000070.1 coordinate 20,097, forward strand.
CCCTGCTGGGCGAGCTCGGCGGCGCAGCCGAGGCCAGCGGGACCTGCCCCGATGATGGCCACGCTCTCCGTGCGCTGCACCGGGCCGCGGTGGACGACCGGTTCAGCGAGGTCGAGCGAGGAGTCGGTCGCGTAGCGCTGCAGGCGGCCGATCTGGATCGCCCGCCGCCCTTCCTTCAGGAGGACGCACGACCCCTCGCAGAGCACCTCGACCGGGCAGACCCGGGCGCAGGTGCCGCCAAGGATGTTGTCGGCGAAGATCTTCTTCGCTGCCTCGACGGGTTGCTCGCGGGCGATGTCGTTGATGAAGCCAGGGATGTCGATCCCCGCCGGGCAGGCCCGGGTGCACGGGGCCATCGAGCAGGGACCGCCACACTGGAGGCAGGCCTCGGCCTCGAGGATCGCCTCGTTGTGCGTGAGGGTCGGATGGGCGTCACGGAAGACGGGGCCCAGTTGCGGACGTTCCGGGATGTTGGTCAAGGTCCACCTCGTGTCGGTGCGTCGAGGTCGCGAACAGGAAGGACGGCGATCGATGGGCGGTCAGATGTTCTCCGGCTCCATGCGGATCGCCCCGCAGGGGCACTCCTCCGAGCACATGCCGCAGCCCTTGCAGTAGTCGTAGTTGAACTGGAAGCGGTTACCCGGCCCGAGCTTGATGACCGCGTTGTCGGGGCAGACCCCGTAGCAGTTGTCGCACTCGAAGCAGTTGCCGCAGGAGAGGCAGCGCCGGGCCTCGAAGAGGGCGTTCGACTCGTCGAGCCCGCCGACGACTTCCTCGAAGGTCGAGGCCCGCCGGGCCTTCTCGAGTTCCGGCTGCACGGTGGCCGGGGCGTCGCTGTAGTACCACGGATTCAGCTTGTCGAAGGTGGCCAGCTCGTGCTTGGGCGGGGCCGCGTAGGTCGCCCCGCGCAGGTAACCGTCGATGTGGCGGGCCGCCTTCTTGCCATGGCCGATGGCCACGGTGACGGTGCGCTCGGCCGGCACCATGTCGCCGCCAGCGAAGACGCCGCGGTGGCCGGTCATCATGTCGGGACCGACCTCGACCACGCCGTCCTTCACCGAGAGTCCCTCGACCTTGGCGAGGAAGCCGAGGTCGACGTCCTGCCCGAGGGCGAGGACGAGCGAGTCGGCCTGCATCTCCTCGAACTCGCCGGTGGGCTGCGGATAGCCCTTGGCGTCGAGCTTCATCTTCTCGACGGTGAAGGTGCCGCCCGCTTCGGCCTTGATGGTCGAGAGCCACTTGAACATCACGCCTTCGTCCATGGCCTCCTGGACCTCGAAGTCGTGGGCCGGCATCTTCTCGCGGGTCCGGCGATAGACGACGATCGCTTCACTGGCCCCGAGCCGCTTGGCGCTCCGGGCCACGTCCATGGCCGTGTTGCCGCCGCCGTAGACGAGGACGCGGCGACCGAGCAAGGGCTGCTCACCGCTCTCGATGCCGCGGAGGACGGCGAGGGCGTCGAGGATCTTGCCGGCGTCGCCGGCGGGGATATAGGCCCGCTTGGCGAGATGGGCCCCCACCGCGAGGAAGACGGCGTCGTAGCCGCCCTCGGCCATGGTCGCGGCGAGGTCGCTGACCTTGGTGTTGAATCGCATCGACACGCCGAGTCCCGCGATGCGGGCCACCTCGGCGTCGAGCACCTCGCGCGGCAAGCGGTACTTCGGGATGCCGAAGCGCATCATGCCGCCGGCCATGGGGCCGGCCTCGACGATGGTCACGTTGTGCCCAAGGCGAGCGAGGTGGTAGGCGCAGGAGAGGCCTGACGGCCCCGCCCCCACCACCAAGACGCGCTTCCCGCTCGGCTTGGCGTCGACCGCGACCTTCCAGCCCTTCTCGATGGCCAGGTCGCCGAGGAAGCGCTCGATCGAGTGGATGCCCACCGCCTTGTCGAGCTGGGCCCGGTTGCAGGCCCCTTCGCAGGGGTGGTAGCAGACGCGGCCCATGGTCGCCGGCATGGGGTTGTCGCGCATGATCTGGCGCCACGCCGCCTCGTAGTTGCCTTCCTCGGCGAGGTAGAGCCACTGCTGGATGTTCTCGCCGGCCGGACAGGCGTTGTTGCAGGGCGGCAGGCGATCGACGTAGACGGGGCGCTCGGTGCGCCAGGAGCCGGTCTTGTTGGCGAGGCTGGTGCCGACGTCGAGGGTGATGGCAAATGGCTTGTTCATGCTCCGACCTCCGCACGCATGAGGCCGAAGCGCTCGATGTGGCGATTGGCGATCGCTTGGATCTGCCCGATCCGGGCCTCGTCGCGCCCCTTCGAGAAGAGGTGGGCGAAGCGGCCTTGGGCCTTGAGGTAGTCGTCGACGGGGATCGGGCGCCGCAGGCTGTGGCGTCCGGTGAGTTCGCCGTACTCGGCCTCGACCAGCGGGAAGAGGCCGCACTCGACGGCCATGCGGGCGATCTTGATGGTGTCGCTGGTCGGCGTGCCCCACCCGAGCGGACAGGGCACGTGCACGTGGATGTAGCGGGCGCCATGGAAATCCATGGCCTTGGTGACCTTGTACTCGAGGTCGCGGAGATCGGCGACGCTGGCCGTGGCCACGTAGGGGATGCCGTGGGCCATGGCGATGAGCGGCACGTTCTTGCCCTGCCCGAAGACGTTGCCCGGCTCCGGACCGACGGCCGGGGTGGTCGCGGTGCGGGCCGCGGCCGGCGTGGCGCTCGAGCGCTGCACGCCGGTGTTCATGTAGGCCTCGTTGTCGTAGCAGAGGTAGAGGACGTCGTCGTTCCGCTCGAACATGCCGCTCAGGCAGCCGAAGCCGATGTCGACCGTGCCGCCGTCGCCGCCTTGGGCGATGACGCGAACGTGCGACTTGTTCTTCACCTTGAGGGCCGCGGCCATGCCGGTCGCCACGCTGGGGGCGTTGGCGAAGAGGGAGTGGAGCCAAGCCACGCGCCACGAGGACTCGGGATACGGCGTGGAGAAGACTTCGAGGCAGCCGGTGGCGTTGGCCACGACCAGCTTGCCGCCGACCTTCCGCATCGCCGCGTCGAGGGCGTAGCGGGCTCCGAGGGCCTCGCCGCACCCTTGGCAGGCGCGGTGGCCGGAGTTGAGCGAGTTGTTGCGTTGGACGTCCGATTGGACGCTGCGCACGGCGACGTCGAGCAAACGGTTGCCGACGGTGAAGGTGCCGGTTTGATAGAACTTGACGCGGGCCGGGCCGCTGCCGCGGTCGTCGGGGTCAGTTTGGATGGCGGGATTCATGTCGGGCTACCTCAACTCACGCGGGTGGCGACGGCGCCGAGGTCTCGGAGCATCGCTTCCGCTGCGGGTCCGGTCCGGCGCACGAGGCGCTCCCGCTCCAGTTGGCGATCCACGATCTCCCGGTTGAGGTCGAGGAAGTGCAAGGGTTCCAGGGTGTCGGCCATGGCCTGGCGGAAGATCCGCTCCAAGCTCTGGCGGGTGATGGCTCGGCCGCCGAGGCCGGCGATCACCGTGTAGACCTTGGTGTCGCGGCCGGGCAGGGCCATCCGCAGGTTGTGCGAGACGTTGCCGCCGATCCCGACCGAGAGGCTCTTCTCGATGGTGACCACGCGCTTGGCGTGGCCGATGGCCTTGGCCAAGGCTTCGGTCGGGAAGGGGCGGAAGGAGACCAGGCTGACCGCACCGATCTTCACCCCCTGCTCGCGCAGGAGGTCGACCACGTCCTTGATGGTGCCGTTCACCGAGCCGAGGGCGACCACGATGGTGTCGGCGTCCTCGGTGCGGTAGGTGCGGAGGAGGCCGCCCGAGTCGCGGCCGAAGAGCCGCCGGAAGTCGGCGGCCAGTTCGGGCAGGAGCTCGAGGGCCTGCATCTGCTTGGCGTGGGCCAGGTAGCGGACCTCGGTGTAGGCCTCGGGACCGACCATGGCGCCGATGGTCACCGGCTCCTCGGGGTCGACCACCTGGCGCGGCTCGTAGGGCGGCAGGAAGGCGTCGACCTCGGCTTGCGTCGGCACGTCGACCCGCTCGTAGGCGTGGGTCAGGATGAAGCCGTCGACGCAGACCATGACCGGCATGGAGAGGGCCTCGGCCAGCCGGAAGGCCTGGATGTGCAGGTCGACCGCTTCCTGGTTGGTCTCGGCGAAGACCTGGATCCAGCCGGCGTCGCGGAGAGCCATGCTGTCGGTGTGGTCGTTCCAGATGTTGATCGGGGCGTGATCGACCGGTTGCCGTGGAAGTCGCCATGACGATGGGCAGGCCAAGCCCCGACGTTGTACACACGCCTCGGCCATGAGTGGATGCCTGGCTGGCCGTCGCGGTATGCCGCGCGCCTTCCCACGCGCCGAAGCGGCGATCGCGACGACAGCAGCCGCAGACCACTCTCGGCGATTGATGTACTCTGGTGGTGAAGCTTCCCGCTCTTCACCAGCGAGCAGCCTTCCACGATGTGCGTCCTGCGGGTGATGGGATAGGCCGTTCGCCTCGGGCGGCACATCGCCACCGCTTCCGCCACCGCCACCGAGCCTTCCTGCTTGAGCAGGGCACTTGTCCTTCGCAGGCCGCGGCGCACCCGCCAGCCAGTACCTCGCGGGCAGCCGCATTTCGCTCCACGCCCGGTTGCTCTTCGCTGGCAAGAACGCCGAACTGGCAGGTAAACACATCGCTCGTGCGAAGCCATCCACGGCCAGCAGTTGCGGCGCAGACTACCGCGCCAGCAGGCGTGGAGCAGACCAGTATTGCTGGCGAGCTGGCGGGCGACCAGGATATTAACCAGGCGAAACTGGCGCGCTCGCCCGGCGCGGTGGAAAGCTCGCCAGACCAGGCCTCGTCGAGACCACCCAGTTGATCAGCGTGTTGCGTTGACGCCGACCTCGTTGGCTGTAGTGAACGGCGTGGGATCTCCTGGATGATCGCGGCGTGAGGTTAACCGGACCTGCGCAAACTCTGGCGACCTGGATCGCTCTTCGTTCGGCGACGAAGACGCCACCGGAAGAAGACCCATGCAACGCCGACCCGAAGCCGCCGGATCGCCTGGGCCGTGCCCCTCGGCAAAGACATCGCAAATTCACGACATGCCACCTCGCCCGTGGATACGCTTCGAACACGGTGGTCTCCTTGGCGATAGAACCTGTCCGAGAACTTGCGCAAACCGCACGCCGGGCATGAGCGGGCAGGTAGAGCCAGCAATTTCAGCCGTTACGAACGATCGTTCACGGTTGCCCGCAGGTTAACGGCCGTGGAATAGGCTGCCGGACGCGGATCTCGCCGACGCGAAGTCAGGCAGCCGCGCCCGAGCGGTCTACCACTCGCGGGGACGAGTTCATTTCGAAATTGAGAATCTCTGCCGCCTCGCTTCCCACAATTGGGAAGTGCGACCATTGGGCTGACGCGCGAAGTCGAGGCTGCTCATCCCGCGCGGGATCCACCCGCCCGGTACGAGCGAACGCGGGCGGTCGCATCCGCCCAGCGTTCGGTCTGCCGCGGCTCAAAGTTTGTCGGGGGGTACGACGCCCGCACGATCGATCGGATCTCATCGCGCGAACGCACGCGCCCGTGCGCCATGGCCTGCACGAGCACGTTGCCCAGCGCGGTCGCCTCCACCGGGCCCGCGAGCACCGGCCTGCCGGTCGCGTCGGCCGTGAACTGGCAGAGCTGTGCGTCCTTCACGCCGCCCCCGACCATGTGGATCGCATGCACGGTTCGTCCCGTCAGACGCTCGTACTCGTCGATCACCAGCCGATGCTTGATGGCCAGCGACTCGAGGATGCACCGGACCACCTCCGCGTCCGTGGAGGGCGACCCGCCCAGATTCTGTGCCGCGGCACGGATCAGGGCGGGCATGTCACCGAACCCTGTGAGCGATGGCTCGTCCGGGTCGATCAGGCACCGCAGCGGCGGCGCCGAGGCGGCCATCGACGCGAGCTGCGCATAGTCGTAGACCCGTCCCTGCGCTTCCCACACACGCTTGCATTCCTGGAGCAGCCACAGCCCGGGGATGTTCTTGAGAAACCGCACCGTGCCACCCACGCCCAGCTCGTTGGTGAAATTGGCGTGCATCGCGGCGGGCGTGCAGATCGGCGCTTCGAGCTCGCCACCGACCAGAGACCACGTGCCGCAGCTGATGTACGCCCAGTCCGAGCCAACTCCCGGTGCCGCGGCAACCGCGCAGCCCGTGTCGTGACACGCCGGCGCGATCACGGGAACGGCTCCGACTCCGAGATCTTCCGCGACGGACTTGCAGAGCGGGCCAACGACGGTCCCGGAGGTAACGACCGGCGGAAGGATTCGGGAAGGGAGACCGAATCGGTCGAGCATCGCCCCGGCCCATGCGCGAGCACGCGGGTCGAACATCTGCGAGGTGCTCGCGATGCTTGCTTCC
>JBGAKK010000071.1:0-24932 GCA_044224425.1 Phycisphaerales bacterium
GGGGGCGGGGTGGCGGGATCGGCCTTGGGGGCCGGAGGCTCGGGCGTGGCCGGCTTGGCGGGGGCGCCCTGCTGGGCCAAGGCCTGGATTTCCTTCGGGAGGTCGAAGCGGGTGGCCTCGATGGCGTCGAAGCTCACCGACTCGAGGGTGAGCACCTGCTTCTGCTTGAGCATGGTGATCTCGCTCTTGACCGGGATCTTGACCGCGCCGCCGGGACCGTCGAAGGCCTTGTAGTCGAGGAAGATGGTCTCCACGTCGACCGTGCCGAGGGCGGTCTCGGTCGCCATCTTGAAGCCGCGGACGAGCCCCGAGTCCTTGGCGAAGAAGTAGGTCATGTCGCCGTTCGGGCCCTTGCAGCGGACCTCGTAGCTGGGGGCGCCGCCGAACTCGACGAGGCCGATCACCTTCACCTCGTCGTAGTCCTTGAGGAGGGTGAGGTCGCGGCGGGCGTCGGCGTCGCGCTTGATCTGCTCGAGTTCCTTGCCGGCCAGGATCCGCGGACCGCGGCTCGAGTCGATCGACCAGCCGACCGAGCCGTTGTACCCGGTGCGGACGCTGCCGTAGCCGGGGAGCTCCATCTCGGTGAGGAGGAGCTGCGGGTCGCTCATGTAGGTCGCGATCGGGGCCTTGATGCCGCTCGCCGGCACCTCGAAGACGCCCTTCGTGGTCAGGCGGGTGATCGCCTTCACCGCCGCTTCGCCGCCCACGGCCTCGACGTGGCGCTTGCAGAGGGTTTCCGCGGCCGGAAGGGCCTCCGCGGCGGGAGCGGCTGGGGCTGCCGGGGTGGTGGCGGGTGCGGTGGCCGGGGTGGNGGGGGGGGGGGGGGGGGGGGGGGGGGGGGGGGGGGGGGGGGGGGGGGGGGGGGGGGGGGGGGGGGGCTTGTCGCTCGAGGCTTGGCCGTAGGTGGCCGGCCCGGTGAGGAGCGTGAGCGTGGCGAAGGCGAGGCCGAGTCGGTGGGAGGAGAGGCGGCGGTCGATCACGGTGTGGTCCTGGGACGGAAGGGACAGCGGGGCGGTTCGCGGGCGGAGAGGCGATTGGGGGCGATCACGTGGCCGGGCGCGGGGTCGGTGCCGAGCCCGCGGGGTTCGGAGGGGCGGCCTTCTGCGAGGCGATCCAACGAAGGGCGGCGGCGAGCGTGGGGTCGGGCTCGCGGCGGAGCTGGGCCCTGGTCAGGACCACGGGTTCGTCCGGCAGGACGCCGCGACCCTCGATCCGATTCCCCTTGGCGGTCACGAAATCGGCGAGGGCATAGAGCAGGACATCGTGGTTCGGAAGCTCCATCGCGTTGGCCGGAAGCGCCGCCCCGGCCGTGGTCTGGCCGAAGATCCGGGCCCGGCCGGCCTCTTGCAGGCCGGCGGCGAAGATCTCCGAGGTGCTTGCCGTCAAGGGATCGACGAGGATGGCGAGCGGGCCGGCGTAGGGCGCGACGATGGTTCCATCCGCGGTCACCGTCCGCGGGTTCACGCGGAACTCGAGCTTGGCGTCGCGGGTGAGCATGGTGCCGAGGTTGACCGGGGTGGCCAGGAAGTGGCCGCCGACGCCCATGGCCATGGCCCCGACGCCACCGGGGTTCCCGCGAAGGTCGAGGATCATTCCGTCGGCCTTCCGGAAGCGGTCGATGGCCGCATCGATCAGCGGCATGGCCGGGACCATCCAGATGTTGAAGCGGAGGTACCCGATGGTGAGCGAACTCGACGCGGCCTGGGCCCCGCGCAGCTCGCTGGCGGCGATCCAGCGGTCTTCGACCCGGGTCGGGAGCGGCGGCAGGTTGCCGAACTTGACCAGTTGACCGGCCACCGGGTCGGCGATGAGGGCGATCTCGCGGCGCGTGCCGGTCTGGTCCTCGAGGACGAGCGTCACGCTGCCGCCGGCGTCGACTTCGACGCAGTTGGCAGCGCTCGTCTCGGCGATGTAGCGCGACATCGACGACTGCTCGCCGGGGCCCGGAAGGCGAAGCCGCGGCGGTTGGCCGTTCACGCTGCGGAGGATCCAGCCCGCTTCGATCCCGGCATGGGCGGCGGGCGTGCCGGGCTGCGGGGCGATCGTCATCACCCGACCGTCGACGAGTCGGAAGAGGACGCCGATGTCGCCCGGCGGGGAGGCCTCGCGACTGTTCGGACCGTGCCCCTCGCCGCCGTCGCTCGCCGGAGCCGAGGCCGGAGCCGACGCTTCGAGTTCCGCCGCGGCACCGTCGGCGTCGTCGTCGACGGGGCCAGCGCTCGCGATGATCGCAAAGTGCGACTGGCCGAGGCGGGCGATCATCGCTTCGAGGATCCTCCGCAACTCCTCCTCGGTCGCGACGCTCGCCACCTGCGGGCGGTACTCCTCGCGCACCGCGACCCAGTCGACGCCGTTATGGGTGGGGTCGAAGTGCTGCTCGTCGATCGTGCCCCACACCGTGTCGAAGGTCTGGTAGGCGACGTCGGGGGAGACGGCCGGGGAGCGCGGGGCGGAGGCACAGCCGCCGAGAAGGGCACCGAGGCCGAAAGCACAGCCCGCCGCCAAGGTGGCGACGGGTCGGAGTCGACGGGGGGTTCCCTCTGCGTACATGCTGGCGGCGGCCTCGGGCGGTGGGGCAACGATCGTACCGGTTGGGGACGCTTCCGCCGCAGCGGCTCGGGGGGGCGATCGCCAAGCGGCGGGAGGTGGTGAGTCGGGGCCAGTCGGGCGGGGCCAGTCGGGGCCAGTCGGGCGGGGGGCGCGAATCTCGTGCTTCCCCCTCCGGGGCGCCGATCCCACCAGCCGATCGAGCAGGCACCGATAGCCCCTCCCGCCGAGCTGGTCGCGCGGAGGGCCGGGTGGAGTGTCCGGCCTGGGTGGGTGGGAGGCGGCGGTGAACATCCGTTTATCCGGATGAACGGTTGATCAAAGGCCCTATCCTCATTAGAGTCCCGCCATGTCCTCCTCCTCGAAGTCCTCCTTCCTCCGTGCCCTCGAACGCAAGGTCCTCGTCTTCGACGGGGCCATGGGCACCTCGATCCACGCCTGCGCCGACTGCCGGGCCGACGACTACCTCGGTCGCGACAACTGCACCGACATCCTGGTGAAGTCGAGGCCCGACGTGATCCGGCGGATCCACGAGAGCTTCCTCGCCGTCGGCGCCGACTGCGTCGAGACCGACACCTTCGGGGCCAACAAGTTGGTGGGGGCCGAGTTCGACCAGGAGATGGTGGCCTGGACCTACGAACTCAACAAGCGCGGGGCGGAGATCGCCCGCGAGGCGTGCGCCCGGTACTCGACGCCCGACAAGCCGCGCTTCGTGATCGGTTCGATGGGGCCGGGCACCAAGCTCATCACCCTCGGCAACACGTCGTGGGACGCCATGCTCGACAGCTATCGCGAGCAGGCCCGCGGCCTGATCGACGGCGGCGCCGACGCCCTCATCATCGAGACCTGCCAGGACCTCCTGCAGGTGAAGTGCACGATCAACGCCTGCCTCGAGGCGATCGAGCGCGCCAAGAAGTCGGTGCACGACGTGCCGATCCTCGTCTCCGTCACCATGGAGACGACGGGCACCATGCTGCTCGGCTCGGACATCACCGCCGTCGTCAACGCCCTCAAGCCCTTCCCCATCGCCTCCCTCGGCCTCAACTGCGCCACCGGGCCGACCGAGATGATGGAGCACCTCGCCTACCTGGCCAAGCACTGGGATCGCCCCATCTCGGTGATCCCCAACGCAGGGCTCCCCGTCCTCGTCGAGGGCCGCACCGAGTATCCGCTTCGGCCCGACGGCTTCGCCGAGGCCATGCGGCGCTTCCTCGACGACTACAAGGTCGACATCGTCGGCGGTTGCTGCGGCACCACGCCCGGCCACATCAAGGCCCTGGCCGAGGTGGTGGGGGATCGCTCCCGGACCCATCGGGCCCTCGAGCCGCAGGCCCCGGGCTGCTCGAGCCTCTACTCCTTCGTCGAGTTCGAGCAGGAGAACTCCTTCCTCATCGTGGCCGAGCGGACCAACGCCAACGGCAGCCGCAAGTTCAAGCGCCTGCTCGACGAGGAGAGCTGGGACGGCCTCGTCTCCATGGCCAAGGAGGAGATGCGCGACGGCTCGCACGTCCTCGACGTCTGCGTCGACTTCGTCGGCCGTAACGGCGTGAAGGACATGAGCGAGGTGGCTAGCCGCTTCGTGCGGCAGGTCAACGCGCCCCTCATGCTCGACTCGACCCAGGCCGACGTCATCGAGGCCGGCCTGCAGCGCTCCGGCGGGCGGTGCATCGTCAACTCGATCAACCTCGAGGACGGCGAGAAGCGCTTCGACCAGATCTGCCCGCTCCTCAAGAAGTACGGGGCGGCGTGCGTGGCCCTGACCATCGACGAGGACCCCGTGGCCGGCATGGCCAAGACGGCCCTCCGCAAGCTCGAGATCGCCGAGCGGATGCACGACCTCTACACGCGGAAGTGGGGGCTCGCGGAGTGCGATCTCCTCTTCGACCCGCTCACCTTCACCATCGCCACCGGCAACGAGGACGACCGCAAGCTGGGGCTTGAGACGCTTGAAGGCATCCGCCTCCTCAGCGAGCGCTTCCCGCAGTGCGGCATCGTCCTCGGCCTCTCCAACATCTCCTTCGGCCTGAAGCCCGCGGCCCGGGCCGTCCTCAACTCGGTCTTCCTCGAGGAGGCCCGCCAGCGCGGCCTCACCGCGGCCATCGTCCACGCCAGCAAGATCCTGCCCCGGAACCGGATCAGCGACGAGCACTGGGAAGCGGCCCGTTGGCTCATCTTCGACCGCCGCGGCGCCGAGCGCCCGGAGGGCATGCCGGAGAACTTCGATCCGCTCCTCCACTTCATCGGCCTCTTCCCGGACGGCGAGGAAGTGGCCGCCGCGGAGTCGACCGTGGCCCGCACCCTCGAGGAGCGGCTCCAGCACCACATCATCGACGGCGAGCACAAGGACCTCGACCGCACGCTCGACGAGGCCCTCGCCAAGTACGAGCCCCTGGCCATCATCAACGACCACCTCTTGGCCGGGATGAAGGTGGTCGGCGACCTCTTCGGGGCGGGCAAGATGCAGCTCCCCTTCGTCCTCCAGTCGGCCACGGTGATGAAGAAGGCGGTGGCCCTCCTCCAGCCCCACATGCAGAAGTCGGGGGCCGCCGGGAAGCCCAAGGCCAAGGTGGTCCTCGCCACCGTGGCCGGCGACGTCCACGACATCGGGAAGAACCTGGTCGACATCATCCTCTCGAACAACGGCTACGAGGTCCTCAACATCGGGATCAAGCAGTCGCTCAACCAGATCGTCGAGGCCTGGCGCTCGAGCGGCGCCGACGCCATCGGGATGAGCGGGCTCCTGGTCAAGAGCGTGACGGTGATGGAAGAGAACCTCCGCGAACTGAACGCCCTCGGGATCGGCGTGCCGGTCATGCTGGGCGGGGCGGCCCTCACCCGGCACTACGCGGAAGGGCATCTCCGCAGCGTCTACCAGGGGCCGCTCTACTACGGCCGCGACGCCTTCGAGGGACTCGCCGTCTGCGACGCCCTCGCCGCCGGCGACCTGGCCCGCGTGGATCGCGAGATCGACGCCCGCCTCGCCAAGCGGGCCGAGGTCGACGCCAAGACCGGCCAGCGGTTGGAATCGAAGGGCTGCGTCGCGGTGAGCGACGACCCGAACCGCCCGGTGCTGGCCGAAGCCCCGGTCCCCGTGCCGCCCTTCTGGGGCGAGCGGCTGGTCGAGTCGATCGACCTCGACGAGATCTATCCCTTCATCAACACCACCGCCCTCTTCCGCGGGCAGTGGGGCTTCAAGCGGGGCACGCTCTCCGAGGAGGAGTACGAGCGGACCCTGGCCCAGACCGTGCAGCCGGCCTTCGAGCGCCTCAAGCGGCTCTGCAAGGAGGAGCGGATCCTGCGGCCGGCGGTGGTCTACGGCTTCTTCCCCGCCAACAGCGAGGGCAACGACCTCGTGGTCTACGACCCGGTGGAGCAGGACCGCGAGATCGAGCGCTTCACCTTCCCGCGGCAGTCGGGTCGCCAGCACCTCTCGATCAGCGACTTCTTCCGGCCCGCGGGAAGCGGCACCAAGGACGTGGTCGCCTTCCACTGCGTGACCATGGGCGTCGAGGTCAGCCACCGGGCTCGCCAACTGTTTGAGCGGAACGAGTACACCGAGTACCTCTACCTGCACGGCATGGGCGTGGAGTGCGCCGAGGCCCTGGCCGAGCTCTGGCACAAGCGGATCCGGGCCGAGCTCGGGATCGGCCACGAGGACGCCCCGGCCATCCGCGACCTCTTCACCCAGCACTACCGCGGCAGCCGCTACTCCTTCGGGTATCCGGCGTGCCCCGACATGAGCGACCAGGAGAAGCTCTTCCGGCTGATCAAGCCGGAGCGGATCGGCTGCGTCCTCACCGAGAACTGGCAGATCGACCCCGAGCAGTCGACGAGCGCGATCGTGGTTCACCACCCGGCGGCCAAGTACTTCGCTGTTTGAGAGGGCGGTGCGAGCGGGGCGGTGTGAACGGGGCGATGTGAACGGGGCGGCGGGGCGGGACCGTGTCGCTCCGTCGGTTTGACCGCCGAAGGGCTGGCCGCTACCGTCCGGAGTCCCCTTTCGGTTCGCTCCGCTAGGGGCACCGCCGAGCCTTCCACACGAGCCCACGACCATGTCCGGACCGTTCTCCCAGGATGCCTTCGACGCCCGCCGCCTCGGTCTGGAAGAGGACTACTTCCGCCACCGCGACGCCACCCTCGTCGAGAAGCTCCGCTCGGTCTTCGAGGCCAAGCGGACCAAGGAAGAGCTGGCCGCGGCGACGGGGATCACCAACCAGGAGGCCCTCGACCGGCTGGTCGCGGCCAACCTGCGCGGCGAGCTCCTGACGGCCTTCAAGCTCTATCCGCTGGTCGAGATCGCCTGGGCCGACGGCCGCGTCGACGACCACGAGGCGCGAGCCATCGTCGAAGCCGCCATCAAGTCGGGCGTCAAGGACAACAGCCTGGGCATGGACCGCCTGAAGGACTGGATCCGCCGCGGGCCGACCGACGATGCCCGCAAGGTCTGGAAGCTCTACGCGGGCGAGCTCTGCAAGACGCTCTCGAAGGACGAGCTGGCCGTCTTCCGCAAGGACCTGATCGGCTACGCCAAGCACGTCGCCGAGGCGAGCGGGGGGATCCTCGGCCTCGTCTTCAACATCAGCCCGAGCGAGCAGCGGGTGATCGACGAGCTGAGCAAGCAGCTCACCCACGCCTGACCGCGGCTACTCGGGGATCTCTGGTGCGGGATCGCCGGCCGCCTCGCGCCGCGCGGGCGTTGTCGCCTTGCTGGCGGAATCGCGGAAGAGGGTGATCACGACCACTCCGGCCAGGATCAGGGAGCAGGCCAGCATCTGGGTGGAGGTGAAGCGCTCGCCGTTGAGGATCGTCCCGATCAGGAGGGCGACCACGGGATTCACGTAGGCATAGGTGCCGACCTTGGCGGCGCTCACGTGGTGCAGGAGCCAGATGTAGGCGGTGAAGCCGCAGAGCGAGCCGAAGACGACGAGGTAGCTCCACGAGGCCCAGAATTGCCACGGCAGGGTGGCCACGTCGACCGTCGACCAGGGCTCGAGGCAGGCGCTGGCGGCGAGGAGGAGGAGCCCGCCCACGAACATCTGCATGCCGCAGGCGGTGACCGGCGACGCGGCCTTGGGGGCGGTGCGGGACCAGATCGAGCCGGCCGCCCAGCCCAAGGTGGCCACGATGTTGATGACCACGCCGAGCAGGTTCAGGGCGTCGTCGCTGTCGCGCCCGGCCAGCTTGAGGACGGCGATGCCCGAGACGCCCAAGGCGATGCCGAGGACGACGCCGTTCCCCGGTCGGCCCTGCCGCCGTTGGGCCCAGTCGAAGAGGACGAGCCACATGGGGGTCAGGGAGACGATCACCGCCGAGATGCCGGTCGGTATGCGCTGGACCGCGAGGGCCACGCCGCCATTGCCGATCAGCATCAGGCCGAGGGCCACGATCACCGCTGCCCGCCAGTTCCGCCACGCGAAGTCGCCCCGGCGGAGTTGGCCAGTTGCGGCGCAGATCGCCAGGAGGAGCGGGCCCGCCACCACGAATCGGGCTCCCGCCATCAGAAGCGGCGGCACCGCCTTGCCAGCGATCTGGATGGCGAAGTACGTCGACCCCCAGATCGTGTAGAGGAGGAGGAAGGCCAGGGCGACTTGGAAGGCGAAGCGTCGGGAGGGCATCGCTGGCGGCTGGTGGCGCTCCGCTGGAGGGGCCGGGATGGTAGCCCCTTCGCGCTCCCGGGGCGTGGCCGGTCGAGGCACGGTGCTCGACGGGGCATGGCGCGTTCCCGTATCGTGGCTCGCCTGCCGGCCCGTCACCCGCTCCTCGGCCCATGCTCGCCAATCGCCTCGTCAATCGCTTCCGCCACTTCTCGAAGTGGGCCCGTCGGCAGGGGATCACCTGCTTCCGGCTGTACGAGAAGGACATCCCCGACTACCCGATCGTGGTCGATTGGTACGACGGCGATGTCGTGGCCTGGTTCATGCCGCGGACGAAGGACGACAGCCTCGAGAAGGAAGTCGCCTATCGCCGCCATGCCGAGGCGGAGATCCTCACCGGGCTCGCCGTCCCCCGGGAGCGGCTCTTCGTCAAGCTCCGGGCTCGGCAGCGGGACGAGGAAGGGAACCGCGACCAGTACGAGCGGTTCGACTCGCGCGGCGTGGTGAAGGTGGTCGAGGAGTTCGGACTGAAGTTCGAGGTCAACCTCTCCGACTACCTCGACACCGGCCTCTTCCTCGACCACCGCTTCACCCGGCGGATGGTCCGCGAGCGAAGCGCCGGCAAGCGCGTGCTGAACCTCTTCGCCTACACCGGTGCCTTCACCGTCCACGCCCGGGCGGGTGGGGCGGCCAAGACGACGACCGTCGACCTCTCGAAGACCTACCTGGCGTGGGCCGAGCGGAACCTCGGGCTCAACGGCTTCAAGCTCTCCCCCGACCACCGCATCGTGCACGGCGACTGCCTGGCCTTCCTGGAGAGCGGACCGGAAGCGGGCGAAGCCTACGACATCGTGGTCTGCGATCCGCCCACCTTCTCGAACTCGAAGCGCATGGTGGCCGACAGCTTCGCCGTCGATCGCGACTGGCCGCGGCTGCTCACCTGGGTGGAGCGATTCCTCGCCCCGGGCGGGCAGGTCTACTTCTCGTCCAACTCGCGACGCCTGCGCTGGGACGCCGCGCTGGTCCCGCCGCGGCTCTACGCCAAGGAGATCTCCTCGCAGACGCTGCCTGAAGACTTCCGCAACGAGAAGATCCACCGGGCGTGGCTGGTCGAGTGGCGGCGCGATCCGGCACCGCCGGGGAGCGGGGGAGCGAACGAGCACCGGGAGCGACAGGCAGGAGGACGTCCGCATGCAGGCTGAGCCAGGGACGCCGGGACAGGAGCCGGGGCGCCCCATCCGGGTGCTCCTCGTCGACGACCAGGAGATCGTCGGAGCGGGCCTGCGCCGGCTCCTCGCGGCCGCTGGCTGCCCGGTCGACCTGGTCCACCTGAAGTCGGCGGCCGAGGCGGTCGAGACGGCGTGCCGCCTCGACCCCGAAGTGATCCTCCAGGACCTCGTCCTCCCTGATGCCAACGGCCAGGAGGTGGTCAGCGCCTACCGCACCCAGGTCGCCCTCCGCAACACGCCGATCATCGTCCTCTCGAGCATCGAGGAGCCCACGGCCAAGGCCGAGGCGTTCTCGCGCGGGGCCAACGACTACCTGGTGAAGCTGCCCGCCGGTGCCGAGCTCGCCGCTCGCATCCGCTACCACGCCGCCGCCCATCGCGCCGGCCGGGAGCGCGACCAGCTCGTCGACCAGCTTCGCCAAGCCGAGGTGCGGCTCACCGACCGCAACCGGCAGCTCGACGAGTTCATCCGGCTGCTCTCGATCGCCAACGACGCCCTGGCCACCGACGTCGAGGAGCGCCGCGGCCGGCTCGAGGCCGCCCACCGCCTGGGCGAGGAGCTCCTCCAGATCCACGACCTCGACGTCCTCTTCGACCGGATCGTCGGCGAGGCCGACTCGGTGGCTCGCCTCCGCGGCTGCGCCCTCTTCGTGCGCGACGTGCCGCACGACCGCTATGCCCTCGAAGACGGCCGCACCCGCACCGGCGGATCGTTGTCGCGCGTCCTCGTCGACGACGGCTCGACCGGCCTCATCGGCCGGGCCATCGCCGGCGAGCGCGTGGCCCGCTACGAAGGCGGGGTGGGGCAGGCCCCGCTCGAGCCGCAGGTCGCCAAGGCCCTGGGCGTCGAGCCCAAGACGGCGCTGGCCTTCGCTCTGAGCGATCCGGGGTTGGTCAGTTCGCTCACCTTGGCCGTCCTCGTGGTGGTCGATCCACTGACGCCGGAGTCCGCGCCGCGGGGCTTCACCGCGGACGAGGAGCGGCAGCTCCAGTACATCGCGTCGCTCTCGACCTTGGCCATCGAGCGGGCCCGGCTGACGCGCTCCATGGTCCTTCGCATGGTGCGGATGGCCGAGCTGCGCGACCCGAGCGAGACCGGGGCCCACGTGCAGCGCGTCGCGGGCTACGCCCTGGTCCTCTTCGACGAGTGGGCCAAGCGACGCAAGCTCCCCGACGACGATCGCCGCCGGCAGCGGGACCGGCTGCAGATGGCGGCCCTCCTCCACGACGTGGGCAAGGTGGCGATCAGCGACGCCATCCTGCAAAAGCCGGGGAAGCTCGATCCGGCCGAGCGGCGAGCGATGGAGCAGCACACCACGATCGGCGGGTCGCTCTTCGGGCTCTTCCGCACCGACTTCGACGAGGCGGCCCGCGACGTGGCCCTCAACCATCACGAACGGTGGGACGGTGGCGGTTACCCAGGGCAAGCGAGCCCGGAGGGGACACCCCGCGGCCTAGCCGGCGAATCAATCCCGCTCTTCGCCCGAATCGTTGCTGTGGCTGATGTTTACGACGCGCTCACCTCGGCTCGCCCCTACAAGGAGCCGTGGAGCGAGGAACGGGTCCGGGCCTACCTCGCGGAGGAAGCGGGGCGGCATTTCGACCCCGACCTGGTGGCGATCGCGCTTGAGAAGCTAGGCGAGTTCAAGAAGGTGCGGGAGCGCATCGAGGCCAAGGCCCATCCCGGCTGAGTCAGCCAATCGCAGGCGTTTTCGCCAATCGGCTTGATGGACTGCGCCCCGGGTGGGTATCTTCCGTATGCAGAGTGTGAGCACCGGCCACGACGGCTGGGCTGTTACCGCCCCAAACTGACCCGAGAGGAACCTCCTCGACGGCCAAAGGAGAGAGACGAGCGTGTCGTTGCGCAGCATTGTCACCGTCCTGACCACCGCGATTGCCTCGGCCGCCTCGGCCGGGACGATGGCGTGGTCGCCGGCGATGACGCTCGGTCCGACTTCGCTCGCGTGGGACGCTCTCCCGCTCTCGCTCACCACCGCCCGACCGCTCGACGTGTACGGTCTGGTCATCGCCCATCGTCCGTTCGCCCTGGCCAGCGTCTCCTCGGTCGAAGGCACGCCGCGGTCGCTTCCTCTCTTCGTCCTCAGCGCGATCGCCATGCCGCCGTCCGGGGCCCTGGTCGACCCCGCCGACCCAGTCGACCTCGGCACGGTGCCGCCCGGCTCGATCGCCCTCGCCGCGACGGCCGGCACCTCCGGTAGCCCCTACCTGAGCGCTGGCGTCGAGAGCGCCGTCTCCGCGATCCTGCCGCCGATCGGCACCAGCCCGCAGATCGACGGCGTGCTGCAGCTCCCGCCGCAAGGCATGGTGCTCGTGCCGGTCCCCATGCCGCTCGTCCTCGCCGGCATCGGCCTCTTCGCCGTGGGCGTGATTCGGCGTCGCCTCAGCCGCTGACGCGTTCGTCGCGGCGTTCCATTCGCCCGCAGCGCCAGCCCAGCCATCCGACCAATCCGATCCAGCCGATCGAGAGCGGTATCGCCACCACCGCGAGGGCCGTGCCGCCGGCCGCCTTCATGGCCGCCTCGACCCAGCCGGCGAGGGTGTCGCCGCCGCGATAGACAGCGGTCTCGATGAAGTTCTTGGCCTTGTAGCGCTCCTCGCGGGAGACGAGGGTGAAGAGCGTCTCGCGGGCCGGTCGGGCGAAGGCGTAGTCGGCCGCCCGGCGGATCACTTGGACCACGGTCACCGAGAGGACCGAGGGCGACAGGGTGAGGGCGACCACGCCGCCGAGGGTGACGAGCGGCAAGACGAAGAGGGAGCGGAAGCTGCCGATCCAACGGAGGAGGAGCCTGGTCACGCCGAGCTGGAGGGCGAGCGTGGCCACGTTCACCTTGAGGTCGAGGCCGGCGTTGAACGCCGTGCGGGCGTCCTTGTCGGGGAAGGCCTCGCTCACGATGCGGGCCTGCTCGAGGTAGACGAAGGTCGCCAGCATCGTGAAGAGGATGAAGTAGACGCAGAGGCCGGCGAGGAGCGGCGAGGAGACAGCGAGCCGCACGCCCGCCAGGAACCCGCCGCCGAGCGGCCGGTCGGGGGCCTTGGCCGCCTGCTCGGGGTTGGCGCGCTGGAGCCAGCGGCCGAGGAGGAGTGAACCGGCAATGGGAACGGCGAGGAGTCCGGCCGCTACGAGGAGCATGTTGAAGCTCCCGAGCGACTTCACGGTGGCTCCGACGAAGGCCGGGCCGGCGATCGCCCCGAGGGTGGCACCCGCCGCGACATAGCCGTAGCGGCGCTTGGCCTGCTCGGTGCTGAAGACGTCGGCGAGGAAGCTCCAGAAGATGGAGACGATGAAGAGGTTGAAGACGCTGGCCCAGATGAAGAAGGCGTAGGACCCGAAGGCCTCGAGCGAGGGCAGGGCGAGGAGTCCGCGGAAGCCGACCAGGACCAGGGCGAAGAAGGCGTAGGCGACGACGAGGAGCGTGCGGCGGCGAAGGCGGGCGCTGGCCAAGGCAAAGATCGGCGAGGCCACCAGCATCACCAGGAAGGTGCCGGTGAAGAGCCACGGCAACTGGTCGGGTCCGCCCCGCAGGCCGAGCGAGTCGCGGACCGGACGGAGCACCGAGTTGCTGGCCAAGAGAGCGAACGCAGCGAGCGAGGCGATGGCCGTCGGCCACCACTCGGAGCGCATCCAGATCGGAGGCATCGAGCGCGGGGCGGACGGAGGCTGGTGCGATGCGGCGTCGGTCATCGGATTGGCGAGGCCCGGCGGAGTAGCGTGGCCCGGCCGGGAAGCAGCTATGGTGACGCACCATACCCGTCCGGCCCAAGGCCGTTCCGTCCTCCCCCGGGAGTTGTCCATGCTGCGACCCGCTCGCCTCCTTCGTGCTCTGGTCGTCCTCCCCGTCCTTGTCGCCACCGTCGCGTGGGGCCAGAGCCCGGCCAAGGAGACGCCTCCGGCCGCAGGGCCCACCATGAAGGCAGTCCGCATCCACGAGACCGGCGGCTCGGAGCAGTTGCGCTACGAAGACGCTCCGGTCCCTTCGCCGGCGGCGGGGGAGATCCTGGTCGCCGTGCATGCCGCGGGCGTGAACCCCGTCGACTGGAAGCTGCGGGAGGGCATGGTGCGGCAACTGAAGGCCCCCATGCCCTTCATCCTCGGCTTCGACGTCTCGGGCACGGTGACCAAGCTCGGCGAGGGCGTGACCGAATGGAAGGTGGGCGACGAGGTCTGCGCCTATCTCCCCATCGTCCGCGGCGGCGGCTACGCCGAGGCGGTCTCGATCCCGGCCAAGGATGCGGCGCGGAAGCCGGCCAGCGTCGACCACGTGCACGCGGCAAGCGTCCCGCTGGCGGCCTTGACCGCGTGGCAAGCGATGTTCGACAAGGCCAACCTCCAGCCCGGGCAGACCATCCTGATCCACGGCGCCGCTGGCGGCGTCGGGCACTTCGCCGTCCAGTTGGCCAAGGCCAAGGGAGCCACGGTGATCGGCACCGCGTCGGGGGCCAACGTCGCGTGGGTGAAGAGCCTCGGGGCCGACCGGGTGATCGACTACAAGAAGGAGAAGTTCGAGGAGGTCGTGAAGGACGTCGACGTCGTCTTCGACATGATCGGCGGCGACACGCTCGAGCGCTCGGTCGGGGTCCTCAAGGAGGGCGGCTACCTGGTCTCGATCGTGGCCCCGCCGCCGAGCGAGAAGCTCAACGCGAAGAAGGCCAAGGGCGGCGTATTCCTGGTCCAGCCGAACGGCAAGGAACTGGCGCTCATCATGGACCTCGTCGCGGCCGGCACCGTGAAGCCCGAGGTCAGCGCCACCTTCCCGCTCGCCGAGGCGGCCAAGGCCCAGGACAAGAGCAAGTCCGGCGTCGAGCGCGGCAAGATCGTCCTCACCGTGAAGTGAGAAGGGCCGCGCCGGAGAACCCGACGCGGCCCCTTGCTCGCCGCCGAGCGTCAGCAGGTGCCCCACGCCCCAAGGAGTTGGGCGAGGTCGCTGGCGTCGACGCTGCCCGAGCCGTCGATGTCGCCGAGTCCCGGGCTGCCCCAGTTGCCGAGCAGGACAGCGAGGTCCGCGGCATCGACCGCGCCCGAGGCGTCGAGGTCCTCGGGGCACGGCGCGGGGTTCGTCGCCTCGACCGTCCAGAAGCCGCCGACCAGGGAGTAGGTCCCGCCGGTGAGCGGTCCGCCGGCGTCGGGCTGGCCGATCGTCCCGCTCAGGACGAAGGTGCCGCCACCCGCGGCTTGGATGCCGCCGCCGTCGATGGTGTGCCAGGAAAGGTCGTAGCGGCCGCTCGCGGTGGCCAACGACGCGGCCATCGCCGCGGCGAGGGCGGCCGAGGTTCGGATCGGCAGGGGAGGGAGTCGCCGCTTCACCGGGCACCTCCTGCGGCCTCGAGGCGGTCGAGCCGCGCCGCAAGGGCGGCAAGGGCAGCGTCCTTGGCCTTGAGATCGGCCCTGAGCGTGGCGATCTCCCGGTCCTTCTCGGCCTGGAGCTCACGCAGGGCTTCGATGGCCACGGCCTCGAAGCCGCGGAAGGTGACCCGCTTGTAGCCGTCGGCGCCGTCCTCGACCCAGTCGGGGAAGACGCGTTCGACATCCTGGGCGATGACGCCGATCCGCTCGCCCGGCAGCTCGTCGATCGCCGCCGGGTCGATGTACTCGAAGGTCACGCCGTGCAGCGAGAGGAGATCCGCGAGGGCGTGCCCGAGCGGTGCGACGTTCTTCTTGAGCCGAAGGTCCGAGGCCACGCTCCACGAACCGCCGCCGGGCTTGCCGGCTGAACCATTCACGTGGAGGAGGAACCCGGGCGAGGAGGTGCCGATCCCGACCCGCCCGTCGCTCGCGTTCACCACCAGGCGCTCGGCGCCGGCGTAGAGCTTCCACTGCTCGGAGGTGCCGTCGAAGTAGTGCCAAGCCCGGGCTGCCCCGCCGGTCGCGTAGCCGTAGAAGGGCCATCCGCCGGCCGCGGCGGTGTTGATGTACATGCCGCCGTAGGAGTTGGCGCCGGCGGGCGACTGCACGCCGAAGTCCTCGGCCGAGGTGATTGCGTCGGAGCGTCCGATGCCGACGAAGTCGTCGCCCACGGTGACCCGCGTGGTGACCGTGGCGGCGTTGTGGATGAGGAGCTTGTCGGGGCCCTCGCCGTTGGCCGAGCCGGTCGAGATGAGAGCCCAGTTGCCGCCGCCGGTCGAGAAGTTGCGGAGGCCGAGCCAGGTGCCGATCGTCGAGTCCGACTGGGCGCCCATCACGAGGTTGGTGGAGTCCCCTGCGTCGACATGCAACATGAACTGGGGATCGGCGGCCGCCGGCCCGATCCCGACCGGCTTCGTGAAGTAGCCCCGACCTTCGAAGTAGCCGGCCCAGCCGGAGGGCGACGGGCAGTAGCCGGCAAGGGCCTTGCACGGACCGCTGTCGCCGACCATGCCTGCGATGCCGGTTCCGAAGGGGCTGATCGAGGAGCCGAGGATTCCGGTGTTGTTGCCGCTCGGGGAGAGGTTGACGCCGCTCACGCCGAAGCCGTTCCCGCTGTAGCTGACGCCGGCCACGCCGACGCCCTCGTTGCTCGGGTCGTTGTGGATGCCGACCACGGCCTCGGCCCCGATCGCCGTCGAGTTGGTCTCGACGAGGAAAGCCCGCACCTGGGCCTGGTTCGAGTTGCTGATGAGGTGCATGATGGTCGGCGCCGTCGTGGCCATGGCCAAGGGCACCGCGAAGAGGGAGGCCACCGCGGCGTGGGGCGTCGTCTCGAGCTTCTGCCTCGGGGTGAGCAGCGTGCCGTTGACCTCGATCTCGAGCCAGCGGTCGCGTCCGTCGAAGACGCCGGCCACGGTGCCGCCGTCGGTGAAGTCGAGGTCGGCGGTGAAGAGCCCGCCCGAGACGCCGACCACTTGGTCGAGCTGCGGGCCGACCTGGGCTCCGGCCACGGCATCGTCGTAGAGGCGGAACGACATGGGCAGGGGGCCATTCACCGGGCTGCCGGCGTCGTGGAGGCGACCTTGGTAGGTGAAGGACCAGCCGAAGTTGCCGCCAGCGGCGGCCGGGGCGACGAAACACAGGCTGGCCAAGGCGACGCTGGCCAGCGTCTTCACGAAGCGGTGCATGAAGAGTCCCTCGGAAGCGGAAGCGAGGCTGCCGGACACCTCACGTCGGGGTGGCCGCGAGCCGGGAGGAATCGCGCGGCCGTCGCTCGCTGCGCCGGGTGAATCTCGGCATTCGGGCCAAGAATCTGCTTCGCTGCCGCGGTCGCGTCGTGGACGTCCACCGAGGAATCGCGGAGCCTTCGGCGGCATTCCGGCACCGCACCACGGGACAGGGCTCCTCCGGCTACGCTCCGCCCATGGCTGTCGATCGAGGCGAAACACCCTCCGCCGACGAACACGCCCTCGCCTTGGCCACGCCGCATCGCTTCGTGGTGATCGCGTCACCCGAGAGCCTGGCGTGGAAGCCCGCCTTCGACCACGGGGGCGAGGTCTTCGTCCTCGATCCGCTGCGCATGCCGGACGCCGATGTCATCGGCCCGCTGCAACCGCCGAACGACGGGCCGTCGCACTTGGCCATGCCGCGCTGGGCGGTCTACGACTGCGCCGAGGTGCCGGGGGCGGTGATCAGCCTCTTGCGCTCGCCGGTCTCGTCGCCCTATCGCTCGCCGCTCGACCCGCTCGCGGTGGTCTTGGCCACGCCGCACGCCGAAGCGGACGTCTGGCACCTCTACTCCCTGACCGTGCGGGACGCGAACCGCGAGTCCTCGGCCATCCGGGCTCGACTCGTGCGTAGCGCCATGGCCATGGTGCGGGCCAAGCAGGCGACGCTCGTCGTGTCCTGGCCTTCGTCCCTCTTCGGGCGCCTGGCCTCGCAGGCCCCGGTCGAGCTGCTCGCGGCGCGAACCCCGCTCCATGGCGGCACGGTCGCCGCGACCATCGCCGTCCACGCCGAAGGCACGCCGCTTCCGCGACTGGTGCGGGCGCCGGTGGCCCCCACCCCGCGCTCCATGGAGGCGGCGCCGCCCTTCCTCGATCGGCTCGAGGCGCTCCTCGAAGAGGGACGCCGGCTCTACTTCGTACCGGGCCCGCGGGGGAGCGCGAGCGCCGAGATCCCCTGGCCGTGGACGCTGCACGAGGTGGTGCGATGAAGGCCGCCCCCGCGACGGCCCGGCCCCGCGACCTTCTCGCCCGGCTCGAGCCCTATCTCGTGGCCCATCGGCCGCGCTTCGGCCACCTCGACCTCGCCCCGCTCGGGCAGGCCGTCCCGCCCGCGAACCGCTACGAGGTCCTGCGGCCGAGCACCCGTCGCTTTCTCGATCGCCTGGTGCGGCTCGATCGCCACACGTTCGGACCGGAAGGCATGCCCATGCCGGCGTGGCTCTTCGTCGACGGCTCGGCGCTCCCCGGCGTGATCGCCGGGCTCGGCATCCGGGCCGGGGCCCTCGAACCGGCCCATCTCGAGCGGTTGGATGTCGTGGCCGAGCCCGACGAGCTGGTGCCGCTTGCCATGTACATCGCGGTGCCCACGCGGCCGCCGCACGTCTGGTACGGCCACAACCTCGCCTCGCTCAAGACGCTCCTGCCGGAACTCGGCCTGCACGGCCTCGGCCGCGTCACCAAGT
The DNA here is from genome assembly GCA_044224425.1 of Phycisphaerales bacterium. Classification (GTDB taxonomy): domain Bacteria; phylum Planctomycetota; class Phycisphaerae; order Phycisphaerales; family SM1A02; genus JAEUIT01. The sequence goes on from JBGAKK010000071.1 coordinate 17,922, forward strand.
CGCTCGGCCTGGCCGCCATGCGCTGCACCGAGCAGCTCGGGGCGACGCAGTGGTCCTCGAACGCCCTGCACGTCCATACCCGCTTCGGGCCGCTCGAACTCCTCTCCGCCTGGACGCCGGCCCACTCCGACCCGGCCACCCTGACCTATCGGCTGCGCCTCGCAGCGGGGGCCCTCGACACGGTGGTCGAGGGGGGACGGGTGCGGGTCGGGCTCGCTCCCGACCTGGCCATCGATCCCGAGGACGGCCCGTCGCTCCAACAGCTCGAGCGGCGCATCGAGCATGGCGAGCGGTTTGCGATTGTCGGGCCGCCCGAGCATCGCGCCGACGGGAGTCGGCGCGTGCCCGTGGCGACGCTCGCCGCGGCTACGGCTTCCCGAGCAGGGTGAGCAGGAGGGCCTGCTCGGTGTGCAAGCGGTTCTCCGCCTCGTCGATCACCACCGAGCCCGGGCCGTCGATGACCTCCGCGTCGACCTCCTCGCCGCGGTGGGCAGGGAGGCAGTGCAGGAAGAGGGCGTTCGGCGCCGCCAAGGCAAACAGCTTGGCGGTGACCCGGAAGGGATCGAAGATCCTGGCCCGGGCCGCCTTCTCCGCCTCCTGGCCCATCGAGGCCCAGACGTCGGTGTAGACGGCCTGGGCTCCGCGGACCGCCTCGGCCGGGTCGTGGGTGAGGAGCACCTCGGCCCCCTCGGCCCGGGCGGCGCGGACGATCGCCGGGTCGGGCTCGTAGCCCTGGGGCGTGCCCACCCGCAGGCGGATGCCGAAACGGGCCGCTGCATTGATGAGGGAATGGCAGACGTTGTTGCCGTCGCCGACGTAGGCCAGCTCGACGCCCCGCTCGTCGCCAAACCGTTCCCGCAGGGTGAGCGTGTCGGCTAACGCCTGGCAGGGGTGGAGGCGGTCGCTGAGGCCGTTGATGACCGGGACGCCGCTCGCGGTCAGGGCCTCGACGTGGGCATGGTCGAAGACCCGGGCCATGATCCCGTCGACGTAGCGGCCGAGCACGCGGGCCGTGTCGGCGATCGTCTCGCCCCGCCCGAGCTGGGTGTCGGTGGGGGAGAGGAACATGGCCTGGCCGCCGAGGCGGTTCATGGCCACCTCGAAGGAGACGCGGGTCCGCGTCGAAGGCTTCTGGAAGATCATCCCCAGCGTCTTGTTAGCCAAGGCGGCAGGCCAGCCGAGGGGCCGCTTCTTGATCCGCCCGGCGAGGTCGAGGAGGTCCCGGAGCTCGGCCGAGCTCCAGTCCATCAGGGAGAGCATGTGCTTCATCGGGCCCCCACCGGCGAGAGGCGGGCCAGCCGTTCGAGGACGGCGCCCTTCAGCGTGGTCCGCGGATCGGCGTCCTCGATCTCATAGCGGACGCGGAGGGCGGGCTTGTCGATCGTGAGCTTGCGGGCGAGGTCGAAGGGCGTGCCCACCAGGACCACGTCGCACGGAGTGGCCCGCACCGAGGCCTCGAGATCGGCGATTTGCTCGGTGGCAGTAGCCCATCGCCGGGAGGAGCTTCCCGATGTGCGGGTACTTGACCAGCGTCTCGCGGATCGAGCCCAAGGCACAAGGCCGCGGGTCGACGATCTCCTTGGCCCCGAACTGCCGGGCGGCGACTTCGCCGGCCCCGAAGGTCATGCCGCCGTGGGTGAGCGTCGGGCCGTCCTCGACGCAGAGGACGCGCTTGCCGCGGACGAGGGTGGCGTCGCCTTCGATCGAGACCACGCTCCTCGCCTGCAGCACCTTGGCCCGCGGGTTGAGGGCCGCCACGTTCCTGGCCACCGCCTGGACGTCCTCCGGCCGGGCCGCCTCGACCTTGTTGATGAGGACGATGTCGGCGCAGCGCACGTTCACCTCGCCGGGGTAATAGCCCTGCTCGTGGCCGGGCCGCAGGGGATCGGCGATCGCCACCCACACGTCGGGCTTGTAGAACGGCACGTCGTTGTTGCCGCCGTCCCAGAAGACGACGTCGGCCTCCCGCGAGGCCTGCTCGAGGATCGCCCCGTAGTCCACGCCGGCGTAGACGATGGTCCCTTCCTCGATGTGCGACTCGTACTCCTCGCGCTCCTCGAAGGTGCATTCGTGCCGGTCGAGGTCGGCCAGCGTCGCGAAGCGCTGGACCGCCTGCTTGGCGAGGTCGCCGTAGGGCATCGGGTGCCGCACCACGACCACGCGGCGGCCGCCCTCCTTGAGGGCCCGGACGAGGTAGCGGGTGGCCGGGCTCTTGCCGCAGCCGGTCCGCACCGCGGTGACCGCGACGACCGGAACCCGCGAGCGGAGCATGGTCTGCTGGGGCCCGACCAGGCGGAAGTCGGCGCCCGCGGCGAGGACGCGGGCCGCGATGTGCCCGATGTGGGCATAGGAGACGTCGGAGTAGGCGAAGATGGCCTCGTCGACCGAGAGCTCCCGCACCAGCCGCTCGAGCTCGTCCTCGGTCTCGATGGGGATCCCCTTCGGATAGAGGGGTCCGGCCAGCACGGCCGGGTAGCGACGGCCTTCGATCTTCGGGATCTGGGTGGCGGTGAAGGCCACCACCTCCGAGGCGGGGTCCTCGCGGAAGACCGTGTTGAAGTCGTGGAAGTCGCGCCCCGCGGCGCCCAGGATCAGCACGCGGCGTCTCGTGTTAGCCCGAGTCATGGGATGGATCCTCCTGCAGGCCGGAGGCGGGGGGCGGCGCCGTACAGGGCCACCCGATTCGGAGCGGCGGAGGGTCGGCGGGCGGCGCGGATCCCGGCCCGTCGGGGGGGCAGGGCTCGGCCATCGCTCGTCGCGGCCTCTTGCCAGCCTCGAACAGTTCGCGTCGAGATCTTGGCGAACGTCCGGTTCACGGCACGTAGGCGGATGATAGATCGCAGCGGAGCAAACACGAAGCCGGACGAAGAGTCGGTGAAGGGAAGCGGACCTGCGGCCCTTGCCGCGGCCGCCAAGGAGGGCATCGCGCCTCGCCTCGCTGCGGAAGACGGGCTACGCTTCGTGGATCGTGCCGCTCGACGTCACGTCACCCCGGCCTCGCCTCGCCAACCCCACCGTGGTGGTCGCCCTCGGCGGCCATGCCGTCCAACAGCACGGCGAGCGCGGCGACCACCACTCGCACCAGGCCAACGCTGCGCGGATCTGCGAACGGCTGATGACGCTCGTCGAGCGCGGCTATCAGCTGGTCATCACCCACGGCAACGGCCCCCAGGTCGGGGCCCTCCTCGAACGCGACGAACGGCGGGGCGACGATCTGCCGGTCTTCCCGCTCGATGTCCTGGTGGCCCAAACCGAAGGCAGCCTCGGGTACTACCTGCAGCAGGAGCTGCTGAACAGCCTGCGCCGCCGCTCGATTCGCCGCTACGTGGTGACCGTCATCACCCAGGTCGTGGTCGACGCCGACGATCCGGCCTTCGAGAAGCCGAGCAAGCCGGTGGGGCCGTTCCTGGCCGAGGCCGAGGCCAAGCGACGGGCCGCGGAGTTCGGCTGGGCGGTGGGCGAGGATGCCGGACGGGGCTGGCGTCGCCTCGTCCCCTCGCCGATGCCGCGGAAGGTGATCCAGCGGGACATGATCCGCGAGGCAGTGGCCCAAGGGCACATCGTGGTCGCTGCCGGCGGCGGCGGCATCCCGGTTCGGAAGTCGGCGAACGGCGACTACGAAGGCGTCGAGGCGGTGATCGACAAGGACCGCACCTCGGGCGTCCTGGCCCGCGAGATCGGGGCCGATCTCCTCCTGATCCTCACTGCGGTCGACTGCGTCTCGCTCGGCTTCGGCGGGCCGCATCCCCTGCCGCTCGGGGCGGTCACCTTGGCCGAGTGCGCCCGCTACATCGACGAGGGCCACTTCCCCGACGGCTCGATGGGCCCCAAGGTCGAGGCCATCCACGAGTTCCTCCTCGCGGGAGGCGGACGAGGCCTCATCACCAGCCCCGACCGACTCGACGCGGCCCTGGCCGGGGCGTCGGGAACGCACTTCATCGGTCGGATCTGAGCGGCGCAGCGTCGGCGGCTCGACCGCGTCGCCAACGGTGGCGGACGAAGTGGAGGAGCCCGGCGTAGCGATAGCCGGGGTCGATGTAGTGCTCGATCACGTAGAAGACGAAGTAGTAGGCGCGGGCGAAGGCCCAGATGGCAAGGGCCAGTTGGACCGCCAGCACGAGCTGGGGGTGCTCGATCAGGATCCCCGCCGAGGCCAGGAGACCGAGGACCACGAAGAGCCCGGCCTTCGCGTAGAGGAGCCGCGGATCACGCAGGTCGCCCATGGGAGCACCTCCGGGCGAGCATTCGCACCGCCGGGGCGGGGGGCTGCAGGAAAGGGGTCCCAAGGCCCGCCCGCGAGCGGGGGCCGGACAGCCGAAACGCACCTGGAGGGATTCGAACCCCCGACTTTCGGCTTCGAAGGCCGACGCTCTATCCAGCTGAGCTACAGGTGCAGAGGGGGCGATTCTACGGCAAACCGGTCCGCCCCGTCCTCCCCCCGATCCCGCCCGCGGGGCCCTCGCGGCTACCCTGTAGCCATGACTGCCGCAGCAACCTCCCCCTCGACCGTGGCCGCCCCGACCTCGAACCTCATGGCCGGCAAGCGCGGCCTCGTGGTCGGCATCGCCAACGACCACTCCTACGCCTGGTTCATCGCCGAGAGCCTCAAGCGGCACGGGGCGGAGTGCCTCTTCACCCACCTCCCCGGCGAGAAGATGGAGCGGCGCTGCCGCAAGGCGATCGAGGAGATCGGAATCGCCGAGCCGTGGCTCCAGCCGATGGACGCGTCGAGCGACGAGGACCTCGACCGCGTCTTCGCCAAGGTCAAGGCCGACGTCGGGACCATCGACTTCCTGGTGCACTCGATCGCCTTCGCCGACAAGGACTGGCTCCGCGAAGGGCTCTTCACCGCCACGCCGCGGCAGGTCTTCACGCAGGCCATGGACATCAGCGCCTACACCTTCGCCGCGATGGCCAACCGGGCGGCGCCCCTGATGGCGAACGGCGGTTCGATGCTCGCCCTCTCCTACTACGGGGCGGAGAAGGCGGTGCCCGGCTACAACGTGATGGGCGTGGCCAAGGCGGCGCTCGAGGCGACCATGCGCTACCTCGCTGCGGAGCTCGGGCAGAAGGGGGTCCGGGTGAACACCATCTCGGGCGGACCGCTGCGGACGATGAGCGCCATGGCGGTCGGCGGCTTCAGCGACATCCTCGGCTGGGTCGAGCGCAAGGCGCCGCTCCGCCGGAACATCACCGGCGGCGAGGTGGGCGACACCGCGATGTGGCTCCTGAGCGACCTCTCGAAGGGGGTCACCGGCCAGAACATCTACGTGGACGCGGGCTACTCGATCATGGGGCTCTGAGGCCCGCGGCGGAGGGACGCCGCTCAGTCGCCCTGCTCAAGCACCGCCATGAAGGCTTCCTGCGGGATGGTGACGCTGCCGATCGTCTTCATCCGCTTCTTGCCTTCCTTCTGCTTCTCGAGGAGCTTGCGCTTGCGGGTGATGTCGCCGCCGTAGCACTTGGCGGTGAGGTTCGTGCCTCGCGGACGATCGATGTCGTGCGACGCACAAGCGTCCCTCCGCTCGTGCCATTTCGGCCGAATCCGTCTTGACCGCACGCCTTCGACGTCGATAGAGTCGATCATCGAGCCCGCGATTCGGCCTGCATCCACGCGGATGCAACCGCGGCTCGGTCGATCGAGCGAAAGGAGCGGAACCGTGTGCAATTGGAGCTCGCTGTTTGCGGGGGGCTTCTGCGCGGGTGCCGGGGCGACGCTCAAGGCCTTCTCCGCTTGGCTCGGTTCGCTGACCCCGACTCAACGTGCAGCCGCGCTCGCACCCCTCGAAGGAGGCTGGTGATGCGCCCACGTGACGTGTCGACGTTCGCCGTTGCCGCCGCGGCTCTCGGCCTCACCCACGCGTCGCTCGCCCAGTGCATGTACTCCGTCCAGACGATCGAGTCGCCGGTGTGCCCCAGCACGACCGAGCCGCAGCCCGACGCGATCAACAACCTCGGGCATGTGTGCGGCACCTACTCCCCTTGTCCAGGAGGGCCCGGTCGCGCGTGGTATTGGTCGCCGGAGACGGGCTTCTGGGATCTCGGGCTCGGCTCGTGGTCCTACGCGAACGACCTGAACGACGAGGACCAGGTGGCGGGCTCGCTGCTCGTCGCGAGCCACTACCACCCGTACCGGTGGCACCTCGGCGAGCTCGAGGTGCTGGACCCACTGCCCCCGTTCCCGCCCCCCGACAACACCGTTCCGCCGACGCAAGGCGCGGGCGCGTCCATCGACGCATCGGGCAATGTGGTGGGGCCTTGGGGCACCATCGCCACGCTCTACGTCGATGCCTTCCGTTGGAGTCCCGGTCGCTCGTTCGAGGCCATCCCCGAGCTGATCCAATTCAGCAGCGTGGCGGCAATCCGGGCCAATCCTCAGGGCTGGATCGCCGGATGGTGCCAGGTCACGAATAGCCTGACCGCACGAGCCTACATCCTGAGCGACAGCGGGCTGGATGTTATGCCGCCAGTTCCCGGCGGCTACAACAGCGAAGGATGGGGCATAAGCTCGAACGGTTACGTGTGCGGATGGGGCTCCTACCAGGCCGGTCCGGACACCTACTACCCGCGCGGTTTCTTCTGGGACGGCGCGATGCACGACATCGGCTGGGAGCCCGACGGCTTGCCACGGAGCTGGGCCTACGGTTGCAACGCGTTCGGTCAGGTCGTGGGCGCGACCAACAGCGAGTACGGGTTCATTTGGCAGGACGGGAAGCGGACGAAACTAGCCGAACTTGTCGCCGTTCCGGGTCTCTTCACGATCCCCATCGGCACCGACATCAACGACCGCGGCCAGATCGCAGCCCGGACCGACCAGCTTGGTGGCGTCGGCCTGATCCTCACCCCGATCCGCACCCGCTCCGGCGACGCGAACATCGACTGCAAGGTCGACGCCCGCGACATCGCGACGGTGATCGAGTTCTGGGGTTCGCAGTACGAGCTGACCGAGATGCCGGGCGACCTGAACGGCGACCTGGTGGTGAACGGCTACGACCTGGCCATGGTCCTCGG
>JBGAKK010000072.1:0-24439 GCA_044224425.1 Phycisphaerales bacterium
TCCACCTCATGGTGAACGAGACCGACGAGCTCGATGCCGCGATCCACTGGTGCGACCTGGCCATCGCCACCAGCGGCACCGTCTCCCTCGACCTCACCCGCCAGCAGCGGGCCATGATCGGGGTCTGGCGGGCCGGGCTCATCTCCTACCTCGGCTCGAAGGTGATGCTCCGGACGCCGCACCGGCTCCTGCCCAACATCATCGCCGGTCGGGAGATCGTCCCCGAGTTCGTGCCCGCTCCGCCTTGGATGGGGGCGGGGGCGATCGTCAATGCGGCGAGCCAGCTCCTCAAGGACACCCGGAACCTGGCCATCGCCGCCGAGGAGTTGCGGCGCGTCCTGCTCCGTTTCCACGGCCACGATCCGGCCGAGGAGGCGGCGGAGATCGTGCTCCGCCTAGTCGACGGCCGACCCATCGAGGACCCCAAGCCGGCCCCGCCGCCGACCGCGGATCCGGTCGAGACGGTCTGAGCCGCCCGCGGGGACCGCATCGGGGACCGCATCGGGGGCGGTGACCGGAAGCGACGATCGGGCTCGGTGTCGGAACGCCCGCCCGCTGCGCCGGTAGGCGACGAGGCGGCGAACCTCCGGACAAGCCGGGCGGTTGGCCCTATATTCTCGATCCGGTCCGTCGGCCGCGCATCGCGCGGCTCGGGCCACGTCCCTGTTCGAACGGATCCCACCATGCGACTGACGACCCTCGCCGCCGGACTCCTGCTCGCAGCCCTGCCTCTGGCTGCTTTCGCCCCTGCGGGACAAGACAGCGCCCCCAAGGTCCTCAAGATCGTGTCAAGCCTTCCCCGGACCGGAAGCGCCAACGCCCAGACCACCACCATGGTCAACGGCATCAAGATGGCCATCGCCGAGGTCGGGGCCAAGATCGACGGAATCGAGATCCAGTACGAGGACTGGGACGACGCCAGCCCGCAGCGCGGGAACTGGGATCCGGCGGTCGAAGCCCAGAACGCCAACAAGGCGGTCGCCGACGCGACCATCGTCGGTTACATCGGGACCTTCAACTCGGGGGCGAGCAAGATCTCGATCCCCATCCTGAACAAGGCGAGCCTGGTGATGGTGAGCCCCGCCAACACCTATCCGGGGTTGACCAAGCCCGGCACCGGCGAGAAGAACGAGCCGGCCGTCTACCGGCCGACCGGCAAGATCAACTACTTCCGCGTGGTCCCCACCGACGACCTGCAGGGCAGCGTCGCCGCCGACTGGGCCAAGGAACTCGGCAAGACCAAGATCTTCGTCCTGCATGACCGCGAGCTCTACGGAAAGGGCATCGCCGACGTCTTCCAGAAGCGGGCCAAGGAACTCGGCCTCGAGATCGTCGGCTACGAGGGGATCGACCCCAAGCAGGCCAACTACCGCTCGCTGGTCACCAAGATCAAGGCCCGCGGGGCGGACCTCGTCTACTTCGGCGGGACCACCCAGAACAACGCCGGCCAGATCGCCAAGGACCTCCGCTCGGGCGGCGTCGACGCCGGCTTCATGGTGCCGGACGGCTGCTTCGAGCAGGCCTTCATCGAGGCCGGCGGGGCCGACAACCTGAACGGCAAGACCTTCATCACCTTCGGCGGCCTGCCCGCCGACCAGCTCAAGGGGAAGGGTGCCGAGTTCCGGGCCAAGTACCTCGAGACCTACAAGACCGAGCCCGAGGCCTACGCGGCGTACGGCTACGAGGCGGCGCGGGTCCTCCTCGACGCGATCGACCGGGCCGAGAAGAAGGACCGGGCCTCGATTCTCGCCGCCGTCGCCGCCACCAAGGACTTCAACGGAGCCCTCGGGGTGTGGAGCTTCGACGAGAACGGCGACACCACCAACCGCGTGATGAGCGGCCAGACCGTCGAGAAGGGCGAGTTCAAGTTCGTGAAGGTCCTCGGCAAGTAAGGACCGGCCGTGCGCTCCGGGCGGGGGACGGCCTCGCCATGGGTCGCTTCCCGCACGCACCCCCGAGCATCCCCCCGATGACAACCCCGAGGACGGGCCCCGACGAGGGGACCGGAGCGACGAGAGCATGAACGCCGCCGAGGTCTTCCTCCAACAGCTGATCAACGGCCTCTCGAACGGGATGATCATCGCCCTGATCGCGCTCGGCTACACGATGGTCTACGGGATCATCGAGCTGATCAACTGGGCCCACGGCGACCTCTTCATGCTGGGGGCGTTCCTCGCCCTCACCCTCCTCGGCGTGTTCGGCTTGAGCGAGGTGGCGGGCCTCGGGGCAGGGGGGACGATCGTGGTCCTCCTCCTGACTAGCGCCCTCTTCTGCGGATCGATGAACCTGCTCGTCGATCGCGTGGCCTACCGGCCGCTGCGGAAAGCGCCGAAGCTGACGCTCCTGGTCACCGCGATCGGCGTCTCCTTCACCTTCGTCAACCTCGGCCTCTTCTGGGGTGGCGTGCCCATGGAGGTCTTCTCGAACGGCGTCGCTGCCGCAGCCCCCAAGGACTTCCCGGCCCTGGTGCCGACGCGTTCGGTCCTCGGGTCGGACGAAGGCGTGCACGTGACGCTCCGCGATGTCCTCGTGGTCGCGGTGACCGTCCCCCTGATGATCGCCTTGTGGTGGCTGGTGGCCCGCACCAAGCTCGGCAAGGCCATGCGGGCCGTGGCCCAGAACCCGACTGCGGCCAGCCTGATGGGGATCAACACCGATCGCGTGATTGGAGCGACGTTCTTCATCGGCGGCGCCCTGGGCGGCTTCGCCAGCGTCGTCTACTCCCTCTACAACAACACGATCAGCTTCCAGATGGGCTACCGGGCCGGCATGGACGCCTTCACCGCCGCGGTCTTCGGCGGGATCGGCAGCTTGCCCGGAGCGGTGCTCGGGGGGCTTGTCATCGGCGTGGCCCGGGCCATGAGCGACCAGTACCTCGAGGCCCGCTGGACCAACACCATCGTCTTCGCCATCCTCATCCTGATCCTGATCTTCCGGCCCTCCGGGCTCCTTGGCCTCAAGGCGAAGGAGAAGGTCTGATGAGCCCGGCCAAGCGATCGTTCCTCTTCGACCTCTGCTTCTTCCTGGCCTGCGCCTCGGTGCCCTTCCTCGACGCGGCGACCGGGCTCGGCCTCACCGGCCCCTTCAAGAGCATCTTCGTCTTCGCCATCCTCGGGCTCGGCCTCAACATCGTCACCGGCTTCACCGGGCTCCTCCACCTCGGCATCGCGGCCTTCATGGCCATCGGGGTCTACGCCTTCGCCATCCTGAGCGCGGACACCTATCCCTTCCGCCTCGGCTTCTGGCCGGCGATCCTCCTCACCCTGCCGATCGGCGCGGTGGCCGGCTTCCTGCTCGGGGCCCCGACCCTTCGCCTCCGCGGCGACTACCTCGCGATCGTCACCCTCGGCTTCGGCGAGATCGTGCAGGACGTCCTCAAGAACCTCGACACCATCACCAAGGGGACCATGGGCATCAACCCGCTGCCCGCCCCGACGCTGCCATGGCGGGTGGTCGGCGCGGCTGGCGACCCGCAGTGGTACGAGTTGCCCGCCGACGCCGAGCGGGGCTGGTTCTACCTCTTCCTGGCCATCCTCCTCGTCGTGGTCGTCGCCAACCGGAACCTCGAGCGGAGCCGGATCGGCCGGGCCTGGATGAGCGTCCGCGAGGACGACCTCGCCTCGAAGGCGATGGGCATCCCGCCGGTCAAGACCAAGATGATGGCCTTCGCGACGGGGGCCGCCCTGGCCGCCTTCGCCGGCGGACTCTGGGCCAGCACGCTGAGCTCGACCGGCGAGCCCGCCAACTACGACTTCCAGGTCTCGATCCTCGCCCTGTGCATCGTGATCGTCGGCGGCATGGGCAACATCAGCGGCGTCCTGGTCGGGGCGGTGGTGATGATCGGGGCCAACAACATCGTCCTCGACAAGCTGGCCAGCTTCATCCAGACCCATTGGGAAGCTTCGAGCGGCAACGTCTTCCTTTCGCCCAACAGCTGGAAGTTCCTCCTCTTCGGGATGGCCCTCATCCTGATGATGCGCTTCAAGCCCGACGGCATCGTGCCGGCCCGCAAGCGCCAGCCGAGGAAGCCGGTCGCCGCCTCGACGCCGGCCGGAGGGGCCCGATGAGCCTCCTCGAGGTGCACGGCGTCACCATGCGCTTCGGCGGCCTGGTGGCCAACGAGGACGTCTCCTTCGCCGTGCAGCCCGGCCAGATCTTCGCTGTGATCGGGCCCAACGGGGCCGGCAAGACCACCCTCTTCAACGCCATCACCGGCATCTACCAGCCGACCGCGGGACGGGTCCTCTTCGCGGGGCGCGAGATCGCCCGCCGGCTCGACGGGGTGACCATTGCCCGGGCCATCGTGGCCGGTCTCCTGACCAGCGTGGGCGTCGTCCTCGCGGTGAACGCCAGCGATCTCTGGTCGACGGCGATCGACGCCAACTACACCTACGGCCAGCCCTTCCCCTACGACCAGGCGGTCCTCTCCCTGCTCGCCTCGGTGCGCGACCTGCCCTGGATGTGGGGGACGCTTCCTGCCCTCCTCGGCTTCGCCCTCGGCATGGCGGCGAGCCTCGTCCTCTGGCGAAGCCAACGCCGCACGCCCGACCTCATCGCCCGGACCGGCATTGCCCGAACCTTCCAGAACATCCGCCTCTTCGGCGAGCTCGACCTCGTCGAGAACGTCCTGGTCGGGATGGACTGCCGACTCCGCACCCGCTACTGGCACGCCCTCCTGCGCCTGCCGCTCTTCTTCACCGAGCGACGGCAGGCCACGGAGAAGGCCCTCGAACTCCTCCGCTTCGTCGACCTCGCCGACAAGGCCCACGACAAGGCGAGCAACCTGCCCTACGGCCATCAGCGGCGGCTCGAGATCGCCCGGGCCTTGGCCAGCGAGCCGAAGCTCCTTCTCCTCGACGAGCCCGCCGCGGGCATGAACCCGGCCGAGACCACCGATCTCATGCGGCTCATCAAGAAGGTGCGCGACCGCGGGGTGACCGTGGTCCTCATCGAGCATCACATGAAGGTGGTGATGGGGATCTCCGACCGGATCGTGGTCCTCCAGTACGGGAAGAAGATCGCGGAGGGGACGCCGGAGGAGATCAAGTCGGACGAGCGCTGCATCGAGGCCTACCTCGGCAAGGAGGAACTCGGGTGAGCGGCGCCGATCGCCAAGGACGAACGACTAGCTCGGGAGGCGGGGCATGACCGCGCTCCTCGAGGTGCGCAACCTGCGGGCTGGCTACGGGCCGATCGATGTCCTCCACGGCATCACGCTCGAGGTGCGGCCAGGGGAGATCGTCTCCCTCATCGGGGCCAACGGGGCGGGCAAGACCTCGACCCTCATGTGCATCTCGCGGATCAACCGCCTGCGCGGCGGATCGATCCTCTTCAACGGGACCGACATCACCGAGACCCCGCCCGACCAGGTGGTGCGCTTGGGGCTGGCCCAGGTGCCTGAGGGTCGCCGCATCTTCCCCCGGCTCACCGTGCTCGAGAACCTCGAGATGGGGGCGTACATCCGGAACGATCCGGAGGGCGTGGCCCGCGACCTGGACCAGGCCTTCGAGCTCTTCCCCGTCCTCAAGCAGCGGACCGCCCAGCTCGGCGGGACGCTCTCGGGTGGCGAGCAGCAGATGCTGGCCATCGCCCGGGCCCTGATGAGCCACCCCAAGCTCCTCATGATGGACGAGCCCTCGATGGGCATCGCTCCCATCCTCGTGGCCCGGATCTTCGAGGCGATCCGCGAGCTCCGTTCGCGGGGCATGACCATCCTCCTCGTCGAACAGAACGCGCGGGCCGCCCTCCGCTTCTCCGATCGTGGCTACGTGCTCGAGACGGGGAACGTGGTGATGACCGATAGCGGGGAGGCCCTCTTGGCGAGCCCCAAGGTCCGTGAGGCGTACCTCGGGGAATGAACGGGACCGGGATCGCCGGAATCGCGACCGGCCCGGAGTTGGGCTCGGTGGCCAAGGCGGCTACGATGGCCCGCAATGCGGGACTTCCGGATCCGGACAGATCTTGAGCGACACAAGGTTGGTCGGTACGCGCTCCCCCTCGGGGTCGAGCCGGACGGCCTGCCGGAGCCGATACAGGGCTACACCATCCGCTACGAGGAAGGCGGCGGGGAGGGGGCCGAGGATTCCCCCGACACCTACGCCTTCCATGTCGTGGTGACCCACGAGCGGCTGAAGGAAGTGATCGACGCCGCCTTCGGCTTCCTGCCCGGCGAGGTCACCCCGGTGGTCGAGATCGGATCGCGCGACGCCTATCGCAGCGTCGACATCTACCTCTCCGAGGAACCGCTCCCGCTCGATGACTTCCTGCGGATCTGGTACGAGTTCGAGGAGATCATCCTCGAGGACGTCTGCATCGGAGCCGGGGCCAACGCCGAGGAGCCGTTCGTCGAAGTCTTCGTCGACACCTGGAAGGGCGTGATGATCCACGTCCCGACCGAGTTCAAGGAGCGGGTCGAGGCCATGCTCGAGCGGCTCGGGCTCGAGGAGGTCGCCGAGACTTGGCCCGACACGCTGGAACGCGACGGCGAGCCGCTCTCCAAGATCCGCGAGGTGCTGGCCATCGAGGACGACCACTCGCCCGACCTCGACGAAGTGCTGCTCCAGCTCCGCGAGGCGTGGGACCTCGGGCTGAACGTCGATCCCGAGTCGAACCTGGATGACGCCGGCCGCGAGCTCGGTCGCGTCCTCTGGCACGCGATCGTCATGGCCGAGCCGGCCGAAGGCGATCCCGAGGCCGGGGCCTACATCTCCTTCTGGGCCACGGCTGGATCGATCACCGACATCGAAGGGCTCGTCGAGGACTGGTTCGAAGCCCAGGACGATTGGGTCTTCAAGGGCGTCTACTCGATGGACCGCGTCGCCTTCGACGAGCGTCCCGAGGAGCTTTCCAGCCTGCCGCACCGGCGGGTGAAGGACGAGGTCCACTTGGTGCATGTCGACGCTTGGGGCGACGGTCCGCCGACCTTCGACGGCGGCCGGCGGCCGGAGTCGGGCTCGGGCGGGCCGCCCGGCGGAGGCGGCAGCGGGCCGCGCGGCCGGTCGTGAGCGAGGAGCGCGCCGCCGACGTCGCGGCCAACGCCTGGTATCGCGACGGCCTCCGCTTCGCCTGCACCCAGTGCGGGAATTGCTGCACCGGCGGGCCCGGTGCGGTGTGGTTCACGGCCGAGGAAGGGCGAGCCATGGCTCGGCACCTCGGCCTCGGCGAGGCCGACTTCCTCGAACGCTTCACGCGGCGGATCGGGGTGCGCCGCTCGCTCAACGAGCGGGAGTCGCTGCACGGCCACGACTGCATCTTCCTCGATCGCAGCACGCAGCCCGGGAAGGCCGTCTGCGGCATCTACGCGGTGCGTCCGACCCAGTGCCGCACCTGGCCCTTCTGGCCGGAGAACATCGAGTCGGCCGAGGCGTGGGAGGAGGCCAAGCGCCGCACGCCATGCCCGGGGATGGGGCAGGGGGCGCTTCGATCCTTCGTCGAGATCCGCGTGGCGTGCGAACTCGACCGGAAGCGGGAGCCCTTCGATGGCCGCTGATCCCGAGGAGGCCGGGCTTGTCGCGGCGTGGCGTGCGGCGATTGCCCGGCCGGAGATCGTGGCCGAGCTCGAGTCGCTCCACGCGGCCGTCGCCGAAGCGGTGGCCAGCCAGCGGCCGATGTGCTTGGCGAGCGGGCAATGCTGCCACTTCGAGCGGCACGGCCATCGGCTCTACGTCACCGGACTCGAAGCCGCGTGGTGCGTGGCGTCCCTCGCGGCGCGAGGCGGACCGGCGGCGACCTCCGAGGCGGTCGAGGTGGCCCGCAGCCGCGGCGACTGCCCCTTCCTCCTCGACGGCCGCCTGTGCGGGGCCCATCGCGAGCGGCCGCTTGGCTGCCGCATCTACTTCTGCGACCGAAGCGCCACCGAGTGGCAACGGGAGCTGTACGAAGCGATCCATCGGCGGCTCGTCGCCTTGCACGAGCGGCACGCCGTTCCCTACCGCTACGGCGAATGGCGGGCCATGCTGGCCCTGGTCGTGGCGGGGGTCGTCTAGCGAATCCGTTCTGGCGTCGGCCCGGCCGGTTCGCCGACCATGAGTCACCCGGCTACAGTGCCGCCGCCCGCCTCCCGCCTTGGAAGGAGTCCCATGCTCGAGAGTACGAATCCCGCCCTGTCCAACTCGGCGCTCGAAACCGCCCTCCGGCCCCTCTCCCGGGAGGGGACGGCCACCGTCGGTGGCGTGGCCATCAAGACGGCGATGTTCCTCTCGATCGCGGCGGCCCTCGGCGGGATCGGCTACAGCCTGGTCCAGTCCAACCCGCAGGCGATGATCCTGATCAACCTTGCCGCCCTTGTGGTGACGCTGGGCGTCTTCTTCGGGATCCGGGCCCGTCCCGGGGCGGCGATGATCCTCGGCTACGTCTACGCGGCGGCCGAAGGCGTCCTCCTCGGCGGCGTGGCGGCCCTCTTCGACATCCTGCTGGCCCGCTCTGGCAAGGCCATGTTCGGCGGGGTGGCGCTCACCGCCGCTCTCCTTACGGCGGGCGTGACGGTGTCGATGCTCTTCCTTTACACCACGCGAATCGTGCGCCCCACCAAGACCCTGGCCATGGTCCTCTCCGGGGCCACGCTCGGCATCATGGTGGTCTATCTGGCCGCGTTCCTGCTCTCGTGGATCTTCCCCAGTACGGCAGGGGCCTTCAAGTACATCACCCTCCAGTCGGCGTTCGAGGGCGGCTCCGCAGCCTGGATCGGCCTCGGGGTCAACGTGGTGATCCTCCTGGTTGCGGCGTTCTGGCTGGTGATCGACTTTGGGCAGGTCGAGGCGGCGATCGAGAGCGGGGCCCCCAAGCAGGCCGAGTGGTACCTCGCCTTCGGCCTGTTGGTGACTCTGGCCTGGGTCTACTACGAGTGCCTCAAGCTCGCCTTCCGGCTGGCCATGATCCTCGGCAACCGGAAGTGACGCCGACGCGGTAGGCCGGTCCGCACGGCGGAGTTGCCGCGCGTTAGGATTCCGACACGTTGCTCCTCGATCCTGGGCCCCGCCCGCGATCGAGCGGCACACGCACGCGGGATCGAACGTGCCATCCGAACTTGCCTCTCATCCCGAGACACCCCGACCCGCCGGTCGCGTTCGCATCGGCTGTCGGGGTGTGGTCGCCTGGGCTGGCAGCGACGTTCGATCCGCGTGGCCATCGCCTCGAGGACGTCCCTCGCGGCCCTGATGCCTTCGCGCGGGCCGCCGAGGAGCGGCGCCGAGATCGAGAAAGGACCCCCTGATGTCGAAGCCCATCGTGCGGCGAGTCTCCACCTCGCTGTTCCTGGCCGCGGCGGCGACCACCTTGGCCACCGCCATCGGCTGCCACGGCGGCGCCAAGTCCGTGGCCCACAGCAAGCCGGGCAACGTCGAGGTGACCGGCACGCTCGGCTCGCCGAGCGCCACCACCACCATCCCCGGCAACCAGCTCCCCGCTCCCGACCCCGCCTTCGGCGGCGTCATCAAAGACGGGGCCTTGCAGTCCAAGGCCTGGTGGGCGCCGCGCATCGTGCCGCCCAAGAAGGCCCCCAACGTGCTGCTGGTCATGACCGACGACTCGGGCTTCGGCGTGCCGAGCACCTTCGGCGGCGTCATCCCCACGCCGACCATGGACCGTGTGGCGAAGGCGGGCCTGCGCTACAACAACATCAACTCGACCGCCCTCTGCTCGCCGACCCGGGCCGCCCTCATCACCGGCCGCAACCACCACTCGTCGGGCTTCGGCGTCATTTCCGAGCAGTCGACCGGCTTCCCGGGCTACAACAGCATCATCGCCAAGGACAAGGCCACGATCGGGCGGATCCTGCTCGAGAACGGCTATGCCACATCCTGGTTCGGCAAGAACCACAACACGCCGACCTTCGAGGCCAGCGAGATCGGCCCCTTCGACCAGTGGCCGCTCGGCATGGGCTTCGAGTACTTCTATGGGTTCGTCGGTGGCGACGCCAACCAGTGGCAGCCGAATCTCTTCCGCAACACGACGCAGATCTATCCCTTCCAAGGGCAGCCCGGCTGGAACCTGATCACCGGGATGGCGGACGACGCGATCGACCACCTCAACAAGCTCAACCAGATCGATCCGAGCAAGCCGTTCTTCTGCTACTACGTCCCCGGCGCCACGCACGCCCCGCACCATCCGACCAAGGAATGGGTGGACAAGATCCACGCCATGCACCTCTTCGACGACGGCTGGAACAAGCTGCGGGAGCGGATCTTCGAGAACCAGAAGCGGCTGGGCGTGATCCCCGCCAACACCCAGCTCGAGCCGTGGCCCTCGAACGTCATCAAGAACTGGGACGATTGCACGGCCGAGGAGAAGAAGCTCTTCATCCGCCAGGCGGAGATCTTCGCCGCCTACGAGGCCTACAACGACTACGAGATCGGCCGGGTGATCCAGAGCATCGCCGACATGGGCAAGCTGGATGACACGATCGTCATCTACATCAACGGCGACAACGGCACCAGCGCCGAGGGCGGCCCGCTCGGCACGCCCAACGAGGTGGCCTTCTTCAACGGCATCAACATGATGCCCGTCGACATCCAGATGAAGTGGTACGACGTCTGGGGCACCGAGCAGACCTACAACCACATGTCGGCCGGCTGGTCGTGGGCCTTCGACACGCCCTTCACCTGGTTCAAGCAGAATGCCTCGCGGCTGGGCGGCGTCCGGCAGTGCATGGCTGTCTCGTGGCCAGGGCACATCACCGACCTCGGCGGCCTGCGCGAGCAGTTCTGCCATGTGATCGACGTCGTCCCGACGATCCTGGACGTCACCGGCATCCCGGCCCCCGAGTACGTCGACGGCATCAAGCAGGCCCCGATCGAGGGCACCAGCTTCGCCTACACCTTCGACGCCAAGAACGCCAAGGCCCCGAGCCGCCACCACACCCAGTACTTCGAGATGATGGGCCAGTGGGCCGTCTACCACGACGGCTGGATGCTGGCCACCAAGGTCAACCGCGCCCCGTGGGATGCCTTCGGCCCGGCCAACCCCGATCCGCTCAACAACCAGGTCCTCGAGCTCTACGACCTGAACAACGACTTCAGCCAGTCCCAGGACCTGGCCGCGAAGCACCCCGAGAAGGTCAAGGAGATGAAGCAGCTCTTCATCGACGAGGCCCGCAAGTACGAGGTCTTCCCGCTCGACGCCTCGGTCGCCGGCCGCATCGTCGCCCCGCGACCGAACATCACCGCCGGCCGCAACGAGTTCGTGTACACGCACCCGATGGTGGGCGTGCCGCAAGGCGACTCGCCCTTCCTCCTCAACACCTCCTTCACCGTCACCGCCGAGATCGACGTCCCGCAGGGCGGGGCGGAAGGCATGATCCTCACCTCGGGCGGCCGTTTCGCCGGATATGGCTTCTACCTCCAGAAGGGCAAGCCGGTCTGGACGTGGAACCTGGTCGACCTCGAGCGCGTCCGCTGGGAGGGGCCTGACGCCCTCGCCCCGGGCCACCACGTGCTCGAGTACGACTTCGCGTACGACGGTCTCGGCGTCGGCACCTTGGCGTTCAACAGCTCGAGCGGCCTCGGCCGGCCCGGCACGGGCACCCTGAAGGTGGACGGCAAGGTCGTCGACTCGAAGACCATGCCGAAGACGATCCCCATGATCCTGCAGTGGGACGAGAGCTTCGACATCGGCTCCGACACCCTGACCGGGGTCAACGACGCCGACTACCACCCGCCGTTCAACCTCACCGCCAAGCTCGACAAGCTGACCATCAAGGTCAACCGGCCGCAGCTCTCGCCCGCGGACATCAAGCGGCTCGAGGACGCCATGCGGAACAACAAGATGAGCGAGTGACGTCCGACGAGCGGCCCTCCCTCCTTCGGATCGCCAAGGCCCGGGACGCTCTCCCGGGCCTTTTCATGCGCTTGCCTGAGGCGGCCGGCGGCCGACGGAGGTGGTACCTTGGTCCGACGCACCTCCCCCTTCACGCCGATGCGCGACCCCGCCGTTCTCTCACTCGTCATCTTCCTCGGCCTCTTCGCCTCCGCCATGCTCGGCATCTGGCTGCGGGCCCATCTACCCGCCCATCACCAAGGGAACGACACCAAGGAGGCGGTGCGCATAGGGATGGGCTCCGTGGCCACGATGGCTGCCCTCGTCCTCGGCCTGCTCGTGGCCTCGGCCAAGAGCGCCTACGACACCGAGAAATCCGAAGTCATGCAGATGGCGGCCAAGCTCGTCTACCTCGATCGGATGCTCGTCAACTTCGGACCGGAGGCGGGCGATGCGCGGCAGTGGGCGCGGCGCGCCAGCGAGTCGGCCATCGATCGCATCTGGGGGACGGCGGGCCTCGGCGTGGGGACCGCCGCGCCGGATCGAGGCTGGAACTCCGAGCTGCCGCAGTCGATCCACGCCCTCCAGCCGAAGAACGATGCCCAAGCCGCGTACAAGGCCCAAGCCGCTTCGCTGGCCAACGATCTCGGCCAGATGCGCTGGCTCCTCTTCGAGCAGATGGAGTCGTCGATCTCGATGCCGCTCCTGGCCATCATGGTCTTTTGGCTCGCGATCACGTTCCTGAGCGTCGGGCTCTTCGCCCCCTCCAATGCCACCGTGGTGTTGGCCCCAGCGTTGGGGGCCTTGGCAGTGGCCGGAGCCGTCTTCCTCATCCTCGAACTCGATCAGCCCTTCCAAGGCCTGATCCAGATCCCGGCCGAGCCCTTCGTCAACGCCCTCAAGCAGATGGAGACCTGAGCGGCGCCCGATTCGGGTCGTGTCGTGCGGTCGCCGCGAGAGGCGAGCCTTCTTCGTGATTTCCGCTGGACCGCCGCCGCCGCGCTTGTATTTTACCGATAGGTTAAATACGAGCCGCCGATGCCTGTCGACACCGCCCCCGACTCCCTGAGCACCACGCTGGCCGCGATCGCCGACCCGACGCGGCGGGCGATCCTCTCCCGGTTGAGCCGTGGCGATGCCACGGTGAACGAGATCGCCGAGCCCTTCCAGGTCAGCCTTCCCGCCATCTCGAAGCACCTCAAGGTCTTGGAGCAGGCCGGCCTCATCGAGCGCCGCCGCGAGGCCCAGTCGCGGCCCTGCACGCTGCGGGCCCGGCCCCTCCGCGAGGCGGCCGAGTGGATCGACCGCTACCGCAGCCACTGGGAGGCCCGGCTCGATCGGCTGGAGGCGTACCTCGACACGATCCAAGCGACGTCCGCCATTCCGAAAGCCCCCCATCCGAAAGCCCCCAACCCGAGAGCCCCCAACCCGAAAGCCGGATCCCGCGCCCGAAGGAGCAACCGAGCATGAGCTTGTCCCGACCCGTCACCGCCACCCAAGGGGCCCAGGAGATCGTCCTGACCCGGATCGTCGATGCCCCCCGCGACCTGGTGTGGGCCACTTGGACCGACGCCGACCATCTTGCCCGCTGGTGGGGACCGCAGGGCTTCACGCTGACCACGCGGCGGATGGAGGTCCGGCCCGGCGGCCAGTGGCGATTCACGTTCCATGGGCCGGACGGGCGCGACTACGAGAACATCATCACCTATCTCGAAGTGGACGGCCCGAAGCGGCTCGTCTATCGCCACGGCGGCGACAAGGAGTGCGAGCCGATCCGCTTCGAGGTCACGGTCGACTTCGAGGAGGTCGAAGACGGGCGCTCCACGCGGATCACGATGACCTCGCGCTTCCCGTCGCCCAACGCCCTCGCCTATGTCATCCGCGAGGTCAACGCCGTCGAGGGCGGGAAGCAGACCCTGACCCGCCTCGGCGAGCACCTCGAGTCGCTCCTCCGCGGTCCCTCCCACGCCGGACCGACCTTCGTCCTCTCCCGGGTGGTCCGAGCGGAGCGCGACGTCGTCTTCCGGGCCTGGACCGAGCGCGAGCACCTCCTCCGTTGGTTCGGCCCGACCGGCACCACGATGCCCGAGTGCTCGCTCGACCTGCGGCCGGGCGGTCAGTTCCACTACGCGTTGGCCCTGCCCGACGGGAAGCGGCTGTGGGCCCGCTGGACCTTCGAGGAGATCGTCTCGCCCGAGCGGCGTCTTCGTGGTCGCCTTCTCCGACCCGGCCGGCGGCGTGGCCCGCTCACCCTTCGAGCCGCGATGGCCGCTCGCCATGCACTCGACGGTGAGCCTCGTGGAGCACGCCGGGCGAGGGCGAGGCACGCTGGTGACGATCATCTGGCGGCCGATCGAGGCGAGCCCGGAGGAGGTGGCTGCCTTCGCCGCCGCCTTCGACTCGATGCGGCAAGGGTGGGGCGGCACGCTCGATCGCCTGGCTGCCGAGGTCGAGCCGGCTGGCCAGCCGGCGTAGCGAAGCGAGCGACAGTGCCGACGAAAAACGGGGCGGCCGCGAAGGCCGCCCCGTGTCGTCGTCGAGCGTGGATGCGGGGCCCGATCAGGCCTCGCCGGTCTCGCCAGCCTCGGTGGCCACGGAGGAGGAACCTTCGTCGCCGCCGATCGCGTCGCCGAGGTCGTCGGGCTCCTCGACCGAGCTCCCGATCTTCGGAGCGTCGGGGTCGAATCGCTCGGCACCGAGGGCCTCGGCCTCTTCGGCCGCCTCGGCCAGCATGGCCTCGTCCTCGTAGTGCTCGGGCTCGGCGACCAGCCGCTTG
Organism: Phycisphaerales bacterium; assembly: GCA_044224425.1. GTDB lineage: Bacteria > Planctomycetota > Phycisphaerae > Phycisphaerales > SM1A02 > JAEUIT01. Next base: position 14,528 of record JBGAKK010000072.1, read on the forward strand.
ATGGTGAGCTTCGCGTAAGGATCGAAGCCCGTGCCGGCGGGGATGAGGTGGCCGAGGAGGACGTTCTCCTTGAGGCCCTGCAGCTTGTCGACCGCTCCCTTGAGGGCCGCTTCGGTGAGGACCTTGGTGGTCTCCTGGAAGCTGGCGCCCGAGAGGAACGACTCGGCCTGCAGCGAGGCCTTGGTGATGCCGAGGAGGAGGGTCTTGCCGCTGGCCGGCTTGCCCTTCTTGGTCTTGGCCGGCTTCTTGCCTTCGGCCTCGGCCAGGGCGTTCTTCTCCTTGACCTCGTCCTTGTCGACCAAGGCCCCGACCGGGAGGCCGGTGTCGCCCGACTCCTCGATGCGGAGCTTGCGGGCGATGTCCTCGTTGACCTCGCGGAAGACGAACTTGTCGACCACCTCGTTGGGGAGGAGCTCGGTGTCGCCCGGGGAGCTGACCCGCACCTTGGAGAGCATCTGGCGGAGGATGACCTCGATGTGCTTGTCGCTGATGGGCACGCCCTGGGCGCGGTACACGTTCTGCACCTCGTCCAGCATGTAGATGTAGAGCGGCTCCTCGCCCTTGATGCGGAGGATGTCGGCCGGCACCATCGGGCCCTCGGTGAGCGGATCGCCTGCCCCCACGCGGTCGCCCGTGTGGACCAGGAGATGCTTGCCCTGCGGCACGTGGTGGTCGTGCTCGAGGCCCGAGTCGCTGACCACGCGGATGGTCATCTTGCCCTTCCGCTTGTCGCTGTGCAGCTCGACTCGCCCGCCGATCTCGGCCATGACGGCCGGATCCTTGGGGATGCGGGCCTCGAAGATCTCGGTGACGCGAGGCAGACCGCCGACGATGTCGGCCGACTTGGCCGTCTCCTTGGGCTGACGGGCGATCATCTGGCCCATCAGGATCCGTTCGCCGTCCTTGACCTCGATGCGGGCCTTGGCGGGGAGGTGGTGGAAGTCGAGGATGGTGCCCTTCTCGTCCTCGATCTCGATGCGCGGGTTCTTCTCGCCGGTGTGCTCGATGACGATGGTCTCGCCGCCGCCGTCGGCCTGGGTCGAGCCGCGCTTGATCTCGGTCCGGAAGGTGAGGTCTTCCTCCAGGTCCTTCCAGCGGACGATGCCGCTCTTCTCGGCCAGGATGGGCGTGGCGTGGGGCTGCCACTCGAGCAGGATCTGGCCCTTGTTGACGGCCTCGCCGTGCTTGACCTTGATCTCGGCGCCGTAGGGGACCTTGTACTTCTCGAGCTCGCGGTCCTTGCCGTCCATGATGGCCAGCTCGCCGTTGCGCTTGAGGGCGATGAGGCGGGTCGTCCCGTCCTCGCCCGGCACCGGCACCTCGTTGCAGTCGCGGAGCACCACGGTGCCCTTGTTGGCTGCCTTGTAGTTGCTGTCCATCGTGGTGCCCGCAGCCACGCCGCCCGTGTGGAACGTGCGCATGGTGAGCTGCGTGCCGGGCTCGCCGATCGACTGGGCCGCGATGATGCCGACCGCCATGCCCACCTCGACCAGCTTGCCGGTCGAGAGGTCCATGCCGTAGCAGCAGGCGCAGACGCCGCGCTTGGTGTCGCAGGAGAGCGGGCTGCGCACGGTGACGCTGTCGATCCGGAGACGCTCGATCTCCTTGGCGATGGCGTCGGTGACCAGCTCGTTCTCGCGGACGATGACCTTGTCGGTGATCGGATCGATGATCGTCTGCCGGCTGGTCCGCCCGCGGATCGCGTCGCGGAGGGGAACGTCGATCTCCTCGCCCTTGTAGATGGCCCGCTTGGGCACGCCGTGCGGGGTGCCGCAGTCGTGCTCGATGACCACCACCGACTGGGCCACGTCGCACAGCTTGCGGGTGAGGTAGCCGGAGTCGGCGGTCTTGAGGGCGGTGTCGGCCAGTCCCTTGCGGGCGCCGTGCGTCGAGCTGAAGTACTCGAGCACGTTCAGGCCTTCACGGAAGTTGGAGCGGATCGGCGTCTCGATGATCTCGCCGCTGGGCTTGGCCATGAGGCCGCGCATGCCGGCGAGCTGCTGCATCTGGCTGATGTTGCCGCGGGCGCCCGAGTCGCTGAAGAGGAACACCGGATTGAGGTACTTGATGCCCTTGACGGTGTCGGCGATCGGCGTCTCGGCGCCCGTCACCGGATCGCGGCGGTCGTGCTTGAGCGTGTCGGTCAGCTGCTTGGTGATCTCTTGGCGGCAGAGCTGCCAGAGGTCGAGGAGCTGGTTGTGGCGCTCGCGGTCGGTGATGGCACCGGCGTGGTACGCCTTCTCCACGCGATCCACCTTCTTCTGCGTCTCGAGCAAGAGCTTCTGCTTGTCGGCCGGGACGCGGAGGTCGGTGATGGCGAAGGAGAGGCCGGAGACGGTCGAGTACCGGAACCCGACTTCCTTCATGCGGTCGAGGAGGTCGATGGTGTCTGGCTTGCCGAGCCGGGCGTAGGTGTCGTCGATGACGCGGGCGGCGCCCTTCTTGCCGAGGGCGCAGTTGTAGAAGGGCATCCCCGGGGCCAGGATCTCGTTGAAGATCAGGCGGCCGACGGTGCTGAGCACGCGGCGGCTCTCCGGCAGCGGGATGGGGCTCTTCTTCTGGTCCTCGACCAGGCCCTCGAAGGTGTCGGGCAGCCGCACCTCGATCCAGTCGTGGAAGGAGATCCGCCGCGGGTTGCCGTTGGGCAGCGAGAAGGCCATGAGGGCCTCGGCGTAGTCCTTGAACTTGCGGACCCGGCCGGCCTTGCGGTCCTCCTCGGTCGGCATGTCCTGGTGCCCGACGGTGAGGAAGTAGACGCCCATCACGATGTCCTGCGAGGGACTGACGATGGGGTTGCCGCTGGCCGGGCTGAAGATGTTGTGGATCGACATCATCAGCACGTGGGCTTCGGCCTGGGCCTCGACCGAGAGCGGAAGGTGCACGGCCATCTGGTCGCCGTCGAAGTCGGCGTTGTAGCCGGTGCAGACGAGCGGGTGGATCTTGATGGCGTTGCCCTCGACCAGCACCGGCTCGAAGGCTTGGATGCCCATGCGGTGGAGGGTGGGGGCGCGGTTGAGGAGGACCGGGTGGTTGCGGATCACCTGCTCGAGGATGTCCCACACCTCGGGATCGCGGCGCTCCAGCATGCGCTTGGCGCTCTTGATGGTGTCGGCGAGCCCGTGCTCCTTGAGCTTGCGGATGATGAAGGGCTGGTAGAGCTCGAGGGCGATCTTCTTGGGAAGGCCGCACTGCCAAAGCTTGAGCTCGGGGCCGACCACGATGACCGAGCGGGCCGAGTAGTCGACGCGCTTGCCGAGCAGGTTCTCGCGGAAGCGGCCTTGCTTCCCCTTGATCATGTCGGTGATCGACTTGAGCGGGCGGTTGCTCGAGCCGAGGACCGGGCGGCGGCAGCGGCCGTTGTCGAAGAGGGCATCGACCGCCTGCTGCAGCATGCGCTTCTCGTTGCGGATGATGACCTCGGGGGCGTTGAGGTCCATCAGCTTCTTGAGGCGGTTGTTGCGGTTGATGATGCGGCGGTAGAGGTCGTTGAGGTCGCTGGTGGCGAAGTTGCCGCTCTCCAGGAGGACCAGCGGACGGAGGTCCGGCGGGATCACCGGGACCACGTCAAGGACCATCCAGGCCGGGTCGTTCTCCGAGTGGCGGATCTGCTCCACGATCTTGAGCCGCTTGGAGAGGTCCTTCTGCTTCTGCTTGCTCTTGGTCTCGGCCAGCTCCTCGCGGAGGTCCTTGGAGAGCATGTTGAGGTCGAGCTGGTGGAGCAGCTCGCGGATCGCCTCGGCGCCCATCATGGCGGTGAAGGCGGTGCCGTACTTCTCGAAGGCGCTGCGGTATTCGTCCTCGGTCAGGACCTGCTGGTGGGTCAGGTCGGTGGTGCCGGGGTCGGTGACCACGTAGTCCTGGAAGTAGATGACCTTCTCGAGGTCGCTCGTCTTCATGGCCAAGAGGTTGCCGAGGCGGCTCGGCATGGCCTTGAAGAACCAGATGTGGACCACCGGGGCGGCCAGGTTGATGTGGCCCATGCGCTTGCGGCGCACGCGGCTGTGGGTCACCTTGACCCCGCAGCGGTCGCAGATGATGCCCTTGAACTTGGTGCCCTTGTACTTGCCGCAGGCGCACTCGTAGTCGCGCTCGGGCCCGAAGATCCGCTCGCAGAACAGACCGTCGCGCTCGGGGCGGTAGGTGCGGTAGTTGATGGTCTCGGGCTTCTTCACCTCGCCGAAGGACCACGAACGGATGTCGTTCGGGCTTGCGAGGGTGATCTTCACCGAGCCGAAGTCATTGACGCGATCGTAGACGCTCTCGGCCATGGGTTCGGTCGCTCCATCCCCGCCGGGGCCCCTGGGGGGTGCCCGGCCGGGGAGTCGTGGTGCGTCGTGCGTTCAGTCGCGGCGGAGCCGCGGGAGAATCGGGAAACGGATGCTCGCGAGGCGGGGCGGGTGCCCCGGGTCGGCGGGGGGCTGGCTCAGAGGAGGGCGCCCTGGTCGACTTGCTGCTTCTCGAGGGTGATGTTCATGCCCAAGCCCTTGATCTCGTGGCAGAGGACGTCGAACACGACGGGCATGCCCGCCTGGAGGGTGTTCGTGCCCTTGACCATCGAGTCGTAGATCTTGGTGCGGCCTTCGACGTCGTCGGACTTGACGGTGAGGAGTTCCTGGAGGACGTAGGCCGCGCCGTACGCCTCGAGGCCCCACACTTCCATCTCGCCGAATCGCTGGCCGCCGGTGCGGGCCTTGCCGCCCAGCGGCTGCTGGGTGATGAGGCTGTACGGGCCGGTCGAGCGGGCGTGGATCTTGTCGTCGACCAGGTGGTGCAGCTTCAGGAGGTACATGAAGCCGACCGTGGTCCGCTGGTGGAACGGCTCGCCGGTGCGGCCGTCGTAGAGCTGGACCTTGCCGGTCTCCGGCATCCGGGCCAGCAGCTCGCGCGGCTTGCCCGGGTCCTTGCCGTCCTTCGAGAACTGCTCGAGCCGCTTGGCGACGTGCTCGTTGGCCTCGCGGACCGTACCGAAGATCTCGGCTTCGGTCGCCCCCTCGAAGACCGGGGAGACGGCTTGGAAGCCGAGGACCTGGGCGGCCCAGGCCAGGTGCACCTCGAGGATCTGGCCGACGTTCATGCGGCTCGGCACGCCCAGCGGGTTGAGGACGATCTCGACCGGCGTCCCGTCCTCGAGGAACGGCATGTCCTCGATGGGGAGGATGCGGCTGATCACGCCCTTGTTGCCGTGGCGGCCGGCCATCTTGTCGCCGACCGAGAGCTGGCGCTTGGTGGCGAGGTAGACCTTCACCATCTCGAGCACGCCGGAGGGCAGCTCGTCGCCGCGCTTCATGTGCCCGAGCTTGCGCTCCTTCTCCTTGGCGATGTCCTGGACGCGGGGCCAGAACTGGCCGAACACGACCTTGGCCTGTTCGCGGGCCTCGGCCGAGCCCTTCATCCACTTCTCGCTGAAGTTCTCGATCTGCTCGAGGATGACCTCGGGGATGTCGGAGGCGCCGACCTTCTGGCGGGTCGAGGGGTCGACCATCTCGGCCCCCAGGATCTCGTTGATCTTCTGGACCATCTGCCGGAAGAGGCGGATCCGCTTCTCGTCCATCTCCTTCTCGAAGTCGGTCATCTCCTTCTTGAGGGCCTTCTTCTGGTCCTCCGTCAGGTGCATGCGTCGGCTGAAGCGGCGAGCCCCGATGACGATGCCTTCGGTGCCGGCCGGCACCTCGAGCGAATCGTTCTTCACGTCCTCGCCGGCCCGGCCGAAGATCGCGTGCAGCAGCTTCTCCTCGGGGGAGAGCTCGGACTTCGACTTCGGGCTGACCTTGCCGACCAGGATGTCGCCGGGGCCGACGCGGGCCCCGATGCGGATGACGCCGTTCTCGTCGAGCTTGGCCAGCATCTTCTCGCTGACGTTCGGGATGTCGCGGGTGAACTCCTCGCGGCCCAGCTTGGTTTCCCTGATCTCCACGTCGAAGCTCTCGATGTGGATCGAGGTGAAGACGTCCTCCTTCACCAGACGCTCGTTCATCACGATGGCGTCCTCGAAGTTGTAGCCGTCGAAGGTGTTGAAGGCGACCAGGACGTTCTTCCCGATGGAAAGCTCGCCGCGGTGGGTGCTGGCCCCGTCGGCGATGATCTCGCCGGCCTTGACCTTCTGGTGGAGCTTCACGATCGGACGCTGGTTCTGGCAGGTCCGCTCGTTGAGCCCCACGAACTTGCGGAGCACGTACTCGTCGGCGTTGTCGATGATGAGCCGCTCGCTGTCCACGAAGGTGACCGTGCCGCCGCGCTTGGCCTTCACGATCATGCCCGAGTGGCCGCCGACCACCTTCTCCATGCCGGTCGCCACGCAGGGCGGGTCGACCTTGACCAGCGGCACGGCCTGCCGCTGCATGTTCGAGCCCATCAGCGCCCGGTTGGCGTCGTCGTGCTCGAGGAAGGGGATGAGCGAGGCCGAGATGCCGACGATCTGCTTGGGGGAGATGTCGACGTACTCGACCTCGGTCGCCGGGACCTGGGCCAGGTCGCCGTCGATGCGGGCCAGGACGTGGGAGCCGTGGAAGCGGCCTTCGCGGTCCAGCATGTCGCTGGTGGCGAGGACCCGCTTGAGCTCCTCGTCGGCCCGCAGGCGGATGACATCCGACGTGGCCTTGCCGCTCTTCACCTTGCGGTAGGGGGTGAGCAGGAAGCCGTAGTCGTCGATCTCGGCGTAGATGCCGAGCGAGGCGATGAGGCCGATGTTGGTGCCTTCCGGCGTCTCGATCGGGCAGATGCGGCCGTAGTGCGAGATGTGGACGTCACGCACCTCGAAGCCGGCCCGCTTGCGGTTGAGGCCGCCCGGCCCGAGGGCCGAGAGGCGCCGCTCGTGGACCAGCATCGACAGCGGGTTGGTCTGGTCGACGACCTGGGAGAGCTCGCTGCGCCCGAAGAAGAACTCGATGGCGCTACTGATCGACTTGGAGTTGACCAGGTCGGCGATCTTCGAGATCTCGTCCGGGTCCTTGACGCTCATCCGCTCCTGGACCGTGCGGCGGAGCTTGAGGAAGCCCTTCCGCATCTCCTCCGTGGCCAGCTCGTCGAGCGTGCGCAGGCGGCGGTTGCCGAGGTGGTCGATGTCGTCGACGTGGGCCCGGTTCTGCTTGGCCCGCAGGTCGAGGATGTACTTGATGACGGCGAGGAAGTCCTCGGCCCGCAGGTGCTGCACCGTCTCCTGGACGACCTTGTAGATCTTGTCGTCCTCGAACTTCCGGTTGATGCGGAAGCGGCCGACCCGGCCGAGGCGGTAGCGGTTCTCGTCGAAGAACTTCTCCTTGAAGAGGGCCTTGGCCTTGTCCACCTGCGGCGGGTTGCCGGGGCGGAGGCGGCCGTAGATCTTCAGGAGGGCGGCCTCGTGCTCGGTGACCTCGGCGAGGAAGTCGAGCTTCTCCTCGGCCAGGGTGTTGAGGATGAGGGAGTCGGCGGCGTCGGTGATGACGCGGACCGTCTTGAGGTTGGAGGCCTGGATGGTGTCGATCTTCTCGCCGATCGGGGCGCCCACGCGGCAGAGCTCCTCGCCCGTGTCGCTGTCGACGATCATCTCCGCCGAGTAGTGCTCGGGCTTGAGCTTCTCGACCTTGAGGTCGACCACGTCATAGAAGAGCTCGATGATCTTGTCGGTCGAGGAGTAGGTCTCGTCGAGGGCCCGGAGGAAGGTCGTCGCGGCCAGCTTCGTCGACTGGTCGATCCGCATCGCCAGGACGTCCTTCTTGGTGACCTCGAGCTCGATCCACGAGCCGCGCTCCGGGATGATGCGCGCGGAGTGGAGCGGGCGGTCGCCGAAGGAGGAGACGATCGAGAAGTCGACGCCCGGCGAGCGGTGGAGCTGGGAGACGATGACCCGCTCGGCGCCGTTCACGATGAACTCGCCGCCGCCCATCATGATCGGGATCTCGCCGAGGTAGATCTCCTCCTCGGGGATCTCGTCCACGCCGTTGCGGCGCAGGCGCACCGCGACCCGGAAGGGCATGCCGTAGGTGAGCCGGAGCTCGCGGCACTCGTCGGGGGTGTAGCGCGGCTCGTCGAGCTTGTAGTAGAGGTACTCGAGCTTCATCGAGCCGTCGTAGGACTCGATGGGATAGATCTCGCGCAGCAGCGCCTCGAGCCCGATGTTGGGGTCGCGCTCGTCGTGCTGCTTGTCGAGCTGGAGGAAGCGTTCGTACGCGTCTCGCTGGACCCTGGTCAGGTCCGGCACTCCGATCGCATCGTCACGCTTGGAGAAGGAACGGATCTCGCGGGTGATCGCACTTGCCATCGAGGTTCCTTATGAAGGTCCTGTTCGAATCCTGCCAACCGAATCCCGGCTGTCCGGGCGTCCGAGCGGCTGCTCGCGGGGGGCGCGAGTGCCGATCGAGCCGGGTTCCACCCTGAGGCGCCCGCGGGGCGCGCCTCCCGTTCGACGTTGGCGATGGTCCGGGGATGCAACGACGTGGCCGAGGTCGATGGCGATGTCGCGATCGTCAGACTGCTCGCGAGAGCAGCGATCGCCGCGGCGCCTATCCGCCGTGGTCACAGTTGATGCAATGTGTGGAGAGTGCCCGAGATCACCGCTACGCCGAAGAAGGGCAGTGTAGGGGGCCCCCGCAATTCGCACAAGTCAAGGGGCGGTGACTTGCGCTGGTGGGGGGGCGACGCTCAAGCCGGCCCGGTTGGGGGGGGTGAGCAGGGAAAGTTGGTGGCCGGGCGGCTTAGCGTCGCGGCGCGCCCGGCCCGCCACCCCCTCCGGGGGGGGGCCGTGGCTCGGGCGGATGGGCATCCTCTCGGGCGGCCCTTGGGAAGCTGGGACGGGCGGTGGCCCTTCCAATTGTCCAGACCCTACAGGCGGCGGGGGGCGGCAATCTCGAGGGCCGGTGCCGGCGGTCCCGGCCCCGAGGACGCCTTAGGGGTCGCAGGCGTCTCCCGACCCGTCGTGATCACCGTCCTCTTGTCCTGGATTGAAGACCAAGGGGCAGTTGTCACAGGCGTCTCCGTAGCCATCGCCGTCGGTGTCTTCCTGCCCCGGATTGGCCACCAGGGGGCAGTTGTCAGCCGGGTTGGCCACGCCGTCGCCGTCGGTGTCGACTGCGTACAGGCAGGGCCCCCAGTTTCCGAGCAGGATGGCCAGGTCTGCGCCGCCCACGCCGCCCGAGGCGTCGAGGTCGGCCGATCCCGGGGTGCCCCAGGCGCCAAGCAGGATGGCGAGGTCCGCCGCGTCGACGTCGCCGTCGTAGTCGAGGTCGCCTAGGCACTCGCACTCGTCCGGCACGCCGTTACCGTTGATGTCGCCCGAGGTGTGGTCGACGGAGATGTCGCAGCCGTCGGGGATGCCGTTGCTGTTGCAATCGGCGTTGTCGTCGAAGCCGGGGCAGTCGTCGAGGCAATCGGGTACCCCGTCGCTATCGCTGTCGGTGTCAGGGACCCCGCAGCCGCAGGCGCCGGGAGCTGACTTGCCGGGATCGCTCGGACACAGGTCGGCGCAGTCGGCAAGACCGTCGCCATCGGTGTCGGCGTCGGGGACGCCGCATCCGCAGATACCCGGGTCGAGCTTGAGCGGGTCGAACGGACAGCCGTCATTGCAGTCGGGAGTGCCGTCGTTGTCGGAGTCCGTGTCCGCGACGCCGCAGCCGCACGCGCCAGGCGAGATCTTGTTCGGATCCCCTGGGCAGCCGTCGCTGCAGTCGGGAGTGCCGTCGCCGTCGGAGTCGAGGTCGGCGACGCCGCATCCGCAGGCGCCTGGAGCCACCTTGTTCGGATCGTCTGGGCAACCGTCATTGCAATTGGGGGTGCCGTCGCCGTCGGTGTCGGTGTCGGGAGTGCCGCAGCCGCACGTGCCGGCGGCGATCTTGAGCGGATCATTGGGGCAGCCGTCGTTGCAGTCCGGGGTGCCGTCGTTGTCGGTGTCGGTGTCCGGGGTGCCGCAGCCGCAGGTGCCGGCGGCGATCTTCAGCGGGT
>JBGAKK010000073.1:0-22702 GCA_044224425.1 Phycisphaerales bacterium
ACGGACCGGTGAACAATGCCATACCTGATCCTGGCGCAGCCTACGTGTTCGCCTTCGACGGCAACGCGTGGCATCAGGAAGCCTATCTCAAGGCATCGAATGTCGAGGCGTGGGACTTCTTCGGCTGGGACGTCGCCATTTCGGGCAACACCGCCGTGGTGACGACCTTTGGGGAGGACAGCGCCTCGCCGGGCATCAACGGCGACCAGGCGGACAACAGCCTGTCGGATGTCGGCGCGGCGTATGTCTTCGTTCGCTCCGGCGGCACCTGGTCACAGCAGGCCTACGTCAAGGCCTCCAATCCGGGCTGGGGCGACCAGTTTGGCTATGCGGTCGCCATCGATGGTGACACGCTGGTCGTCGGGGCCCAGCGCGAGGACAGCGCCTCGCCGGGCGTGAATGGCGACCAGGACGACGACAGCCTCGCCGAGGCTGGAGCGGTGTACGTGTTCGTGCGCGACGGCGCCACGTGGTCGCAGCAGGCGTACATCAAGGCGTCCGACCCAACGGCCCACGCGAATTTCGGGACAAGCGTCGCGATCGACGGCGACACGCTGGTGGTCGGCGCGCCCGGCGCGAGCCAAGGCCAGGGCGCGATATACGTCTTCGAGCGGAGCGCCGGAAGCTGGCTCCAGACGGCCCGGCTGCAGGCTCCCTACCCCACGATCGGCGACGGGTTGGGAGTGGCGGTCGACATGGCAGGGGAATGGGCGGTGGCTGGCGCGACTGGCGAGGGAAGCGGGGCGGTCGGTGTCGGCGGCGATCAGGCCGACGAGTCGAAGCCGGGCTCGGGCGCTGCGTTCGTCTACCACCGGCAAGACGGAGCATGGGCGTGGGAGGGCGACCGCAAGGCCGCGAACACCCACGCGTCCGACCCCCTCGGGGTCTCGGTCGCGATGGACGGCGAGGCGATCCTGATCGGCACCCGAAACGAGACGAGCGCTGCGACGGGGATCGACGGCGACGATGAAAACAACAGCGCGCCGTCCGCGGGGGCGGCCTACCTCTTCTCGCGATCGTCCGGGGCCTGGACCCAGGTGGCGTACATCAAGGCCTCCAACGCCGAGGCTGGCGACGAGTTCGGCGGGGACGTCGCCGTTTCGGGAAGCCGCGCCTTGGTTGGCGCCCTGAGCGAGGGCAGCGCATCTCCTGGCGTCAACGGCAACCAGGCGAACAACGCCGCCTACCGGGCCGGGGCCGCCTATCTCTTCGCGATCGACCTCTCCAACCCGCTGGTCGGCGACGCGAACGGCGACGGCCACGTCAACGCGATTGACCTCGCGCTCCTGCTCGGAGCCTGGGGCAGCGGGTCGCCTGCCATCGACCTTGACCACGATGGAGTGGTCGGGGCGGCTGACCTCGGCGTCCTCCTGAGCAACTGGACCGGGTGACGCTCCTGCGAAACCACCGCCTCCTCACCGCCCGAACGCGGCGAGGAGGCGGTCTGTTTCGTCGTCGAGTTCGCCCTGCGGGACGCCGTCGCGGACCAGGATCTCGAGGAAGGCCCGGCGGAGGACGGCGGCGGTCGTGCGCGACATGCCCGGGGCCCGGACCGGATCGATGCCAAGTTCGCCAGCCAAGGCCGCGTAGGGCACGCCGTCCACGTGGTGCCGCACGAAGAGGGTCCAGTGGGACTCGCGTCCGGCCGCCTTGCAGACCTCGTGGGCTCGCTCGCAGGCCCGGCGCACCACCTCGCGGGCCCACGCTTGCTCGAAGCGCTCGACCGCTGCCGGCTCGCCCGAGTCGGCGGCATCCTCGCCCAGGTCCTCGCCCGCGGCATCGTGCCGCCTTCGACGGGCCTCTTCGCGCAGGTAGAAGAGGAACCCGTTGGCCAGCCAGCGGCGGAAGGGGAGTCCGCTGGCCAGCCACTTGGCGAAGAAGTCGTCGCGGTCGAGGCGGCTCGCGAAGTAGCCGGCCACGAGGTCGTCGGCGTTGCCGAAGCTCCGCCAGCGCGAGCCGCGCAGGTAGGCGGCGAGGGCCGGCCCGTAGAGCTGCATGACGAAGCCGTTGGCTTCCTTCCGGCCCTCGTCGCCGGCCGCGACCTGGGTGGCTAACCAATCGCGCCGCGTGGCGGGGAAGAGGCCCTCGGCGGGGAGGGAGGTGTGGGCCGGCTGCTCGCCCATGGCGGCTCGATTATGACGGGCGGGACGGGGCGGCGTTGCAGAGGTGTGACGAACGGAAGCGGGATTCGGCCCTATGTTCCCTTGGACACAACGAGGGACTCCCATGCACGCCCGTTTTCGTCGCCTCGGCTCGCTCTTCGTGATGGCCACCGTCTGGTTGTCCACCGCGCTCCCCGCCTCCGCCCAGTCATGGACCTCCCCGGCGGCCGCTCCGCCGCCCTCCCGGGCGTGGGCCCCGCCGCCCCGGGTCATCGTGCCGCAGATCGGCCGGGCGGCCGGCACCGCTTGCAGCCTCGAGGTCACCTCGGTCGCCGCCAAGGTCTCGATCGCCGAGCGGGTCGCCACCACCACCCTCGAGGTCGGGCTCGCCAACCGCTCGGGCGCCAACCAGGAGGCCACGCTCCTCCTCCCGGTGCCAGCCAACGCCACGGTCACCGGGTTTGCCTTCGAGGGCGCCGCCTCCGAACCGACCGCCCAACTCCTGAGCCGCGACGACGCCCGCCGCGAGTACGACGCCATCGTGGCCCGCGAACGCGACCCCGCCCTCCTCGAGTGGGCGGGTTGGAACCTCATCCGGACCAGCGTCTTCCCCGTCCCGCCGCACGGGGCGCAGCGGGTCCGCGTGACCTGGGAAGACCTCCTCGCCGGCTCGACCAGCCAAGGCAGCGAGCGACTCGACTACGTCCTGCCGCGCAGCGACTTCGCCCGCGGGCCGAACTGGTCGGTCTCGATCGAACTCCGCTCGGCTACGCCGCTGGCCGCGATCTACTCGCCGACCCACGAACTCCGCAGCCTCGAACGCACCGCAGGAACTGCCCGGCTCGTGGCCACCGACCGCGGGGCGAGCGCCACCGGTTCCTTCCGCCTCGCCGTCGTGCGCGGGCCTGGGCCGTCGGCCTCGGTCCTGACCTATCCCGATCCCGCGATCGGCGGCGGGTACTTCCTCCTCCTCGCTGCGGCTCCGCCGGCGCCCTCCGAGGCTTCGTTGCCCCGCGATCTCGTCCTCGTCCTCGATCGATCGGGCAGCATGGCGGGCATTCCGCTCGAGCAAGCGAAGCAGGCGGCCCAGGCCATCGTGGCCTCGCTCCGGGACGGCGAGCGCGTCAACATCGTCGACTTCTCGAACGGCGTCTCCCGCTTCGCGGAGGGGTCGGTGCCGCTCGACGCCGCCTCGCGAAGCCAAGCCATCGCCTATCTCGCCGCCCTCCGTCCGAGCGGTGGCACCAACATCCACGACGCCCTCCTCGAGGCCATGCGGCAGCCGACCGTGCCCGGCACCTTGCCGCTCTGCCTCTTCCTCACCGACGGGCTGCCCACCATCGGCCGCACGCGGGAGGCGGACATCCGAGCCCTCGCCGAATCGAGCCCCACCGGGCGCCGCGTCTTCACCGTCGGCCTCGGGCCGGACGTGAACGTCCCGCTCCTCGACCGGATCGCCGACGTGAGCCGGGCCTCGGCCATCTACGTGGCCAGCGGCGACCAGCTCGGCGACCGCCTCGGCGACCTCGCCGAGCGCCTCAAGGGGCCGGTCGTCGCCGACCTCGCCCTCGGAGCGGAACTGGCCACGGGCCCCGCGCCCAGCCGCATCGCCGAGACGCTGCCGGCAAAGCTCCCCGACCTCTTCCGCGGCTCGACCCTGGTCGTCCTCGGGCAGTACCGCGGCAACGAGCCGTTCACCCTCGCCGTGCGCGGCCTCGCCGCCGACGGCAAGCGGGCCATCTCGGTGGAGGTCGATCCGCGGCAGGCCTCGACGGCCAACAGCTTCGTGCCGCGGCTCTGGGCCAGCCGGCGCATCGCCCAACTGGTCGACGCCATCCGCCAGCAGGGGGCCGACGCCCCCGGCGGCCGCCTGCCGGTCGACACCGATCCGCGGCTCAAGGAGCTGGTCGGGGAGATCGTCCGCCTCTCGACCACCTTCGGCATCCTCACCGAGTACACCTCGATGCTGGCCCTCGAAGGCACCAGGCTCGACGACTGGCGCCCGCTCGAGTCGGCCTGCGCCGACCTCCTGAACGGCCGGGCCGTCAGCCAGCGAAGCGGCAACGCCGCGGTGAACCAGGGCATCAACTGGAACCGCCAGAAGGCCGAGCAATCGTTAGCCGGCACCAAGGGCTACGTCGACGCCAGCCTGCAGCAGGTCGAGGCCCAGACCCTGGCCCAGTGCGCCGACCGCAACTACTGGAAGGCCGGCAACACCTGGACCGACGCCCGCCTGGCCGGGCGCTCCAACAGCTCGCCCGACGAGGTCGTCGACTTCGGCACCGAGCGGCACCGTCAACTCGTCGAGGAGCTGGTCGCCGAGGGCCGGCAGTCCTCGCTGGCCCTGGACGGCGAGGTCCTCCTCGCCCACCGTGGCAAGACCATCCTCGTCCGCAACTCCACCTCCAGCGTCGCCCACCCCTGAGCGACCTCTCGCCTCCCGCCCCACGAAGGAGCACCATGCGACCCATGCACTCGATCGTCCCCTCGCTCGCCCTCACCCTGGCCGCCGCGGCCGCTCCCTCCGCCTTGGCCGGCGGCGAAGCTTGCCGCCAGGCCGCCCTGGCCGAGGAATCCGCCAAACAGCACGTGGTCGAGCTGGCCATCTGCCTCGACACCTCGGGCAGCATGGACGGCCTCATCGACTCGGCCCGGGCCCGCATCTGGGACCTGGTCAGCGACCTGGCCACGGCGAACCCCAAGCCCAAGCTCCGGGTGGCCATCGTGCAGTACGGGAACGACGGCCTGAAGCCGGAGAACGGCTGGACCAACGTGGAGACCGACCTCACCGAGGACCTCGACCTGGTCAGCCAGAAGCTGTTTGCCCTCACCACCAACGGCGGCACCGAGCTGGTCGGCCGGGTGGTCGAGAAGGCCTCGAACTCCCTGGCCTGGACCGCGGGAGACGCGGCGCTCCGCATCGTGATCGTGGCCGGCAACGAGTCGGCCGACCAGGACCAACAGGTGCGCTACGGCGACGCTTCTCGCCACGCGATCGCCAAGGGAATCCTCGTCAACTCGATCTATTGCGGCG
Organism: Phycisphaerales bacterium; assembly: GCA_044224425.1. Taxonomy (GTDB): domain Bacteria; phylum Planctomycetota; class Phycisphaerae; order Phycisphaerales; family SM1A02; genus JAEUIT01. The sequence goes on from JBGAKK010000073.1 coordinate 5,137, forward strand.
ACGCCGCCGACAACATCGCCCCGGGCTGGAAGGAAGTGGCCACCCTCGCCGACGGCCACTTCGCCAGCATCGACCAGTCGAGCGGCCAGGTCAGCGTCGAGACTCCGTTCGACGCCCGGCTGCTCGAACTGAACGCGGCCCTCAACGCGACCTACCTGCCCTACGGCTCGCGAGGCGCCGAGGGCTGCGCCAACCAGACCATGCAGGACGCCAACGCCTCGAACCTGTCAAAGTCGACAGCGGCGCAGCGCTGCGTGACCAAGGGCGGCGGACTCTACTGGAACAGCGGTTGGGATCTGGTCGACGCCTCGAAGGACGCCAATTTCAAGCTGGAGGAGGTCAAGGCCGAGGACCTGCCGGAGGCCATGCGCACCATGAGCATCGAGGCCAAGCGGGCCTGCATCGCCGAGAAGTCGGCGGCCCGCGAGAAGGTCCAGGCGGAGATCGCCGAGCTCGGCACCAAGCGGCAGGCGTTCATCGCCGAGGAGACCGCCAGGCAGGTCAAGGCCGGCGGCAAGGCCTTCGACCGGGCCATGCGCGATGCGATCCGGGCCCAGGCCGCGGCCCACGGCTTCCAGTTCCCGGCCGAGGCCGCCGGGGCGACCCCGGCCGCCGAGACCGAGGCTCCCGCCAAGACCGCCAGCGCGGGATGATGTCCCCATGAGCAAGACCCGCGTCCTCGTCGTCGAGGATGACACGGCCATCCGTCGCGGCCTCGTCGATGCCCTCACCTTCCACGGCTACGCCGTGATCGAGGCGGGGGACGGCGAGGCCGCGACGCGCCGAGCCCTCGAGGACGGGCCGGACCTCGTCCTCCTCGACTGCATGCTGCCCAAGGGCTCGGGGCTCGATGCCCTGCGCCGGATCCGGGCCGCCAAGCCGACCTTGCCGGTGATCCTCGTCACGGCGTTAGGTTCCGAGGACGACCGCGTGGCTGGCCTCTCGCTCGGGGCGGACGACTACGTGGTCAAGCCTTTCAGCGTGCGCGAGCTCGCGGCCCGCGTCGAGGCCGTCCTGCGCCGCTCGCCGGCCAGGCCCGGCGACGTGGGGCGGCTGGGAGACGGCCGGGTCAGCATCGACCTGGCCCGTCGCGTCCTGGTCGGGAACGGCGGCCAGCACGCCATTTCCGAGCGCGACGCCGATCTCCTCCGCTTCCTCGCCGCCAACCGCGATCGGGTGGTCGACCGCCGCGAGCTCCTGCAGTGCGTGTGGGGACTCGACCCGCGGGGGCTCGAGACCCGCACCGTCGACATGCAGATCGCTCGGCTCCGCGAACGGATCGCCGAGGCCGGGGCCGGCCTCGAGTGGATCGCCACCGCCCGCGGCAAGGGCTATCGGTTAGGCGAAGGCGTGGAGGTCGCATGAGGCGCTCCAAGCGACTCGCCTGGTGGACCGCCTACGCGGTCGGGTCGGCCGCCGTGCTCGGCGGGCTGGCCTGGACCACGGTCCGCGTCTACCACCTCGAGGAGGAGGAGGCGGCGGCCCGCGCCGAGAACGATCGGCAGGCCACGCTTCGGCTTGCCCTCTGGCGCATGGACTCCTGGCTCGCCCCGCGCTTCGCCCGCGAGTCGGCCCGGGCCTGGTACGAGTACGAGCCGTACCACCCGCAGACCATCGCCTTCAACCGCCTGCTCGAGCCGATCGCCGACGGCGAGATCCTGGTGCCGAGCCCGCTCCTCCTCTTCGCCAGCGACTGGCTGCCGCTCCACTTCCAGTGGCGGGCCGACACCGGGTTCACCTCGCCGCAAGTGCCGAGCGTGGCCCCGCCCTCGAGCAGCATCGCCTGCGGCCCGGTCTCGCCCGATCCGAGCCGCTCGGAGCATCTTGTGGCGTGGACGGGATCGCTCGACGGCTCCGCCCTCGAGCGGCGCCTCGCCTCGATCGACCTGGCCGGGGCGATGAACGAGACGCCGGTGGCGACGGCGACGAGCCGGTCGGCGCCGCAAGAGGAGCCGGAGATCCCGCAGCAGCGTTCCTTGCCCGCCGTGAAGTGGGCGGGGCAGTCGCAGACCCAGACCGTCGATCCCGGCGACTTCAAGGCCCGCTCCGCGGCGAGCAACTACGCCCAGAACCCGGCCCAGGAGGACGTCAAGGCGGTGCAGTCGCTGGTCGAGCAGACCGGCAATCGGGTGAAGGGCGGCAAGACCAATTTCGTCGACCAGAAGGTCGATGCGGGGATGACCACGACGACCGAACCGGAGCGTCCGCCGACCCCGACCATCGGGTCGCTCACCCCGCTCTGGATGGAGGGCGATCGGCTGATCGTCGCCCGCCGCGTCGAGCTCGGCGACCGCACGCTGGTGCAGGGGGCGTTCGTCGACTGGCCGAAGCTTCGCCAACTGCTGCTGGCCCAGGTGACCGACCTCCTCGAAGGGGTGAGCCTCGAGCCCGATCGCGGGAACGAGGCCGGATCGAGCGGCTCGCTGCGCTTGGCAAGCCTGCCGGCGCGGCTGGTCCTGCCACCGAGCCAAGGGGCGATCGACGCCCCGCACCCGGCCGCCGCTGGCCTCGTCCTGGTCTGGCTTGCCGCGTTCGGGGCGATCGGAGCGACCGGCCTCGCCTTGCGGGCCAGCATCGGCGCCGCCGTGCGCACCAGCCGCTTCGCCTCCAGCGTGACCCACGAGCTGCGCACGCCGCTGACCACCTTCCGCCTCTACTCCGAGATGCTCGCCGACGGCGTGGTCCGCGATCCGGAGCGGATGCAGGAGTACTTCGCCACGCTGCGCGACGAGTCGGCCCGGCTCGGGCTCCTCGTCGAGAACGTCCTGGCCTGGTCGCGGGCCGAGGACGGCCGCGCCCCGCGCGAGCCGCGGCCGATGACGGTCGGCGACCTGGTCGAGACGGTGCAGCCGGTCCTGGCCAGGCGCTGCGCCGAGGCGGGCGACCGCTTCGCGACATCGGTCGAGGCTCCAACCACGGTCCCCCTGGTGACCGACCCCGACCGCGTGCGGCAGATCCTCTTCAACTTGGTCGACAACGCCTGCAAGTACGCCGGCCCCGATGCCACCGTCCAGCTCACTGTCCAACAGCTCAATGGGCACCTTCGGCTGGCCATCGACGACTCGGGCCCTGGCGTGCCCGATGACGTCCGCAAGCGGGTCTTCCGGCCCTTCGACCGCGGCGAGCGAGGTCCGGGCGACGCCGTGCGCGGGTTAGGCCTCGGGTTGGCCATCTCGACCGAACTGGCCCGCGGTCTGGGCGGCTCGGTGCGCTGCGATGCGAGCCCGCTGGGTGGAGCGAGGTTCGCCCTCGAACTGCCGCTCAAGGGAGCGGTCGCGAAGTCCTGACGGGAGGGTCGGGCTGGAGGATGGCTGAGGAGCGATTGCTATCATCCGCCCCGAGAGGGGTGCCGGCATGCGCCACGTCGGGAAGCACGTTGTCGGCTGCGTCCTGGCCCTGGCTCTGGCCGCCGGAGCGTGGGCTGACCTGGCGTGGTTCGAGTGGGGGAGCCCGCGGCTCCAACCGCTCGGACTGGCCGAGCTCGTCGCCTGGAACGATTGCGGCCTCCGGCTCGACGCGGCCGGGTGGGCGTCGCTCGCGGACGCGCATCGGACCTACCTCGAGGAGTGGACCGCCAACGAACCCGGCGCTCCGGCGGTCCTCGCCAACTTCGTCGCTCGCCTGCGGCAACTGGCCGGCGACGACGACCGGCGGCAGGCGACGGTCGAGCTGATAGCCGCCGTGGAGACCGCCCGCCGCGGCTCGATGCCGACCGATGCTCGCCACGCAGCGGTCCGCCGCGCCATCTTCGAACTGACCGCCGGATCGGCGGCGGACCTTCGCCTGCTGGCCGACGCCGTGGGGAGGATCCCGGCCGCCGGCGGACGCGGGCGGCCGGACCCGATCGAGGTGGCCAAGGCCCTCGAGCCGCTGGGTCCGTCGCTCGAAGCGGCCTTCGGTCGGGAACGTGCGGATCGCTTCCGGGAGGCGGTGGCACGAGCCTACGAGGTCGAGCACGGTTGGTCAGCGACCCTTCGCCATCTCGAGGCGATCCTGACCCGCGCCGATCGCCTCACGGAGTCGCAGCGCACGGCCGGTCTCGATGCCATCCGCCGTTCCCGCCTGGCCCTCGCCGCCTTGCTGGTCGGTCGGCCGGCGGCTGATTCCCCCCAAGGGGCCGATGCCCAGCGGTGGGAGGAGGCAACGGTTGCCGCCGGTGGCGCTCTTTGCACATCGTTAGGCAAGGCGATCGGCCCGGAGCGAGCGGCGAGCCTGATGAGCCTGGCCCTCTGCGCCGCGGGCAGCAACGAAGCTGCCGACGAGCTGTTGGCGGTCTTCATGGACGAAGCCGCGGCGCGGGCCTTGGCGGCCGAGCCAGCGGGTCCCTTCTGGCAGCCGACGCGCTCCTATGGAAAGGTGCTCGACGATCCGCGGGCGTCGGGCTTCCCGCCCAGTTGGGACCGGGTCCTCCTCGAGGCATGTGTCCGATCACCGTTGGCGGAAGGAGAGGCTGCCACGATCGAGGGCCTTCTCCTCGCCCATCGCGAGCGAGTCGAGGGCATCAAAGCCGCCGTCGTCGAGGGGAGGGAGGGCAGGGGGTTCGATCCGGAGGGCGCGACGGCGGCCTACGCGAATCGGATGACGGCGGAGGACGAGCAGGTGCTCGAGTCCCTCCGGGCGGCGTTGCCGTCGGAGCGGATCGATCCTGATGGCGTGGCCCTCGTGCGGCTTGCCCGGGCTGAAATGGCGCTTCGGCCGCGGACCACCGGCCGCGCCGTCGGTGGACGCTGGATCGAGCCGCGGGGGCGGGAGCGGTCCCTGGCCGAGCTGGCTCTGGGACGCGAGACTGGCACATCGACCTTGGTGGGAGCCGCAGCGATCGCCGAGCTCCGGGCCGTGCTTGCACCGCGGGCCGTGGCCCAGACGGAAGCGATCCGTTCGGACTGGGGCGAATGGCTCAAGCGGCGCGAGGCCTGGGCGGCGGAACGGGCCCGCTGGAAGGACGAGGTGGCCAAGGACCCGGCGGCGAAGGACGCTGCCACGGCGGCCTTGGCCGTGGTCGAAGAGGAGCGGCTGGCTTTTGGATTCGCCCTTGCCGCACGCGAACTGGAGCGGCAACGCGAGGTCGTGGCAGCGCTCGTGGCGAGGGAAGGGGAAGGGAGCGAGGCTGCCGCGAGGGTCGCGATCGCCGTGGCGTACGGGGTCGTCGAGCCGCCGTTCGCGGCGGTGCTGGCGGGTCCACCGCTCGACGCGGTGTTGGCCGGTCCGCTGCCCGACGATGTCCGGGCCCGGGCGGTGGGCGCCTTCCTGCAGCGCCGCACCACGCCGGTCGAGCGGATCTCGGGGGAGATCGCCTACGCCCGCGAACTGGCCCGCCCGCAGGCCGACCTGGCTGAGGACGGACGGCTCGCCCGGATCGTCCGGCAGCATTGGCAGGCCGACGAACTCAGCTGGCACGAGGCGGTGGCGGCCCGGGCCGCAGCCTGGCGAGTCCTCCGCGACGGGCACGTGCCGGCCGCGGAGTCCGCGTTCCAGCCGTGAGCGGTTAGCCCATCCGTCCCAGCGCCGCCGCTGCGTCGCGCTCGAGCGGGGCGATGTCGATCCCGCTGCCGACGGCCCGGCGCATCCAGAGGTCCGGCGTGAGCCGGCCGATCGAGCAGATCCGCTTGGTCTCGGTGGCCAGGTCGTTGCTCCGCACGTGGGAGCGGATCTGGTGGCTGATGATGTGCCCGAGCGTGTAGTCCGGCAGGTACAGCGGATGGGCGATCATGTGCTGGTAGGCGGCAAGGAGGTGGTAGGGATCGGGGCCGAAGTCGGCCTCGTAGAACTCCTTCCACAGCGACTCCGCCTGCCGCAGCACTTCGCCGCGCAGGGCGTCGGCGCTGGCCGTCGGGTTCCGGTAGATCCAGTTCCAGACCCGCAGCTCGAGGAGGGACGGACCGGCGATCTGGCAGGCCGCGGCGAAGGTTTGCACCGCGTCGAGGTCGAAGGCCCGGGCTTCTTCCTCGGCGGTCAGGAGCCCGAGCACCTTGCGGCCGAGCGATTGATAGAGGAACGCGAAGGCCTCGGTGCACGCCGTGTTAGGCACGCCGCGCAGCGACGGTCGCGGCACGTGGTGCGTGGAGACGACCTGCTCGAGGGTGTGGCCGAGCTCGTGCATGGCGGTGTCGAAGCCGTCCCAGCCCAGCTCGCGGGTGCCGTCACCGCGCTCGATCCGGTTGGTGCGGAGCCAAGCCGGCAGCTCGGGCACGCCCGGGCGCACGGCGTGGCCGGCCCCGCGGGCGATCTCGACCCGGATGTTGGTGCCGAGGAAGTCGGCGTCAACCGGGCTGTAGCCGAGACCGCGCAGGAGCCGGGGCAGCCCGTCCTCCATGCCCCGCTCGTCGCCGATCCGCTCCCGCACGCGGCGGTCGAGCTCCTCGATCGGCTTCTGCTCGGCGAACTCGTCGGCGTAGATGTCGAACGCTTCGAGCCGGCGGCCAAACCTTTGGCGGAGGTAGGTGGCGAGCGTGCGGCGGACGGGCGAGGAGAGCAGGGCCACCAGGAGCCGCTCGACCTCGGACTCGGGGATCTCCCGTTCGAGGTCGCACTTGCGGCGGATCGCGGTGGGATGCTCGGGGTAGTAGGGATCGAAGGCGAAGGCGAGGTCGCGGCGGGTGAGCCACTGCTCGTAGCGGACAAGCCCTAACGTCTCGCCGGCCGGCTTGCCGCCCAGGGTGTTGCGGCGGGCGTCCCAGTCGGCGTCGCTCGTCCCTTCCATCACGGCCCGCGGGATGGAGCCGTCGATGTGGCGGGCCATGACCCACGACAGGGCTCGCTGGCCCGGCAAACCGTTGGCGTCGCCGTAGCCCGCCTTGATCGTCTCGCGGATGAGCCAGTGGGCGATCAGCTTTCGCCCCGGCTCGAGGCGCCGCGTGCCGCTCTCGTCGACCAAGGTCCCGACCGGCACATGGAACTCGGAGACGAAGCGGTTCGACTCGTGGCTGATGCGGCGGGCCCGGTCGGAGAGTCCGGGCGGAATCCGCGGGCCAAACGATTGGGCCACGCGAGCCTCGGCCCAGCGATCGACCGACCACGACGGCCCTTCGGCCAGCATGCGGTCGAGAGTCGGGCGGTCGAGGTTGAGGAGGGCCATGAAGGCCACCCGCTGCCGGTACCACTGGTCGCTCAGGTCGGGGGCGGGATCGAAGGTGGCTAACGCATCGTCGATCCCCGGTACGGGGTCGACGCGGAGATCGGTGAAGCGCCGCAGGTGCCGCCGCAACTCGTAGAGATGGCTGCCCACCCAGGTGACGCCGAGCTCGAGCCGGTCGAGGACCGCCGGCAGCCGGGCAGCAGGGACGAACTGCTCGACGCAGAAGGTGCGGAACGCCGAGCCATCGCCGTCGCCAGCGTTCCAACGCTCCGCCACGCGGCGCACGCCCGACTCGGCCCGGGCCCGCTCGGCGTGGCCGTGCCGCTCGCAGACGGCGGCGATGGTGGCGTCGATCGGCAGGCTGGAGGCAGGCGGCGGGCAGGTGGCGGTGGTCATGGCGGTCCGGTCCGTGTTCGGGGGGCGATGGAACTCGAGGCGGCCAGCGGTTAGTGCTTGGCAGGAACGGGCGGAACGTCGACCTCGCGGTGGAGGACGGGGCTCACCGCGTCGGCCCACAGCCGGTAGCCGTCGGCCGAAAGGTGCAGGAAGTCGGGCATGATCTCCTTGCGGATCGAGCCGTCGGCCTCGACGAAGAGGGCCCCGAGGTCCATGAACTCGACGTGCTTGCTCGGATGGTCATGGGCGAAGCGGGCGAGCGATTGGTTGATCTGGCAGATGTCGCCGCGCATGGCGTTGAACGCCTCGCCGCGGGGGAAGATGGCCAGGAGGACGATGTGGGCGTCGGGGCACTGCTTGGTCAGGGTGTCGACGATGGTCCGCACCCCGAGGGCGGTGTCGCTCGCGTTGCTCGAGCCGTGGCCGAGGTTGTTGGTGCCGATCATGAGGACGATCGCCTTGGGGGCGAGGGCGTTGATCGGGGCTTGCGCGAGTCGATAGAGGACATGCTCGGTGCGGTCGCCGCTCACCCCGAGATTGAGGGCCCCGAGCGGGGCGATCCGCTCCTCCCAGAGCTGCTTGCCGGCGCCCTCCCAGCCTTGGGTGATGGAGTCCCCGATGAAGAGGACCGGCACCGGAGCCTTGGCCTCGCGGACCCGCTTCAGCACTTCGTCCTGCCGCTTCATCGCCCAGTCGTCGGTGCGGGAAACGGGGGTGACCGAGACCGGCTTCGCGGGCGGAGCCTTGTCCTGGGCGACGAGGGGACAAGCGACGGCGAGGGCCAGGGCGAGCGGGGCGAGGATCCGGAGGCGCATGCGGACTCCCAGGAGAGAGGGGCGAGGTGGATCGCGGGTGCGAACCGGGTGGCGATGGTACCGACGAGCCGCTGCCGGTTGCCGCAAGGCCTTGGGGTTGCGGGGACGGGGCGAGCGACTCACAATCCGCCCATGCGTCGCGCCGCGTCGATCCTCCTCCGCTGCGTCCTGCCCACGGCGGTCCTCGCCCCGGTCGCCATGCTCCCGCTTGGCGGATGCGCTCCCCTCTGCGAGACGAACTTCAGTTCCGTCCACCGCGGCATGACCAAGGACGAGGTCAGGGACCTCCTCGGCAAGCCCAGTTCGACCTGGACCGAGGATGAGGGGATCGAGCGCTGGCAGTGGGGGGACAACCTGTCGAGTCTGGCCACGGGTGGAGTCTTCGGCCAAGCCGACACCAGCCGCGTCTGGGCCGTGTGGTTCAGCCGCGAAGGGACGGTGACCGACGCGACCGCCCCGGATTGGGCCCGGAGCAATCGGTAGTTCGCGCAGGGTCCGGGTCCTTCCCGCCTACTTGAGGCTCACCCTGCCTGGCATCTGGCCGTGCAGCCGCTCTTGGTGCACATAGGCGTGGCAGTGGAAGCAGGACTCGGTCACCGCGTGATAGTCGGCCTCGATCGCCGACTGATTGTGGGCCCGGGCGTCGGTCGCAAGCTGGGCCACCGCCTTGCGGAAGGCATCGCTGTACGCCCGGTAGGTCACCGTGTCCTGCACCAGGAAGTTGGAATCCTCGCTGACTCGGCGCAGGGCTTCGGCGTTGGTCTCGACCCGCTCGTAGTCCTGCATCGAGATCGACTCGAGGAGTGCTCCGGCCCACGCGGTCTTGGCCAGCATCAGCTCGCGGAGCGAGGCCGGCGGAGCGGCAGGGGCGTCTTCCGTCTTCATCTCCTCGTGCGGGTCCTCGTGCGGGGGCGCTGCGGCGGTCGACGGGGCCGACTTCGGCTCGGACTGGCAGCCCGCGAGCAGGAGAACGGCGAGCGAGAGGGCTCTGGTGTGGCGCATGGGAAGGATCCGGCTAGGGAGCGAAGGGAGGGAGGAACTGGCTGTATCGGCGACCAAGGCGGCCGCCGCCTTGATTCTTGGCAGCCAGAACCGCTGAACAGTTGGCGTTGATTCCGCTTTGCTCGTCCCGGCCCCTCAACGGGTCGGCGCCGCCCGCATCAAAGTGCTCTTTCCGAACAGGCTCTCGACCAAGTCGACTGCCACGACCGCGGTGCGGTTCCGTTCGTCGAGGGCCGGATTCAGCTCGACGATGTCGAGCGAGCCGAGGCGCCCGGTGTCGGCGATCATCTCCATGCAGAGCTGGGCTTCCCGGTAGGTCGGGCCGCCTTGCACCGTGGTGCCCACGCCGGGGGCCAGCTCGGGGTCGAGGAAGTCGACGTCGAAGCTGACGTGGAGATGGGTGTTGGCGTCGAGGCCGGCGAGGGCCCGCTCCATCACCTCGTGCATGCCGACCTGGTCGACGAAGCGCATGTCGAAGACCTCGAGGCCCATGGCGTGCACGAACTGCTTCTCGCCCGGGTCGACGCTGCGGATGCCGATCAGGCGGAACGCGCTGCACGCCACCAGCGGGGCGGCACCGCCGAGCGTGGTGAGGGCCTGCGGCCCGTGGCCGGCGAGGCAGGCCACGGGCATGCCGTGCAGGTTGCCGGTTGGCGTCAGGCGGCTGGTGTTGAAATCGGCATGGGAGTCGAGCCAGAGGACCCGCAGGACCTTGCCTCGCTCGCGGCAGTGCCGGGCGGCAGCGCTGATGCTGCCGATGGCGAGACTATGGTCGCCGCCGAGGAGGATCGGAAGGCGCTCGGCATCGAGCGCGGCGGCAACTGCCTCGTGGACCCGCTGGTTCCAGGCCACGACCTCGGCCAGGTGTCGGTATCCGTCGACCGGCCCGAGCCAAGGGTTCGGCGGGCCGCTCAGGTTCCCGCTCTCGATCACCCGGACGCCGCGGCCGACCAACGCGGGGCCTATGCCGGCGACCCGGAGGGCTTCGGGGCCCATGCTGGCCCCGCGGACCCCCGCACCGACGTCGGTGGGGGCGCCGATGAGGGACACGGTCTGGCTTGGGACAGGCATGGCATCGGCCTCGGGCGGGGAAGGGTTCGGGCGGGCGGGAATGTAGATCGCCGCGCTGGCCGCCGCCAATGTCGGCAGACCTTGACGGGAGGGCGGTTGGTTGGGGGTCCGGCGCCACGGCTTCGCGCGACCGAAGAACCTCAACCCTTGATCTTCAAGCGGCTTGTGCCAATACTGACCAGTCAGGATTGAAGCGAGCGACGCCCCCCCCGAGCACCCTCATGCAACGCCCCAACGACGCCAAGCGCGAGAGCATCGTCCAAGCCGCGGCCGGCCTGTTCGCCTCGCGTCCCTTCCACGAAGTCACGCTCGATGAGGTCGCGGCCAGTGCCAAGGTCGGCAAGGGCACGCTCTACACGTATTTCGACAGCAAGGAGGCGATCTTCACCACCATCGTCGACGAGGCGCTGGTGAGGCTGGTCGAGGAAATCCGCTCCTGCCTCGGCCACTCCACGCGGTCGGCCTGGGACGAATTGAGCGCCATCGTCCGGCAACTCGTCCACTTCGGGCGCCGCTTCCCCGATCGCTTTCGTCTCATGCGACAGGGGGTCAACCTGGTTGGAGCCGCTAGCTTCCAGGCCCGGGACGAGCTGATCAAACTCATCGAGCAGGTCCTTCGCGACGGGGCCCGGCGCGGAGAGCTGGTCGATCCCCACCCCGAGCTCTCCGCCGGCTGCGTCATCTCCTGCGTGCGCGGGGCCCTCCTCTACGGGATCGACGACTGTCCCGAGGAGACGATCGTCGAGCACCTCCTGCATGTCCTCGGTCGGGGCCTCTTGCCTCGTCCGGCGGCCGAAGGGAGGCCGTCGTGAGCGAGCAAAGCACCCCGGCTGCCGTCCCCGCTCCCGCCGGGCGCAACCGCGCCGCCCTCGTCCTCTTTCTCCTCGTTCTCGGGTCGGTGATAGGCGGCGGCGCCTGGTTCTACCTGAGCGGCATGGGGGTCGAGGAGACCGACGACGCCTTCATCGCCGGCAGCGTCTATCAGGTGGCACCGAAGATCGCGGGGAGGCTGACCTCGATCCTGGTGCACGACAACGAGGAAGTGAAGGCAGGCCAGCTCCTCGCCGAGCTCGATGCCGGAGACCAGGAGGTGGCGGTGGCCCAAGCCCGTGCGGCGCGGGCTTTGGCCTTGGCCCAGCTCGAGGAGGCCACCGTCCAAGTCACCTTGGTCGAAGCCTCGACCGCAGCGATGGTGAAGCAGGCCGAGGCGGAGGTGGCCTCGGCCGAGGCCAAGGCCGAGCAGGAGCGAGCCGAGCTGGCCTCGGCGAACGCCGAGTCGGAGCGGGCCAAGTCCGATCTCGAGCGCTACGCGAAGCTCTCCGAAGAGGCCGTCTCGCGGCAGCGGCTCGATCTGGTGCGGGCCACGGCGATCGCGGCCGAGTCCGCCTTGCGGGCCGTCGAGAAGCAAGTCGTCTCGGCCGAGGCGGTCCGCATCGCGGCCGAAGCCAAGCGGGCGGCGGCCGAAGCCGACCTGCAGCGGGTCGACGCGGCCAAGGCCCAGGTGCGACGGTGCGAGGCCCAAGTCGCCGAGGCCGACGCCAAGCTGGCCCAGGCCGAGTTGCAACGTTCGTACACGCGGATCGTGGCCCCGGCTGATGGCCGGGTCACCAACAAGGCGGTGCAGGTGGGGGACTTCGTGAAGGAGGGCCGCACCCTCCTCTCGCTCGTCCCCGCCGAGGTCTGGGTGGTCGCCAACTTCAAGGAGACGCAGCTTCGCGACATGCGGCCCGGCCAGGCCTGCACCGTGCACATCGATGCCTATGGGATCGACCTGCCGGCCCACGTGGAGAGCATCCAAGCCGGCTCCGGGGCCACCTTCAGCCTGCTCCCGCCGCAGAACGCGACCGGCAACTACGTCAAGGTCGTGCAACGCGTGCCGGTCAAGATCGTCTTCGACCGTCCGGAGGATGTCCGGCAACAACTCCTCGGTCCGGGCATGTCGGTGGTGCCGCGGGTCGTCACGCGATGAGTGCCCGCGCCGCCCACGCCGGAGCCTCGCACGAGGTCTTCCACGCTCCCCACAACCCGTGGGTGATCGCAATCGTGGCCACCTTGGCCACCTTCATCGAGGTGCTCGACACGAGCATCGCCAACGTGGCCCTGCCGCACATCGCCGGCAACCTCGGGGCCAGCGTCAACGACTCGACCTGGGTCCTCACCAGCTACCTGGTGGCCAACGCCATGGTCCTGCCGGCGACGGCGTGGCTCTCCTCGGCGATCGGCCGGCGGAACTACTACCTGATCGCGGTGGCCATCTTCACGGCCAGCTCCTTCCTCTGCGGGCTGGCCCCTAACCTGACCGCGCTGGTCACCTTCCGCGTGCTGCAGGGCCTGGGCGGCGGCGGCCTCCAACCGCTGACCCAGTCGATCCTCGTCGACACCTTCCCGCCGCGGCTGCGGGGCATGGGCATGGCGGTGTACGGGATGACCGTGGTCGTCGCCCCGGTCATCGGGCCGACGTTAGGCGGATGGATCACCGACAACTACGACTGGCGTTGGATCTTCTTCATCAACGTGCCGGTCGGGCTCCTCGCCCTCTCCCTCAGCCTCCGCTACATCAGCGACCCGCCGTACCTCATCCGCCGCAGCGGCCCCAACCGCTGGCGGGCCGATTTCACGGGGCTCGCGGTGATCGCCCTGGGGCTGGGGGCGCTCCAGATCATGCTCGACCTCGGCGAGCGCTACGACTGGTTCAGCTCGCCATTCATCGTGGCCAGCGCCGCCTTGGCCGGCCTCGGCCTCGTCGGCGGCGTGCTGTGGGAGCTCACCCGCCGCGAGCCGATCCTGAACCTGCGCGTGCTCGGCGACCGCAACCTGGCCCTGGCCTGCCTGCACATGCTGATCTTCGGCGCGGTCCTCTTCGGCAGCACCGCCCTCCTTCCCCTCATGATGCAGACGTTGCTGGGCTACACGGCGCAGCAGAGCGGCATGGTGCTCTCGCCTGGCGGCATGGTGATCGCGGTGATGATGCCGATCATCGGGTACCTCGTGTCGCGCGTCGATCCGCGCTGGATGATCGTGTTCGGCATCCTGATCGTGGCCTACGCCCTGTGGCTGATGGGAGGGCTCACGCCGCAGAGCGATTTCCGCACCTTGGTCGTGACCCGCGTGATCCAGGGGTTCGGCCTCGCCTTCATCTTCGTGCCGCTCAACACCGTGGCCTACGCCAACGTGGCGGGCCGCGACCGGAACAACGCGTCGAGCCTGATCAGCATCGCCCGCAACATCGGCGGGAGCATCGGCATCGGCTACATCTCGGCGATGCTGGCCCAGTCGAGCCAGGTGCACCAGGCGTCCATGGTCCACTCGGTGGCTTCGTCGAACCCTGCCTACCAGGCGACGGTGTCCGGGCTCGAGCAGGGCTTCGCGACCGCCACCGCCGACCCCGACGCGGCGGCGGCCATGGCCAAGACCGTGGTGGCCGCGATGCTCGACAACCAGGCCCGGATGCTGGCCTTCCTCGACCAGTTCCGCTTCCTGTCCCTGGCCTTCCTCGCCCTCGTCCCGATCGTCCTCCTGATGCGCCGCCGTCGCGCCGCCCAACCCGTGGAGCTCGCCGTCGAATGAAACGCGCCGCCCTCCGCCTCGCCTTGACTCCGGGAACGCTCCTGGCCGCCGCCTGCACCGTCGGTCCCGACTACGTCCCGCCTGCCCTCGACGTGCCGCAAGCGTGGGTCGAGCCCGGCACTGCCGCGGGTCCGCTCGAGGCCGCGTGGTGGCAATCGTTTGGCGACCCCGAACTGGCCAGCCTCGTCGATCGGGCCACCGAGGCGAACCTCGACGTGCGCATCGCGATCGCCCACCTTCGCGAGGCGCGGGCCGCCCGCGGCGTGGCGGTGGCGGCGCTCTTCCCGCAGGTCGACACCAGCGCCGCGTACTCGAACTCGCGCTTCAGCCAGAACGGGTTCCTGCAGGGGCTCGGCGGCGGCGGGCTGCCGGGGGCGGTCGGTCCCGGGCAGGAGATCAACCTCTACAACGCGGCGCTCGAAGGCTCTTGGGAGCTCGACGTCTTCGGCGGCCGCCGTCGGGCGGTCGAGGCGGCGAGCGCCGAGGTCACCGCTGCCGAGCTCGACGTGGCGGACGTCCTGCGGGCGATCTCGGCGGACGTGGCCGAGGCGTACGTCCAGCTTCGCGGCATCCAAGCCCGGATCGGCGTGGCCACGCACATGATCGCCTCGCAGGACCGAACGGTGGCCATCGTCCGCGAGTGGAACGGGGCAGGGGTGGTCAGCGACCTCGACCTCTCGCGAGCCGAGAGCCAGGCGGCGACGTCGGCGGCCTCGCTTCCCGAGCTCGAAGCGGCGGAGCGGGTGACCGTCCGGCGGATCGAGGTGCTGCTCGCCGCACGGCCAGGGACGCTCGACGCGGAGCTCGCGCCCGTCGCTGCGATTCCCACGCCTCCCGACGCCCTCTCGGCCGGGATCCCCTCCGAGGTGCTGCGGCGACGACCCGATGTGCGGGCCGCCGAGCGTCGCCTCGCCGCATCGACGGCGCGGATCGGCGAGGCCACGGCCGCCTATTTCCCGCGCTTCAGCCTGACCGGGTCCTTCGGATTGCAGAGCCAGGAGATCAAGGACCTCGCCGACGCCGACAGCCGCTTCTGGATCGTCGGGCCCACCGTCCGCTGGCCGATCCTCGACTTCGGGCGCATCCGCTCCAACGTCGAGATCCAGGACGCCAAGACAATGGCGGCCGAGGCGGAGTACGAGGCGACCGTGGTGCGGGCCTTGTCGCAGGTCGAGATTGCCCTGGTCGCCCTTGCTCGCGAGCGGCGCCGCCACGCCGACCTCGTCCGGGCCGCCGAGGCGGCGGATCGATCGGTCCAGACCGCCGAGGAGCTCTACCGGAGCGGGCTCCTCGAGTACACCGACCTCCTCGACACCCAGCGCACGCAAGACGCCGCGCTCGATGCGGAGATCCGCTCGCGATCGTTGATCGCTGGCTACTCGATCGGGCTATTCAAGGCGTTGGGCGGTGGTTGGGTCGTCACTGGGGAAGCGGGGGCCGCAGGCGACGGTCCCGCCGTGGCCTCCCGCTGAGCCGGGCGATTTGGCTCCACGGGCGATGCCGCTGCGCCTGGCTGCGACATCCTGCGTGTAGGGCGGTGCGGGCTCGCCCCGAACGACGAGCCCCGCCTTCCGGAGCACATCCATGACCTGGTTCCGCCTCGCTGCACGATGGAACAAGCCGATCGGTGCCCATGCCGCAACCGCTCTCGCGACGATGGTCGGCCTCGCCGCGAGCCACGCCTCGGCGGGCACCATCCGCTCCGTGCCGTCCCAGTTCGCGAGCGTCCAAGATGCCATCGAAGCATCGGCTGATGGCGACTCGGTGGTCATTGCCCCGGGCATCTACTACGAGACGTTCTCCATGATGGGCAAGGCCGTCACCGTCCGCAGCCTCGATCCCGAGGATCCGGCCATCGTGGCGGCGACGATCGTGAGCAGGAACGGCTCCGAGTCGGTGGTGTCGTGCACGCAGAACGAGGGGCCCGGCTGCGTCATCGCGGGTCTCACGCTGACGGGCGCGGATTACCCGGGGGCGATCTACTGCGAATTCTCGGGGCCCACGATCTACCGGTGCCGGCTGGTCCAGAACAGTGGAGCCGGCATCAACAGCGACCACGCGAATCCCACGGTCACCGCCTGCATCTTCGAGGAGAACGATGCGGGGATGTACAACTACCTCTCGTCCCCGTCGGTCGAGGGCTGCACGTTCGCCTGGAGCTACGGCAACGGCATGCACAATGCCGCCAGCAGCCCGACCGTCACCGGTTCGATCTTCGAGCACAACTCGGCCGGGCTTGGCGGCGGGATGTACAACGACTACGACAGCAGCCCGCTCGTCGTCGACTGCACCTTCCGCGACAACTCCGCGTCTGACGGCGGCGGCATGTTCAACGACGGCAGCCCGACCATCGTGCATTGCGTGCTGACCGGGAACACGGCGGACTACGGTGCGGGCATGACCAACGGCTTCCGCTCGTCCGTCTCGATCTCCGGCTCGACCATCTGCGGCAACTCGTCGGGGCAGATCGACGGCCCGTGGATCGACGAGGGCGGCAATGTGGTGCGGGAGACCTGCGGCCCGGTCGGCGATCTCGATGGCGACGGGGCGGTGGGCAGCGCCGACCTGGCGATCCTGCTCGGGCAGTGGGGCCTGTCGGGCAGCGCCGACCTCGACGCCGACGGCGTGGTCGGACCGGCGGACCTGAGCGTCTTGCTGGGCAACTGGGGCGCGTAGCCGATGATGCGGCTCCGGCCGCACCGCGCGGACCGAATGGAGCGATCGACGCGATGACTCGAGTCTCTGCGATTCCCGCGCCTGCCAACCGGCGGCGCCCCATGCGGCTCTTCTACACCTTGGTCGGGGCGATCACCCTCGCCTTCGCCCTCATCGGCTTCCACCACTTCTACTTCGCAGGGCTGAGCTACCCCGGCCGGCCGATCACCCCGCCGATCCGCGGGCTGGTCATCGTGCACGGCGTGGTGATGGCGGCGTGGCTCGCCCTCTTCCTGACCCAGCCGCTGCTGATTGCTCTCGGCAAGCGGAAGGCGCACATGGCGCTCGGGCGGGTCGGGGCGGTCTTGGCCCTCGCCGTGATCGGCGTCGGGTTCCTCATCGCGGTCCAGTCGGCCCGCGTCTCGCCGCCTGACTTCCGGCTCTGGGGGCTGCCGGCCAAGCAGTTCATGGCCGTGCCCTTCTTCGCCGCTGTCTTCTTCGCGATCTTCATGGGCCTCGGGCTCTGGTACCGCCGGCGGCTCGAGATCCACCGGCCGATGATGGTGCTTGCGACCTTCGCCGTCCTCTCTGCCGGCATGAGCCGCATCGACGCCCTCAACAGCCTCTACATGGGCACCTGGTGGGAGCGGGCCTTCGGTCCCTTCCTCATGACGCAGGTCCTGTGCGGCTTCGTCTTCCTCGCCCGCTGGGCGATCACGCGGACCTTCGACCGCTGGTTCGCCCTCGGCTACGTCGGCCTGACCCTCGGCTGCTGGGGCGTGATGGCCATCGCCCCGACCGCCGCTTGGGAGCGGTTTGCGACGATGCTTACCGGTTGAGACTCGATCCAGGGAGAAAGACGCCGGGCGGCCTCGAAGGAGGCCGCCCGGTGTGCTTTCAGGGTCGGTGTGGGGCAGGCTTAGCCGGCCGCCATCTTCTTGGCCTTCTCACGGGCGTCGTCGAGGCTGCCGACGTACATGAACGC
>JBGAKK010000153.1:0-2580 GCA_044224425.1 Phycisphaerales bacterium
GGCCTCGCCGGGCTTCATCGGCAACTGCCCAGCGACGTAGACAACTCCCGCGTGGACGAAGGCTTGGCTGTAATGGCCGGCGGGCGTCGGAGCGTGGGGCGTGGCGATGACCTGCATGCGGCGCATGGTCGCAGAGGGCCTTCCGGCACGAAAGCCGCTCGCTCAGGCCTCAGCCAGGATCACCTTGCCATACCCCATGGCGAAGCCGGTCCGTTGGATGTTGCGTTCGCTCGTACTCCCGGTCCGGGCCTGGATCACCGCCAGCCGGCAGCCTCGTTCGACGGCCCTGGCGAGTCGGGCCCGCAGCAGGGCTTGCTGCACGCCGCGCCGCCGGAAGGGCGGCAGCGTGCTCGCTCCGGTGAGGAGGGCGACCGGCGAGCGATCGGGATCGCCCTCGGCCGCCGGCACGATGTCGAGCCGCCCGCCCCCTGCCGCCACGCCATCGACGCGGGCGAGGGCAGTCATGCCGCCCGGCTTGGCCAGCGAGATGCGGGAGAGCCCGCGGAAGAGTGGCGGCACCGGCTGCCCTTCGTTGAAGCCGCGGCCGATGGTGTCGTCGACCAGCTCGGCGGTCGCCGCATCGTTCGGATCGACCGCTTCGACCTCGATGCCAGCCGGGGCCGGACCCGCGAGCGGATCGATGGCGGTGAGGTCGAGGGTGAGGATGCTGATGAACTCGGCGATCTGCGTGCGGAGCGTGGCCAGCTTGGCGAGGAGCGAGCGGTCGGTGGCGAAGGTGACTTCGATGCGGAGTGGCGTGCCGTGGCGGCGATAGAAGCCCACCAACTCCTCGAACGCCGGGTCGTCGATCGCGTGGCCCGCGGCGATCGCGACGGCCCTGCTCACCGGGCTCCCCACGCCACAGAAGATGGCCTCGCCGCCGGCGCAGGCGAGCGACGCGACGACGCGCTCCGGATCGAGGGCGTGGGCTGCGGTGACGAACATCACGGAGTTCCGGGCAAACGCCCGCTCGATCCGCACCGCAGCGTCCAGCCCGATCGGCGCGGCGCTCACTGCTTGGCTCCAGGCTGGAACGCGTCGTCGAAGCGCCACGAGGGGCGGGCGTCCTTCGGCAGCCGCTCGCCGCGCAGGATGGCCCGCACGAGTTCGACCGGCATGTTGTTCTCGCGCAGCACGCGGTCGTGGAAGGCGCGGTCGGTCATGGTGCGGCTGTCGACGAGTTCGTGCCGCAAGGCCCGGAACTGGAGTCCGCCGATCATGTAGGCGATCTGGTAGAGCGGTCCGTAGTCGCCGGAGACCGATCGCCGCACCTCGCCCTCGGCGTTGGCCCGCTCGTGGCCGAGCGTGTCGACGAGGTAGTCGACGCACTGCTCTGGCGTCCACTCGCCTAACTGGAATCGCAGCGAGAACTGGATGCGGGCCGCCCGGTGGGCCCGCCACCAGAGCATCCCGATCCGCTCCTCGGGCGTGCGGCCGAAGCCGCGGTCCCAGAGGAGCATCTCCCAATGCAAGGCCCACCCCTCGGTCCAGAACGGCGTGCCGAAGGGCCCGCGCTGCGTCTGGTAGCGTGCCTCCGACCAGCCTTGCAGATGGTGGCCGGGGATCAGCTCGTGGTGCACCGTGGCGTGGGCGAAGGAGCGGTTGTTCCCGCGGAGACTCATCTCCTTGTCCTCATGCCGCATGCCCGAGGTCGGGAAGCTGACGCTGATGACCTCGCCGCCCGTGAAGAAAGGCGTCACCAGTTGCCGCTCGGGCGACATCATCTCGAAGCGCCACGTCTCCTCGGCCTCGGGCGGCACGGTGACCAGGTCGTGCTGGCGGAGGAAGGCGATCGACTCCTCGGCCAAGGCCTTGATGAGGGCGGGCTGCTCGCCGGGCTCGACGTGGTCGCGCTTGATCCGCTCGAGGGCCTCCTTCCAGTCGGCGATCCCCATCTCGCCCGCCGCCTTGCAGAGTTCGGCTTGGCACCACGCCATCTCGCGATCGGCGATGGCCAAGAGTTCCTCCGGCGAATAGGGGATCCACTCGAAGGCCAGGGCTTCGAGGAGGGCATCCCGCCCGATCGGCGTGCCGACGATCGTCTCCGGCTTCTCTGCCGTTTGCCCCATCCCCTGCTCGCGCAGCGTGCGGCTCAATCGTTCGAGAGCGGCGTTCGCCGATTCGTAGGGCACCTTCATCCACCACGAGAACAAGGGGTCGTAGCCGTCGCGGAAGGAGAACCACGCCCGCAGATCGCCGCGCAGCGACTCGACCGCCCGGTACGCGATCCGGCAGCGGCCGGGCCCGGGGCGATCGGGATCCTCGGCCGGCTTGGCCAGCTTGGCCCGCAGGCCCTTCTCCGCCTCGTCGACCGCCTTGGCCAGCGCCGCCAGGGTCTCGGCCGAGGCCGCTGGCGGTGGCGGCGGCATCTCCTCGCGCGTGGCAGCGAGCGCGGTGGCGGTGTCGAAGAAGGGAACGAGCGGCTTGGCGTCGGCGAACTGGCTCTCGTCAAGTTCCATCTGGGCCGCGATCCGCCGCACGCGGGTCCGGAGCAACTGCCAGTCGATCGCCGCTTCCGCCGAGAGGCGGTCGTAGTCGATGGCCTCGACCGCGGTCAGCCACTCGGCCAGGAATCGCGAT
>JBGAKK010000154.1:0-2576 GCA_044224425.1 Phycisphaerales bacterium
GACTTCGAGGAGTTCCTGCTCTCGTTCGTCCGGGCCTGGACCCCGTACCTCGCGGGTGATCTCTACTGCGTGCTCGCTCACTCGGAGATGCCCAGGCTCGACCTGTGCCTCCGCGAGTCGGGGTATCACATGAGCGGGCTCATCATCTGGGTCAAGCACCACTTCGTCATGGGGCGGGCCAACTACCACCAGCGGATGGAGCCGATCTGGTACGGCTGGCACAGGGACAACCGCTCCAGCTTCAACGGCTCGCGGAAGGTCGACAATGTCTGGGAGTTCGACCGCCCCTCCCGCTCCAAGGCCCACCCCACCATGAAGCCGGTCGAGCTCGTCATGCGGGCGGTGGAGAATTCCAGCAGGCCGGGCAACACCGTCATGGACCCCTTCGCCGGCGCCGGGTCCACCCTGCTCGCCTGCGAGCGGCTCGGCCGCCGCTGCGTGACCGTCGAGCTCGACCCCGGCTACTGCCAAACCGTCATCGACCGCTGGGAAGAGGAGACCGGAAAGAAGGCCGACCGGTTTACGCCGTAAACCGCCCCGTGCGTTCTAACGCTATGAACCCCATGAAGCTCCGCCAGTTCGGCACGTCCAACCCCTGCCCCTTCGTCGTCGTGTCCTGCTACACGCCCGAGTACCGTGGTGTCTTCGACCGCTACCTCGGCAACTCGCTCGCCCGCGTCGCCGGGTGGGGTGAACCGCTCTACGCCGACTGCTCGATGGTCTTCGAGGTCCCCTCGACCGGTCACTGGCTCACCAACTGCCTGCTCAAGCCCACGGTCATCGCCAAGGCCCGCGAGCTCACCGACAAGCCGATCGTCTGGGTCGACGCCGACGCCACCATCCCCGACATCGACGCCGTCAACGTCGCCCTCCGCAAGCAGACCGACGCCGGCCCCTTCGACTTCGCCGCCTACGCCCCGGGCATCGCCAAGTCGAACGACCACGACTCCCGCGTCAACTCGAACCTGATGAGCGGCACGCTGGTCTTCATGCCGACCGAGAGGGGCGACCACCTGCTCGAGGATTGGAAGAACGCCGCGCGTCTCTACGCCCGCGCCCAGGCCCGCGGCCTCGACGCCTACGACCAGGAGGTGCTCTTCCGCACCCTGCAGCGGCACCGCGCCGACTGCGGCCTCGTCTTTCGCAACCTCAACCCGTGCTGGGTCAAGGTCCACGACTACTTCCCCACCGTCACCCATCCGCTCGTCGTCCACCACCAGGCCAGCCGCACCATGAAGGACGCCATCCGATGACCAAGGCCGATACCCGCCCGATCTATGCGCTCCCCTCCGCCAACCCGGACATGGCCGCCCTGCACCTCTCCAACTGGGTCGCCCAGGGCTACCGCGTCATCGTCGGCCAGGACCGCGTGCGGTACGCCCCGCCCGCGGGCGTCGAGGTCTTCCTGCTCGGCTCGGCCTACCTCGGCTACGCCCGCTCGGTCGCGTTCATGATCGCCAACGTCATCCCCCGCGAGGCGCCGGTCGTCGTCTTCGGCGGCGACGATATGGACCCCGACCCCCACAAGACCGCCGCCCAGATCGCCGCGGAGTACGTCGCCCGCTTCCCCAACCTCGAAGGCATCATGCAGCCGACCGGCGACCCGATGGACGGGACCAAGCGTATCTGCGGCTCGCCGTGGGTCGGCCGGCTCTGGCTCGACACCGCCAACAACGGCGACGGCCCCTTCCATCCCGGCTATTTCCATTGCTACTCGGATGAAGAGCTCTTCGACGTCTCCACCGCCGCGGGCAAGCTGCAGCAGCGGGACGATCTCACCCAGCGCCACGACCACTGGACCCGTCGTGGCTTGACCGCCGAGCAGGTCGCGCCGATCCATGGCCCGATACAGGATCATTGGCAGCAGGATAAAGACCTCTACCAGCGGCGGCGTGCCTCGCTCTATCCGGGCGCCGTGCCGCCCTCGCTCAACCCGGTCAGCTGGCACCTTCTGCCCAACTCCATGTCCGCTCCGCGGCCCGCCGGGTACTGAACCCGTCGCCCGCTGCCGGTACGATCGGGCGGTGCCAAACCCATCCGACACCCCGACCCCGCCGCACCTGACCGTCTTCGACGCTACCGAGGACGAGCTCATCGACGAGCTCAAGCGGCGCAACGACGGCATCGTCGTCGTCCGCGAACGCCGCAGCTTGGGCCGCGTCAACCCCGCCGACTACACCAACGTTTTTCTCGTCGACTGGCGTGGCGGGCTCTCGCTGGTGATCGGCCTGGTCGCCCGCGCCAACGCCCGCCTGCTCGTTCACGCCAACAACCCGCAGACTCCCCCGCCCGACCCCTCGGGGGATGGTCAAGTCAGTGGCGACTAACCCGATTTACAACGTAAATCGCTCCGGCCCGCCCGCCGCGTTCTAACCGCATGGCACCCATCAACCACCCCCGCACCTTCGCCACCGCCCGGCTCGCCCCCGGCGAACGCCCGCCGCTGCCCAGCCACGATTCGGCCATCGTCACCCTGCTCGATCCCTCGCTGGACGAGTCCTCTCCGGGGGCCTTCAACCTGCTCGTCATCGACAAGGGGCAGCTCCGCTGCTTCTGGCCCACGCTCACCGCTCTCT
>JBGAKK010000074.1:0-22284 GCA_044224425.1 Phycisphaerales bacterium
CGCCGCCGGCGAAGGCGGCCCGGGCTTCGGCCAGCGAGCCGGCGAAGCGGCTGGTGCCGCGGTCAAGGATGAGGAGATGCGTGGTCAGGTCCTCGACCAGGGCGAGGAGGTGCGAGCTGATCAGGACGGCGGCCCCCCCGCGGGCCATCTCGCGGATCGACTCCTTCAGCGTGCGGATGCCGAGGGGGTCGAGGCCGGTCATCGGCTCGTCGAACATGATCAGCCGCGGCTCGTGGAGGTACGCGCAGCAGATGGCGAGCTTCTGCCGCATGCCGCGAGAGAGTTCGCGGCTCAAGGCCCCGCGCTTGGGGGCCAGCTCGAAGCGTTCGAGGAGGGCATCGGCCTTGGGGCGCCAGTCGCGGACGTCGTAGGCCGAGGCCATGAACTCGAGGTGCTCTTCGACGGTGAGGGTGTCGAAGAGCTTGGGGTCGTCGGGCACATAGGCCAGCCGGCGCTTGGCGGCGACGGGATGGGTGACCACGTCGTGCCCCTCGATGAGGAGGCGTCCACCCGATGGCGGGATGATCCCGGCGATGGCCCGCATGGTGGTGGTCTTGCCGGCTCCGTTGGGCCCGACCAGGCCGAGAACCTGCCCCCGCTCGAGGCGGAAGCGGAGACGCTGGACCGCCACCAGGGTTCCGTAGGTCTTGGTGTAGTCGACCACCTCGAGCGCTGCGGGGGCGTTGGGGCTGTTCGCCGCCGGGAGGTCGGGGATGGGGTGGGTGCTCGTCATGCAGCGCTCGCGGGCTGAGTTGTATCGCGAACCCGACCGCGTGGCGTTGCGTCTGGTGGCCGCAGGGTCGGTTCTCGCCGACCCGGACCAACCGACCGCGCCCATTCCGGTGCCGTTCCGCTCCGCCGCCCTGGCCCCCTCCGAGGTAGCCGGGCGGGGGCGGATCGGCACCGGAATTCGTGGCTGGCACACGCGAAGCCGCAACCGGCCGGCTCGGGAGAAGTACCCTGCACACCCCCTAGGCCCGCCGAAGCGGGCCGCCTCCTTCGTAGCCATCGCCATGCGCAGCACCATGCTTGTCGGAAGCCTTCTCTCCCTCTCGATCGCGGCCGTCCTTGCCGCAGCGCCTCTTCCGCAGCAAGGTCCCCCGCCCGGGGCCCCCGGAAGCGACCTGCCGCCCTTCGGCGACGTCTCCAAGGGCTACGACCGCGTCGTCTCGACGCCGGACGGCCAGACGCTCTTTGGCCTCTACATCAACCGCAAGGACGAGCAGCTTCTCGCCGAGCTCCCCAAGGGCTGGCAGAACATGAAGTTCTTCATCGCCGCGACGCCCGCTGGCGGTGTGATCTTCTCCGGCCTGCAAGGCCCGGCCCGCTACGTCTTCTGGCGGCAGTACGGCAACCGCCTCGCCCTCGTCGAGCCGCAGCTTGAGGTCCGCTCCAACGGCGAGCAGGTCAGCAAGGACTCGGTCCGCCGGATCTTCACCGACAAGGTCCTCTTCGAGGTGCCCATCGTCAGCATGGGCCCCAACGGCCAGCCGGTGATCGATCTCGACAACGTGCTGGTGGGCAACGCCCCGCAGCTCATCGGCCAGCCGCTCAACGGCCGGCTCATGAAGGTCACCAAGGCCAAGGCCTTCCCGCAGAACCTCGAATTGGCCATCGAGGCCCCCGACCAGTCGGGCTCCTACAAGACGATCCACTACTCGATCTCGGCCATCCCCGAGAACACGGCCTACAAGCCGCGCATCGCCGACGACCGCATCGGCTACTTCGTCACCGACTACCGCGACCTCGGCCTCTACGGCACCGACACCAACTGGGTCCGCTACATCAACCGCTGGGACCTCCAGAAGCGCGACCCCAAGCTCTCCCTGTCGCCGCCCAAGGAGCCGATCGTCTTCTACGTCGAGCACACCGTCCCGGTCCGCTACCGCCGCTACGTGAAGGAAGGCATCCTCCAGTGGAACGAGGCCTTCAAGAAGATCGGCATCGATAGCGCCATCGAGGTCTATCAGCAGGACGAGGTCACCGGGGCCCACATGGAGAAGGACCCCGAGGACGTCCGCTACAACTTCATCCGCTGGCTGAACAACGACGTGGCCACGGCGATCGGGCCGAGCCGGGCCAACCCGCTCACCGGCCAGATCCTCGACGCCGACATCGTGCTCACCGATGGCTGGATCCGCGCCTTCTACCAGTGGTACGAGGAGCGGCCCATGGACATGGCCATGAGCATGACGCCGGACACCCTGGTCTGGCTCGAGTCGCACCCCGAGTGGGATCCGCGGCTGCAGCTCCTGCCGCCGGTCGAGCGCGACGTGGTCCTGAAGCAGCGGGCCAATCGCGCCGCGATCGGGGATACCGACCCGGCCGACAGCCGCAAGGATCCGCTCATCGCCGGCCGGCCCGAGTTCGAGGAGGCGATGCGCATCGCCAACGGCGGCGATGACCATACCGCCCCCGGCCATGCCGGCCACCGCTGCACGGCCCAGTGCTTCGCGGCCCAGGGCCTGGCCATGGACATGGCCTTCGCCTCCATGCAGCTCGAGGCCTTCGGCGAGATCGGCCAGGACGTCCCCAAGGCCGACGGCGACAAGCCCAAGGCCGACGACAAGCCGAAGGAAGAGACGCTCGACGGCGTGCCGGAGAGCTTCGTCAGCGTGCAGCTCGCCCACCTCGTCGCCCACGAAGTCGGCCACACGCTTGGCCTGCGGCATAACTTCAAGGCCTCGAGCATGTACACGATGGACGAGATCAACAGCCCGGAGATGAAGGGCAAGAAGCCCTACGCCGCGAGCGTGATGGACTACATCGGCACCAACTTCAACACCGACAAGAAGAGCGTGCAGGGCGACTACGCGATGATCGACATCGGGCCCTACGACCTCTGGGCCATCGAGTACGGCTACACCTACGACGACCCTAACAAGGTTCTCGCCAAGGTCGGCGAACCGGGCCACATGTACCTCACCGACGATGACACCATGGGCCCCGACCCGCTGGCCCGCCGCTACGACTTCTCGAAGGACCCGATCAGTTGGGCCAAGTCGCAGATGGAGCTGGTCCGCACTCTGCGGGCCAACCTCCTCGAGAAGTACGTGAAGAACGGCGACTCCTGGGAGAAGGCTCGCAAGGGCTACCAGAAGACGCTCAACAAGCAGCGTCAGATGATCGACGTCCTCGCCTCCTGGGTCGGCGGCACCCACGTCAACCGCGTCAAGAAGGGCGACGCCAACACCGGCGATCCGCTGGTGCCGGTGGACGTCGCCAAGCAGCGTGAGGCCCTCGCCTTCATCCTCGAGAACGCCTTCCGTGACGAGGCGTACGGCCTGACGCCGGAGCTCATCAACAAGCTCACCGTCGAGAAGTGGGGCGACATGGAGGCGTTCATGAGCCAGTCGAACTGGCCCATCAACGACCAGGTCGCGGCGACCCAGAACCTGGCCCTGTCGGAGCTCCTCAACCCGAGCACCCTGGGCCGCATCGCGGACAACGAGTTGCGGCTCAAGGAGGCCCAGGACGCCTTCACGGTGCCCGAGCTCTTCAAGGCCGTGAGCGACGAGGTCTATCGCGAGATCAACCCGTCGAACGTGGGCAAGGGCTGGACCGACCGGAAGCCGATGATCTCGAGCTTCCGCCGCAACGCCCAGTCGGACCTCACCGATCGCCTCATCGCCGTGGCGACCGGCAAGGCCCAGATGCCGCGGACCGTCCGCCAACTCGCCCAGTGGCAGCTCGAGCAACTCAACCAGAAGCTCGAAGCGGTCCTCAAGGGCGCCAACAGCGGCAACATCGACGCCTACTCGCTGGCCCACCTCTCCGACCTCCAGCACCGCGTGCAGAAGGCCCTCGACGCGGTCTACGTCGCGCAGTGAGCGGCGGAGCGAGCTGAATCACGCGGGCCCGGCGCGAGCGCCGGGCCCGCTTTCGTTGGGCGAGGGAGGATCGGATCGCAGCAGATAGCCGCGGAGGCGCGGAGGGCGCGGAGCCGTCGCGGAGCAGACAGGAGGATTGGGGCTTCGGATCTATCCGTGTTGACCGTTCGATTCCAGGCCACAGCCATCCGCGCGGACGGCCACCCTGCATTCCCGTCTTTCTCTGCGAGGACTCTGCGCCCTCTGCGTCTCTGCGGCTATCCGAAGCTCACCGTCCTCCGCCCCCTCCGCGAACTCCCTCGCCCGTTCTCGGACGACCAGGATGCTGCGTTCCCTTGCCTCCGCGTGGAGGGGTGGTAGTGTCGGATCTCGCCTCCGGAGCCCTCCATGCGCCGCGCCGTTGCCGCATCTGCTGTGTCCGTGACTGTCCTTGGTTGCCTGACGTCATTGTCCTCGGCCCAGACCATCGTCGAGAGTCTCGACGGGACGGTCTTCCCGGCTGACGCGGGCTGGAGCTACTTCGCCGTGGGGAACAGCGTCCCGTCCAACGTGGCGTTCCTCATGGGGAAGGGATTGATCCGCCAACGGACCATGGGTTTCGGCTACGCGGGGCAGGGCGGCAACGGTTGGAACAAGCTGATCTCGGTTCCCCACGCGTCGCCCTTCACGCTCAAGGCGCGGGTGCGGGTGTTGGCCAGCGAGCAGTGGTCGTTCCCCTTCGGCACCTACTTCGCGTTCGGGCAGACCGGCATCGCCCTGATGAGCAACCTGATCTCGCCCTACGCCTGGACCTGGGTCTCGACCCCCTTCGACGCGACGCAGTGGCATGACTACCGGATGGAAGTCACCGCCTGCGGCGCGTGGACCTGCTTCGTGGACGGCGTGGTGTTCACCCAAGGGACCGGGGCCCAGACCAGCGGCGATCTCCTCCTCGCCTTTGGCGACGGCACCGGCGGGGCCAACGCCGACGCCGACTACGACTCCCTCTCGCTCACCGTGAACCTCGGGGACGGAGCCGACTTCAACGGCGACGGCGCGGTCGACGCAGCGGACCTGGCGATCCTCCTCGGCCAATGGGGCTTGCCCGGCATCACCGACCTCAACTGTTCGGGCTCGACCGACGCGGGCGACCTGGCGGTCTTGCTCGGCCAGTGGGGCTGACGTCCAGAGCGACAGCCCTCCGTCCGCGGCGGTGGGGGAGGTTGGGGAGCGTCAGACTGCCTCGGGTAGCCGCCGAGTCGGAGCGGCCTCGCAGAGCTGACGGGAAGATTGGGCTTCGGGTCGGGCCTTCTTGGCCGCTCGATCTCGAGCGGCGGCGGCCTTGCGCGAACGGCCGTCCGGCTCTATCGAACGGTGCGGGAGTTCCGGATGGCCGCGGCCATCTTTGCCACATCGAAGGTGCCGCGTCGCATCGAACGTCCACCACAGCCGACGCGCGACCCCCTAATCCCACTCCTGCTCTGCGAGGACTCTGCGCGCTCTGCGACTCTGCGGCTATCCGAGGCTATCTGAAGCTCCCCGGCCTCCGTCCCCTCCGCGACCTCTCTCACAACCCGTAGACGATCGCCAAGCCCACCGTCGTCGTTGTGCAGGCAATGAGGTTGAGCGGCACGCCGAAGCGGAGGTAGTCGGTGAAGCGGTAGCCGCCCGGACCGTAGACCATGAGGTTGGTCTGGTAGCCGATGGGCGTCGCGAAGTCGGCGCTTGCGGCGAAGAGGATGGCCATCACGTAGGGCATCGGATCGCCGCCGATCGAGTGGGCGGCGCCGAGGGCGATGGGGAACATGATTGCGGCGGCGGCTCCGTTACTCACGAAGGCGGTGAAGAGCATCGTCGCCAAATAGGTCGCGGCGACGGTGGCAATGGCGTGGCCTCCGGCCGCGGAGACGAAGGTCTCGCCGACCATCCGGCCGAGTCCGCTCGACTCGACCGCCTTCGAGATCCCGAGGCTGGCCGCGATCGTCACCAGCGTGCTCAAGTCGAGCGAGGCCCGGGCCTGGCTCGGCGTGACGCAGCGGAAGACGAGCATGGCCCCGGCGGCGAGGGCGGCCGCGCCGAGCATGTCGCCGCGCCAGGTGGCGAAGCCGACCATGGCCAGCATGATGGCGATCGCGATCCACGCCCGTTCGTGGCTCGGGGTCTCGCCGCCGTCGACGCGTCCGACGAGGAAGAAGTCGCGGCTGTCGCGCCAGCGGGCGACGAAGCCAGAGTCCGATTCGATCAGGAGCGTGTCGCCCGGCTCGAGCACCACGTCGCCGATGCGTCCTTCGACCCGCTTGCCGTCGCGGGCTACGGCCACCACCGCCGCGTCGTAGAGGCCGCGGAAGCCCATGTCGCGGATCGACTGGCCGAGGCCGGGGAAGGACGTACTGACCACGGCCTCGACCAGCATGCGGCCCTTGGCGGGGGCGCTCGACGGGGTGTCCGCTGCCGCGAGGCCGCGGGTTCCGATGAGCTCCTTGACCATCTCGACCACGCCGGCGAAGACGATCACGTCGTTGTCGCGGAGCGTGGTGTCGGGGCCGGGGGCGGGGATGCGGTCGGCGCCGCGCTCGATCTCGACGAGGAAGAGGCCAGGCAGTCCGCGCAGGCCGGCTTCCTCGATGCCTCGGCCGATCAGCGGTCCGCCGGGCAGGACGCGCAGCCGGGCGGTGTAGTGGCGAGCGTCGGCATCGACATCGATCACCGGGGTCCGCACCGGCAGGAGGAGGGGAGCAAAGACGATGATGAAGGCAACGCCGATCAGGACCAGGGGCAGTCCGACCCAGGCCAGCTCGAAGAAGCCGATGGCCCGGAGGCCGGGATGCGGCGTCCCGGTGCGCAGCGAGTCGTTGATCAGGCCGAGCACCACGAGGTTGGTGCTAGTGCCGATCAGGGTCACCGTCCCGCCGAGGATCGTCGCGTAGCTCAAGGGAAGGAGGAGGCGGCTGACCGGGATCCGGCAGCGCTTGGCCCACTCGGTCACCACCGGGATGAGGACGGCCACGATCGGCGTGTTGTTGAGGAAGGCGCTGACCGCAGCGACCGGGAAGCAGAGCCTCACCATGGCCCAACGCTCGCTCGTGGTCGGCTTGAAGACCGAGCCGGTGAGGCGGCGGATGGCAGCGGTCGACTGCAGCCCTGCCACCACCACGTAGAGGGCAGCGATGGTGAGCATGCCTTCGTTGGCGAAGCCCGAGGCCGCCTGGGCCGGCGTGATGATGCCGACCACGGCCAGGATCACCGCTCCGGCGAGCATGGCGAAATCGGCGCTCACCCCGGCGATCAGGGCCGCCACGACAAGGACGACCGTCCCAGCCACGAACCAAGGCGCGACGTCAGGAGGCACCATCGACGACGAGGGTAACCGAGCGGAGTCGCTTTCGCCCGCGCCGCACGCGACGTCGTGGCGGAGGAGAGGTCCGGAAAGGCGGACTGGCCACTTTCGGTGGACGGCGCGCCTCCGTACATTCTGCGCATGGGCTCAGGGCCTCTGTCACGGTCGCGATGGGCTCGAGAGCGGACGGCGTCCCTCTCGCTTGCCGCCGTGGTCCTCTCGACGCTCGCTGGCAGCGCGATTCTGGCCGGGACCGGCCACGCCCCGCCGGCCGCGCCCACCGTCGACTTCAACCGCGACATCCGGCCCATCCTGACCACCAACTGCCTGCGCTGCCATGGCGGCGTGCGCGAGCAGGCCGGGCTCCACCTCGGCGATCGGAGCCGGGCCACCAAGCCCGACGAGAAGGGCCGCATCGCGATCGTCCCCGGCGATGCCGAGGCGAGCGAACTCGTGCGCCGCGTGTCGGCGACGGGGAAAGGCCGCATGCCGCCGGCCGGCGAGGCCCTCACGCCGCGGGAGGTCGACCTCCTCCGCCGCTGGGTGGCGGAGGGCGCGCCCTATGCGACGCACTGGAGCCTGGTCCCGCCGGTCGCGGGCGATCCGCCCGCGGTGCGGGACGGGGTCTGGGTGCGCTCGACGCTCGACCGCTACACGCTCGCCGGCATGGAACGGGCCGGTGTCGCGCCCGCGGCCGAGGCCGACCGGGCCACGCTTCTGCGTCGACTCTCGCTCGACCTGATCGGCCTGCCGCCGAGCGAGGCGGAACTCGCCGCCTTCCTCGCCGACGAATCGCCCGCCGCCTACGAGCGGGTCGTCGACCGCCTCTTGTCCAGCCCGCGCTTCGGCGAGCGCTGGGCCCGCGTCTGGCTCGACCTCGCCCGCTACGCCGACACCCAGGGCTACGAGAAGGATGCCCGGCGGACCATCTGGGCTTGGCGCGACTGGCTCATCGCGGCCCTCGACCGCGACATGCCCTACGACCAGTTCGCGATCCGTCTCCTCGCCGGCGACCTCCTCCCGGAGGCGACCGAGGAGGACATCGTCGCCAGCGCCTTCCACCGGAACACCCTGACCAACGCCGAAGGCGGCACCGACGACGAGGAGTTCCGCATGGCCGCGGTCTTCGATCGCGTGGCCGTGACCTGGCAGGCCTTCATGGGCACGACCTTCCAGTGCGTGCAGTGCCACTCGCATCCCTACGAGCCGTACGCGCAGCGCGAGTACTACGAGTTCCTCGCCCTCTTCAACGAGACCGAGGACAACGACCAGCCCGACGAGCGGCCGACGCGGCACTTGCGGCCGCCCTTCTGGCGCGAACGGGCCGTCGACGCCGCGAGCCGGGCCACGGCCACCGGCTTCGACAGCGCCGGCTACGACGCGTGGCTCGCCAAGGCGGCCAGCGATCCGGCGGCAGCGGGGTTGGGCGAGGACCTCCGGCCGATCCTCGCCAAGCCGGCCGCGGAGCGCGAGCCGGGCGAGGCGGCGCTCCTCGTCCTCGCCTATCGCCGCGACGATCCCGACGCGGCCCGCGAGCTCGCCGTGCTGGCCCCGACCTCGGTGCCGGTGATGAGCGAACTGCCGGGCGACCGGCGACGCGAGACGCATCTCCTCGAGCGCGGCAACCTGAAGAAGAAGGCGGCCCTGGTCGAGCCCGGCACGCCGGCCGTCCTGCCGCCTTGGCCCGAGGGCGCGCCCCGCAACCGGTTAGGCCTGGCCCGTTGGCTGGCCCGGCCCGAGCATCCCCTCTTCGGGCGGGTGGCCGTCAACCGGCTGTGGCAGACGCTCTTTGGCCGCGGCATCGTCGAGACCAGCGAGGACTTCGGATCGCTCGGCTCGGCGCCGACCGACCAGGCCCTCCTCGACTTCCTCGCCGTCCGCTACGCCGAGCTGGGCTGGTCCACCAAGCGGCTCCTCAAGGAGATCGTCCTCTCGGCGACCTATCGACAGTCGTCGGTGCCGAGCCCGACGGCGGCGGAGCGCGACCCCGACAACCGGCTCTGGTCGCGCTCGCCGCGCTACCGCCTCGAGGCCGAAGCGATCCGCGACTCGCTGCTCGCCGTCTCTGGCCTCCTCAGCGAGCGGAAGTTCGGGCCGAGCGTGATGCCGCTCCAACCTGACGGCGTGTGGCAGATCGTCTACAGCGACGACCGCTGGGCCACGAGCGACGGCGAGGACGCCCACCGACGGGCCATTTACACCTTCTGGCGCCGCTCGAGCCCGTACCCATCGATGGTCGCCTTCGACGCCCCGAGCCGCGAGACGTGCACGGTGCGCCGCCTCACCAGCAACAGCCCGCTCGCCGCCCTCGTCACCATGGACGACCCGGTGTGGCTCGAGGCCAGCGCCGCCTTGGCCAACAAGGCGGCCCGCGGCGGCGGCGGCGAGGAGGCGATCGCCGCGCGGATCCTCCGCCGGGCCCTGGCCCGCGAGCCGCGGCCGGAGGAGTCGGCTCGCCTCGCCGCCCTCTGGCGGAGCGAGCGCGAGCGGTTGGGGAAGGACCCCGCCGCCTGCAAAGCGTTAGCCAAGGACGGCGGACCCGACCTCGCCGCCTGGACCACCACCGCGAGCGCCGCCCTCAGCCTCGACGAGTTCCTCTCCCGACCGTGACCCACCCGTGAACGCCTACGCCCTCCATCAGCTCCAAGCGATCACCCGCCGCACCTTCCTGGGGGCGGTCGGGCAAGGGTTAGGCGTGGGGCTCGGCTCGGTGGCCTTGGCCTCCCTCCTCGCCGAGCGGGCTGGCGCGGCGCCAGGCGCGGTGCCCAACCCGCTCGCCCCGAAGGCTCCGCACATGCGGGCCAAAGCCAAGGCGATCATCTCCATCCACCTCGCCGGAGCGCCGTCGCAGCACGAGCTCTTTGAGAACAAGCCTGTCCTCACCGCCCACCACGGCCAGCCTTGCCCGGACGAGTACCTGAAGGGCGAGCAGTTCGCCTTCATCAAGGGGCATCCGACGCTTCTCGGCTGCCAATACCCGTTCGCCCGCCACGGGAAGTCGGGGGCCGAACTCTCCTCGCTCCTGCCGCACCTCGCCGGCGTGGTCGATGAGCTCTGCTTCCTGAAGGCGGTCACGACCGACCAGTTCAACCACGCTCCGGCCCAGCTCCAGCTCTGGACCGGCGACCCGCGCTTCGGGCATCCCTCGATGGGATCGTGGCTCCTCTACGGCCTCGGCAGCGAGGCCAGCGACCTGCCCGGCTTCGTGGCCCTCGTCTCCGGCGACAAGACGCCCGACGCGGGGAAGAGCGTGTGGGGGAGCGGCTTCCTGCCGACCATCTTCCAAGGCGTGCAGTGCCGCTCGAGCGGCGAGCCGGTCCTCTACGTGGACGATCCGCCGGGCATAGACCGGGCCGGACGGCGGGCCATCCTCGACGCGGTGAACGACCTCAACCGCCTGGAGGCGGAGCGCTCGAGGGACTCCGAGACGCTGACCCGGATCGCCCAGTACGAGCTCGCCTTCCGCATGCAGATGAGCGTGCCGGAGGCCATGGACATCGGCCGCGAGGCGCCGGAGACGCTCGAACTCTACGGGGCGGCGCCGGGCCAAGGCTCCTTCGCCAACAATTGCCTCCTGGCCCGGCGGCTCGTCGAGCGCGGCGTGCGCTTCGTGCAATTGTTTGACTGGGGCTGGGACGGCCACGGCACGGGTCCTAACGACGACCTCATCACCCAGCTCCCCAAGAAGTGCCAGGAGATGGACCGCCCGGTCGCGGCCCTCATCGCCGACCTCAAGCGGCGCGGCATGCTCGACGAGACGCTGGTCATCTGGGGCGGCGAATTCGGCCGCACGCCGATGGCCGAGTTCCGCGACGGCAAGAAGGACTTCCTCGGCCGCGACCACCATCCGCACGCCTTCACCATGTTCCTCGCCGGCGGCGGGGCCCGCCGCGGCTTCACCTACGGCGAGACCGACGAGCTCGGCTACTTCGCCACCAAGGAGTCGCTGCCGGTCCAGGACCTGCAGGCCACCATCCTCCGCCTGATGGGCATGGACCACGAACGGCTGACCTATCCGCACGCCGGCCTCGACCAGCGGCTGGTCGGCGTGGCCAAGCCGGTCAAGGTGCACGAGGCGATCATCGGATAGAACATCGCCGTGCGCATCCCACCGGCCTTGGTCACCGTCGTCCTCCTCTTCGCCTCGAACGTCTTCATGACGTACGCGTGGTACGGGCACCTCAAGTTCAAGACCGCCCCGCTCGTGGTCGCCATCCTGGCGAGCTGGGGCATCGCCTTCTTCGAGTATTGCCTGCAGGTGCCGGCCAACCGGATCGGCTCCGGCACGCTGACCTTGGCCCAGCTCAAGATCATGCAGGAGGCCATCACGCTCGCCGTCTTCCTCGTCTTCGCGTGGTGGCATTTCCGCGAGGCCCCGCGCTGGAACGAGGGGCTGGCGATGGCCCTGATCCTCGCCGCGGTGGTGCTGGCGTTCGCCTTTGGAGAACCGCGTCAGGCGAAGGACGCGGAAGGATCGGCGTCGAACGGGGCGACCAGCAGCGGGCGGTGAGCGCGGTTTGATTTTCCTTGACTCTGCCGGCGCGGCGTCGCTACCGTCGATGCGAACCCGGAGAAAGAGCCATGAGCCCGCGCTGCATCGCCGCCTGCGTCGCCGTGTCGATCCCTCTGTCGATGGTTGGATCGCACGCCTCGGCCGGCTCCAACCTGCTCCGCAACCCGAGCTTCGAGGACATCCCCGGCCCCGCCTTCGGCGAGGGAATCCTGCCGAGCGAGTGGACGGTGATCCAAGTCACGCCGGACACCTACAGCACCGACGGCGGCTACGGCTTGCCGCCTTCGATCTTCGGCAACTTCACCGGCGTCCTCGCCCACAGCGGTGTCCGTTGGATCGCCGGGTGGAGCCTCGCCGTCGAGGTGCCGGGCCAGCTGCTCACGGCCCCGCTCGTGCCCGGGATGTCCTATCGCCTCTCGGGGTACGTGCATCAGGCCCAGCGGGCCGACCTCGCCCACCCCGGGGCGTACGAATTGCGGCTCGCGGCCGGCCCGAGCCTGGCCACCACGGTCGTCCTCGGAAGTTGGGCCCCGACCGCGACGCCCGACCAGTGGGAGTACCGCTCGATCGACTTCGTCGCCCCGCCCGAGGCGGCGACCTACCAGTGGCTCCTCCTCGTGCCCTACGCCACCGATGCGGGGAGCGCCTACCCCGGCGTGGACGACGTCGCCCTCGTCGAGGTCGCGTGCCCGGCGGATCTCGACGGCGACGGCCAGGTCGGGGCCGCCGATCTCGCCATCCTGCTCGGAGCGTGGGGCGGCAAGGGCGCCGCCGACCTTGACAACAGCGGCACGGTCGACGCCAGCGACCTGGCGGTCCTGCTGGGCGCGTGGGGGCCGTGCTAACAGCGACTCAGCTCCCCGGCCGGTTCACGAACACATCGAGCACCTGCCCTGGCAGGAGCCCGATGGGCTTGCCGTCGGCGGGTTGCTCGATCGCGTAGATCACTTGCATGACGCGGGTGTCCATCCGTTCGCCCATGTCGCCCGTGACGGTGCGCTTGGGCATGACCTGAGGCACGATGCGGACGAAGCGGAGCGGGAACTCCCGCTTCACCACGCCGCGGAGCATGGCCACGGCCTTGCCGCTCGGGTCGAAGCGATAGGCGTCGAGCTCGTCGATCTCGACCCGGAGGTGCAGGGGGTCGAGGGCTCCGATGGTGATGAGTTTCGGCGCCTGCGGGCCGCTCGCTGCGAATTCGCCGTCGCGGATGTTGACGGCCAGCACCGTGGCGTCGATCGGGCTGTCGACGGTGAGCCGTTCAAGCGTCGTGGCCGCCTCGCCGCGTCGGGCCTCGGCGAGTTGCAGGGCTGCGACCAAGGCATCGCGCTCCTCGGGGTAGGCCCCGCGGCGGACCTGGGCCAGGTCGGCCTCGGCCTCGGCGAGCTGGGCCTGGAAGAGCTGGACCTGGAACTCGAGCGTGGGCCGCTCGTTGGCGGTGACGACGGCGTCCTTGCCGACTTGCTCGAGGCGGTCGAGCCGGCCTTGGGCATCGGCCAGCGCCGCCTTCCGGGCCGCTACCCTGGCTTCGGCCCGGGCCACATCCTCGGGGCGCGGATGCGACTCGAGCTCGGCGAGCTTCGACTTCGCCACCCGCACGTCGGCCTCGGCGCTGGCCAGCTTGGCGGTCGCCTCGCGGCGGTCGAGGACGAGGAGCGGAGCCCCGGCCTTCACCGTGTCGCCCTCCTTCACCTTGACCTGCTCGACGAGGGCCCCGACCGGGGCCCCGATGGCGATGGCCTCGCTCGAAGGCTCGACCGAGCCGACGCCGGCCACGCGGTCGACGAAGGGCGAGGCGTTAGGCTGCACCGGCACCGGCGGTGGCGGCACGGGCTGGTTCTGCTTCTGGACCGTGATGACGGCGAGGGCGATGCCGCCCGCGGCGAGGAGCGGGAGGACGATGATGCGGAGCGGGATCATCGGCGGATGTCCACGTGGGTGATGCGGCCGTCGTCCATGTGCACGACGCGGTCGGCGAAGCCAAAGATGCGGTCGTCGTGGGTGACCACGATGACGGCGCGGTCGGGGCCATGGGCCACCGAGGCGATGAGTTCCATGACCCGCCGCCCGGTCTGGGCGTCGAGGGCGCTGGTCGGCTCGTCGCAGACGACGATCTTCGGGTTGTGGACCAGGCTGCGGGCGATCGCCACGCGCTGCTGTTGGCCGCCCGAGAGCTTGTGGGCCTTGGCCTTCTCACGTCCCTCGAGCCCGACCTTGGCCATGAGTTCCGACGCCGCCTGCACCGCCCGGCGCCGCGACTCGCCGCGGATGACGAGGGGAACGGCGATGTTCTCCGCGGCGGTGAGCTGCGGGATGAGGTTGAAGGCCTGGAAGATGAAGCCGACCTGCGTGGAGCGCCAGGCGGTGAGGGCCCCGCGGCTCAAGGTCGAGAGGTCGGTGCCAAGGACATCCATCTCGCCGCCGTCCCGGTGCAGGAGCCCGGCCACGATCGAGATGAGCGTGGTCTTTCCGCAACCCGAAGGGCCGACCAGGAAGGTGGTCTGGCCGTAGAGGGCGTCGAGGTCCGCCCCGCGCAGGGCGGTGACCGCTGTCTCGCCCTTGCCGTAGGTCTTGGTCACCCCGCGCAGGCGGATGGCGACGCGGGCCGGAGCGCTCGGCTCGGACATGGCCGGGGCGGCGTTCACGTCTTGAAGACCTCGGCCGGGTCGAGGCGGATGACGCGGATCATGGAGAGGAGGGCCGAGCCCACGCAGATGAGGAGGACGGCGCCGGCGGTGATGGCCGGGATCTGCCATACCATCTTGAAGGCAAGTCGATTGCCAGGGACGAGGAGGCCGAAGGCGGAGGTCACGCCGAGCCCGATGCCGAGCCCGAGGATCGCGGCCACGAAGGCCTGCAGGGCGACCATGCCGAGCAGGCGCCGCGTGCTCGCCCCCATCGCCTTCATGGCTCCGAAGTACTTCAGGTTGTCGAGGGTGAAGTTGTAGAACATCTGCCCGGCGATGGCCACGCCGACCAGGAAGCCGAGGCCGATGGCCATCCCGAAGTTGATGGGGATGCCGGTCTGCTTCATCCAGTAGCCGATGGTCCGCCACGAGAGCTCGTTCGGCGTGAACGCGGAGAGCCCGGTCTGGGCCTCGATGCGATCTTGGAGCTCCTTGATGTCGATCCCCGGCAGGGCCTTCACCAGCACCATGGACACCGTACGGCGGTTCGGAGGGGCGAATTGTTTGGCCCGCGAGTAAGTGGTGTAGATGACCGGCTGGTTCTGGAAGGTGGGCGTGATGCGAGCCACGCCGACCACCACCGCTCGCAGCTCGTTGAGTTCGAGCACGTCGCCCACGGTCATCGGACGGCGGGCCACGGGCGGCTCGGTCTCGCGGAAGCCGAGCATGGTGTCGCCCGGCGTGAGCGAGGCGGGCAGGGCCATCCGCCGGCCGGCGTTGGCGTCGTCGATGATGATCGCGTCGGGCTGGCGGAGGTCTTCGACGCGGCCCTTGATCATCCGGGGCGGACCGCCGATGAGCGTGGCGTCGTCGAGCCCGACCACGTCGCACGTCTGCCGCTCGCCGCTGGGGAGCTTGGCGGTGAGGAGGCCCTTGTAGATGGGCACCGCCCAGGCCACGCCGCTCACGCTGCGCACGCGGTCGACCTCGGTGTCGCGGAGCGGCTTCTGGTCGTCGACGAAGGCCCGGTCGGGGTCGATGACCCAGATGTCGGGCTGGGCGGTGTCCTCGATGAAGCCGAAGGTGCGGGCCATGAGCCCGACGAAGATCGAGCTCTGCTGGGAGATGAGGACCGAAGCGAAGGCGAGGCCGAGGAGGATGCCGTAGAACTTGGCCGAGTCGCCGAAGAGCATCTTGAGGGCGAAGACTCTCACGAGGGCTCCTTCGCCGCCGCGCCGCGTGCGGCGCTTCGGGCCGCCCGGCGGGCTCGCCACCACTCGATCGCGATCGGCAGGACGCTGATCACGATGATCACCAGGACGACCTTGCTGAAGTTCTGCTTGATGAAGGGCTGGCTGCCGAGCAGGGCCCCGGCCCCGACGAAGAGGGTCACCCACGCCGCCGCCCCAGCTACGCTGAAGGCCATGAAGCGGGGGAAGGACATGGCCCCGACCCCGGCCACGAAGGGCATGAAGGTGCGGACGATGGGCACGAAGCGGGCCAGGACGACGGCCTTGCCGCCGTACTTCTCGAAGAAGCGGTGGGTGCGCTCGAGGTGCTCCTGCTTCAGCCAGCGGAGCCGGCCGCTGAAAGCCCGCGGCCCGATGGCCCGGCCCACGTTGTAGTTGACGAGGTCACCGCACAGGGCGGCCGAGAAGAGGATCGCCGCCAGCAGCCAGACGTTGAGTCCCTTGGCCCCGAAGAGGGCCCCGGCGGCGAAGAGGAGGGAATCGCCCGGCAGGAAGGGGAGGACCACCAGGCCCGTCTCGCAAAAGACGATCAGCCCGAGGATGGCGTACGTCCACGTCCCGTATTGGGCGACGAGCTCCTCAAGGACTTTGTCGAGCTCGGTGAAGAGGCGCAGGAACTCATGCCACAGGTCCATCGCGGCAGTATACGGGCCCCCTCATGTGGGTCGTCTCAGATGACCCGATCGCCGTCGGCCGGCGTCTCCGGCGGCCCGGACTTTCGCTTGGGGTGCATCAGGCTCGCGATGAGGGCGCCGCCGATCAGGGTCACGATGATGGCGAGCGACCACTCGGTGGGGAAGTGGCGATCCTCGAAGAGGTAGGGCAGGACCGTCATCTTGAGGCCCACGAAGACGAGGACGAGCCCGAGGCCATAGCGAAGGAGGTGGAAGCGATCCATCGCCCCGGCCAGGACGAAGAACATCGACCGCAGGCCGAGGATGGCGAAGACGTTCGAGGTGAAGACGATCAGCGGTTCCCTGGTGATGCCGTAGATGGCGGGGATGCTGTCGAAGGCGAAGACGATGTCGGTGAGTTCGACCGCCACCAGGGTCACGAAGAGCGGGGTGGCGGCGCGGCGACCATGCTCGAGGACGATGAAGCGCTCGCCCCGGTAGCCGTCGGTGACCGGGAGATAGCGGTGCAAGAGTCGGATGACCGGGTTCTTGGCCGGCTCGGGCCCGTCGCTGTCGCCCATCAGGAGGAGCTTGATGCCGGTCCAGGCCAGGAACCCGCCGAAGAGGAGGACGACCCAGTGGAAGCGGAAGAGGACGCTGCCGGCCGCGATGAACAGTCCGCGGCAGACGAGGGCGCCGAGGATGCCGTAGAAGAGGACGCGGTGCCGCAGGTGGCTGGGGACCGCGAAGTACCCGAAGAGGACGAGGAAGACGAAGAGGTTGTCGACGGACAACGAGATCTCGACGATGTAGCCGGCGAGGAACTCGAGGGTGAGGCGGCGTGCGGCGACATCGGGTGGGCCATAGTTCGCCGCCTCGAGGGCCGCGGCCAGCTCGGGCTTTCGCAGTTCGTCCGAGGCCCACAGCCAGAAGGCACCGCAGAAGAGAAGGGCGAGGCTGACCCAGGCCACCGTCCACCGCAGGGCGGTCCCGATCGAGACTTCCTTCGCCTTCCGGTTCAGCACCCCGAGGTCGAGGGCGAGGAGAACCAGGACGAAGCCGAGGAAGCCGGCGTAGAACCACCAGTACCGGTCGAGGCTGAAGATCGCCGCGTGGTCCATGGGGGCGGACATCCTACCGTTGACGATTGGCGCCTGTCCGAGAAGCGTAGGGCCGCGGCAATCGCGGAACTGACTTGAGCGCCCTCCGAGTCGCTGCCGATGGCCGCCCGATGCCGGCGCTTGCCTGGGGGCGAGCTCCGGGTCCGGGGAGGATCGCGATGAGCATGCTGCCGAGGATCGGGCTGGGGGCTGGGATCGCCTGGGCGCTGACTGCCGCCGGGGCCACGATCGCGTGGGCGGGAGATCCGCCCGAGGACGGCGTGGCCGGGGCACCGACCGACGACGCGGTCGAGTTGCTGGTGCCGGTGGCCACCTCGGGCGTTCCGCGCGGCACCCCCGGCGCCGAGTTCGGCCCGCGCACCTCGGAGCCGGAACCGGTGCCCGTCGAGGTCGGACGCGAGTGGTTCGGCGGCCTGCCTTGGTGGCAATGGAGCCGCATGACCGGCGACTGGGCCGGCGGCCGCACGTGGCTCGAGGAGCACGGCATCACCTTCGAAGGCTCCTTCACCATCGAGTGGGCCGACGCGATCTCGGGCGGCATCTCCCGCAAGTGGGTCGACCGCAACTACCTCGACCTCAACGTCACCTTCGACACCGAGAAGCTGTTTGGCCTGCAGGG
Source organism: Phycisphaerales bacterium (assembly GCA_044224425.1). Lineage (GTDB taxonomy): Bacteria > Planctomycetota > Phycisphaerae > Phycisphaerales > SM1A02 > JAEUIT01. The sequence continues at coordinate 17,891 of JBGAKK010000074.1, forward strand.
GGGCACCTTCTACGTCGAGGTCGCCTCGAGCGACTCGACCGAGGGGCTCAACTTCGTGCCCGGCCTGATGCTCACCTCGAACATCGAGATCGAGGGCAGCACCTTCCAGGTGGCAAACATGTGGTACGAGCAGAAGTTCCTGGACGGGGCCCTGCGGGCCAAGTTCGGCAAGCTCGACGCCACCACCGAGTTCGGCTACCTCGATTCGTCGGAGGGGTTCCTCAACCTCGCCACGCTCTATCCGGTGACCATGACGCCGGTCCCGACCTATCCGTACTCGGGCCTGGGCGGCGTGCTGTTTGCCTATCCCTGCGAGAACTTCTACATCGGCGGCGGGGCCTTCGACGCCAGCTTCGTCGACGACCAGTTCATCCGCGACGACTCCTTCGACGACGTGTGGACGGCGGGCGAGACGGGCATCACCTGGGACGCCCTCGGCCCGGTGCGGAACGGCCGCGTGGCCTTCGGCGGCTGGTGGGACTCGCGGGAGATGGCTCGCTTCGACGGCAACGGCAACGAGACGACCTACGGCCTCTACGCCGTGGCCGAGCAGCGCTTGTGGGGACCGAGCGACGACAAGGACGACGACCACGGCTTCTCGATCTTCGGGCAGTGGAACTACTCGAATCCCGAGGTGAACCCGGCCCAGATCCAGTACGGGCTGGGCCTCGCCTTGCATGGCACCTTCCCGGGCCGCGACGACGATCGCACCGGCATCTACGTCGGCAGCCTCGTCTACTCGGCGGCCTCCGACCCCGCGGTCGACTCGAACGAGACGGCGATCGAACTCTTCTACCGGGCCCAGGTGCTGCCGAGCCTGGCCATCACGCCGGACATCCAGTTCATCCTGAACCCAACCGACGTCTCCGGCCAGAACGACGCAATCGTCTTCACGCTGCGGGCGGAGATGACCTTCTGAGCGGCCCGGCGGACGCATCGGTGAGGCGGGTATCCTCCTCGCCATGCCGCCGACGGGACGGAGTTCGGATGGAAGTCGCGAGGCCGAGCGCCAACTTGGCGTCCGCCTCGCCGGCGTGCGGCGCTCCTTCGGGGCGGTCGAAGCGGTGGCCGGCGTCGACCTCGCCGTCGAGGCCGGAGAGTTCCTCGCTCTGATCGGCCCCTCGGGCTGCGGCAAGACCACGATCCTCCGCATGATCGGTGGGCTCGACGCCCCTGACGCGGGGACGATCGCCTTCGTCGACGGCGTCGCGACGAGTCCGAACCGTCCAGCTGACGGCATCGCCTTCTGCTTCCAGGAACCGCGGCTCCTGCCGTGGCGCGATGTCGTCGCCAACGTGGAGCTGCCGCTCGAACTGGCCGGCGTCCCGGCAGCGGCCCGCCGCGAGCGGGCCCTCGAGGCCATCGAACGGGTGCGGCTCGCCGACGCCCGCGATCGGTTGCCCAACCAACTCTCGGGCGGCATGCGCATGCGGGCGTCCATGGCCCGGGCCCTGGTCACGCGGCCGCGGCTCCTGCTTCTGGACGAGCCCTTCGGGGCTCTCGACGAGGTGACCCGCGAGGAGCTCGACGAGGAATTGCGCCGGCTCTGGGAGCAGGACCGCTTCACCGCCATCCTGGTCACCCACTCGATTCCCGAGGCGGTCTTCCTCTCGACGCGGGCCATCGTGGTCTCTCCGCGCCCGGCCCGCATCGTGCACGACGAGCCGATCACGATCGGCCACCGCGACGAGGGAACGCGCCTCAGCGAGCTGTTTGCCGACGAGGTGCGGGTGATCTCCCGCTCCCTGCACCAGGCCATGCGGGGAGGTGCGGCGTGAGCCGTCGCGACGGAACCCTGGGCCGCGTGCTGCCGCCGGTCGTCGCCCTCGTCATGCTCCTCCTCGCCTGGGAGCTGTTGGTCCGCTGGCTCGAGGTGCGGGCCTTCGTCGTGCCGCCGCCCTCGGCCGTGGCCAAGGCCTTGTGGGAGGGACGGGGCGACCTCGCCGCGAGCACCGGCCGCACGGCGCTGAGCGCCGCCGCGGGCTTCGCCATCGCTGCGGTCCTTGGTGTCCTCCTCGGCAGTGTCTTGACCTTCTCCCGCTGGCTCGAGCGCGGGATCTATCCGCTAACCCTCTTCCTGCAGGTCGTCCCCCTTGTCGCCATCGCCCCGCTCCTCGCCTTCTGGTTCAAGCAAGGCTATGGGGCGGTGATCGCGGCCAGCGCCATCGTCTCCATCTTCCCGGTCATCGCCAACACCGTGGCCGGCCTGCACGCCACCGATCCCTTGCTCGACGAACTCTTCCGCACCTGCCGGGCCTCGCCTTGGCAACGCTGGACGCGGCTGGCCCTGCCGAGCGCCGTGCCTTCGATCGTCACCGGCCTGCGCGTCGCCGCGGGCCTGGCCACGATCGGCGCCGTGGTCGGCGAGTTCCAGGCCGCGTACGGCGGCAGCATCTCACCGCTCGGCGTCGTCATCGTCACCCAGCTCCGCAGCTTCCACACCGACACGGTGTTTGCTGCGATTGCCCTTGCGGCCGTGGTCGGCTTTGCCCTCTTCGCCGTGGTCGGCCTGCTGGCCCGCCTCGCCCTCGGACGCTGGATGGGCGCGGATTGACAGGTACCATCCGGGGCATGCGTCTCCTCGCCTCGCTTGCGTGCCTCCTCGTCCTCGCCTCGTGCGGTCCGTCGTCGCCTGACCCGACGGCCGGAGCGAAGCCGACCCCGATCCGCATCCAGCTCAATTGGGTGCCGGAGCCCGAGTTCGGCGGGCTCTACGCGGCCGAGACGCACGGCTTCTTCAAGGAGGAAGGTCTCGATGTCGAGCTCGTCAAGGGCGGTCCCGGCGTGCCGGCCCCGCAACTCGCGGCGACCGGCAACGTCGAGTTCGCGGTGGTGGCGGGGGAGCAGATCCTGACCCTCCGCGACGCGGGCGGCGACCTGGTCGCGGTCTTCGCCAGCTTCCAGAGCGATCCGATGGGGATCATGGTCCACGAGTCGAACCCGGCCCGGAGCCTCGAGGAGCTGTGGAAGTCGAAGTCGACGGTGGCCGCGGAGACCGACCTCGCCTTCATCAGCCTCCTCAACCAGCGGTTTGGCGGCAAGGACCTAACGTTCGTCCAGCACTCCGGGAGCGCCGTCCAATTCGCCGCCGATCCCAAGCTGGCCCAGCAGTGCTTCGTCTTCGCCGAGCCAGTGGCCCTCGAGCTGCAAGGGGTGAAGACGCGGGTCTTCCCCTCGAGCGAGAGCGGCTACAACCCCTACAACGTGGTCATCGCCACCAAGGCGAGCTACGCCAAGGAGCATCCCGAGATCGTGGCCAAGCTGCGCACGGCCCTCGAGCGCGGCTGGCGCAGCTACCTCGACGATCCCGCCTCGACCAACGCCCACATGGCGTCCCTGAACCCCGCCATGTCGAAGGAGGCGATGGACCTCGCCGCCACAAAGCAGGCGGCCCTGATCGAGAGCGCGGACACCAAGACACTCGGCCTGGGGGCCATGACCGCGGAGCGCTGGGCCGGGCTCGCCAAGCAACTGGCCGAGCTGGGGCGGATCAAGACGGCTCCCGATACGGCGAGCCTCTTCGTCTGGAAGGAAACCGCCCGACCCTGAGGCCGCCGGACGGGGTGCGGAACGGCGAGGAAATGGGCATACTGTTGGCCATGAATCGGCTCTTCCACATCCTCCTCATCGCATCGTTCCTCTCCTTCCTCACGGGCTGCAACGGTCCGGTGGAGCAAGTCAACGGGGGCGCCTGGTATCGCGGCACGACGCAGATCGATCCGCCCGACGCCACGGTCTTCGGGCCGCCCGGCGACGTCGCCATCCAGTGGGAGCAGCTCCCCTCGCGCGGCGTGTGGATCTGGAAGGAGTTCCGCCCGGGTTGGAACCAGCAGACGGTGTGGACCGCGGGTGCCAAGGGCACCTTCATGGCTGACGTCTCGACCGGCGCTTGGTCGGGCCCGATCACGCTTGAGGATTGGCAAGAGCTCGGCATGTACACGCCGGGCGGCTGGAAGTACGGCTTGGCCCTCACCAACGGGAACGGCGTGATCACCGGCACCGGCGACGCCGAAGACGACTCGCCCGAGCCCGGTCCGCCCGATTCGGTCTACATCAAGCTGACCTGGCTCAAGAACGACGGCACCGTCGGGGCCCGCATGACCCAGACCCTCCGGGCCTGCAACGAAGAGGAGTTCAACGCCCTCGTGCAGCGGCTCGGTGGCAACCCGCAGGGAGGCCGCTGAGGGGTTGGAGGCCGCGGAGCGATCCGGTTTGACGGATAGCCGGACTGCCGGATGGCCGCGGAGGCGCAGAGGGCGCGGAGCCGTCGCGGAGGAAGGCAAAGAATGCAGGGTGGCGGTCCGCGCGGCGAGGCCATCGCTTGGGATCGAGCGGCCGTGAAGGCCTGACCCGAAGCCTCGATGTCCTGTCTGCTCCGCGACGGCTCCGCGCTC
>JBGAKK010000075.1:0-22303 GCA_044224425.1 Phycisphaerales bacterium
GTGGACCTCGCGCCACGTCGTTCCCGGGCGGCAGCGGGCCACGGCCCGCCGCTCGGTGTCGAGGACGGCCGCGTGCAGGTCGCCACGCACGCCCTCGAGCCTGCCGCTCGCGGCATAGGTGCGGGTCACGTCGGCGGTGTAGCCGCCGATCGCCCCGCCGGCATCGACGAGGACGAGGTCCTTGGCCTCGATCACCCGCGAGGACGGCGCGAAATGCAGCACCGCGGCGTTGGGACCGCTGCCGACGATGGTGCCGTAGCCCATGCGTTCGATGCCGTGGCGGAACGCGGCGTGCTCGAGCTCGAGCCCGACCTCGCGCTCCGTCACCCCGGGCCGGATCACTTCGCGCAACCGCTCGTAGGCCTTGGCCGTGGCCCGGATCGCCGCTTCGACGAGGGCGATCTCCGAGGCGTCCTTGGGCCGGCGGGCATGGAGGAGACGCTCCGACGCCTGGCGTGAGCGAGGCTCGTCGAAGGCCACGCCGGCCGGCGGGACGCCGAGGGCGAGGATCGACCGGCCGCTTCGCCGAGCGAGCCATGCATCGAACTCGCCGCGCGGCGTAGCGTGCGGATCGTGCACCGGCTGGCGGCCTTCCCACACCCGCTCGAGTTCGCTGACCTCAGGCACGAAGTCGACCCAGCCCGCGTCGCCGTCGCGGCTGTCCCAGGCCATGATCCCGTCCGGCATGTCGCGGCCAGAGAGCCAGCGATAGTCTGGATGCGGCAGGAAGTCGTAGGTCTGGTCCTGCCCGCCCGGCAGGCCGATCGGAAGGCCGGCTCCGACCAGGACCACGGCGTCGAGTTGGCGAAGGGCTTCAGCGGCCCGGCGACGGCGAGCGAGGAGATCGGCGCGGGCGTGGTGGCCGGTCGCGCTGGCTGCGTTGGACATGCTTCCTCCCTATGCGATGCGCAGGCTGGCAGCGAACAAACCCGGGCCCTTGCGGTCGGTTGCGGAGCGCAGGCGACGGTAGCGCGGCGACGCGAAGCCGGCCGACTTGGCCAGCGCCGCGAGCTGCGCTTCGCTGAACCCGAGGTGCTGGTGGCCCATGGTCACCCGGAACTCCTCGTGGGTGTGGGCGACCATATCGACGACCAGCAGGACGCCACCCGGCCGGAGGACGCGGCGCACCTCGCGCAGGGCGGCGGCCACGTCGCGGATATGGTGGAGGACGAGCATGGCCAACGCCGCGTCGAACTCGCCGTCCTGGGCCGGGAGCTTGGCCAGGTCGCCTTCGCGGAACTCGACGTTCGAGAGGCCTTGCGTGCGCCCGCGGGCGGCTTGCAGCATGCTGGCTTCGCGGTCGATGGCCACGACCTGGGACACGAAGGGAGCCAACAGCTCGCTGGCCTCGCCGGTGCCGCAGCCGATGTCGGCCACGCGCCAAGCCGGGTCGAGAAGGCCGAGCATCGAGCTCGCCGTGAAGCGGTCCCCGAAGAGCTCGTCGCGCAAGCGATCCCAATCGCTGCCCACGCGGCCGAAGAAGGACCGCGAATCGGTGCGCCGCTCGGCGAGCACCTCGGCGAGGCGGGCGTCGTCCTCGTCGAACTCCGGGCTGGCCCCGAGGCGGGTGCGGGTGAGGGCCCAAATCGCAGCGGCATCGCCGTCGACGCCCTCCTTGGGCACGAGGTAGAGCGTGGTGGTGCCTTCGCTCCGCTTCTGGACCAGCTCGGCCTCGAAGAGCATCTTGAGGTGCCGGCTCACCGTCGACTGCGGCAGCCGGATGGCGCGGGCCAGTTCGCCGACCCCGAGCTCCTGCCGCTCGAGCAGGCGGAGCATGCGCAACCGCGTGAGGTCGCCGAGCGTCCCGAGGCGGGAGAGCCACTTGGCCCGGCTGTCGCTATCGCGGTCGTGGGGCATCAGGCGGCTGTCATTTCTCAGGCGGCAACCCGGTCTGCGGGCCGGGCTGCTCGCCGCGGGCCTGCAGCATGGTGATGACGATCGGGCTGTGCGGGTTGAGGAAGTAGGCCTGGCGAAGGCGGCGCATGGCCAATTCCTTGTCGCCCTTGGCCTCGAGCCGCTTGGCGTCGTAGACGTAGGCCATCCACTGGTCGGGGGCCTTCATCCGCAGGCCGCTCGAGACGGCCATGTCCTCGAGGTCGAGGTCGTTGAGCTGGTGGGCGAGTTCCGCCAGCTTCACCCAGCTCGCCGTCTCGCCGCGCTCGACAGCCCGCGACTTGAGGAGCTGGGTCATGCGGCCGCGCTCGTTCAGGCTGGCGTAGACGTCGGCGAGGGCGAAGGCGACTTCTTGGCTCGCCGGGTTCGCGGCCGCAGCGGTCTCGATGTGCGTCCTCGCCTCCTGCGGCTTGCCGAGGTGGACGAGGCACATGCCGTAGCGGTACTCGGCCTCCCAGTCGCCGGGGTAGCGGTCGATGATCTCGAGGTAGGCCGGGGCGGCCTCCGCGTAGCGGCCGTACTGGTAGTCGAAGTCGGCGTCCTTCCGGGCCACATCAATGGGGCGCGGCCCGCACGACGCGGTGAGGAGGGTGGCCAAGGGGAGGGCAAGGAGGAGGAGTCGGCGCATGGCGGGGTCCAGCGAGGGCGGGGAAACGGGAACCGTCGATGATCGTGGCGCGGATGATACGGAGTCCCGGATACGCTTGCCGCGTGGCTCGCTCGTCGCCCATCGCCCTCCTCCGTCACGACCTGCCCGACGGTACATCCCATGTGGATCTCCTCATCGGGGCGTGGGATCGCCCCGCCGGCGACGAGGATCGAACCGTCCCCTGCTGGCGCTGCCCCCAGCGCCCCGACCGCTCCGAGGGGGCGTTTGCTGCGCTCCGGATCGAGCGGATCGGCGACCATCGCGGGCTCTACCTGCGGCTACAAGCTCCTCGCGACCTCGGCGGCGGACGCGGAACGGTGACGCCGCTCCGCGCCGGGACCGGCACCTCCGATCGCTCGCCCCAGGAAGGCGGCCGGATCGCCGTCACCTGGTCGGACGGCGGACAATCGCACTGGTCGCTCGAGCCGACGAGAGGTCCGGAATGGACCCTCCGGCCGCTCGCCGCGGAAATCGACGGGCCGATTCCGAATCCTGCTCCGGCCTCCCCCCGCTCCACCCCATGACCGTCCTCTCCTTTCTGGTCGCCGCCACCCTCGCCCTCCTCGGGGCCGGCTGTGTCGTCCTCCAACTCATCGGCCTGCCGGGGACGTGGCTCATCCTCCTCCTCGCCGTGGCCACGCGGGCCTTCGAGGTCTTCCTGCCGCTGGGAACGGAGCCGATGTTCTCGTGGTGGACGCTCCTCGCCCTCCTCGCCCTGGCCGTGGTCGGCGAGATCGTCGAACTCCTCGCCTCGGCGGCCGGGGCCAAGACGGGCGGCGCCAACAAGCGCGGCATGACCGGGGCCGTCATCGGCGGCTTGCTGGGGGCCCTGCTCGCCACCTTCCTGATCCCCATTCCGGTGCTCGGCTCGATCCTCGGGGCGATCATGGGGAGCGCCCTCGGGGCCATCGTGGGCGAACTCAGCGAAGGCGGCCGCACCCTGCGCAGCACCGCCAAGCCCGCCGCCGGGGCTGTGGCCGGGCGCATCGCCGGTACCGTGGCCAAGACCGGCTTCGCCGCCGCCATGTGGGCGTGGCTCGTGGTTGCGGCGTTCGCCTAACCCTGCTCAGCCCCAGGCCGCGAGCAGGATGGCCAGGTCCGCCGCGGCGACCATGCCGTCGCCGTCGAGGTCGGCGTCGCCGCCGCCGCCCCACGCCGCGAGGAGGATCGAGAGGTCCGCGGCGTCGACGTCCCCGTCGCCGTCGAGGTCCTCGGCTCGCACGCACAGCCCGGGAGCTCCGTCGCCGTCCGCGTCGTCCACCCACCAGACCCGGGCCGATCCCTGGTTGGTGGCGGTGCCCACGTCGTCGAGGCGCACGCCGATCGCCAACAGCTCGCAGGAGAGGGCAAGCGAGAAGCCGAAGTAGTCGCTGCCCGCCCCGTCGGCGGCGGTGAGCTGGCCGGTCGCGATCCACGCCCCGCCTTGCCGCCGGAAGGTCCACACCGATCCGCGGTTGGTGCTGCCCGCGACGTCGTCGGCCCACGCCCCGGCATAGGCAACGTCGCCCGCCGGGTCCCGGCGGCAGGCCACGGCGAAGCCGAAGTAGTCGTCGGTCGCCGCGTCGGGCGCGACCAGCTTGGCCTCCTCGGTCCAGGTCGTCCCCTTCCGACGGAAGACATAGGCCGCGCCCTTGCCGTCGCCGAAGAAGGGCCAGTTGCCGACCACGGCCAGGGTGTCGTCGATGGACGTGCCGCGGCCGAGTTCGTCGAAGGCGAGGCCGTCGCTCGCCACCAGCTTGGCCTCGAACGCGAAGGTGCCGTTCGGCTCGAGCCGGAAGACCGAGGCACTCCCCTGGTTGGTGTCGGCCCCCACGTCGTCGCCGTAGGCCCCGACCAGGAGGCGCGTGCCGTCGAAGGCGAGGCTCGTCCCGTGGAAGTCGCCGATCGCCCCATCCGGGGCGACGAGCTTCTGGGTCTGGAGCCAGCTCCCGTTCGGCTGCCGTCGGAAGACATAGGCGGCGCCGCGCCCGCCGCTCGTCGATTGCCAGGCTCCGACGATCGCCACGTCGCCGCGCACCGCGACCGAGCGGCCGAACTCGTCGCTCGCCAAGCCGTCGCTTGCGAGGAGCGTGGCCTCGTGCGTCCAGGTCCCGGCAACGCGTCGATACACGTGGGCGCTGCCGGCGTTCGACTTGCCGTTCACGTCGTCGTCGAGGGCCCCGACCAAGGCCACGTCGCCGTCGAGGGCGACGGCGAGCCCGAAGCTGTCGTCGATCGCGGCGTCGGGCGCAAGGAGCAGGGCCTCGGCGTGCCACGAGCCGTCGGCGTCGGCGCGAAAGACCTGGGCAGCCCCGGCGTTGGTGGCAGCGGCGTCGTGGTTCGGCACCCCGAGGAGGAGACGCCGACCGGAAAGGGCGACGGAGCGGCCCGCCTCGTCGCCCGAGGCCCCGGCGGGGAGCGTGAGCGAGGAGAGTTCGATCGGCGGGAGCGAGGCCCAAGCGAAGGACACGAGGACGGCGATGGCGGTGGTCACCATGCCGCGAGTGTGACCGCTGGCGAAAGCGGAATCAACCGCTCGCCGCGTTATCGCCAGCCGGCCGAGGTCCCTCCCTGGCAGCCACGCTCAGATCGTCGCTTCGGTCACCCGCAGCACTTCCTCCACCGTGGTGCGGCCCTGCTTCACCTTCTCGAAGCCGTCCTGGCGGAGCGTGTTCATCCCCCGCTCGATGCAGGTGCGGCGGAACTCGGTGACGTTCGGGCTGGCGGCCACGCGGTCGCGGAGATGGTCGTCGAGGACGAGGAGCTCGTAGATGCCGAGCCGGCCGCTGTAGCCGGTCTCGCGGCAGTTCGAGCAGCCCTTGCCAAGGCGCATCGTCTCCTGGGTCAGGCCGTGGATGACGAGGAACTCCTTCATCTCGTCGGGCACCGGCACGTCCTCGCCGCAGTGCTTGCAGATGCGGCGGACGAGGCGCTGGGCCAGGACGGCGTTGACCGCGGCGCCGACCAGGAAGGGCTCGATCCCGATATTGATGAGACGGGTGATCGAGCTGGGAGCGTCGTTGGTGTGCAGGGTGGACAGCACGAGGTGGCCGGTGAGGGCGGCCTGGATCGCCGTGTTGGCGGTCTCCTGGTCGCGGATCTCGCCGACCATGACCACGTCGGGGTCCTGCCGCAAGAGGGCCTTGAGGGCCCGGGCGAAGGTCATCCCGATCTTCTCGTGGGTCTGGATCTGGGTGATGCCCGAGAGGTTGTACTCGACCGGGTCCTCGACGGTCGAGATGTTCATCTTCCGCGTGTCCATCTGCCGGATCGACGCGTACAGCGTGGTCGTCTTACCGCTGCCGGTCGGGCCGGTGACGAGGATGATCCCGTGCGGCATGTCGATCTGGTTCTTCCAGATGGACAGCGTGTCCTCGGCGAAGCCCAGGTCGTCCAGCGAAACGCTGATCGACCGGTTGTCGAGGATACGCATGACCGTCTTCTCGCCCTTACTGGTCGGCACGGTCGAGACGCGGAGGTCGAGCTTGCGGCCCATCACCGTGGCCCGGATGCGGCCGTCCTGCGGCAGGCGGCGCTCGGCGATGTCGAGATTGGCCATGATCTTGATGCGGCTGGTGAGCGCAGCGTGCATCTTGCGGGGCGGGGCCATCATCTCGAAGAGGACGCCGTCGATGCGGAAGCGCACCTTGAGCGTCTTGTCGTCGGGCTCGATGTGGATGTCGGAGGCGCCTTCCTTCATCGCCGACTGGATGATGTGGTTCACGTAGCGGACGACGGGCGAACTCTCCGCGTCCGCCTCGACACTGTCGGTGTCCTTGGAATCCTGGACCACCTCGACGTCGTCCTCGTCGACGTTGGCCAGGATCTCGTCGACGTCGACCTCCTCGGCCTCCGCCTCGGTCAGCGACTGGAGGAGGGCGTTGATGTCGGCGGCGGTGACCAGGACGTGCTTGACGGTCGACACCGATAGGCGGCGTTTGACGTCGTCGAGCAGGAAGATGTCGTCGGGGCTGGTGGTGCCGACCACGATCCGGTTCCCCTCTTGGCGGAGCGGGATGACCAGATGCTGCCGGCAGAAGTCCGGGCCGAGCTTGGTCATCGACTTGGCCTCGGCCGGTTCCTTGGCCTTGGGATCGATGCGCTCGAAGGGGATGCGGGCCAGCTCGGCGACCACGGCCTGCACCGCGGCCTCGTCGGTCCCCATCTCGACCAGCACCTGGGAGAGGCGCTTGCCGGGGGTCTGCTTCTGGACGCGGGTGGCGCTGGTCAGCCGCTCCTGGTCGATCACTCCGCGCTCGACGAGGAGCGCCCCGAGGTCACGGGCCCGGTTCTTGGCCGCCGGACGATAGATCTCGTTGAGGGCGTCGTCGGGCCGCGTGCGGGCCGACGGCTCGCCGGAGTGGGCGGCCACCGCGCCGTCGACCTCGCTGCCCAGCCCCCCGCCGGTGAGGTCCGGGGGGCGCGGAGCATCCATCGACGGCGACACCGGCATGCGCGGCGCCGGGATCGGGGCGTTGGCGGCGTCGGCCGGCTCGTGGGGCACGGCGGGGACGGGCGGCTGCGGGCTGGGCTCCTTCGGAGCGTCCTTGTGCGGGACGCCAAGGCCCTTCAGGAACTCGTCGAAATTGAAACGGCTCACCGCTCCTCCTCCCCTCCGCCGAAGCCGGCTATCACCACCGCCGGTTGACCTTCACCGTCACCAGCCGCTCGTGCTTGAGGTCGGCGTTGTAGGCACGCACCGTGATGGTGTCGCGCTCGATGGCCTCGATGGTGAACTCGACGTCGCTGCCCTCGACACCGAACAGATCGCCCAGGCGCATGGTGTGCCCGTTGATGTTGGCCAGGCCGGTGGCTCCCTGCGGGCCGGTGCCGGACATCGTCGACTGCAGCTTGATGGCGAGGGCGGCCGAGTCGACTTGCTTCTCCCACTCCGCGACGCGAGCCGGACGCTGGTCGATCGGCGTGTCGGTCGGCGTGGTCGGCACCGGGGCGTTCGGGATGTCCCAGAGGACGAAGGGGTTCTTCTGCAGGTCCTTGAGCGGGACGCGGACCGCGTCGTTCCCGTGCTCGGTGTCGAGCAGCGGCCGGACCTCGGGAGGCACGCTCGATGCGTTCCGTCCCTTCTCGGCGAGGGCCTTGTCGACGAAGCTGTCGGTGTCCTTGTCCTTGCTGGTGGTCGGCGCCATGGCCGCCGCCCGGTCGATGGCTCGCATCGACCAGAGGCTTGCGCCGGCCAAGACCACCACGCCCGCCATGAGCAGCGTGCCGGAGGAGATCCGCCGCCGCGACGCGCTCGCCTGTCCGAGGGCAAGACCCTCGTCCATGGTGACGTCGAAGCTGCTCCGCTCGACGGCCGTCGAGCCACCTTCCGCGCCCGAGGTCACGTCACTTTCGGCTGGATCGTGGGTCACGCTTCCCTCCAATGGTCTCGATTTGCGGCTGGTCGCCAGGGTCGAAGTAGATGCTCAGCACGAACTCGGCCTTCATCGTGCCGGGGGCGATCGGCTTGTCGTCGCCCTTGCCCGGCTCGAGGCGCGACATCTTGAGGTTGTGGACGCGCGTGATGCGCGGCAGCGACTCGATGTCGAGCAGGAACTGGTAGAAGCCGTCGAAGCTGCCTTCGATGGTGGTGCGGAGCGGAAGCTCCATGTAGAGCGCGGCGGGAATCGCCTTCTCGCCCTTCACCGAGCGGACCAGGAGCTTGTTGCTCTTGGCGACCTCGGTGATCTGCCCGAGGATGGCGTCGACGCCTTCCTCGTCGGGCAGCTTCTGGTCGAGCCGGTGGAGGGCGTCCTCCCAGTTGACGATCTCGCGGTCGAGGTCGCCGATGCGCCCGGTCAGCTTGCGGAGCTCGGCGAGCCGGGTTTCCTTCCGCTGCATCTCGGTCTTGGCCGACCCGATCTGGGCGTTCCTCGGCTTGAAGACGAAGAAGTACGAGGCGATCGGCACGGCCAGGAGAACCCCGGCGAAGATCGCCTCCCGCAATCCGAAGCGATAGTTGCTCATGGCTTCTCCTTCTCGCCGCCGGACTCGGGCCCGGTCTCGGCGCCCTTGCCTTCGGTGGCCCCCGCCAGGGGCGGTGCGAGCCGCATCCGGTCGTCCATCGGATTCTCGGGGACCGGGATGTCGGACTTGAGCGAGCGGATGTCGGCGTCGGGATCGATCCGCATCGAGATCTTGAACTGGCGGACGATCATCCCGTCGACCTCCTTCTCCTCGGTCGTCTCGAGGCGCACGGCGCGGAGGATGGGGATCGCTGCCAGGGCGTTCATGTAGCGCGAGACCTCGAGGTCGGTCGGGGCCACGCCGGTCATGGTGATGGCGATGAGGTAGTGGACGGGCTCCGGCTTGGGGCCGTCCTTGTCCGCTTCCTTGCCCGCCTCGGCCTCGGACTTGGTCTTCGAGCGCGCCACGGCCTTGGGTGCCTGGGCCGCCTTGGCCGGAGCCTTGGCGTCACCCGGCTTGTCCTTGTCCGCAGGCTTCTTCGGCTTCTTGATCTCCTCACTCCGCAGGTCGAAGTCGAGAAGGCTGAGCCGCTCCGGCATGGCGTTGACGAGGAGGGCGAGCAGCACCGAGCGCGGGACCGGCTCGATGAGCGTCATGGCCAGCTCGGCCTTCTCGATCATCTGGCCGCGCTTGAGTTCGAGTTCCTGCATCTTGCGGATGTCCGCGGCAGCCTTCTCGGTCTCGCCGTTGATGCGGATCTGCTCCGAGCGGACCTGCGTCCACTGGCGGTTGGTGACCAGGAAGGCGCCGAAGACGGCGGTCATGACCACGCCGAAGAGGATCAGGCTCACCAGGTTGGTGCGCCGTTCCGCAGCTTGGGCGACGTAGTCCTCGGGAAGGAAACTGACGTTGGACATAGTGCTGCTCGTTTCCGGTCAGAGGTCGACGGGTCCGCTCACCAGGCCGCAGACGACGGCCCACGACGGGTGCGGCTGGTTCGGTTCGGGGAGGCCGGCCGGCGGCGTCGGCCCGAGCATGCGGGCCAAGGGGTCGCCGGACGTGGCGGGGCAATGCAGAGCCTCGGCCAGGTGCTGGCAGAGGCCGATCTGGCGGGCTTCGCCGCCCAGGAAGATCACGCGATCGATGCTCCGGCTCGGGAAGAACGCCCCGTGGTAGCGGGTGCACATGGAGAGCTCGTCGGAGAGCCCTTCCAACAGCTCGCTGAAGTCGACCGCGGGGCGCTGCGGGGCGGGTCCGCCGGCCACAGGCACCCGGGATCCGATCTCGACTGGGCGTTGTCCGGTGCGCCGCTCCTCGGCCACCGCGGCGTGGACGTCGGTGAGCTGGCTGGCCAGGCGGTCGTCGGTCGCGGCCTGGGCCTGGCCGGCCCGCAGGATGGCGAGGCCGCCGGCCTCGAGCGACTCCTGCCGCTTCTGGGCCGTGGTCGGGGCAGGCGCCTGACGGAGCGGGATCAGGTCCTGCTCGATCCGCCTGGCCCGGGCCGCGGTGATGTCGCACTTCAGGGCCTGGGAAACCAGCTGGTCGAAGTGCCGGCCGCCGATGGCGATGTTCTTGGCGAAGACGAGGTCGCGACCGTGGGCGATGGCCACCTTGGTCGAGCCCCAACCGAGGTCGACGTAGAGCGTGGTGAGCTCGGCATCCTCGGTGCGCCGGTTGAGGTGCTCGAAGGCGAAGAGGAGGCACTGCAGTTCGTTGTGGACGCCGACCACCTGCATGCGGAGCCGCTTGAAGAGGTCGACGTAGCGCATCACGTCGTCGCGGGCGATGGCGAAGACGACGTGCTCCTGCTTGGCCTGGCCGTCGCGATGGAGTTCGCCCACCGGCACGCTGCGGACGATCACGCCGTCCGGCGAGACGCCGAGCTGCTGCTGGAGCTGGAGCTTGAATTGCTCGAGCGGGGCGTCGCCGCCCACCGCCTGCATGTGCTGCACGAGCATGTGCCCGCTCGAAGGCGAGCAGACCACGCGCTTGCCCTTGAAGCCGTTGTCCTTGAGGACCCCGGGCATGACCTGGGCCAGGAACTCGAAGCGGCGATCCGCGCTTTGGCCGCGCACGTCGTCCGGGATCGGGATCTCGGCCGCTGCCGCTACGAGTTGCTTCTCGCCCGACGTCACCTGCAGCAACTTCAGGCTGGAGGAGCCGAAGTCGGCGACGATGGGCGAAGCTGGTGCAGAGAACATCGAGGAGAACGCCATGCCGCCTCCCAAGGTGGTCACACGGAACCGTCGTCCGGAGATCGGCCGGTTGGCCTCGGCAATTCACGCCAACACCGAGGGATGCGCGGTCGCGCACCCCATCGACGGGGCTATCCAGGGATGTGGGGAAAGACCGGCGTTATCCGCCGCGCCCGCACAGGGCCGCGAGCTCGTCCAAACGCACGTCGCGCTGGGTGCCTGCCTCGAGGTCCTTCAGGGTCGCCATCCCCTCCATGACCTTGTCATCGAGGATGGCGGCGAACCGGGCTCGGACCTTGCCGGCGTCGCCGAGCAGCTTGCCGACGTTGCGGGTCGCCTTATAGGAACGGCGGACGTGCAGGCCCTGGCGGCGCAGGTCGCTCTCGAGGCGCGGAAGCTGCCGCTCGGCGGCCTCGCCGCCCGCGCTCACCAGGAAGAGATCCGGTCGCGGCAGGAACGCCCCGCTCGAGGCCCCCTGCAGCAAGCCGCGGTCGCCCAGGACGAGGGAGAGGACCACGTCCCCCATGCCGAATCCGCAGGCCGGCATGCTCGGCCCGCCGAAGAGCTGGATGAGCGTGTCATAGCGGCCACCACCGGCCACGGCCCGCTCGGCACCGGAGGCTTCGTGGATCTCGAAGACCATGCCGGTGTAGTAGGCGAGGCCGCGGACGATGCCGAGGTCCCAGCGGCACCACTCGGCGAGCCCCATCGAGGCCAACCGCTCGCGGAGCGGCTCGAGCGGAGCGACGTCCGACTCCGGCACGTCGACGCTGCGGGCGAGGTCGGCGGTCGGCGCGGCGACCGGGAGGCTGGCCCGGGCCACGGCGTCGAAGCGGGCGGTGGCGTCGCTGCCGAGGCCGAGGGCGGTGGCCCGGCGGGCGAACTCGGCGGGCTCGAGCTTGTCGCGGCGGTCGAGGAGTTCAAACGCCGCCGCGGTCGACTCCTCGGCCACCCCGAGTCGACGGATGATGTTGGCCACCGCATCGCGGTGCGAGATCCGCACTTGGATGTCGCTCGGGCGAAGGCCGAGGCGCTCCAGGGCGAGCAGGCCGGCGCCGATGACGTCCGCGTCGGCTTCCGCTCCGCCCACGCCGACCAGATCGACGTTCCACTGCATGAACTCGCGGAGCCGGCCGCGCTGCGGTCGCTCGGCGCGGAACATGCTCGGAAGGCAGAACCACTTCACCGGTTGGGGAAGCTGGGCCCCCTTCGAGGCCACCATGCGGGCCAAGGTCGGGGTGAACTCCGGCCGCAGGGCGTAGGTGTCGTCGCCCCCGGCGCGGGTGAAGGAGAAGAGCTCGTTGACGATCCCCTCGCCGCTCTTCACCGTGTAGAGCTCGAGGTGTTCGAAGGTCGGCCCGTCGATCTCCTCGAAGCCCGAGTCGACCGAGGCGGAACGCCAGGCCGCCTCGATGTGGCGACGCACGGCCATCTCGGCAGGAAACCAGTCGCGCGTGCCTTTGGGCGGTTGGAGCTTGATCGAGGGCGGAGCCATGGGCCGGCGATGTTACTCGGAGCCCCGCTCGAACCCGCATTCCGGGCAGCGCGTCGCCCCGGCCAGGAGCTGGCCGCAGTGGGCGCAGCGGCCGGCCCGGTCGCGGGCCCAGCGTTCGGCGGCCTGCGGTACGGCTGACAGGGCCACCAGCACGGCCCCGAAGATCGCCGCGTCGGCAAGGAGCCCGCCCCACACGATGCCGAAGGGGAAGGCGAGGGGCCGAGAGGAGCCTGCGGCCATCACCGCCATCCTCCGTCCGCTCGGCTCGGCGCTCGATGGGGCCTGCCAGAGCGAGCCTTCGAGGCAGGTGAAGGGCCACCCGCGGCGGAGCCGGTGCACGGTCGCCGTTCCCTCCGGCGAGCGGTCCACGGTCCGCGAATCACGCCGGTAGAAGACGAGGTCGGTGGCCTCCTCGCCCAAGCGCGCGGCGTCCCGCTTGGTCCCGTTGAGCCTCCATCCGGTGTAGCCGGCGTCGACCACGAATTGCTGGAGAAGATCCGGGGGCATGTTCCGGTCCAGCCAAGCGATGTCGGCAGCGGGATCGAGGGGCCGCTGATAGACGACCGGCGTGTCGTTCAGCACATCGCGGAAGAGGGCGAGTTGGAGCGCGACGACGCCGCCCGCGATGCCGCAGCCGCCAATCCGGAACAGCCATCGGCGTTGCCGGAGAACGTGTCGCAGGCCTGGTGTCCTCGATGCCGGCATGCGTGGTCTCGCCCAACTCCCGAGGGCGCGGGAGACGATCCCGGTGCGCACGACCGCGGATCGTACGGTAGGCTTCCGCCCAATGCTGTCCGCACGAGGCCCCTCGGCATCCCTCGAGGCGGAATCGACACCGCACTTCGAAACGCAGCTACGCACGGTCCTCGGGGATCTCCGGACGGCCTTGCGGGAGTTGCTTGTCGAGTCGGGCGCCGATCCGTCTCGCCCCCAACACGTCGCCCGCCACCTCGGTCTCGACAAGACCTTGGCGTGGAAGGTCGCTCGCTTGGCGACCGCCACCGATCCCGTCGCGTCCCTGCCCATGGTGCCAGGGGAGAGCGGGATGGAGATCCTGCTGCGCGCAGCGGCCAAGGTCTCGACGCCGGAGGCGGCGATCACCCGGGTGCGGGAAGCGCTTCGGGCCTTCGACCAGCTCGTCGCGACCCATGCCGACGATCGGGCCACGCTCGAGCTGATGGCCACCGAGCTCTTGCCCGCCGCCGATCGTGCCGAGCGCGACGAGGCGGCGCGGCGACTCGCGTTCCAAGGCAACAGCGCGATCTGGGGCCTGCGGGCCCGAGCCCGTTTCGCCACCTACTTCGCCGCCCCGACGTCGGGCAAGCCGGGACGCCTCGACCTCGCCTTCATCGGCGGGTTGCTGGGCTTCCGTCGCCTGCGCGAAGCGTCTCGCACGACCATCTTCCAGGAGGAGCTCTACCGCGACGACGGGTCGCCGCTCCACGTGGCGAGCGAGCCGTTCTTCCCGCTGACGAACGGCGCGGCCAACGGAGCCCAGGGCATCCCGCTCCTTCCCGAGTTCTGCCGGCCCAACCTGCCCCCGCTCCGCAAGATCGCCACGCGGCTCGGTGCCATCTACGAAGTGCCCGAAGGACCGGTCGGTCGGGCTCACAGCGCGGACTACGTCTACGGACAGATCGAGCGCAACGTGGCGTCGGCCTACCGAGACGAGGTCGACCGCTACGGCGACCATCCGACCCGGCTCTTCGCTCCCGTCGAGACGGCCCAGATCGACCTCCTCATCGACCAGTCGCTGGGCTTCCGCATGCCGCCCGAGGCTTCGCTCCACAGCATGCTCTCGGCCGACAACACGGCCCCGCACGAGTGGACCCGCGACCAGCTTCCGCTCTACGACGCACCGCAATTCCTCGGCAGCGGGCAGCAGTGCCTCGCCTCGCCGATCATGCCGCGCTACGCCGAGATGCTGGCCGCCGCGGCCGCCCGCGTGGGTTGGTCGCTCGACCGCTTCCAGTGCTGGCGGCTGACCGTCCAATACCCGCCGATCCCGTCGCTCCTGCGGATGCGGTTCCCGTTGCTCGACCCGGCCTGATTGCCGCTCAGGTCGACTCTGTCACCATTCGGGACCGCCTGAATAGCGTCCGAAGACGTCGGCCATGGCCTGCACCATCTCGCCGAGGGTGCACTTGTCGTGGGCGGCGTCGACCAGGGCCGGCATGACGTTCTGGTCCTTGCGGGCCGCATCGCGAATGCGGTCGAGGGCCCGGGCGACGGCCGCCTTGTCGCGGTTCCGGCGGAAGGCCGCCAGCCGCTCGCATTGCACGGTCTCGACCTCGTGGGGGATCTCGAGGATGTCGACCTGCTTGTCCTCGTTGCCCTCGGGGTAGGCGTTGACGCCGACGATGATGCGGTCCCCCGCTTCCATCTCCTGCCCGAACCGGTAGCTGGCCTCGGCGATCGAGCGGCGGAAGTAGCCCTTGTGGATGCCGGACACGACGCCGCCCATGTCGTCGATCTCGCGGATGATCGCGTTGGCGTCGGCTTCCATGCGGTCGGTGAGAGCCTCGACGAACCACGAGCCGCCGAGCGGATCGACGGTGCGGTGGACGCCGGTCTCGTGGGCCAGGATCTGCTGCGTGCGAAGGGCCACGCGGACGGCCGTCTCGGTGGGCAGGCCGAGCGTCTCGTCCATCGAGTCGGTGTGCAGGCTCTGGCAGCCGCCGAGGACGCCGGCCAGGGCCTGGTAGGCGACGCGGACGATGTTGTTCAGGGGCTGCTGCTCGGTGAGCGAGCAGCCGGCGGTCTGCACGTGGGTCCGCATCAGCCACGAGCGGTCCTTCTTGGCGTGGTAGCGATCCCGCATGGCGGTGGCCCAGATCCGCCGGGCGGCCCGCAGCTTGCAGATCTCCTCGAAGAACTCGTTGTGGCTGTTGAAGAAGAAGCTGAGCCGCGGGGCGAAGGCGTCGATGTCGAGGCCGCGCTTGACGCAGGCTTCGACGTACTCCATGCCGTCGCGCAGGGTGAAGGCGAGCTCCTGGGTGGCCGTCGAGCCCGCTTCGCGGATGTGGTAGCCCGAGATCGAGACCGAGTTCCACTTCGGCAGGTGCTGGGAGGCGAACTCGATGGTGTCGACCACCAGCTTCACGCTCGCTTCCGGCGGGTAGATGAACTCGTTCTGGGAGTGGAACTCCTTCAGGATGTCGTTCTGGAGGGTGCCGCCGACCGTCTTCCAGTCGATCCCCCGCTCCTTGGCCATGGCCAGGTACATGGCCCAGATCACGCAGGCCGGGCCGTTGATGGTCTGAGAGACGGTGACCTCGCCGATCGGGATGTCGGCGTAGAGGCGATGCATGTCCTCGATGGTCGAGATGGCCACGCCGCAGCGGCCGACCTCGCCGGCCGAGAGCGGGTCGTCGGAGTCGCGGCCCATGAGGGTCGGCAGGTCGAAGGCCGTCGAGAGGCCGGTGTTGGCCTTGGTGCCCTTGGCGTTCCCGAGCAGGTACTTGAAACGCTTGTTGGTGTCGTCGGCCGAGCCGAAGCCGGCGAACTGGCGCATGGTCCAGAGCCGGTCGCGGTACATGGTCTTGTGCACACCGCGCGTGTACGGGAAGACGCCGGGCTCGCCGATCCGCGGGTGGGTGCGGGCCGGGTCCTTGGGGTCGGCGGTGACCACCGCGTCGGGGCCGTATCGCTCACCGACGACATAGCCAGAGATGGTCACCGTCTCCGGGTCGATGGCGGGCTTCGAGCCGGCGGGCTTGGTGGTCGGGGCGGAAACGGCGGCGTGGGTGGTGGTGGGCCTGGACATGGTCGTCAACCCTCGGTGGCTGCGCAGAGAATCCCTCTCCCGCGGCCGAGGATGGCCCATGGTAGCGGGAGCTTGCGGCGGACCGCGCAGGCGGCCGAGGGGCGGGCGGGCCGAGAACCGTCAGCTCTGTTCGTTGCCCGCCGAGCCGATGCGGAAGGCGCTGGCTACGGCGAGGAAGACCCACAGGAGGTCGAAGAGGCCGAAGCTCGAGAAGAACGCCTGATTTGCCGCCGAACCCGCCTCGGCCCGCATGAGCTGCTTGGCATGGGCCCGGAAGGACTCCTCGGTCCCGTGCTTGAACGCTTCCTGGTCGGTCTCCGACATCGCGTCCCACCGCGCCGTGGCGTCCTTCCAGACGTCCTTCGGGTAGTCGGATTCGCCTTGGGGATCCTCAGGAGCAGCGCCGCCCGGCCACTCCACCTTTTTGCCGTCCGCTTCGCGTTCTTCGACCACCCGATCGGCAACATAGGCGATCCAGATCGGCACGTCGTTGTGCCGTTTCGCGATCTCCGCTTCGAGGTCCTTCTCGAACTTCACCGTGACGTCGCTCACGTTGAGCTCGATCGCGGCGTACTTGCCGCCAGCGATCCCGGCCAAGGCGACCAGGACGGCGATGCCTCCGCAGGCCGCACCGCCTTGGCGGCCGCTGCCCACGAACGCCCCGGCCCCGGCCATGGCTCCGATGGCCCAGGCGATGAAGCCGACCTCGTAGTTCGTGAAGTAGGCGACCGCCGCCCACAGGGCAGCCCCCAGCGCCCCGCCGATGACCGAGCCGACCAAGGCCCCAACGACTCCTCGCATGACGCACCTCCCGCTGGCGGCGCGGCCCGCGGGCCCCACCACCTGTTTGCCGATCGGACCGCCCCGCCACCGGACGGGGGACACGCTTTGGGCGCAGCCTAACCGCCGGCCGCCCGAGCGGGAAGCGCGAAGTGTTGGATTCCGAGCCTGCCGGCCGCGGTCACTTCTTCGCGTAGTCGTAGACCCCGCGGCCGCTCTTGTCGCCAAGCCGGCCGGCCTGGACCATCTGCCGGAGCAGCGGGCAGGGGAAGAACTTGGGGTTCCCCAGCTCGCGATAGAGGACCATCATGATGTCGTGGCAGACGTCGAGGCCGATGAAGTCGGCGAGGCGCAGCGGGCCCATCGGGAAGTTGCAGCCGAGGAGCATGATCTGATCGATGTCCTCGGGCTTGGCCACGCCCTCCATCCAGGCGTAGAAGGCCTCGTTGATGAGGGGCATGAGGACGCGGTTGGAGACGAATCCGGCCCGGTCGTTGGCCGGGACCGGGGTCTTGCCCATGGCCTTGGCCAGGTCGAGCGTCCGCTGCGTCGTCTCCTCGCTGGTGGCGAGGCCCCTGATGACCTCGACCAGCTTCATCACCGGCACGGGGTTGAAGAAGTGCATGCCGATCACCCGATGGGCGTCGGCCCCGACCACGCTGGCGATGTCGGTGATCGAGATGCTCGAGGTGTTGGTGGCCAGGACGATGTCCTTGCGGAACGTCTCCTGCATGGTCTTGAAGAGCTTCTTCTTGAGCTCGACCTGCTCGGTGGCCGCCTCGACCACCCAGTCGGCGTCCTTGGCGTCCTTCATGTCGCTGACGTAGGTGATCCGCTTGGTGGCGGCCTCGGCGTCGGCGGCGGTGATCTTCTGCTTCTCGACGGCCCGGGCCAGGGTCTTCTGGTGGTAGGACTTGGCCTTCTCGAGGGCGGCCGGGAAGACGTCGATCTGGACGGCCGCGATCCCGCTCTGGGCCGCGGTCAGGGCGATGCCGGAGCCCATGGTGCCGGCTCCGATGATGGCGATGGTCTTGACGTTGGACATTGGGGGGTTCCCGCGCTTGGGGGATGGAGAGACAAGTGGGGCGGCCATGATACTGGCTTGGGGTGCGTGCCCCGGTCGCGGCGGCGCCCCGGGCGATTTCGGACGAGCTGGCGATTTTTCCTCTTCCGGCCGCCGCGAGAGGGCGGTAGGTTTGGGGGGTCCGATGCCCGTCGATTGCCTCTCGTGGGGGTAGGCGGGCCCGCGGCGCACCGCCCATGCGTGTGGGCAGGCCGCGGCGCGGACACCAGAGGACCAGTCGATCGTTCCTCCGATGCCTTGGGGTGGCGTCGAGAACCAGATCGGGATGAATGGGCGCGCAGCAGCCGATCGCTACGCCACCCGCAGTTGTGGTTCGCCCACGCCTCGCGTCCGGCAAACATCCGTCCACGTCCGTTCCCGGCCTGACCCGGGAACGGTGTCTCGATCGCACCGTGGTTCGCGTCCGACATCCGCTTTCACCCAAGGAGAGACCGCGTATGAAGACTCTCGTGTCGCTCGTCCCGCTGGCTCCGCTCGGCCTCGCCACCGCCCTGCTCGCCTCCGATCCGGCCCCGCAAGGCGATGCCCTCGTGGCCCGCGTGGCCCGGCAGCCGCAACTCGACATCGCCATGCAGCGCGAGCTCAACGCGGCCGCGATCGACGGCGAGCAGGTCGCTGCGACGCCGCTCATCGTGCCGGACGAGTTCGTGGTCCAGTTCACCCCCGAGGCGGCGGCCGTCATCCGGGCCATGCAAGGCTACGACCTCGGCATCACCGGCTTCGAGCCAATCGACGACCTCGCCGCCCAGAACGGCGTGGTGTCCTATCGCCAGCTCTTCGTCGGCTCCGAACCCTTCAGCGACATGCTGCGGGGCGGCGTGGACATGTCGGGCTGGTTCGTCCTCTCGGTCGACCTCAGCCTCACCACCCTGGCCGATGCGATGACGGGCTTCGAGGGCTCGGCCTTCGTGCGCGAGGTGCAGGAGATCGGGCTCCATCCGGTCGCCGCGACACCCAACGACGGCAACTACGCCAGCCAGTGGTTCCTGAACCAGACCAACGACAAGGACATCGACGCCCCCGAGGCGTGGGACAGCTGGACCGGCTCGGGCAACACCATCGTGGCGGTGCTCGACACCGGCGTCCGCTACTTCCACAAGGACCTCGGCGGCTCCGGGGCGAGCTACGCGAGCCCGAACGGCACCGACGGCAACATCTGGATCAACGCAGCGGAAAAGAACGGGACCGCTGGCGTCGACGACGACAGCAACGGCTTCGTGGACGACTGGGTGGGCTGGGACTTCGTCAGTTCGCCGGTCTGGACCTGCTACTCGGGCGAGGACTGCACCGGAGCCGACAACGACCCCCGCGACTTCAACGGCCACGGCACGCACTGCTCGGGCATCGTCGGGGCCATGAACAACAATGGTTACGCCGTGGCCAGCGCCGCCGGCGGCTGGGGCAACGGCAGCAACTCGACGACCGGAAACGGCGTCAAGGTCATGTGCTGCCGCGTCGGCCACTCGGCGAAGTACCAAGGCCAGGAGGTCGGCTTCGTGAGCATGGCCGCCGCAGCGAGCGCCTTCTACTACGCGGCCAACAACGGGGCCAAGGTCGCGAGCTGCTCGTGGGGCTCGTCCAACTCGGGCGGGCTCGGCACCGCCGTGACCTACTTCATCAACGCAGGCGGACTCGTCTTCAAGGCCGCCGGCAACTCCAACAACCAGACCGCCGACTACCTCTGCTCGCGGAGCGACGTCTACTCCGTCGCCGCCACCGACCAGAACGACAAGAAGGCGAGCTTCTCGAGCTACGGCACCTGGGTCGACATCTCCGCCCCGGGCAACGCGATCTACTCGACCTACCACAACCATGCCGCTCCCTCGAGCGACTACGTCGCCTCGCTGAGCGGCACCTCGATGGCCACACCGCTCGTGGCCAGCGTGGCCGGCGCGGTGTGGAGCAAGAACCCGACCTGGACCCGCACCCAGGTCTGGGACAAGGTCCGCACCACCACCGACAGCATCGATGCCCTGAACCCCTCCTACGCAGGCAAGCTCGGCTCCGGCCGGGTCAACCTGCAGAAGGCTGTCACGCCCTGATCCCCGCGGAATCGTCGGCGTTCACGCCGATCGCGACCAGGACCTGACCCACGGGGAGCCGCTCATCGAGCGGCTCCCCTTTTTCTGTAGCATTCGGCGCATGGTCGAGGCCGTCCGGATCGTCGATCGGCTGGAGCGCTTCCCCGCCGCCCTGCGTGCCGCGGTGGCGGTGGTCGGGCCCGACGACCTCCGCTGGAGGCCCGCCCCCGAGCACTGGTCGATCCTCGAGATCGCCTGCCACCTGTTGGACGAGGAGCGCGAGGACTTCCGCCCTCGCATCCGTTCGACGCTCGAGGATCCTGCCAAGGCTTGGCCGCCGCTCGACCTCGAGCGGGTCGCGGAACGCCGCGGGTACCAATCGCGGGACATCGCCGCAACGCTCCGGGACTTCGAGAACGAGCGGGCCGCGAGCGTGGCCTGGCTCCGTTCCCTCGGCGCCGCGGACTGGTCGGCGGCCTTCGAACATCCCAAGTTCGGCCCCCTGCACGCGGGCATGCTGCTCGCCTCGTGGGCGGCCCACGATGCCCTCCATCTCCGGCAGATCGCCAAGCGGCTCCACAACCTCGCCGAGCGCGACGGAGCCTCCTACGGCGTGCGCTACGCGGGGGACTGGACGGCCTGACGGCGACGAGGTGCACGATGACGGTGGCGACAGCCGATCCCTTCCGCTTCACGACGATTGCCCACAGCGACCACCGCTACGCCTCGCCGCTGGGCGAAGGAAAGGCGGCGACCCTCCTCGAGGTGATCGCCCGTTCCGAGGCCGTGGCCCGCGATGACAAAGCCATCGATGTCGGCTGCGGGAAGGCGGCCTTCCTGATCGACGCGGTGCGCCGCCTCGGGCTCCGCGGCGTCGGCGTCGATCCTAACCCCGCCTTCATCGACGCTGCAAAAAAGGCGGCGAGCGCCGCGGGCGTCGCCGAGCGCATCACCTTCCACCAATCGACCGTTGCCGACCTGCCGCTTGGTCGGCACGAGTTCGCCTTCGTCGCCTGCATCGGGGCCACCCACGCCTTCGGCGGCTACCGGGCGGGCCTGCACTCGTTGGCGGGACTGGTCCGCCCGGGCGGACTCCTCTTGGTCGGCGAGGGTTACTGGCGGAAGCAGCCCGATCCGAGCTACCTCGCCTTCCTCGGGGCCCAGCCCGACGACTACGGCAGCCACGGCGACAACGAAGCCCTCGGCCTCACCGCCCGCCTCCAGCCCATCTATTCCTGCACCGCGTCGGTCGAGGAGTGGGACCACTACGAAGGGCTCTACCTCGCCGGCGTCGAGCGGCATCTGGCCCAACATCCCGACGACCCCGACCGCGACCTCTTCGCCAAGCGGATCCGCACCTGGCGCGATGCCTATCGCCGCTACGGCCGCGACACGCTGGGCTTCGGGTTTTACTTGTTCCGCTCGCCGTCCTGAGGCCGGTCGACCCACACCGCGATCCCTGACCAGACCCGCTCGAACTCGCTGCGGGTGTAGTTCGTCACGCCGCCGAACTGGGGATCGACGGCCACCACGCCCTGGGCGTCGATCTCGTCGACCAGGATGGCGTGGCGCCCGAAGTCGGTCCGGATGTAGGCGATGAAGGGCCGGCCGAGGGCGACGCACTCGTCGTAGGTGGCGAACGCGGCGCGACCCTCGGCCGAGGCGAGCGAGCCGAGCCCTTGGGCAAGCTCGAACTGGTCGGTGCCGAAGAACGAGGTCCCGGCCGCGTAGGCCACGTCGCCCTCGCTGGCCTCGATGCCGTAGCGGTCGAGGAGCATCGCCCCGCTCGCCGCGGCGCAGGTCGTTCCGGTCGACTGCCGCACGCGCCCCAGTCCATCCGGCCGGTTCGCCCACATCGTCTCGTGGCCGTAGCGCCAGAGGAGCGGGCTGGCCCCTTCCGCCATCACCACGCCGCCGGCGACGACGAGGACAAAGACGAGGATGCTGGCCCGAATCGACCGCTTGGGGGCGCCGAGGGCAACCGAGACGAGGAAGACCGCGAGCAGCCCCTCGAGGATGGTCACCCCGCCGAGGAACGAGGCGACTTCGGAGACACGAGCCCCGCGGGCCCCGGCCAACCCTGCGAGGGGAAGCACGGCAAGGAACGCGCAGGCGAGGCCCGCGCCGACCTTCGCCCACCGCGGCCACCGCCGCACGGTCAGCCCGCCCACCACCGCACCGCCAACCGCCGCGAGCGGGAGGAGAGCCAAGGCGACGTCAGCAACGAGAGGCCGGAGCATGCCCCGAGCGTACGCGAGAGCGGCGGCCCGGTTCCTGGGTGGGAGGTGGGGAGGCCGTGTTTTGTGGGTTCAGCGTTGGGCGGGTCGGGCGGCTGGGGATCGGATTGCCGCAGAGTCGCAGAGGCCGCAGAGTCCTCGCAGAGGAAGACAGGGAATTGGGGTTTCGGGTCGGGCCGCATGGGACGCTCGATCCCAAGCGACGGTGTCGCCGCGCGGACGGCCACCCTGCCTTCTTTGCCTTCCTCCGCGACGGCTCCGCGCTCTCTGCGCCTCCGCGGCACTCTGGGTTCTTCC
>JBGAKK010000076.1:0-6511 GCA_044224425.1 Phycisphaerales bacterium
CGCGGGCGCCGGTGAAGAGCTGGAGCAGCATCAGCGCCTCGACCTGCCTGCTCACGAAGGGCCGCACCGCGTGCACCCACGCCTCATCGACCGGGCGCACGGGCTCGGACTCGCGAGCGTCGCATCGGCCACGCTTCAGCGACGGCACCGACTTGAGCTGCTGGTAGACGGTGATCGGGAGCATCTCGTGCGACGCCGCCCACCTGAAGAACGAGCAGAGGCGGTGCACCTGGCCGTTGACGTGCTTCCGCGACCACGCCTTTCTCGGCGGCGTGGCGTGCTGATCGCCCGACACCATCGCCTCGCGCACGAGGCGGAGCTTGTTCGGGCCGAACTCCTCCGCCGGCGTCGTGCCGAACATCCGTCGCACGATGCGAGTGACCTGGGCAATGGTCGAGACCTCGGAGGCGGTGTAGTTCTCGCTCGCCCATGCCGAGTAGGCGTCGAGGAGCGCGGCCACGGTGAGCTTGGCGGGCCGGCCCGGGTCGCGCCGGCCTGGTGGCGCCGGCCGGTCGGGGAGCCGCCGGCCAGTGGCCTCCCACTCCGCGATGAGGCGGTGGTACGCCTCGCGCGTCGCGGGCTCATCCCACGGGCCGAGCCAGTACTCGGTGCGCACCTTGGTCACGCGGTCCGTCAACGTGACGGTTCCGTGGCCTCTCTTCTCGTACAGCTTGGGTGGCTGGCGGGTCTTCGATTGCGGCATCGCTCGCGGCTCCAATCCGAGTTCCGCGACCTGAGGTC
This sequence comes from Phycisphaerales bacterium, assembly GCA_044224425.1. GTDB lineage: Bacteria > Planctomycetota > Phycisphaerae > Phycisphaerales > SM1A02 > JAEUIT01. The sequence goes on from JBGAKK010000076.1 coordinate 742, forward strand.
GCGGAAAAATCGGCCTTGTGCTGCGCCACCCGGGATGGGTGGGGGTCCGCAACTCGCGGACTCAGCGCTACTTGTCGGAAATGGGCGATGGGGGACTCGAACCCTCGACCTCACGGGTGTGATCCGTGCGCTCTAGCCAGCTGAGCTAATCGCCCGAGGGAACGGGGGATCTTATCGTGGGGGCGGGCGGAAGTCATCCCCCTTGGCGGGCGCTGGAGCGGGGCAGCGGGCTGGCGCGCGTGGCGGTCAGCCGGTGGCGGGGGGCGGGTCGCCGGCGGCCTTTTCGAGGATCTCGACCGTCGGGTCCCGCGATTCCTTGCCCTTGATGGTCAGCGTCTCCTTGCCGCGGAAGACCTCGAGCATGGCCTTGGCCCACGCCGCCTTGTTCTCGCGGCCCTTCACGCTCTTCTCCCAGGCCTTCACCTTGGCGGCGAAGGCTTGCGACGTCTTCTTGTTCCTCGCCCGCTCTGGGGAGGCGAGATAACGCTCCGCCGCCTCGACGCAGCGCTTGGTGAAACCTTCCTTCCCGTCGAGGGCCTGCCAGGTGCGGGCTAGGAGCTTGGCGTCGGCGCACTCCTGCCGCTCGAGGTCGGTGAGCAGCCGCTCGAGGTCGGCACGCTCGGTCGGCGCCGGCAGGGCGAGCACGCGGGCGTGGGCCAGGTCGCGCACCGTGCTCCGGTACAGCCCGTACTCCTCGGGCTTCGCCACCCGTGCGAACCGCTCGTTGAAGGCGTCGAGCGCTGCGATCGCCTTGGCCGGCTGGTCCGCCGCCCCGATCGCCGCCTCGATCGCCGGCAAGGCGAAAGGACTGAGCTCCATCGCCTCCTCGACCAGGTCGACGCAGCGCTTGGCCTTCGTCGCGCTATCGAGCCCTTCCCACGCTTGGCGCAAGACGAGCGAGTCGACGAAGCCTGGGAAGTCCCTGGTCACCGCCCACGCCACAGCCTGGTGGAAGACCATCGGCTTGCGCGGCCCGGCGTCGTCGTAGTTCCAGTTGGCGTGGACCGAGGTCACCTCGTCGCCGCCTGTCGCGTACTGCCCGCCTTTGCAGCGGTACTCGCCGGTCTTCGGATCGTGCTCCATGAAGACCATCGCGCAGTGGCCGGGCTGTCCCGCGGTCGAGGCCGGCACGCCGCAGATCCGGTAGGTGCGGGCCCCGATGTTCCCCATCGTGCCGCACACCCCGCCGTCCTTCCACATCATCTCGATCGAGCCGTAGCTGAAGGCGAAGGGGCTGACCCGCCGCGCCGACTGCATGTCGAATTGTTGGGCGATGTCGCCGATGTACTCGCCGTAGGTCTTGAACTCGCCCTGGTCGCGGAACTTGGCCCAGATCTCCTCCCGCTCGCGGAGCGGCTGGTCGTCGGCCGCCAGCATGAGCAGCACCGGCCACGGAGCATCGAGGGGGAACATCGGCCAGTGCCGCTCGGCTCGCTGCGCGGCGCTGAAGGGATGGCGGTCGTTGCGGACGAACCAGGCCATCGACTCCGCGGCCGTCGGCGGGGCATCGCGCTCGGCTGGCATGCGGCCCTTGGCCTTGTACGCGGCGTGGAAGAGCTCGTGGGCCGCGGCGATCTTCTCCCGCCGCTCCTTCTCGCCGATCGCCGCCGTGGAGTACCAGCTAACAAGGTGATCGCCGCAGTCGATGGCCACCTCGGGATGCCCGTGGGCCGCCAGGTAGGCGTTGAACTCGGCCTGCAGCTCGGGCGAGGCGATCACGTCCGCCCCGAGCGGCTTCCGCCGCGCCTTCTTCATCACCGTGACCGGCTTCCCCTGCGGCTTGGCCACGCCCTTCTCGTCGTATTCGAGCGGCGGCAACTCCTGGCTCGGCACCTCGACCTCGATCTCCTCGTGGTCCTCCAGGAAGTTGATGATGTGGTCGTCGCGATCGAGGGTCCGCGCCGCGTCCTTGGTGTCGACCGGCACCCGCGGATCGCCGGGGACCTGGAGGACCAGCCGCGGGCGAGGCCCGACGTCGGGCAGCCACGCGCTGGCAGCGTCGCCCTTGTCGCCGTCGTTCCAGCCCGAGGCCTTCTTCTTCGGCCCGTCGTAGGAACCTTGGATGGCGAAGGCGAGGGCGAGCTGCGGATAGTCGCGGCGGACGAGTTCGGGCCCCAGGTCGATCTCGAGCGAGCGCAGCCCGAGCAGGACGGGCAACGGGTCCTTGCGGCAACCGTACACCGTCTCCCGCCGCAGCCGGTCGCTGTCGATCCAGGCCAGGAAGTCGGCGGGCAGGCTGATCCCCTTGGCCTTGGCCGCCTCGAGCGTGCGCTCCTTCGAGCCCTGCACGTATTCGTCGAGCGCCGACTTGGTCGAGGGCCGCCCGAGGGCGTGGGCCACTTCGTCCTTCGGACCCGGGGTTGGATTCGCCAAGGTTGCGGCCGGTGCGGCAGCGAGCAGGACGGCGAGGGCGAGGCAGGCGGCAGGGAAGCGGGGGAGGGTGATGGGCATCGTCGGGCCGGGTGCAGCGTGCGGGGACCTTCAGCCTAACGAACGCCCCCGGCGGTCGGAACCGTCGGGGGCGAGGAAGTCAGCGGTGGATGGGCGGATCGCCCGGTACTCAGCTCACCTTGGTCGCGTCGCGCTGCTGCTCGATGCGGCGGCTGGCGTCGGCCGTGGACTGGTCGGTCATCTGCTGCTGGCCGCGGCCAGCCTGCTCGACCTCGTCGCTCACGCCCTTCAGGCCCTTCTTGAACTCGACGATGCCTTGGCCGAGGCTGCGGCCGACCTCGGGGAGGCGGCGCCCGAAGAGGAGGAGGCCGAGGACGAGGATGATGATCCACTCCATGCCACCCGGCAGGCCGAAGATGGCGAGGGTCGGGGTCGTGCCGGAGAGGCTGGAAGCGGCAGTCAGGCTGAAGAGGGCCATCGGAGTCCTTCCTCTATTGGTCGTCGCTCGGCCGTCTCGCAGCGCCCGGGCTGTCCAGCTCGGGCGAGGGGCGGCGGGCGGCCACGGGTCGGGCGACAAGCGACCAACGGTCGAATCGGTCGAGTATACCGGCGAACGCCAACATCCCTGGTCTTGGCAGCCGGCATTCCGGCGAATGCCGGAGCCGCCGGCGGACGTCCGTCCACCACATCTTGACTCGGGTCGGGCTGCCCCGCCATAGGGATGGCGGCATTTCTCGGACGCCATTACGCTCCTCGCCGATATCGCAGCGTCCCCTCGGAGCTTCGCCCCATGCGCCGGCCGCGTTTCCTCGCCACCCGTTCCCTCACCCTCCTCGCCGCCCTTTCCGTGGCCTTCGCTGCCGGTTGCAAGACCAAGCAGATCGAGGAGCCCAAGAAGGCAGACCCCTGGGCCGAGACCAACGGCCCGGCCCTCGTGAAGCTCGGGCCGAACGACCCGAAGCCCGACTACGCCGCCGCCTACGCCAACAAGGACGTCTTCCTGTCGATGGCCGTGGACCAGTCGGTCCGCTGGTTCCAGGCGCCGTCCAGCAAGCAGTTCTTCCCCTTCTACAACCAGTCGACCACCGAGGTCGTGGCCACCCACGACCAGGCCGGGTCCAGCATCATCGCCTTCAAGGAGGCCCTCACCTCCTCGACCAGCGCCGACGAGTTCAAGGGCAAGATCGACCAGCTGTTCGATGTCTGGCAGTCGGTCGGCTACGACCCCGACCGCCACGTCCTCTTCACCGGCTACTTCTCGCCCGAGTTCAAGGGCTCGAAGACGAAGACCGACCGTTTCCGCTTCCCGCTCTACAAGCGGCCTGCCGACCTGGTCACCGATCCGGTCAGCGGCGAGCCGAAGGGCCGCAAGATGCCGGAGGGCTCGCTGCAGCCGTGGCCGACCCGGGCCGAGATCGAGTCGAGCAACATGTTCGCCGGCACCGAGCTGGTGTGGGTCGAGAGCTCGCTTGACGCCTACATCATCCAGGTGAACGGCAGCGCCAAGATCTTCCTCCCCGACAACTCGATCATGTACGTGGGCTACGCCGGCAAGACCGACCGCGAGTACCGCGGCCTCGGCAAGGCCTTGGTCGAGGCCGGTGCCATCCCCCGCGAGAAGCTCTCCCTCTCGGCCATCCGGGCCTACTACAAGGAGCACCCGGCCCAGGTCGAGGAACTCATGAAGCAGAACGAGTCCTACGTCTTCTTCACTGAGTACGACGGCAAGAACTGGCCGGCCGGATCGCTCGGGGTGAAGGTCAACGAGAAGGCGACCTTGGCCACCGACAAGAAGATCTTCCCGCGCGGCGGGGTGGTCGTCGTCGACACCGTGGCCCCGACCCTCTCCGGCGGACCGTCGCAGTTCCTCCGCTTCATGCTCGATCAGGACACCGGCGGGGCGATCCGTGCCGCCGGCCGCGCCGACATCTACATGGGCGTGGGCGGCGCAGCCGAGCTCTTGGCTGGCGGGCAATTCCACGACGGCAAGCTCTACTACCTCGTCCTCAAGCCGGAGTACGTCTCGCAGTACCCGTTGCCCGCCGCGCCGAAGGGCCCGTCGGGTCCGGGCGTCTCGAGCGGCGGCGTGAAGAAGAGCGGCTGAGGTCAGCGCCGCGGCGGCTGGTTGGTGAAGGCCGCCTCCTCGAGGATGGCGGTCGAGCCGAAGCCGGACTCCTCCGTGAACTGGAGGCTGGCGAAGTCGGCTGGCCAGGCCCGCGGGCGCTCATAGACGCCGCGAAAGCGGGCCTGCTCGCGCACGAAGGCGGCCTCGTCGAGTCGCAGCCAGACCATGCCGGCCGCGCAGCCGACGAGGAGGGCGATCCCCTCGATCAGGAGGAAGCGGCGGAAGGTCGGCCAGGAGAGGAGCCAGGGCGGCCGCGTCTCGCCGGTCCCCCCGCATTCGGGGCAGCGCGAGGAGCCGCATCCGCCGGGCGGCAGGGCGTGTCCGCATTGCGGGCAGAGGCCGCGGGCGGCGCGGTGAGCCGGTCGGCGGTGGAGGTACCACATGTCCGGCAGGTCGGCGAGCGGCGCCAGCCAGAAGACGAAGACGCCGAGGACGACGGTGGCGACAAGGGACGGGACAAGGACGCGGAGGGGGAACCCCCAGCCCCCCAAGAAGGCTCGGCTGGCGCAGAAGGCGATGAAGAAGTAGCTCGCAAGCAGCGTTCCGAGCAAAGTCCGATGCAGGATCCGAACCAGCGGGGGAACCGCGGCCACCGCCGCCGGTTCGGGCGACGTCGCCCGGCGGTGCTCGTCCTCGGGACCACGGGCAGCACGCGACCACATTCGCTGGAATACTACGGGCCGCCCGGCGCCGTGCCCGCCACGCCGAGCCCCGAGCCAACCATGCCGAGCTCCGAACCGACAACCCACGGCGACCGCGGCGGCGCCGGCTGGGCAATCGACGTCCGCCACGCCAGCAAGACCTACCGGAGGCGCATCCGGGCCCTGCACGACGTGTCGCTGCAGGTCGCCCCGGGCGAGATCTTCGGCCTGCTCGGCCCGAACGGCGCCGGGAAGAGCACCTTGGTCAAGATCCTGATGACCGTGATCCGCCCGACCCGCTGCGAGGGCAACCTCCTCGGCATGCCGATCGGCCACAAGCGGACCTTGGCCCGGGTCGGCTACCTCCCCGAGCACCTTCGCTTCCCGAGCTATCTGAACGGGGCCCAGGCCATGAGCTACTTCGGGGCCCTCTCGCTCGTCCGCCGCGATGCCCGGCGTCGCCGCACCGAGGAACTGCTCGACCTCGTCGGCATGCGCCCGTGGGCCAAGCAGGCCGTGGCCAGCTATTCGAAGGGCATGCGGCAGCGGCTCGGCCTGGCGGTGGCCTTGGTCGCCGACCCCGACCTCATCGTCCTCGACGAGCCGACCGACG
>JBGAKK010000076.1:6564-22020 GCA_044224425.1 Phycisphaerales bacterium
CGCAAGGAAATCCGCGACGTCCTCCTCGCCCTCCGCGAGCGCCGCAAGACGGTGTTCGTGAACAGCCACCTCCTCGGCGAACTGGAGATGGTCTGCGACCGGGTCGCGATCATGAGTAAGGGCACCGTGGTCCGGCAAGGCACGATCCGCGACCTCACCGAGCGATCGCGGCGCTACGAGTTCCTCTGCACCGGTCTGCCCAGCGACGAGGGCTTCCGCCTCGCCCTCGCCTCGCTCGGCGCGACGGCCGCCCCGCCGGCCCCGGACGGCGCCGCCGGCATCGAACTGGCCAGCGTCGAGCCCGCCGCCGCCCAACCGGTGGTCGACCTCCTCCGCTCGCGCGGGGTCACCATCGTCAGCATGCGTCCGGTGCGGCAGTCGCTCGAAGACCTCTTCATCGAGACGATCCGGCAGGAGGGCGACGCGTCGCCCGGCGCTGCCATCGGGAAGGCCCCGCCGACCGCGCCGGGCAAGGCGGGGAGCAACTGACATGCAGGTCCTCGCGATCCTCGGCGACTCGTGGCGTCTCCTCCTGAGCCGGAAGCTCTTCTGGATCACGCTCGCCATCAATCTTCTGATCGTCCTCGTCTACGGATCGATCGGCTTCACCGAGAAGGGCGTCTCGCTCGGCTTCGGATTGTGGACAGTGGAGAGCGACACCTACCGGCTCGGGGCCCCGATCGCCCGCGACCTCTACACCGGGATCCTGAGCGCGGTCATCGTCTCCCTCTGGCTGACCTGGATCGCGGTGGCCCTCGGGCTCGTCTCGACCAGCTCGATCTTCCCCGACTTCCTGGCCGACGGGGCCGTCGACATGGTGTTGTCGAAGCCCCTCTCGCGGTCCAAGGTCTTCTTCGTGAAGTACCTGGGGTCGCTCCTCTTCGCGTTCCTCCAAGTCGCCGTCTTCTGCGTGGGCAGCTTCCTCTGCATCGGGTTCCGGCTCGATCGCTGGGAATGGGGCCTCTTCATGGCCGTCCCGCTCGTCGTCCTCGTCTACTCCTACCTCTATTCGATCGTCGCCTTGGTCGGCGTCATCACCCGCTCGGCGATCGCGGCGATCCTCCTGACTGGCGTCTTCTGGCTCCTCCTCTTCGCAGTCAGTAGCGGCGAGCAGGTCGCCAATCGCTTCCGGATCGGCTTCACCCTCGCTACCGAGCGTCTGGAGGCCGCCGAGACGCGGCGCCAGGCGAAGCTCGACGAACTGGCGGCGAAGGGCGAGAACTCGGACAACTCGAACCTCTACGAGCGGACCCGCGGGCTGCTCGAGGCGACCCGCAAGGACCTCGCCGCGGCCCGCGAGAACCTCGCCACGGCCGAGACCTGGCACGGGGCCTTCCTCGCCACCTACACGGCGCTGCCCAAGACGCAGGCCACGGCGGCATTGCTGCAACGCTTCATCAAGTACGACACCGCCCAGTCGCTAGGCGACCTCTTCGCCGACATGCAGCGGAAGTCGGTGGAGCGCGAGCTCTCGCAGATGGATCAGGCGGACGAGGACGCCGAGCCGAACGCCAACGACCCCGCCGCCCGGCGCCGGCGACGCCTCGAGGAGCAGCGCGGCGAGATCGACGTCGCCAATCGCTTGGCGGAAGACGAGCACGGGCGCTCGGTGTGGTGGGTGATCGGGACGAGCATCGGCTTCGAGGTGGTGGTCCTCCTCTTCGCCGCCTGGATCTTCTCGCGGCGCGACTTCTAGCTTCGCTCCTGGCCGCCCAATTCGCGGCCTCGATCCCGAGCCGCGGCCACCGCTTCACGCAGCATGTCGTGGAACTCGCGACGCTCGAGCACGGCGATCGCCGCCGCGGTCGTGCCGCCCTTGCTGGTGACGGCGGCGCGGAGCTCCGCGGCATCGACTGCGGGGTCGAGCAGCATGGTGGCCGCCCCGAAGATCGTCTGTCGGACGAGGGCCCGTGCCGTCGCGGGGTCGAAGCCGACGTCGTGGGCCGCGGCTTCCCACGCCTCGGCCATCAGGAAGAGGTAGGCGGGCCCCGAGGCGCTGATCGCGGTCACCGCGTCGAGGAGCGACTCGTCGACCCGGACCACGCGGCCCACCGAACCGAAGAGCTGCTCGGCGAGCCCAGCGTCGGCCGCGCTCGCCCCGTGGCCGAGGGCGATGGCGGTCATGCCGACCCCGAGCTTGCAGGGCGTGTTGGGCATGGCCCGCACCACGGCATGGGTGGACGATGCGGTGCCGCCGATCGCGGCGAGGATGCGCTCGCCGCTGAGCCCGGCCATCACCGAGACGAAGACGGTCCGGCCGGCCCGCACGGCGAGCTGCGGGGCGAGGTCGGGGAAGGACTGTGGCTTGACCGCGAGGAGGACATCGCGAGCCGACCCAGCGGCTCGCGGGTCGTCGCTCGTCCGGCACCCGAAGCGTCCTGCCTCGTTCCGCTTGGCGGCGTCGGTCTCGACGACGAGCACCTCGCTCGGCTCGAGCACCCGGGAGGCGAGAGCACCGGTCACCACCGCCGCTCCCATGTTGCCGAAGCCGATGACGGCCAGGCGGGGCGGCGGGTGGATCGCGTGGGCAGGCACGGCGGAGGGCTGGGCCGGAGGCATCTCGGCGGGAGTATCGCGGTTTCCGCAGCGGGCGGGAGCGGTTCTCGCCACCGGTATACTCCTCGCCATGCCTCGCCCGGGATACAGCGCGACCTACCAGCTCGAGTTCGAGCAGCCGATCATCGAGATCGAGAAGCAGATCGACGCCCTCGCCGAACGAACCGACGCCGAGCAGTTCAAGGACGAGATCGGGGCCCTGGAAGAGGCCCGCAGCAGCCTCCTGTCGAAGGCCTACGCCAACCTCTCGCCGTGGCAGACGGTCCGCGTGGCCCGCCATCCCCACCGTCCGCAGACGTCCGACTACATCCAGCACATGTGCCGGGACTTCTGCGAGCTCCACGGCGACCGCCGCTTCGGGGACGACCGGGCCATCATCAGCGGGTTTGCCCGGATCGGCTCGATGAAGGTCATGCTGATCGGCCACCAGAAGGGGAAGACCTTGGCCGAGCGGGTGGCGTGCAACTTCGGCTGCGCCAACCCCGAGGGCTACCGGAAGGCCCTCCTCAAGATGAAGCTGGCCGAGAAGTTCCGGCTCCCGATCGTGACTCTGATCGACACCCAGGGGGCCTACCCGGGCGTCGGCAGCGAGCAGCGCGGCCAGGCCCAGGCCATCGCCGAAAACCTCTTCGAGATGAGCCGGCTCAGGACGCCGATCGTCTGCGTGGTCATCGGCGAAGGGGGCTCGGGCGGAGCCCTCGGCATCGCCGTCGGCGACCGCATCGCCATGCTCGAGCACAGTTGGTACTCGGTGATCAGCCCGGAGGGGTGCGCCGCCATCCTCTGGAAGGAAGCCAACGAGCAGACCAACACCCGGGCGGCTGAACAGCTGGCCCTGACCGCCCGCCGGAACCTCGAGAACGGGCTCATCGACGAGGTCATCCCGGAACCGCCGGGCGGGGCCCACCGCGACCCCAAGGCGATGGCGGAACGGCTGCAAGCGTGGATCCTGGATCGCCTTCGGGAGCTGACCCGGATCAACCCCGAGACCCTCGTCCGCCAGCGGTACGAGAAGTTCCGGGCCATGGGGGCCTTCAGCCGAAAGCTCGGAAACTGAGGCCGGAGGATGGTCCGGAGCGGGGCGCGGAAGGTGTTCTTTTGACGAGAACCCCCGCTATCGCGTATCCTTCGCCACCCTTTCTCCCGGTTTTGTTCGGCACCGGTCAGGAAAGGCGACCGACTCAGCCCGCCGCGTCGCTCCCGGAGAGGCGGCGGTGTCACCTGAGGGGGGTCGTCCGCCTCCTTCCCGGAAGATGGAGAGGCCGGCGTTGGCGAAGAAGCCAGAGAGCAAGAAGCGAGACGCCCCACGGCCGGCCGCGAAGCCCGCCCCAAAGCTGGCCCCGAAGCCCGCCCCAAAGCTGGCCCAAAAGCCTGCTGGGAAGCCGGCGTCGAAGGTCGTTGCCAAGCCCGCTCCGAAGGCGCCGGCCAAGGCTCCTCCCGCGGTGAAGGCACCCGCTCCAGCGGTCGCGAAGGGCAAGCCAAGCGCGAAGATTGCGCCGGGTGCACCCGCACCCAAGCCGGCACCCGCGCCGAGCCCCGCGCAGAACCCCGCGCAGGCCAGGGGGAAGGCGGCCGCGACCGCGCCTGGCAAGCCGACCCCGGCGAAGTCGCCTCCGGCAAGCCCGGCCAAGGTGAATGGCGTCGCCCCGAAGCCCGCGGCCGGCAAGCCCGCTACCCCAGCGGCGCCCGCTCTGAAGGGCGCCCCGAAGGGATCGGAGAAGCCGGCCGACAAGAAGGCCGCGGGCAAGGCTCCGCCAGCGAAGGCAGAGAAGCCACCCAAGCCGGAGAAGGCCCCGAAGCCAGAGAAGAAGAAAAAGGGCCCCATCGACCTCACCACCGCCAAGTCGGTGGCGGCCGTCGCCGCCGCGTCGCAGGCGGACAGCTCGGGCTACGTGATCATCAACGGGCGTCGGGTTCGCATGATCTCGACCAAGGGCCTGCCGACCCCGAAGCGGATCAAGCCGGTGGCTGAGAAGGAAGCCGAGAAGCCCGAGATCCAGGTCGCGACGATCAAGACCAAGCTCTCGAAGAAGGAGCTCGACGACTTCAAGGCCCTCCTCCTCGCCAAGCGACGGCAGATCGCGGGCATGCTGAGCGGGTTGGAAGACGAAGCGCTCCGATCCAACGGCGGCAACCTCTCGAACATGCCGCTGCACATGGCCGACATCGGCACCGACACCTTCGACCAGGACTTCACGCTGGGCATGGCCCAGACCGAGCGGCAACTGCTCGACGAGATCAACGCGGCGCTCAACCGGATCGAGAACCGGACCTACGGTGTGTGCCAACTCACCGGCAAGCCGATTCCGAAGTCCCGCCTCGACGCCAAGCCGTGGGCCAAGCACACGGTCGAGGCGGCGAAGCTCGTCGAGCGCGGCATGGCTCCGCGGTGAGCGTCCTGACGGCCCGCCGGCCACCACTCCGATCGCCTTGAGCAGTTCCGCCGATGTCGACGCCGTCTCCTGAGTCTGCCGGGTCGCCGACCCTCGCGGCCGCCGCCCCGCGTCCTGCGGAGGATCTGCGTCCGGCGTGGCGGTCGCCGGTGGCTTGGGTGACGCTGATCGGCGTCTTCAGCCTCGGCATCGCCCTCGATCTGGCCAGCAAGACTTGGGCGTTTCGGAGCGTGGCCGGGCAGCCCATCGAGCTCCGACACGAGGAACTGGCCGGCAACACCTCGTTCCGCTTGCCTTGGCATGAGGGGATGCACGTCCTCCCCTGGGACCTCCTCGACTTCCGCTTGGTGGTCAACCACGGGGCGGTGTTCGGCATCGGCCAGAACCGCCGAGAGTTCCTGGTCACCTTCACCGTCGCTGCGATCGGCGTGGCCTGCCTCGTCTTCGCTCGCTGGACTAGGGCCCGCTCGCATCTGGCCCACGTGGCAATCGCCCTCATCCTCGCTGGCGGCGTCGGCAACCTCTACGACCGGATCGTCTACGGAGCGGTGCGCGACTTCATGCACATGTTGCCGCGCTGGAACCTGCCCTTTGGCTGGCGCTGGCCGGGGAACGCGACGAGCGAGGTCTTCCCTTGGGTCTTCAACGTCGCCGACGTCCTCCTCCTGACCGGGATGGGGCTTCTTCTCCTCTACGTGCACCTGCGTGACCGGGCGGAGAAGGCGGCCAAGCTGGCCTCGGCCAGCGGGACGCCGACTTCGAGCGAGCCGTCAGCCACCGCCGGCTGAGGCCGCAACTTCGACCATCCGCAGGGCCTCGGCGAGGGGAACGAGATCGCTCGCCCCGAGCTGGGCCGGCAGGTCGGCCAAGGGTTTGGCCATCGACTCGTCGAAGGGACCGACGGCCGTGCGTCGCAGGCTCGCGCAGTGCCCGCCCGTCCCGAGCGCCTTGCCGAGGTCTCGGGCCAGCGAGCGGATGTAGGTTCCCTTGCCGCAGTGGACCTCGAGCTCGGCGAGTGGCCACTCGTAGCGGAGGAGTTCCAGCCGATCGATGCGCACCGGCCGAGGGGGGAGCACCGGCGGTGCACCGTCGCGGGCTAGGCGATAGGCGCGGACGCCGCCGACCTTCATCGCCGAGAAGGCGGGGGGCTCCTGCTGGATCACGCCACGAAAGCGAGCCAACACGGTCTCGACGGCCGCTCGCTCGGGAGGGCTGGCCGCCACCTCGGTGCGCTCGCCTTCGCGGTCGTCGGTGGTGGTGAACGCGGAGAGGTCGACCACGGTCCGGTATCGCTTGTCGGTCGCCATCAACCGCTCGATGGAGCGGGTGGCGGGCCCGAGGGCGAGCACCAGGACGCCGGTGGCCAGAGGATCGAGCGTGCCGGCATGGCCCGTCTTCGCCCCACGGGCCGCACGCCGAACCCGCGCCACGACGCCAAAGGAAGACCAGCCCTCGGGTTTGTCGACCACGAGAATCCCGGCCAATCCAATCTGCTCCTTGTCGGTGGGGGCCATCGCCGGTACCCTACCCGTCCCCACGGACAGGTGTCCGAGCGGTTGAAGGAGCAGCACTGGAAATGCTGTATACGGCCAAAAGCCGTATCGTGGGTTCGAATCCCACCCTGTCCGCTGCGTACGGTTCCACGTACGCTCCGCGAGCCCCTGACTCGCGGTTCGACAACACGAGACGGGCTATAGCGCAGCTTGGCTAGCGCGCTTGACTGGGGGTCAAGAGGTCGTGGGTTCAAATCCCGCTAGCCCGATTCGAGACAGCCGGTGTCCTGAATGGACACCGGTTGTCTTTCTGTCTGTCTTCCAAGCGGTTAAGCGCAGTTTGCGTGTGGGCGGTCCGGCGCCGGCATCGACTCGTCATGACTGACGAAGACCCGCCACGCCAGTTCTTTGTCAACCGGCTTGTCAACCGGATCGGGGGCTCAACGGCCCAGTTGCCGAACGCCAAAGGCAAGAGGTCGACGCGCCCCGCCGGCCAGGAGCCGCAGCTCCGGAAGCGGGGCGAGGCGCCTCCAGCCGATGGAACTGGGGCCCTCCGCCGTGTTCGCCTGGCGGAGGAGGGGCTACGCGGTCCCTGAGGCGGCTGGCAGGGCCTGAGGCCCGAGCTGGAGCGACGGGAGCGTCTCCAGCGCCCCGGCGACGTCGAGCAGCCGTGGATCGGTGTAGACGTTCGCCGTGAGGCTTGGATCCGAGTGGCGCATCGCGGCTTGGGCTGTCCGAAGTGGGACCCCTCCCCGGGAGAGGTGGGTCCCGAAGGTCGTGCGCATGGCGTGGACATCGACCGTGAAACCCCGCGCATCGTGCTTCGGGATCCCGGCCAGCTGGAGGTCCCGATCGAGGATGCGGACGAGCCCGACTGGCACCGTGAAGAGCGGCTCGCGCGGATCGAGGGCGAGCGGTATCCCTCGTCCCAGATTCCTGGCCTCGTCTTGCCGGCGACGGAGTCGATCCGCGAGCCACGCCGAGATGTCCGACGCGAGGTCGTGCCGTATGGGTAGCTCTGCGTCGTTCCGGGACTTCTCATCCGCCGCGCTCAGGACGACGTAGGGGAGGGCCCCGTCGAGGCGCAACGACCCCACCCGAAGCGAGGCCAGTTCGCTCCTGCGCAATCCTGTCAGGACCAGCGACTTGTATATCAACGCCCGTTCCCAGCCGAGCCGGGTGCGTTCGGCGGCGACCTCTGCGCGGACCTTCGCCAGCAACTGCCCCTTGTCCCTCCCGCGGCGGATCGTCCGGGCCTCGAGCAAGGGGCGCCCGCGGGCCGCGTCGAGCAGCCGTCGGAGCTCGTCCTCGGTGAGCGCTCGGCGCTGGCGCCTGCGGTCCGCCTTCTCGTTCGCCTTGGGGATCCCGGCGAGCGGGTTGGCAGTCAGGCGCCGGGCGGACACCGCCCAGTTGCAGAAGGCCACCGCGGCGATTCGAAATGCGTTTCGGGTCCGAGCAGACCGCTTCGCCCTCTCTGCGGCTGCCAGCCACCGTTCCAGCGCGGAGCGGTCGATCTCGGAGAGCCGGCGCCAGCCCAGGTCCTCGCAGAGCCGATCGAGGTATCGGCGGGTGTTCTTGCGGTGGGTTTCGCAGTCTCCCGCGGCGGCGAGGGAATCGATGTAGGAGTCGAGATGCTCCCCTAGCAGGCTGCTACTGATCCCTGCGAATCTACAAGATTCCACTTGCGCTTTCGCGCGGACATGCCACACTCCGCGCCATGCCAAGATCCAAGACCGTCGGGCTCACACTCAAGCAGCGTGACGAGCGGCGCGCCGAGGTCGCGCGACGGCTCCGCGACGGAGAGCCAGCCGCCGACGTCGCCAAGGCGCTCGGGCTCGCCGTCAACAGCGTCTACGCCATCGGCGCGAAGGCCCGCGAGCACGGGCTCCGCTCGCTCAAGGGAACGCCCCGCTCCGGCAGGCCGAGGAAGATCGGGAAGTCGCAGTGGCCCGCCATCGTGCGGCGCATCGCCGAGGGGCCGCGACGCTGCGGGTTCGACCGCGACCTCTGGACGCTGCCCATGGTCCAGGAGTTCCTGCTCCGCGAGCACGGCGTCCTCTACCACGTCGACCACCTGAGCAGGCTCATGCGCGAGGCAGGCATGTCCGCGCAGCGCCCCGCCGTCCGCGCGAGGGAACGCGACGAGAAGGCGATCCGCCGCTTCGCGAAGTCGGAGTTCCCCGCCCTCGAAAAAAAGTGAGGGCCGAGGGCGGCACGCTCGTGTTCGTCGACGAATCCGGGTTCCTCACGTCGCCGACGCGCATGACGACGTGGGCACCGCGCGGCAAGACGCCGGTGCTCCCGGTGCGCGGGCGAGGATGGAAGAAGGTGTCGGCGATCGCGGCCCTGCTCGTCGGGCCGGGACGCGCCGAGAGCGGCGAGGGCCGCCGGTTGCGGGTCGCCTTCCGGCTCCTCCCGGGCGCGAACGCGGACGGCCCGCGCTTCGCGGAGTTCGTGCGGTCGGTCCTTCGGGCGACGCGAGGTCCGGTGACGTTCGTGTGGGACCGGCTGAACGTGCATCGGGCTCCGGAGGTCAGGAAGGTCCTGGCGCGATTTCGTCGGGCGAGCGTGATGCTCTTGCCGGCCTACGCGCCGGAGCTCAACCCGGTCGAGGGGATCTGGTGCAACGGGAAGGCCCGCGAGTTGCGGGGCTACTGTGGCGACGCGGAGGAGGACGTCGAGGACCGGGTGGACCGCTCGCTGCGGCGGCAGTCGCGTCAGCGTCACATCCTGCTGGGTCACGTACGGCAGACCGGGCTGAGCCTACCGGGGCTCACGTAGTCGTGGACTATTGCAGCGCTCTGTAATCAACGGCTCTCTGCCGCGGGTACCGCATCGACTCAGCGCCGTCCCGTGTCGCCTCGGGCCACGCGAGCGAAGGCGATCCCCACTCCGCTCGCCCACCGTTACGCCACCAGTCGCGTCAGCCTGAGCGGGTAATACGCCGCCCCCGCCACCATCGCGTCCATTTCGATCCTCGCCCGTCCAACGAACCGCGTCTTCGCCTGAGCGGCCACCGTCTTCACCCACCCGATGACCTGCTTCACCTGCATCCGGATCCGCTGGCTCAGGTCATGGCCCACCTGGCCGGCACGCCGAGCCGCCCGTCTCCTCGCGTCGCCCTCCTCGTCCTTGGCCTTAGCCCGGCCTCGCTTCATCGCCACGTGCGGCCCTATTCCCGCCTTCTCCAGCTCGATGAAGAAGCCGCCGTCGTCGTAGCGCGTGGGGAGGCAGCGACGGCCTTCCGCGCGCTGGCTCGCGATGATGGACTCCGCCGCTTCGCGCTGCGCGTCGAGCAAGTTGAAGTCCTGGTCGAGGCTCTTCTCGCTCCACTTGCGGGTGTAGACAACGCCGCGGACTGCGGCGGCAGGGGTGCGGGCCGGGAGCGGGCGTGATCAACTCATCGGAGGTCCTCCTCGGAGCGCGGATTGTCGAGTCTGAAGAACAGGTCGCCGTTCCAGTGCGACCCGGTGATCGCGTGGGCCACCGTGCTGAGCAACCGATACATCTCGCCATCGTGCTCGAATCTGTTGGGGAGCACCTTGACCCGATGGTCGCTACCCTTGAACCGGCGGGTGAGGACGGTGCCGGGCGGTGGCACTCGCTCGTCGCGCTGGATGGCCATGTGCATGGTTGCGGCACCGGTTCGCAACGTGGGCGGCGGTGCAGCGGGCGGGCGCAGGCGAAGGTCGGCGTCGCGGGCGAGTCCGCGAACCAGCTTGCGGGAGGGCTCGACGGCCCGCGTGGCGAGGTTGCCCTCAGCGAGCGCTCGGATCCGCCACGCAATGCGTCGGAAGAGCCACCGCCTGTTGGCCGATCGGGCGGTGTCGCCGGAGACCTCGGCGTAGCGGCGCTCGAGCTGGCCGACGGTCATGCGCTCCAGGGCGGCGATCTGCTTGGGGGTGGACTCGGTGTCACTCATGCACGCTCTCCGGCCTTGGACCCGCTCCGATCCGACTCCGGAACCAGTGGCGCACTGAGCCTCGATCCCGCCGAGAGTGCAAGTCCATCTGGGGCAGAATCTTGCGCTGGCTCGCCGGATTCCGTCCGGGCGGCGACCGCCTTGGCGATCCCGCTGGCGATGATCCCCGAGAGTTCGCTCCGGCGCTGGCGTGCGGACACGGAGGCGACGCGAGATGTCCTCGGCCGCGCGGGGCCGCTGCGTCCGTGCATGGGGATGTCCTTCCGCCCCGCTGTCAACGGGCAGGTGGCATCCCTCTACATCCGCAGCCGTGGCGAAGTCGTCGCGGCCGTGGTTCGTACAATCCGGGCATGGACGACGAGTTCGTAGCTGATGGTTCAGGGGGCCCAGGCCCGGAGCCCCGCCGGCTGCTGAGCATCGGATACGGCTCGCGCCGTACTTCCGAGGAATTCGTCGCTCTGCTGCATCGAGAGCGGGTTCGCTACCTCGTCGATGTCCGGACCAAGCCGTACTCGAAGTTTCGGCCCGAGTTCTCACGAGGTGCCCTCGAAGCGATACTGCAGCGTGCCGGAATCGTCTATGTCTACATGGGCGACGCCTTGGGTGGCCTCCCTAGCGACACTTCGTGCTACACGGACGGCAAGGTGGACTACGACAAGGTTCGGGAACGAGCTTGGTTCCGTGCAGGCATTGATCGGTTGGAGGCGGGATGGAAGGCTGGACATCGATTGGCCGTTATGTGCGCGGAGCTGGAGCCAGAGCGCTGCCACCGAAGCAAGCTCATTGGCGAGGCACTGTCGGCACGTTCCGTGACGATTGGGCACATCGACGAATCGGGCAAGGTGCTTTCGCAGCAGGCCGCGATGGAGCGTCTGAATGGCGGCCAGGGCGCTCTCTTTGAGCTGGGCCTGACGAGCCGAAAGGCATACCGACCAGCGAGTGACGAATCTGAGGAGATGCAGTGATCGAGCAGGTCCTTACGATCGGCGCATACGGGTTTAGTGAGGAGACCTTCCACCAAGCGCTGCATAGCGCCGGTGTAGATCTCTTCATCGACATCCGTGCCCGACGTGGGATGCGAGGATCGGTGTTCGCGTTTGCCAACGCCACAAGGCTCACCGCTGCGCTTGATGCGGCCGGGATTCGTTACGTTCATGCGAAAGAGCTAGCGCCGACCGAGGCTGTCCGGGATGCTCAACGCAGGGCGGATGCCGCTGCAGGAGTGACCAAGAGGGAACGCACTCGACTCGGAGAGGCGTTTGTCTCGGCCTATCGGCGTGGGTGTTTGGCCAGATTCGACCCTCGCGCATTCGCCTCCTCGTACATTCGCGATTCGCGACGACCGGTACTGTTCTGTGTCGAGCGTGAGCCGGACGCCTGCCATCGATCGCTCGTTGCGCCGGAGTTAGCGACGGCGCTCGGTGTTCCGGTCGTGAACCTAGGACCAACCGGAGGTGGGCGTACATCGGCCCGTTGAGGGCCGCAGCCTCGGAGTGCAACATGGCTAGGCGTCAACGAGTCGCGATCGTGGGAAAGACTCATATGGGGAACGGCATCTGCATCGGTGGATTGCTCGATGCATCAGGTCAGCCAGTGCGCCTACTGCCTGTCGGACACCCATGCCACCCGGGGTCGACGCCCTTTGATGTGGGTGAACTGTGGGAGATGGACCTAAGGCGCCGATGGCCCGTCACCCCTCCGCATGTTGAGGATCATGAGGAGTGGGATGCCAACTTTATCGAGGAGATTGAGGATGTCGGGGCCTACATCAGAGAGCGTATCGATCCCACAGAAGGGACTCCGTCACGCCTCTTCGGCGGGCGAATTTGCTTCCGGGACAGCGGCACCGGAACAGCGTTCATAGACACGCGTAGACCGCTTCCAGCAAATAGCGTTGAGTTCTGGGAGTTGCCAGCAGATCTTCGAATCGACCCCTACAACGGCAAGGCCCGCTACAAGATGTTCGGCCGGACGAAGTTCTTGGTGTCCTACGTGGGAGTTGCCGAAGCCATTCCCGTGATCTGGGCCGGAACTCTTGTGCGTGTGTCGCTAGCTCGCCCTTGGACAAAGGCTAATGACCCTGCCGAGCACACACGATGCTCAGTGCAACTCTCCGGCTGGTTTGGCGTGGAGGCTGGGGAGCGGGGCAACGACGGTGGGGCAGGAGCCAGTGACGACGACATACCGTTCTAGGCGGTGATGCGGAGGTAAAGAGCCCGAGACGCGAAGGTCGTTCCGATCGAGGGCCTCAACCTGCGATCCTGTTCACTGAGAGTCGGAGCGCGAGAGAGTTCGGCCCCGTCCGGCCCCGAAACAGGCCGTTCCAATCGCCACGGGAAATCTGGCGGACAGGCGAGGCACCGCTCAGCGGGGAACCCTTCGTCGACGGTCGACCGAGGGGTGAGAGGCAATCATGATGGCTGCCCCGCGCAGGTTCGCCTGCGCTCAATTCGGTGCGTCCGAATTAGGTAAGCGCACGATCTCCGATTCGCGACTCGGCGCTGGCCTCCCCCCGCGGTCGCTGCACAATCGCGGCGTGACCACGCCCTCCGATCGCTGCCGCATCCTCCGCCGCTGGGACCGGAGCGGACTCTGCGCCCGCGACTTCGCCCCGGTCGCCGGCGTGTCCGCCTCGACCCTCTACGTCTGGCGCAGCCGGGAGCGCCGACCCGCCCCCGCCTTCGTCGAGCTCTCCGCCCCGCCGGAGGCCGCCTCGCCCGCGACGCCGATCGAGGTCGCCCTGCCGCGGGGCCTCGCCGTGCGCGTCCCGCCAGGCTTCGACCCCGACACCCTCCGACGCGTCGTCGACGCCCTCCTCGCCTAGCGCGTCGCCGCACGATGCTCTCGCTCCCCGCCTCCGTCCGGATCTACCTCGCCACCGGGCCCTGCGACATGCGCAAGGGCTTCGACTCCCTCGCCGCCATGGTCCGCGAGGGCTTCGGCGACGATCCGCTGTCCGGCCACCTCTTCGTCTTCCGCTCCCGCCGCGCCGACCGGATCAAGATCCTCTGGTGGGACCGCGACGGCTACGCGATCTGGATGAAGCGCCTCGAGAAGGGCACCTTCCGCGCCGCCGTGGCCGAGGCCGTCCGCGGCGCCGCCCGGGTCGAGATCCCGCGACGCGACCTCGCGATGCTCCTCGAGGGGATCGACCCGGGAAATGTGCGGAAATCCAGCCGTTTCGCTTGCGCGATCCGGTAGCGCGTGTACGGTCCCCGCGACGTGGCACCCATCGACGTCGAATCGCTTCCCGACGACCCGCGCGAGCTCAAGGCGCTCATGCGCCGCATCATCATGGAGCGCGACGACGCGATCCGGAAGCTCCGGCTGCATCTCGCCAGGCGCTTCGGCCCGCGCGCCGAGGCCCTCGACGCGGCGCAGCTCGCTCTCTTCGCCGACGAGGTGAAGGCGATCGAGGCGAAGGCCGAGGCGGCGGGCGTCGTCGTCGACGTCCCCGCGCACACGCGCCGCAAGGGCGGACCGAGACCGCTTCCCGCGGACCTCCCGCGCGAGACGGTCGTCCACGACCTCTCCGCGGCGGAGCGCCGCTGCCCGTGCTGCAGCGCGGAGCGCGTCGAGGTCGCCCGGAGCCGCGTCGAGAGCGTCGAGGTCGTGCCCGCGACGGTGAGGGTCGTCGTCCACGAGACGCCGACCTACGCGTGCGTCGAGTGCCGCGGCCAGGAGGCGAAGGCGGCGGCGCCGTCGCGTCCCTTGCCGAAGAGCTACGCCGGCGCGAGCCTGCTCGCCCACGTCGCGGTGTCGAAGTTCGCCGACCACGCCCCGCTGTACCGGCAGGAGGGGATGCTCGCGCGGAGCGGGCTCGACCTCTCGCGGTCGACGATGTGCGGCTGGATGCTCGGCTGCGCGGAGCTGCTCGAGCCGCTGGTGGAGATCATGCGGCGCGAGGTGCTCGCGTCGAAGGTCATCCAGTCCGACGACACCACGCTGCCGACCTTGGGGCTCGTGAAGGGCAGGGCGAAGGACGCCCGTCTCTGGTGCTACCTCGGCGACGAGTCCCATCGCCACGCGGTCTTCGAGTACGCGACGTCCCGCGAGGGCAAGTGGCCGCAGCGGTGGCTGGGGGACTTCAGGGGATACCTGCAGACCGACGCATACCCGGGCTATGCGCGGATCCACGGTCCCGGCGGCGCCGTCGAGGTCGGCTGCTGGGCGCATGCGCGGCGCGGCTTCTTCGACGCGAGGGACCTCGCGCCGGGCTTCTGCATGGAGGTCCTCGCCGGGATCGCGAAGCTCTACGCGGTCGAGAAGGACGCGACGGGGCGAGGGCTCCCGCCCGAGGGGCGGAAGGCGCTGCGCGGGGAGCGGTCGCGTCCGCAGCTCGAGCACATCCTCGGCCTGCTCGAGTCGAGGCGCGGGGAGCATCTCCCGAAGTCGGCGGTGCGGATCGCGATCGAGTACGTGCTCTCGAGGCGCGACGCGTTCATGCGGTACCTCGACGACGGGGCGATCGAGATCGACAACAACGCGTGCGAGCGGTGCATGCGGAGCCCGGCGCTGGGCAGGAACAACTGGCTCTTCGCCGGGAGCTCCGACGGCGGCGAGGCGACCGCGGCGTGGCTGACGGTGATCCAGAGCGCGAGGCTCTGCGAGGTCGAGCCGCTCGCCTACGTGAGCGGACTGCTCACGAGGCTCGCCGAGTACCGCGACCTGCCGGCGGAGCGGAAGGCGGGCGAGGGCGAGGCGCTTCTCCGCGAGCTCCTGCCGGACGCCTGGCTCGCGGCCCACCCGACGAAGCGGCTGGCGCTGGCGCGGTGAAGCGAGGTCGAACGCTTACGACTGGCGAGCACGGCGGAGCTCCAAGTAGTGTCAGACAGGCATCCGCCACACCCGAACCACGTATGATCGTGGCAGGATGCGCCGCGAGGAGCCCCCATGACGAGCCTCTCACCTCCGCTATGGTCGTGCCCCTTTTGCAGCTCGAACTTCGCCCCTAACCCCCGCGATTGGCGGGTTGTACACGAACCCGCTGGGTCGACTGGGACGGTGGCCGCCGATCTCCGGAGATTGGCGGTGTTGGCGGGGGTGCTACTCACTCCCGCCTTTAGCCCCTGGGACCCTCGAGCATGGTTCG
>JBGAKK010000077.1:0-21618 GCA_044224425.1 Phycisphaerales bacterium
TTCGGCTTCGCCGCACCTGGGTCCCTCCGTTCCGTTGCCGAAGAACCGACACCACCGGCACCTTAAGGACTGCTGCGGCCCCGACCGCGATCTCGTGGGTGTGATCGATTCCCCGCCACCATCGGCGGAGCCACGGCATCGGTACGGGAACGATCGCGACCGGACGAGCGGAGGCGGCTGCGCTGGCCAGGGCCTGCTCCCCGAGGCGGCGACCCAGCGCCCGGGCCATCGTCACCCAGCGGCCATGCTTCACCTCGAGGATCCGACGGGCGAGATCGCCGCGGTAGGGGCCGAGGCGCACCATGCCATTGAGCGAGGTCGGGGTGCCGCGACAGGAGCCGCAGCCCCGGCGGGTGCGCTCGCGCGGGCCCGCCGTCTGCCCGCAGCGCGGGCACCAACTCCCCAAGCTGTCAGGCTCGAGCAGCGTCTCCTCGAACGCGACGGCGAGCGGCGGATGTCGCCAGCCGAGGAGCTCCCCTTCGATCCCGCGGGCCATGGACAACGACCTCTGCATCGCCTTCCCCCTTTCGGAAGGAGGAGCGTACGACGGCTGCGCGGAACGCTTTCGAATCCAGAAGAAAATTGGCGGCACGGCGACCCGCCAACGACGAGGGCCCCGCCGAAGCAGGGCCCTCGAACTCTCTGGTCTATTTTGCCGTCGGCGGTCGCCGCAGCGGGTGCACCTAGGACGCCATCATGCGGCGCAAGACGGTGTTGAGGATCCCGCCGTTGCGGTAGTAGTCGACCTCGACCGGCGTGTCGACGCGGCAAACGACCTTGAACTCGGTCGTCGCCCCGCTCGGCTTGGTGGCCTTGACCGTCAGTTCCTGACGGGGCCGGAGATCACTCGGCACGGTGATGGCGAAGGTCTCCGTGCCATCGAGGCCGAGCGATGCAGCGGTCTCGCCCGAGCGGTAGACCAAGGGGAGGACGCCCATGCCGACGAGGTTCGAGCGGTGGATGCGCTCGAAGCTCTCGGCGATGACCGCCTTCACGCCGAGGAGGAAGGTGCCCTTCGCGGCCCAGTCGCGGGAAGAGCCCATGCCGTAGTCCTTGCCGGCCAGGACCACGAGCGGCGTGCCCGCCTTTCGGTAGTTCATCGCCGCGTCGTAGATCGGCCGCACCTGTCCGTCCGTGAAGTCCTTGGTGACGCCGCCGGTGGTGCCCGGGGCGAGCTCGTTCTTGATGCGGGTGTTGGCGAAGGTGCCGCGAGTCATCACCCGGTCGTTGCCGCGGCGGCTGCCGTAGCTATTGAACATGGCGACCGGAACGCCGTGCTCGATCAGGTACTTCCCGGCCGGCGAGTCCTTCTTGATGTCGCCGGCCGGCGAGATGTGGTCGGTGGTGACCGAGTCGCCCACCTTGGCCAGGCAGCGGGCCCCGGCGATCGAGCCGATCGAGCCGACCTCGCGCTTCATCTCCACGAAGAAGGGCGGCTCCTGGATATAGGTCGACTTGGCGTCCCAGGTGTACATCTCGCCGCCCGCGACCTTGATGGCCTTCCACTCGTCGCTGCCGTCGAAGACGTTGGCGTACTCCCGTTCGAATTGCTCGCGGACGACGTTCTTCGCCACTGCCTCCTGGACTTCCTTCTCGCTCGGCCAGATGTCGCGAAGGTAGACCGGCTTGCCGTCCTTCGACGTGCCGATCGGGTCCTTGGTGAGGTCGATGTCGACCGTGCCGGCGATCGCGTAGGCCACGCACAGCGGCGGCGAAGCGAGGTAGTTGGCCTTCACGTCCTGGTGGACGCGGGCCTCGAAGTTGCGGTTCCCGGAGAGAACGCTCGCGGCGACGATGTCGCCTTGCTGGATCCCCTTCGAGATCGCCTCCGGCAGCGGGCCGGAGTTCCCGATGCAGGTCGTGCAGCCGTAGCCGACGAGGTAGAAGCCGAGCTCCTCGAGCGGCTTCAGGAAGCCGCCCTTCTCGAGGTAGTCGGTGACCACCTTGGAGCCGGGAGCGAGCGAGGTCTTGACCCACGGCTTCCGTTCGAGTCCGAGGGCCCGGGCCTTCTTGGCGAGGAGGCCGGCCCCGATCATCACGTTCGGGTTGCTGGTGTTGGTGCAGCTCGTGATCGCAGCGATGACCACCGCGCCATGGGCAAGCTCGAAGGTCGTGCCGCCCTCGGTGACCTGCACGCCTTGGGCCACCGCCGTGCCGCCGGCCGGAGCGGTCTTGCCGTAGATCTTGCCGAGGTCGCGGCGCCAGCCGGCCTGCATCCCGCCGAGCGTGACGCGGTCCTGGGGCCGAGCCGGTCCGGCAAGCGAGGGTTCGATCGTGCCCAGATCGAGGTGCAGCACGCTGGTGTACGCAAGCTCGGCCTGGTCATCGCGCCAGAAGCCGTTGGCCTTGGCGTAGGCCTCGACCGTCTTGATGAGGCCCTCGGGGCGGCCAGAGAGCCGCATGTAGGCGAGGGTCTGGTCGTCGATCGGGAAGAAGCCGATGGTGGCCCCGTACTCCGGCGCCATGTTGGCGATCGTGGCCCGGTTGGCGAGCGACATCTCGGCCAGCCCCGGTCCGAAGAACTCGACGAACTTGTTCACCACGCCATGCTTGCGGAGCATCTCGGTGACCCGCAGGACGAGGTCGGTGGCGGTGGTGCCTTCCGGCAGCCTCCCGGAGACGCGGACCCCGACCACCTCGGGGATCAGCATGTAGATCGGCTGGCCCAGCATCACGGCCTCGGCCTCGATGCCGCCCACGCCCCAGCCCACCACGCCCAGGCCGTTGATCATGGTGGTGTGGCTGTCGGTGCCCACCAGCGAATCGGGGTAGAGGACGCCGTCCTTCTCCCAGACCACCTTGGCGAGGTACTCGAGGTTCACCTGGTGGACGATGCCGGTCGCCGGCGGCACCACCGAGAAGTTCGAGAATGCCTTCTGGCCCCACTTCAGGAACTCGTACCGCTCGTTGTTCCGCTCGAATTCCTTCTGGGCGTTGATGGTGAGGGCCACCCCGGAGTTGAAGGCGTCGACCTGCACCGAGTGGTCGATCACGAGGTCGCACTGGACGAGCGGGTTGACCTTCTTCGGATCGCCGCCAAGACGCTTCATCGCGGCACGCATCGCCGCCAGGTCGACCACGCACGGCACGCCGGTGAAGTCCTGGAGCACGACGCGGCCGGGCATGAAGGGGATCTCCTCCTCGCCGGGCTTGCTGGGGTCGTACTGGCAGATCTTTCGGACGTGGTCTTCGGTCACCACGTGCCCGTCCAGGTTCCGCAGGCAACTCTCGAGAAGGACACGGATCGAATAGGGCAGCCGCTGGATGGGGCCAAGGTGCTTGACCGCGTCAAGGCGGCAGTAGGTCTTCTTCCCGTATGGCGTGTCGAGCGTGGCGCGAGCGTGGAACGGGTCAGCCGAGGACATCTGCGTGCTCCGGGATGTGGCGAAAGGTCCGGAGTATAGGAAATCACTGCCTCTTCGAGGCTTCCGGGCTCGACTCGCGGGCTACACGGCCTAGTCTCTACTCCGTACGAGTGCCCGCGGGGAGCGGGCCCGCCCAGGGGAGAGCAACGTGCTTATTCGACCCATCGCTGTCGCGGTCGCCTTCGCGGCCTGCGCCTTCGCTTCGGCCCAAGTGCTGCAGCCGCCGTTCGACGCCCACTACGCCTTCACCGACCTCGGGACGCCGCCCGCGGTGCCGGGCCCGCTGGGCGGTCTCGTGATCCGCGCGACCAGCCCGGACACGCTGCTCATCGGCGGATCGGCCAATGGCACCTCCGCCAAGATCTACTCGCTCGACCTGGTGCGCGACAAGACCGGCCACATCATTGGGTTCGGACCAAGTCCGGCAGCGGAGTACGCAGCGGCGTATGGGATCGGCTTCGGCGGGATCGACGGCGGCCTTGCCGTCGGACCTGGCAACGTGCTCTTCTACACCGCGTACAACGGGAACGACCTCGGACAGATCAAGCCTGGCAGCACGGCGCCGGATCTCCTGATGGACCTCGATGCCACGGGCATCGGGGCCTCGGTCGGGACCCTGGCCTTCGTGCCGGCGGGCTTCGCGGGCGCGGGAACGCTCAAGATCGCTTCGTATAGCGCGAGCATCTGGTACACGACCACGGTGTTCCCCGACGGGAGCGGCACCTACGGACTTACCCCGGCGATCAACCCGATCTCGATCGGTGGAGGCCCGGAAGGCATCCTCTTCGTCGCCGCCGGCAACCCGGGGTTCGCCGTGAACTCGGCCCTGGTCTGCGAATACAGCTTTGGCCGCGTCGTCTCCTACGACCTCGATTCCAACTCCGACCCGATCGTCGCCACGCGTCGGGAGTTCCTGACCGGCGTCGGCGGGGCCGAGGGCGCGGCGATCGATCCCCTCACCGGCGACTTCCTCTTCTCGACCTTCAACGGCGGCAACCGCGTGCTCGTGGTCCGCGGCTTCTCCCTGCCCTGTCCGGCCGACCTCAGCGGCAACGGCTCGGTCGGGCCAGAGGATCTGGCGGTCCTGCTCGGCGATTGGGGAGCCAGCGCGTCGCAGGCCGATCTCGACGCCAACGGCACGGTGAATGCGGCGGACCTAGCGATCCTCCTCGGCGCCTGGGGTCCGTGCGGCTGACAGGGCTCGCGCCGCGAGCGGGACGAGCAAGAGCCCCGGCAGCCCGGCCACTGCGGTCCACGTGAAGTAGGCCGGCCAGGTGGCACGGGCCGAGAGGTATCCGCTGAGAGCGGTGGCGATGCCCCCGGTGAAGGCCATGCCCCCGGAGAGAAGGGCGTACTGCGTGGCGGCATGGCGCCGGGCGCAGAGCGTCATCAGCCACGAGACGAAGATCGTGGCCACGAAGCCGCCGCAGAGATTCTCCAAGCTGCCCACCGCGAGCAGCGCCGCGATGGGCCACGACGCCCATGGTTGGACCGTCGCCCCGAGCGGTGAGACGGTCGTCGCGAGCCAGGCGAAGCCGAGATTGCTCGCGGCCTGCAGGATGGCCCCGACCGCGAGAGCCTTGCCGACGCCGATCCTGGCCACCGCGGCGCCGCCAGCAAGCGAGCCCGCGATGGTGGCGACGAGTCCCACCCCGTTCCGGACGTAGCCGTACTGCTCCTTCGCGTAGCCGAGGGTGTCGAGAAGGAGCGGCTTCTGCATCGTGTTGCCGAGTTGGTCCGGCAGCCGGAAGAGAAGGACCATCGCCGCGACGACGAGGAGATGCGGACCGAGCCGGGCGACCAGGTCCTCGATCGGGGCGCCCAGGGCGGCGACGAAACCGCGTCGCTCGGGCTCCTCGCCGAGCGGTTCGCGAGCCAGGAGCGTGGCCACCAGGCCGACGCCCATCGCTCCGGCGAGGGCGAGGTACGCGACGCGCCATCCGCTGCCCGATCCGATGGCGGCGGCGAGTTGGAGAGCCGCGGCGCCGCCGACCAGGAGCGCGACGCGATATCCGCCGACGCTCATGGCGCTTCCGATCCCGAGCTCGCGACGGGGGAAGGCGTCGACGGTCCAGGCGTTCACCACGATGTCTTGCGTCGCGGAGAAGATCGCGATGCCGACCAGGACCGCGGCGAAGAGCCCGAGCGGGGCGTCCTTCGACATCGGCGCCACCGAGGCGAGGCAGGCGATGAGCACCATGAGGGCGAGCTGCATCGCCACCAACCACGATCGCCGGCGGCCCAGCCAAGCCAGGCCTGGCACCGGACGGGCATCCACCACGGGCGACCACAGGAACTTGAAGGAGTAGATGGTGCCGATCGCCCCGAGCAGGCCGATCGTGGTGCGGTCGACCTTGAGCTCGGCGAGTTCAACCGTCGAGGTCTCGTTGGCGATGGCATAGGGGAGCCCGCTGGCGAAGCCGAGGGCGGCCATCACCAGCGATCGCGGCGCGAAGAACGCCTCGACCAAGCGGGGCCGTTCCTGAGCGGCGGGCGTCGCCACTCAGATCCCCGTCCGCTGCTCGCGCACGCGCAACTCAGCCTTCGGGGCGGCGACCACGTGATTGGGCGGGACGCTCTGGGTCACGAAGACGCCGCCCGCCACCACCGCCCCGCGCCCGATCACCGTGTCGCCGCCGAGGATGGTGGCACCGGCGTAGACGGTCACGTGGTCCTCAAGCGTCGGGTGCCGCTTGTAGCCCTTGCGGATCCGGCCTGCCTCGTCGCGCTCGAAGCTCTTCGCCCCGAGCGTCACGCCCTGGTAGATCTTGCAGAAGTCGCCGATGGTCGAGGTCTCGCCGATCACCACGCCAGTGCCATGGTCGACAAAGAAGCCCTTTCCGATTTCCGCTCCCGGGTGGATGTCGATCCCCGTCGAGCTGTGGGCCCACTCGGACATCATCCGCGGCACAAGCGGCACGCCGAGCCGATGCAGGGCGTGCGAGACGCGGTGGATGGTGAGGGCGAAGAACCCCGGATAGCAGAGGATGACCTCGTCGACGCTACGGGCGGCGGGGTCGCCGTCGTAGGCCGCTTGGGCGTCGACCGCCAGGACGGCCCGAATGGTGGGGAGCTCGGCCAGGAAGCGCTGCGTCGCCTCCGCCGCTCGCTCCCCCGCCGGGCGCGGCTCGTCGCCCGGGACACAGGCGAACGCCGCGGCCAATTCCCGCTCCAGGTTGCGGCGGACCTCGACCATGAGGCGGGTCACGAAGTCGAGCATCGCGCCATGCCCGCGCGGGGCGGGAGCGGCCGTCCGGGGGAAGAGCGCCTTCCGGAGCCGCTCGAGCGTGGCGACGAGGGCGTCGAGCTGGGGATGGTCCGCGTGGGGAAGCGGCCACGGATCGGCGTCGATGGCGTCGACGAGGGATCGGACGAGCGGAGCGTCCGGACCATCCGAGGCGTGGGGCATGGTCCGCAGGATATCGGCCGCTCGCCGCCGGGGAGTGCAGCGTTGGCCGCTCCTTCCGTTTCCAGACCGCCCGAAGGCAACGGAGCGGTGCGGCCTTCCGCTACCATCCTGCCCCGCGGCCGCCCGGCAGGGGCGACCGCGCATCCCATTTGGAGGCATCCATGGCGAAGATCGCCATCGTCTATCACAGCGGTTGGGGACACACCAAGGCGATCGCCGACGCGATCCTGCGCGGCGTCCAGAGCGTCCGCAACGCGAGCGGAACGCTGGTCAATGTCGAAGAGCTCCCCGCCCCCGACAAGGACAAGGGCTACACCGGCCGTTGGAAGGAACTCGACGCGGCCGACGCGATCATCTTCGGCGCCCCGACCTACATGGGCGACGTCTCCGCCAAGTTCAAGGAGTTCATGGAGCACTCGAGCCACATCTGGTTCCGGCAAGGCTGGAAGGACAAGCTCGCCGGCGGCTTCGTGAACTCGGGCGGGCTCTCTGGCGACAAGCTGAACAGCATGCTGACCCTGGTCGTCTTCTCCGGCCAGCACAGCATGAACTGGATCAGCCAAGGCGTGATGCCCACCGCCCTCCGCCCCGAGCAGCCGGCCGGCATGAACCGCCTGGGCTCGTGGCTCGGCACGATGTCCCAATCCGACAACGGCCCGACCGACGTGACGCCGCCCGAGGCCGACCGCAAGACTGCTGAGCTCTACGGGCAGCGCATCGCTCTGGCTGCGATCCGCTGGAACTGCGGCATCGGCAAGGCGAGCTGATTCCGCCCGCCAACCCCCGGAACGACAAGCCGCCCCCCTCGGAGGTCCGAGGGGGGCGGCGTCATTTCTGCTCACAAGCGAAGCGTCGGCCTGGCGTCGGAATCAGCGACCGCTGCCGCCGCCTTGGCCACCGGCCCCACCGGCGCCACCGGCGCCGCTGCCGCCACCCTGGCCGCCAGTGCCTCCGGCGCCGTTGCCACCGCCCTGACCACCTTGGCCGCCGCGACCGCCGCGTCCACCGCGTCCACCCTCGCCGCCGCGACCGCCTTCACCGCCACGGCCGCCCTCGCCGCCTTGGCCTTCCTTTTCCTCTTCCTGGAAGAGGGCGTGGCCAGCTTCAGCGGACTCGCCGAGCGAGGCGAATAGCGACTTCGCCTTCGCCGAGTCACCGCCGAGGACCGCGAGCTCAAGCTCGTTCGCGAGCATGATGGTCTTGACGAGCTCGCGGCGGAACTCCGTCTCGTACTTGGCCTTGTCCTCACCGAACTTGGCCTTGGCCTGCGCCGACATGCGAGCCTGGCCGATCTGGGCCTTCGCCGCGATGAGGCCGGCCTGAACGGACTGCACTGCCTCGAGGTCGCCGCTCCGCGACGAAGCATCGAAGGCCGAGTTCTTGAGCGACCGCATGCCGCGGCCGGCCGACTTCATGCCGCCCTCGAAGCTCTGGCCGCCGCCACCGGCGCCGCCGCGGCCACCCTCGCCGCCGCGGCCGCCCGGGCCGGCGAAGGCGCCCGACTTGATCGCCGCCTCGAGCTCGGCGCGATCGATGTAGCCGTCCTTGTTGGTGTCGATTCGATCGAAGTTCCGCTCCGCGAACTGCGGCGGTACCTCGCTCTTGCTGAGCTTCCCGTCGTGGTCGGCATCGCCTTCCATCAGACGATCGACCATCCGCGACGGGTCGGGGCGCTGGCCACCGTCGGCTGGCGGCGGGCCGCCGGGGCGCTGCCCATCGGTTTGCGAGTAGGCGGCGGCAGCGACGAAGAGGCCGAGAGCCGTGGCGACGACATGCCCGAAGCGGTGCATCACGAAGTTCCTTTGCCTTGCGGTGGCGTGGGGTCGGCAGGCGGGACCGTTCCGCCGATGCCTCCACACGCAGTGCGGCCCCGTGGGGGGGCCGGCGGACGAACGGCGGTCATTTCACCCTATTTCTGCGGCCGCGTCGAGATCGCTGCGTCTCGGCGTTTCCCTGTCCCGCTCATCCGGCGCAAGGAAAGGCCGGAGGCCGCGGCATGCCGCGGCCTCCGGCTGGCATCAGACTCCGCGCTGCCCTGCAGGCAGCCGGTGGTTAGGCGTCGTTGTTCCGGTTCCGACCGCCGCCCTGGCCGCCCGGGCCGCCGCCCGGACCGAAGGCCCCCGAGTCCCGCATCTCGCGGAAGAACTCGGCTCGCTCGTCGCCGTCGATCTCGCCGTTCCCGTTCTTGTCGAACTTCTTGATGGCCGCAGCGCGATCCGTCTCGGACATGGTGTCGAGGGCCCGCTGCATGCCTCCGCCTTGCCCGCCGGGCCCGCCCTGGCCGCCACGCTGGCGACGAGGCAACTGCTCGACCTGCTCCGGCGTCAGAAGGGCCTTGAGCCGCTCCATGTACGAATCGTTGAGCTTGTTGCGGGCATCGAAGCCGTCGCGGAGCGGGTCGGCCTGGTCGCCGCCGGCGCCCGGGCCGCCGGGGCCCCCGCCGCCCGGTCCGCCTCGCCCGCCGAAGAAGCCGCCGGCCATCGAGCTGAAGTCGCCGCTCATGGCCGCGGTCATCATCTTCGTGAAGCGAGCTGCGTCGGCGCTCTGCTGTCCCGGCTCTTCCTTGCGGGTGAGAGCGAGGAGATCGCGGTTCTTGCCGACGAGTTCGGTGAGGTAGGCAGTCTGGAGCTCGGTGATGCTCTGCACGACCGTGGGGTCGAGCCCTTCGAGCTTGAGGGCTGCCTCGAAGGCCCGCTCGGTGAGCGTCGGGCGGAAGATCCGGTCGTAGCCGTCGAGAAGCGCGGCCTGCTCGAACTTCTTGGCATTCTCCGACTCCCCGAGGGACGCCATCATGGCGGTGCGGAACTCCTCGTTGACGTCGCGGACTGCGGCCCGGAGGGCGACTTGCCGCTCGAAGATCTGCTCGGCATCGTGGGCATCGCCCTGCTCGATCGCCTTGAAGATCTTGACCGTGCTCGAGGCGAGGTATTCGTTGCGGGCCACGAGCGCCGAGTCGAGGCGCAGCTCGTAGTCGTCGAGCAGCTTCTCGACCTTGCCGAAGTCGTCCTCGGGGAGCTTCATCTCATCGAGCACGAAGAAGAGGTTCGTGCTCTCGCCGGAGAGGCGACCGCGGGGCAGCGTCTTCTCGCGGGTCAGGAACCGCTCGAACGCCGGCCACTGCGATAGCTGGTCGTCAGTGAGGCTGGCCTTGAGGCCGTCGATGAAGTGGGCCCGCATGGCGGCCTTCTTGGTCTGCCAGTCGGTCACCTTGGCGATCATCTCGCTGACCTGCCGCTTCATCTCCTCGTTGGCCCCGGTCGACTTCCGCTGCTCCGCCATCTCGGTCTGGAGCTTCATCATCCGATCGCGGAAGTACTGCCGACGGGTGTTCTCGTCGAGCGCCGTGCCCTTCTCCTCCTCGAGCTGCCGCAGCTCGTCCTGGATCGAGCGCATCTGCTCCTGGAAGCGGTCCCGCATGTCGGGGGTGATGATGTTCTGCATCACCTGGCGGCCGGCATCCTGGAGAGCGGTCTGCATCTCCTCCTGGGCCTTGCCGAACTCGTCCTCGTAGTCCTTCATCAGCGTCTCGAGGACGGTCCCCTGGGTGTCGTCGAGCTTCAGCTGACGGACGAAGACCGGGACGTCGCGGCGGACGAAATCAGGCTCGAGCTGCTCGCGGATGTCCCGCATGCCACCGCCGCCCGGGCCGCCGGGTCCGCCCGGACCTCCGCCGCCGAACATGCGGCCCATGCCACCGCGACGGCCGCCGCCTTGGTCTTGCCCATCCTGCTGCTGAGGCCGGTTCTGCCGCCCGCCTCGGTCCTGCTGGCCCTGCCCGTCTTGGCGAGCCGGACGATCGGACTGCTGGGGCGCGCCTCCGGACCCACCCCCGGGCGGTGGTGGCGGGGCGGACTGGGACCAAGCCATCGGCGCCAAGATCGCTGCGAGCGTCGCGGCGACCAGGCCGCCGCGACGGATGTGGGATGGGTGCGAGATCTTCATGGGTGGAACTCGGGTGCTTCCGCGAACGCTGGCCGACATCGGCCGAGCGATGTCGAACGCCGCCATGGCCGGCTTATGGCTTCTTTTCCACGGAAGGTTGCAGCGGGGTGGAGCGGTACTCGGTGATTCCCTCGGGTGCGCTCAGGGCTGCCCGAAGGGGCTCTCCGCCGGCGTCGACCTCGACCCAACCAATGACAGAGCCACCGGTTGCGACGAGCCGGAGGGCCCGGCTCCCCTGCTGGATAGGGAGGGGGGAGTCGATCGGAGCGACCCGCTCGATGCGGAGCGTGGAAATCCCCGCCTGCACCGAGTTGGGTCCGGGCACAAGCTCAAGGGTCTCGACCTGTAACCGCTCCCCGACCCCGAGGGCAGCGACCGCCGACCGGTATTGGAGGAGGAGGCAGATCGGGTCGAGCAGAACAAGGTCGACCGCGGCGTCGAGGGTCGTCTCGCTCGGCGGGGTCTTCGGGTTCTCCGGCACCGGCTCCACCTTGACGGCGGTCGCCTTGGCCTGGCGGGTCACCGTCGAGCGGAATCCCTCCCCGCGTCCCGACACCTGCTCCATCTGCAGCGTCCAGGCGTCGGCTGGTCCGTGCGACGACCAGGTGTTCCGCTGGTCGACGGGGGGCGCCCACCGCTCGACGCCTGACTGGCCGTCTCGAGCCACATCGAGCCGACCGACCAGTAAGCCGCCGGCTTCGATGTCGAAGGATCGCGTCCCCTCGGACGGCGCCGGCCATCGGGTCCGCGCAAGATCGGCCCGACCGATCAGGTCGCGGTTCGCATCGATCTCGGCGATCCGCACCGGCTTGCCACCAATCACCACCTGTTCAGGACGGAAGCAGGCCGCAAGATCGCTGAGCGGGTCGTTTCGAAGGAGGAGGAGGTCGCCCCGAGCACCGACCTTCAGGACACCGCGATCGGTCAGCCCTGCGTCGAGAGCAATTCCAGCCGTCCGTTCGCGGATCCACGCGGCGCGCTTGGATCGAGTGTCAATGGAGGTTTCCGGCTCAAGCGAGCGGACCGCAAGGCCGGCCGGAGCCCTCGCCACGCTGGGCAGGGCGAACGGCGAGTTGGCTGCGACGCGCCGGAGCCACTCGAGGCTTGCCTCGTCGCATTGGGTCGCGACGGTGGTGACCGATCGCAACGGACGGCGGGCGAGTTCGGCATAGGACGGCATCCGTCCGGGGATCGCTTCCAGCAGGCCAGCCAGAACGAAACCCTCTTTCGCCCAGACGGCTACGTCGCCCTCGCGAAGCTCGATCTCGTTGGCTGGGGCGATCTGGGTGATGAGCCCGCCCTCGATCACGATCGACATGTGAGGCTTGAGGACGGAGGGGTCTTCGCCCTCGAGGGCAACCAAGGTCGCGTCTTGGACCACGGTCCGGAGGCCTGCCTCGGCCTGGACATCGCTCCCCACGAGGCTGACGAAGAGCGCAAAGACCGACGCTGCGGAGACCGGCAGGCGAGCGAGTCGAGGCATGCGGGGCCCCATCGGCCGACCCCCATTCGCCGATGGCGAATTCGGCCCAAAAAAGACCGCGGTGCCGGGCACGATGTCTCCTCCAACACCGTGACGGCACCGCTGGTTGACGCGGACACTACCTGAGGTTGGTCGCGGTGGGAAGTCGCAAACCGGACCTTTTATGCATTATGCACTGTCCGATAAGAGATTGTTCTCCAGAGGTTTAGGAGTGACTCCCTAGGCGCTATCCACAGCGCCTTCCGCGGCCTCCGAACGCCTCTTGCTTCAGCGCCGCGCGGCGATGTCCGACGAACCTCCATCCGATTCGGTTGCGCTCCGGAAGCGGGCCAGCCACGATCGCCAGGGCAACCAGAGTCGTCCCCATGACCTCGCCAGAGCGGCCCCGTCGCATCCTCCTCGTCGATGACGACGCCTTTGTCTCCGAGAGCCTGGCCTCGTTCCTGCGCGGCGAGGGGTATCTCGTCGACGTCGCCCACTCCGCTCAAGCCGCCGAGGAGGCCCTCGACGCCGCCGAGAGGGACGACGTTCGCGGGCCGTACCAAGTCCTCCTGACCGAGATCGCCCTCCCCGGCCGGAGCGGCCTCGACCTGCTCCGTCGCCTGCGGGAGTCCCGGAGCCAGACGGTCGCCCTCGCCGTCTCGGCCTATGGCACCGTCCAGACCGCGGTCGACGCCATCCGGCTCGGGGCGATCGATTTCCTGACCAAGCCCATCGTGGACGAGGAACTCGCCTTGGCCGTCGAGCGGGCCGTCCAGCAGCAGTCACTCCTCGCCGAGAATCGCTCCCTCCGCCAGCAACTCGACGGCCGCCGCGGCCTCGACACCTCCCTCGACAGCGTGGTCGGCACCGACCCCCGGATGCTCCGTATCTGGGATCTCATCGCCGCCGTCGCCCCGACCCGTACCACCGTCCTCATGACCGGCGAGTCGGGCACCGGCAAGAGCCTGATCGCCCGGGCCATTCACCGTCACTCGCCGCGGGCCGACAAGCCCTTCGTCGAACTCTCTTGCGGCTCGATCCCCGAGACCCTCCTCGAGAGCGAGCTCTTCGGCCACGTGAAGGGGGCCTTCACCGGCGCCCACGCCGACAAGAAGGGCCGCTTCCTCGCGGCCCACGGCGGGACCCTCTTCCTTGACGAGATCAACTCCGCCTCGCCGTCCATGCAGCTCAAGCTGCTCCGCGTCCTCCAAGAGCGGAAGTTCGAACCGGTGGGCTCGAGCGAGACGATCGAGGTCGACGTTCGGGTGCTCCTCGCGAGCAACCAGCCGCTCGAACAACTGGTCGCCGCCGGCCACTTCCGCCAGGACCTCTACTACCGGATCAACGTCGTTGCCATCGAACTCCCGCCCCTGCGGGACCGGGTGGTCGACATTCCGCACCTCGCCAACCACTTCCTCCTCGAACGCTGCCGGGAACACCATCGCCAACTCGCCGGCTTCACGCCGGAGGCGATTGAACTCCTCTGCCGCTACCCCTTCCCCGGCAACGTGCGGGAGCTCGAGAACATCGTGGAGCGGGCCGTGGTGCTGGCCAAGGGAAACCTGGTCACCCCCGCCGACCTGCCTCCAACAGTCCTGCAAGGGACGGCGATGCTCCTTCGTGGCACGGCTGCGCCGAGCGGCATCGGCAACTGGCTGCCATCGACGGGGTCTTCGCCTACTCCGGCTGCGCCGACGCGTCCGCTCGCCCAACCAGTCGTGGACAACTCGCCCCCCCTTCGCCTGACCGGCCAAGAGGAGGAACCGTGGGTCCCGATGACGCTCGAGGAAGCCCTCCGCGAACCCGAGCGCCGCATTCTTCTCCGGGCCCTCCGGGCCAACGGGTGGAGCCGCCAACGGACCGCCGACCAGCTCGGGATCAACCGCACGACCCTCTACAAGAAGATGAAGTCGCTCGGGCTCGAAGGGCTCGATCGCGCTGGCTGAGCGCCGTCGCCCCAGTCCGAGAAGCGCGCTTCCCGTTCCGGTTTGCCAAGCTGGGCGGTTCGTGCCGGCTGTCCGTCCGTCCCGAAACGAGATCAGGTCACTTCCCGCTCGCCTCATCTCGCCATAAGAGGCAGAGTTTCCAAGCCTCAACGCACCACGCACCGCGCGTGAGGCGTATAGGCTCGTGGTAGGTGAGGTGCCGTCCGCGGACCGGACAGCATCGTGCCGCAGTGCCGATTGCCGCGGCACCCGAGGTGGGACGGCTCGAGGGGAGTATTGGGCCGGACTCGGGAGGAAGGTCATCGGTCCCGGAGCCTGCAGGCGCCGGGTCGTGAGGGATTCGTCCAGCAGTAGGAGATGGGGATGTTGCTCAGCAGATTCAGGGCTTGCGCGGCGATCGTCGGATCGGCGATGTTGGCGCTCACGACGAGTGCCATGGCCAACCCGCCGACGTTTTCCGGCCCGACGCCCTACACCAGCGTCGCCGACAGTCCGTTCTTCGCCAGCGCCCGGGTGGGCGTCGCCTATTACCTCGAGGATCTCGAAGACGGCCTCATCAACACGCCCGGCCTCAGCCAAGCCGAGGTCCAAGCCTCGGTCGCGGCGGTCAACTCGGCCGACCTCGACGATGCCCTTCTGAATGGCATCGGGCTCGGGTCGTGCATCAGCAATTCGTCGAACGGGACGATCACCCTGCAGTTCAACCAGGGTGCCCTCGGCGGCTGGCCCACGTCGGCCGGCTTCGTCTGGGTCGGTGGCACGCCACAAGTGACCGTCACCGTCACCGTCATCGATGGCAACGGCCAGTTCGCATTCTTCAACGCGCCCAGCCTGGTCGGTACGACCGGCGACACCGCGACCGCCGAGGATCGCTTCTTCGGTGTCGAGTCGGCGGACGGAATCCAGCAGATCACCATCCTGTCCTCGGGCCCGGGGATCCAGATCGACCACATCCAGTATGCGGCCCCGGTCGCCGGGACGCTCTACAACCGGAATCTGATGAACGGCGACGCCAAGGCGGACCTGGTCTGGCACAGCCCGACCGTGTCGAACCTGGGCATCTGGTTCATGGACGGACTCGTTCGCATCGGCGGCGGCGCCCCCAGCCAGAGCCCAAGCCCGAACTGGGCTCCGCAGGGCCTCGGCGACCTCGACGGCATCAACGGCGCCGACATCGTCTGGCGCGACTCGACCACCAACCTCTTCTACATCTGGCTGATGAACGGCCAGACCGTCTCGTCCTCCTCGGCGATCGTCGGGGCCGGGGCTGTCCCCAGCACCTACACGGTCCTGGCCGTGGCTGACGTGAGCGGCGACAAGAAGGCCGACATCATCTTCAAGAACACGACCAACAACACGGTCGTGGTCTGGCTGATGAACGGTGCCACCAAGACCTCTGGCGGCACGCTGCCGGGGCTGAGCATCGCCGGCGTCTCCTATGTCGGTGCCGGCGACATCAACGGCGACGGCCGCTACGACCTGATCTGGCGGAACACCTCGACCGGCGTGGTGGCCGGGACCCTCATGAACGGCCTGACCCCGATCGCCACCCAGAACGTCGGCAACGCCTCGGGCGTGGCCAGCAATTGGGCCTGCCAGGCGGTCGGCGACCTCGACGGTGACGGCCGCGCCGACCTCGTCTGGCGCAACCTTTCGACCGGCGACGTCAACGGCTGGCTCCTGAACGGCAACTACCGGAAGGCCGGCGGCCAGATGGGCACCATCCCGTTGGCCTGGACCCTCCGAGCCTCGGCCGACATGTCGGGCGACGGCAAGGCCGACCTGGTCTGGACCAACTCGCAGACCTTGCAGGTCAACGGCTGGATCATGAACGGCCTGGTCAAGGTCTCGGGCGGCACCATCCAGAACATCCCCGCTGGCTGGAACCTCCTCAACCGCTGATTTCGACCCATCGGTGAATCCACGAGCGGCGGCCGCCAACCCCCGGGCGGCCGCCGCCTTTTTTGCCTTCCAGGTATCCGGCGATCGCGAGCGGACTCCCCTGTGGACAGCCCGGAGTACCTATGCGCAACGCCCTCGCAGCCCTCGTCACCGGCCTCGTGGCCACGCCGATCGCCCTCGCCGCCGACGCCCTCGTGGTCGTCCTGCCGCAACCCTACGCCAAGGTCGCCGACAGTGCGCTGTTCGGCGTGATGAGCCTCGACGACCAGTTCTATTGCGAGACGTTCGAGGACGGCCTCGTCAACACGCCCGCCCTGAGCCTGGCAGGTGGGACGGTGCGCGCCCCGGCCTCCGACACCGACTCGGTCGATGGCGACGATGGGGCGATCGACGGCCTCGGCTCGGCCGGACACTCCTATCGGTGTGAGAGCGGGGGCACCGTCTCGATCGCCATCGCTGCCGCCGCCTTTGGCGGAACCTACCCCGAGCGCCTCGCATTCGCGTGGACGGACGGACCGGCAGGGTCGACCCTCACGCTGACCATCACCACCGGAGCCAACCAAGCGTTCGTGCGCACCGTCGGGCCGCTCGGCGACAGCAGCCAAGCGGGTACCACCGCTGAAGATCGCCTCGTCGCGATCACCGCCTCGGACGGCGTGAAGAGCGTGCAGATCGCCTCGAGCGGGAACGGTCCATTCGAGATCGACCACGTGCAGTACGAAGACCCGGTGGTCGCCGCAAGCGAGCACTGGAACCAGCACGAGTTCTCCGACGACGGGAAGGACGACATCCTCTGGTTCAATCCGGCCACCGGCACCGCGGCGACCTGGCTGATGAACGGCCTCGTCCGCGAGGACGGCGGTCCCATCACCCTGCCCGTGCCTGCCACCTGGCAGTACATCGGGATCGGAGCCACCGACCAGACCGGCAAGGCCTTCATCTTCTGGCGCGACTCGGCGAGCGGCTTCCTCTTCGTCTGGAAGCTCTCCGGACACGAGGTCGAGCCGGAAGGCGTGATCGAAAACACCGGAGCGGTGCCACCAGAATGGCAGGTCATCGCGGTGGCCGATGTGGACGGCGACATCGACGCCGATCTCGTCTTCCGGCACAGCGTGACCGGCCAGGTGAACGTCTGGATCCTCGACAACCACAGCCGGGTCGGCGGCGGCTTCATGGGCGCCGCCGGCTCCATGCAATTCCTCGGCTGCGCCGACCTGAACGGCGATCGCCGCGACGATCTCCTTTGGCGGGACGACTCCGGCTACGTGAAGGGTTGGCTCCTCAACGGCCAGACCGTTTGGTCGAGCGGAACCATCGCCGGTGCCGGAGCGGTGCCGAGCGACTGGTCGGTCGACGCCATCGGCGACCTCGACGGAGACGGCTGCGACGACCTGGTCTGGCGGAGCCACTCGAGCGGCACGGTTGCCGCTTGGCGGATGGCCGGGCTGTCCCGGGCGGCGAGCGGAACGATCGCCACCAACGTGCCCCTGGGGTGGCAACTGGCCGGGGTCGCCGACCTCGACGGCGACCGGAAGGAAGACCTTCTTTGGAAGCACTCCGGGACCGACGACGTGAACGGCTGGCTGATGGACGGCCTCAGCAAGTCGAGCGGCGGCTTCATCAAGAAGTCCGGCCCGGGCTGGACGGTCTGCAACCGCTAGCGGCGACGCCTCGCTGTTCGGATCCCGTTCGGCGACCGGAGGAAAAATCACGCTCGGGCTGAGATTCCCGGGATAGTCCCTTCGCCCTTCTCGTACGACATGGCGAAGCAGGCAGCTCACGGCGGCTGCCGATCGGACCCCGGAGGCTTCCATGCCCATCGCAAACCTGTCGCGTCGGCTGTTGACCCTGACCGCGCTGGCGAGTGCCGCCACGGCGGGCTTGGCCGCCTCGACCGCCCACGGCGAAGTGGTCGGACTTTCCGCCGTCTCCTGGAAGCGGACGGTCAACGGGACGACCTACCACGTCACCGACGTCTACGCGACCTGCGACCACCCCCTCGACCGGGTGCTCCTCGTCTGGAACACGAACGTCTACCTCTTCGGGACGGCCGGCTTCGCTGAGTTCTACAACACCCCCTTCGAGGACGGCAGCCAGACCGCCCGGCCGGTCTGCCACGCCGATATCCCCCCGCCGGAGTGGGATGTCGACACCTACTTCGCCCTGGGCGGGGACCAATGCGCCACCGCCGGCGTGCAGTGGCTCACGCCGGATTGCCCCTACGACCTCTTCGTCCACACGAGCGGCGCGTCGACGCCCGGCGGCTGGTTCAACGTGCCGCCGACCCTGGGGGCCCAAGTGGCCGGTGACGACCTTCGGGTCCGCCTCGGCCGCTTCACCATCAAGGACGAGTTCTGGACGCCGAACGCGGGCTTGGCCTTCAGCTGGAAGATCGCCTGGTGCAACGACCCCGGGTCCGGCCCCACCAAGATGGCCACCTTTGGCGCCATCGCCATGATGCCCGCCGAATGCCCGGGCGATCCCGAGCCGGATCTCCCCGGGCCGGATTACGTTCCACCCGGCGGTGGTGGCGGCGGCGGTGGCGGTGGTGGCGGCAACGACGGCACCTTCCTGCCGCCGGCCCCGATCGGACCGCTCGGCCTGCCCGAGGCGGTCTGGCTCAGCTCGAACAACTTCATCACCGTCTGGGACGTCAACGTCCTCGGCTTCAACGGTGCCACCTGCCTGGGTCAGGCGGTGCCCTACACGCTGACCCTCCTCGCCCGCGGCGACGTCGACAACGACGGCGACGAGGACTTCGTCCTGCGCGGCACCGACGGCGGCGTCTATGCGTGGATCATGGAGAGCGGACTCTACGTCGACTCCGTGCTCTACGGCTCGACGCCGGCCCCGGTCAGTTCGCAGTGGAAGGTGATCGCCATCGCCGACTTCGACGCCGACGGGGATAAGGACATCTACTGGCAGCGGGCAGACACGGGGAACCAGCCGGTCCGCGTCTGGCGCATGCAGAACGGCGTACCGGTCGGCGAGGACAGCCTTGGCATCGCCCCTGGATTCCAGCTCCTCGGGGCAGGCGACCTCAACGCCGACCATCGGACCGACCTCCTCTGGAGGATCCCGACCGGCAACATCATGGTCTGGAAGGCCAACAGCAACCACACCGTGACCCCCCAATTCCTCGGCAACGTGCCGACCATCGACTCCACCTGGCGGGTCGAAGCCCTGCTTGACCTCGATGGCGACGGCGACTCCGACATCATCTGGCACAACTCGGTGAGCTCCCAGGTGAATGGTTGGATCATCCAGAACCTGGCCCGCGTCTCCGGCGGCCCGATCGCCATGAACGTGCCCGGCTCGTACAAGGTGGTCGGGACCCCCGACCTCGATGGCGACGGCGACGGCGACCTTCTCTGGCGACAGGAAGCAAGCGGCAATGTCAACGGTTGGTTGATGCAGGGCCTCGTGAAGCAGGCGGGCGGCCTGATCAGCAACGCCCCCGCGAGCTGGAAGGCCTTCTGACGACTCGGTTTCCGTCTTCAACTCCTTGGTATGCGCGGATCGACGACGGCTGGCACCCTGAAGGGCGCCAGCCGCTCGTCGTTTTGTGATATGCGGAATTCTGCCTAACAACGGGAACCGGGCTCGCCCCGCCGGCGGATAGCAACTCGCCGCGGTCCGTCGGGATCGTGGTGGCTGCGCCCCTTTCATTTCTCTGGCGCAGCCCGGGGTTCGCTTGAATAGGTCTGCACAACGCGGAGGTGTCGCATGCGCCGAACCGGCTGGCCTGGCCAGGGTCTGGGGATGGTTCCATGTGGTCGTCGCTCGGGCCTCGCAGCCTGGGGAACGGCGGCCGCGCTGTGTCTCGGAGCGTCAGCCACGGCCGACGTGACGGGGCTCGAGGCGGAGCACTGGATCAAGACGATCGGCGGAGTCGACTACCACGTGGCCGACGTCTATGCCCGCTGCGAAAACGAGGGCGACAAGCTCCTCCTCGTCTGGAACACGGTCATCGTCCTGAGCGCGGCCCCCAACGCGACCTTCTTCAACGCCCCGCTCCCCGGCGGCATCGAGACGGCCCGGCCCGTCTGCTGGGACGAGCTGTGGGATCCGACCTGGCAGGTCGACACCTATTTCGGCCTCGGCGGCGAGCAGTGCGACACCTCGGGCGTGCAGTGGCTCACCCCGGACTGCCCCACCGACCTCCTCGTCGACACCGGCGTGGTGCAGACCCCCGGCGGCTGGTTCAACGTGCCGCCCACCCTCGCCGTCCAGCACGCCGGGCCCGACCTCCGGGTCCGGCTGGTGCGGCTCTGCGTGCGGGAGGACGACTGGGAGCATGGGGCGACGATTGCCTGCGGCTGGCGCATCGCCTGGAAGGAGGCCGGCGGAACCGGCTCCGAGTACGACGACTTCGGCACCATCTTCACCATGCCTGACGCGGCGCCGTCGGAGCCGCCGGACGACCTGCCGGGCGAGGGCGACGTGGCTGGTGGTGACGAGGGCGGCGGCAACGAGACCGCACCTCCCGTGGCCTTCGGGCCAGTCGACGCCGCCAACCTCTTCTGGTTCTCGCCCGGAGGCTGGATCTTCGGGGTGGCGGTCGACAGTTCGTTCGCCTTGAGCGAGCCGGCGACCATCGAGCACCAGGCCGACCCCGACGACCTGCCCCAAGGTCGAGGCGATCTCGATGGCGACGGCGACGACGACTTCCTCTTCCGCGACACGGCGAGCGAGCGCATGCACGCCTGGATCATGCAGGACGGCCTCTTCGTGGAGGACCGCGACCTAGGCCCCGTCCCCACCCCGCTCGCCCACCAGTGGCAGGTCCTCGGCGTGGCCGACTGCGACGGGGACGGCTCCGACGACGTGGTGTGGCGACGGGAGGACACCGGCAACCGATTGGTGCGCCTCTGGCGGATGGCGAACGGCGCCATCGCCTCGGTGCACGACCTCGGCATGTCGCCGGGCTTCGAGTTCCTCGGTGTCGGAGACCTGAACAAGGACGGCCGGGCCGACCTTCTGTGGCGCGATCCGCAGGGGACGATCATCGCCTGGCGGACCAACCCCGACCTGACCAGGACGGTACTTCTCTTCGGCAACGTGCCGGCCATCGCCTCGGCGTGGCGGGCGGAGGCCCTGCTCGACCTCGACGGCGACGGCGATTGCGACATGGTCTGGCACCGCACCGACACCGGCCAGGTGAACGGTTGGATCGTCGAGGGGCTGGCCCGGGTCGCGGGCGGGCCGATCGCCAGCGGCGTGCCCGGGGCGTTCCGGGTCATCGAGACGCCCGATCTCGACGCCGACGGCGACCAGGACCTGGTGTGGAGGAGCTCGATCTCGGGCTCGGTCAACCTCTGGCAGCTAACAGGACTGAACAAGGAGTGCGGCGGCTTCCTCACCATGTTGCCAGGCGCCTGGCTCGCCTGGTGACGGCGAAGCCGACCGCCCCCATACCCGCTTCTTCTCCCACCCCGACCGCCGCGGGCCGCACGCCCGCGGCGGTCGCCTAGGCCTCGATCGC
The DNA here is from genome assembly GCA_044224425.1 of Phycisphaerales bacterium. Classification (GTDB taxonomy): domain Bacteria; phylum Planctomycetota; class Phycisphaerae; order Phycisphaerales; family SM1A02; genus JAEUIT01. Next base: position 21,515 of record JBGAKK010000077.1, read on the forward strand.
GTCCAAGCCGGTTGCGTGATTTCTTCGAAATTGCGGAGAGACCGGGAACCTCGGCGGAGACGCCGGCGCATGCACTAACACTTCGCATGCCAGCCATGCGGGGC
>JBGAKK010000078.1:0-21573 GCA_044224425.1 Phycisphaerales bacterium
GGCCTGGACGTGCGCCCACTGCGGCGCCGAGCACGATCGCGATATCAACGCGGCCCGCAATCTGGCCGCACTCGCTACTAGGGCGGAGCCCGCCCGAAGTCACGCCTGTGGAGATGCGAGATCACCGGAGCCGGCGCTGCCGGCGCCGGGGTGCGCGTCGCTGAAGCAGGAACCGAACCTCGCCAGGGCCGCATAGCCATGGCGTGTCAGTTTCGGAGGTTAGTAGACCAGCCGCACCAGGCCCCAGCAGTCGAGGCCGCGCGCATCGCGCCCGCCGAGCCGGTACGGGATCCCGATGTAGGGGCTGGGGTCGATCAAGTCGCCGCGCGCAGCAGCGCCGGGAAGCAGGCGGCGTCGAACGTCCGGGCCGCCACCGGCATCAGGCTCTCGTCGGCCGAGACGAGGTCGGTCGTGATCCACAGGTCGTCGATCTCGGGCGTGCCGAACTCGAGCGGGCCGAACTCGGCCCCCGCCTCGTCGGGTGCGGCGGCGCGCACCACCGAGATCCAGACCTCCGGCGCCGGGTTGGCGATGCGCGCAAACGCGACGATCTCACGGCTGACGTTGCTGACCGTCAGGCGCGCGCGCGGCGCCTCGTTCTCGACGTCGCTCGGGAGCTGAATGTCGAACGGGTAGGCGACATAGGTATTGCCGCCGCGGACGAGGTTGGTCGAGCCCGACTCCGTCGTCGCGTCGTTGACCAGCCGGATCGGCTCCGGAAGGGTCGGGTGCGTGATGGTGAGCAGTACCAGCGGGACCTCGCCGGTCTCCTGCTGCATCATCGCGTACTTGAGGACGGCGGCGATCGACCTCACGAGACGGGCGGCCCAAAGCCGAAGCGCCCCCGTAGAGCGCGGTCGGCAGCTCCACCGGAGATCGCCCGGCTGACCTCGTCGCGGATTAGCGCCCGCACATCGTCGCTCGGGCTTGGGGGCGGCCCCTTGCCATAGACGGGGTGGAATGCGCGGCAGATCCGCAGAAATTGCTCGCGCTTGGCGGCGCGCCGGCGCTCGCTCCACCGCCACAGGAAGCGCAGGATCATGGCGGCAGCACCAGGAGCGAGGTCCGGACCAGCCAGAAGCCCGGCTCCTCGGGCATGTAGGCCGGGAAGTTGTCCGGGTCGAAGCGCATCTGGAACAACGCCCCGCCGGCGTTCGGGTCCGGGCAGAGGAAGCTCAAGGTACCCCCGACGGTGTCGACGTCGACGAAGGCCTGAAAGCGGACCATCTGGGCGTAGGTCATGAGCCAGGTGCTGGTCATCGGCCGGTAGGCGACGGTCGTCTTGCGCCGGACCTTGGGCGTGCCCTGGTCGACCGGCGAGGAGAGCAGGCCCTTCGGATGGGTGAAGCTCAGCCCCTCGCGGAGGGGCGCCTGCGGCAGCTCGGCGGGCCAGGTCGGCATCGGCTACCTCCGGACCGCCGGCTGCATCGCGAAGCGCTCCCGCATGGCGCGGTCGGCATGGCCGCCGCCGATCGCTTTCTGGACCTCGGCCCGGATCATGACCGAGATGTCCATGCCGCCGCTGTCGTTGGGGGTCTTCTGGACCTCGGCCGCCGGCGCGCCGTGCCCCCGCTGGTCGATGATCGTGACGTTGGTCCCGCCGCCGCCCCCGCCGCGCACGCCCAGGCGGCCGCTGCTGTCGCGGCCGAGCGGCATGACGGCCTCGGGCCCGGCCTCGCCGATCAGGGCCGAGCCGCGCGCCAGCGGGATCAGGTGCGCGCTGCTGACCACGCCGCCGCGCGCCAGCGGGACGACGCTGCCGCGATCGAAGACGCCGCCGCGGGCGAAGCCGATCCGGCCGGCATGGTCGCCCGTGGCACCGCCCTGCGGGGCGCCTGGAGCGCCGAAGAAATAGCTGCCGGCGGCGCCGAGCCCAGCGTTGATCGCCATCCGGAAGGCCTGGTTGAGGGCGAGCTCCGCGAAATCCTTCAGCAGGCTCTTGATCTGGAACTTGCCCGTCATGGCGAACTCGGTCAGCGCCTGGGCCGCGGTGTCGGCCCCGGCCTTGATGCCGTCGCCGATCATCCGCCCGTACTGCTGCGACTGGTCCGCCAGCTCCTTGAGGGTGTCCTGCGCACCGGTCGAGGCATCGTAGATCGGCGCCAACTCGGCATCGTGGGTGCGGGCATAGTAGCCGGCCGGGTCGGTCTCGATGTCGTGCTGGCGCTTCTTGCGCTCGGCCTCGAGCTCGTTGCGGCGAGTCTCCTGGTTGACACGGGCGAGCTTCTCGTTGGTCTCCTTGACCTTCTGGAGGCGGTCTTCCTCCTCCTTGACGGTCGCCTCGATGTCGCGCCGCAGGTCCTCCCGGCGCGCATCCTCGAGGCGCGTCATCGCGGCCTTGTGGCGCTCGGCCTCGGTCTCGGCTTTCTGGTTGAGGCGCTCCTGGTCGGCCTGGGCTGCCTTCCTGGCATCGGCGATGTCGCGCAGGACGCCGAGGCTATCCTTCTTCTCCTCGGCCGGGTCTCGGCCCCAGCCATAGAGGGCCTTCAAGGTCGGATCGCTGTAGTCCGGGCCGCGGCCGCCGTTCGTGCGGGTGTTGTCGCCCGCGTCCCGCAGCATCATGACGGCCTTGAGCTGCTGCTCGACCTCCTCGATCAGCCGGTTGTTCTCGCCGAACAGGTTGCCGCCCCGCAGGGACTCCAGGCGCTCCTGCAGGACGCGCAGCTGCGTCGCCTGATCGCCGCCACCCAGGTCGACCGTCAGGCCCTCGGCGAAGCTGGAGCCGAACTTGAGCAGCCACTGGGCGGCCGGCGATGCGTGCCAGGCCTTGTCGAGGGCCGCGAACATCTGGTCGACCGCGTTGGACCAGCGGGCCTGCCCCTGCTCGAGCGTGTCGGGCAGCTTCTCGAAGCGCTCGCGCGCATCGTCCGCGGCGGCGAGCAGCGCCCGCGAGACGACCGAGGCCGTCAGCTCGCCCTCGCTGCCCATCTCGCGCAGCTTGCCGATCGAGACGCCGAGCTCGCGCGCGAGCGTGCGGGCCACCTCCGGCATGGTCTCGAGCACGCTGCGCAGCTCGTCGCCCTGGAACTTGCCCGACGCCAGCGACTGGCTGAGCTGGTACATGCCGGCCGCCATCTCCTGGCCGGACGAATTGCCGATACGGCCGAGCCGGATCACGGTCTCGGTGAGCTTGATGACCTCGTCGCGCGACAGGCCGATGTCCTGCGCCGCCATGCCGAAGCGCGCGGTCGCGTCGGCCGCATCCTTGATCCCGACGCCCAGGCGGGTCGCGGAGTTGATGACGGCGTCGAAGGCGCCCGGCCCCAGGTTCTGTTCGATCTGGGCGCGCATCCGGGTGAAGTCGCTGCCCGTCTGGGCGACGCGGGCCGCGAAGCTCCCGACCGCCTGGACCATCTGGACAGCGAAGCCGGCGACCACCAGGTTGCGGAGCGCGCCGACGGCCGCCCCCATGCCGCCCAGCTGCTCGCTGACCCGGCCGAACATCCCCTGGGTCTTGCTGTCGACGTCGCGCTTGAGCTGGTCGACCTGGTTGACGACCGTCGTCTTCGCGACCCGGAGATCCTTCGCGAGGCCGTCCATCCGGTAGTGGAGGTCGAAATAGGCCTCGCCGACCTTCTCACTCAGCATTGATGAAGGCCCTCCGGGCCGCGAGGTCCGCGGCCTTGTCCGCCTGATAGGCAGCCTCGAACTCGGCCATCACGCGGGCGCAGGCCTCCTGGTCGCGGGCGAGCTCGTCGACGCCACGCCGGTCCAGCAGGCGCTCCAGCTCCCGGTAGGGCACCGGGCGATTGGTCCAGGTCGACACTATCCAGGCGGTCCTGAGGTCCCGGTCGTGCTCGTCCCGGACCCTGCGGCGGCGCGCGCGCATGAGCAGCCGATAGTCGGCGAGGTCGAGATCCCAGGCGGCGTCGACCGAGAGGCCGAAATAGCCGACCGCTACCTCGACCATGCCCTCTAGGCTGATGTCGGCGCCGCCGCCGGAGGGGGGTCGGGGTTGTCCGGCGAGGGCTGCCAGCGGGCGGCGCTCAGCGCGATGGCACCGGCGGTCGCCGTCAGGAGTTCCGGCATGTCCCCGAGGCTGACCTCGGCACCCAGGTCATCGGGCGATCCGTAGACCCGCTCGCCGCCGTCCTTGAGGGTGCCGCACCAGACGATCTCGTTGAAGTCGTCGAGGTTGATCGACATGAGCCACCGCTGCGCGTCGAGGGCCTCACCTTCCGGTGGGGCCTCGGGCTGCAGCGCGTAGACGCGCGCCATGACGGCATTGAGGTCGGGAAGCCCCAGCCGCCGCTGGATCGCCGCAAGGCTCGAGAGCGGGTAGGACAGCAGGAGATCGTGCCCGCCGATCCGGACGGGCACGCCGCGTTGGACTGCCATGCTGCTGGGCCTCAGGTCGGGTCAGGGAAGCCGCTGATGTCGCCGTCGATCCGGAGCTGGCATGAGGCCGTCACGTCGGAGTCGGCCGCCAGATCCTCGGCGAAGGTCATGACGTAGGCGTAGAACGACCGCGTCGTGCCGTTGATCAGCACCGCGGTGAACTGGACCCGCGTGGCGTCCCGCCAGTAGCGGTAGAGCTTGCGCTGCCCGGCATCGTTGGTGTCGACCAGGAACTGCATGGTCGCGGTGCCGCCGTCCCGGAGCCCGACGCCAAACCGCTTGAACTTGGCGTCGTCCATCGTCGTGCGGTCGCGCTCGCCGGGGCTGCCCGAGCCGAGCCCGGTGACGCCTTTGACGCCGCCGATCGCGACGCCCTCGACGGACCAGGACGTGCCTTGGCTGTCGATCGCGGAAACAGGCATCGGTTAGGACCCCTTGTAGGCGGCGACCTTGACGTTGGTCACGGCCGAGTAGGTCAGCTCGACCTGGTTCGATGCGTTGTTCCACGCGGCCTTCGAGAGCGGCCCGATCAGGGCCACTTCGCCGGCGCCGACGACAACCGCGAGGTCGGTCTTGGCCGTGCCCTCCGGGATCGCGGTGGCGTAGCTCTTGACGGTCACTGTCTTAGAGCTCGCATCCGCGTTCTGGACCGCGACCACGACGCCGCCATCGGTGTTGGTGACCACGTCCCCGCCGCCGTTGGCGGCCGCGAGTGCCAAGCTCTTGCTGATCGAGGTCTTGCTCTGCGGGGTGATGGTCGCCATCGGGAGGCTGCCTCAGCGCGTCAGGTGAACCCGGACGCTCACTAGTCGGCCGTAGGCGTCATCGTCTGCCGATACCCCGATCGGGCCGTTGACAACCCGCGTTCTGGCGCTCCGGAAGCCACCGACCTCGAGCCGCCGGGACGCGAGGTTGACTCGCAGCAGCTCGGCCATCGTGTCGATTTCCTCGGTCGAGCCGGCGGCCGCGCAGTAGAGCCGGATGTCGCGGACGACGTCGCGCGGCCCCTCGGAGCCGTCGAGCAGCCGGTCGGTCTCGGTGTCGGTCACGGACGGCCCGATGATGCAGTAGGGCATCCGGGCGTCCGGCGGGGCGATGTCGGCCGTGAAGATGCCGGGCCCGTCTCGGTAGGGCGCGAGCCACGCGGCGACCTCGGGGATCGCCAGGATGATAGACCGTAGGGCCTGGGGGACGCTTGCCATGCCCTCCCCTGCCCTGCCCGCCGGCTGCGGTCTGCCGATGCCTAGCCGATCAGCCCGCCGGCCGCCTGTCGGCGTAGCTCGGTTATGACGACCTTCTCCAGCCGCGGCAGGTACTCCGCGATGCCGGGTCGCAGCCACGGCCGCGCCGCCATCTTGCGCGTCCCGTACTCGAGCCAGCGGCCATAGGGGACGTTCGTCCCGACCCGCAGGGTGATGATCTCGCGGCCGACGTTGTACCAGGAGACATCGAAGGCGACGCTCTTCTGGAGCGTGCCGGTCCGCTTCCGCGGGGCCTCGCCGGCCTTCGACCCGGCATAGAGGAAGCGCGCCGCGCGCCGCTTGTTCGCCCGCGCCTTGCGGAGCCGCGCCGATCGGGAGCCTGGGGTCTCCAGGCGGGCCGAGACGTTGAGCTTGACCTGCAGGTGCCCCTGCAGCCCGGCCCCGCCCTTCCGGGCCGCCACCAGGAGCGCGTTGCGGATCGCGGTGCGGAGCGCCCGGTCGTCGACCGCGACGGTCGTGGCCACGTCAGGCCCTGGCGCCCAGGGCCTCGCGCGCGCCATCGGGCCAGACGCGCACGATGCGGGCCACGCGGCCGTGCGCCGTGATGGTCTCGACGGTCCGGTTGGCCTCGGGTGCCGCGAAGCGCTGTGCGATGACGGCCGTGGGGTCCGGTGTCGAGATGATCACCGGGTACCAGATCGACGAGCCGGACTGCAGCTCGACCTCCAGCCAGGAGGTGCCTTCGTGGGTCACGCTGCCCTCCTGCCTTGTTGCATGGCGATCGCGCGCAGGAGCGTCAGGTGCTCCGGCAGATGCACCCAGGCGCCCGTCCGGTGCGCGGCGCTGACGAGACGGTCGCCCATGCGGCTCGCGTCGCGCCGCGACAGATCGGCGTAGGCGCCGGGCCGCGGCGGGCCCATGACGGCCCGGTCGTCGGCGACTTCCTCGCTCGAGCGCTCTCTCATTCGGCCACCAGGTTGTCGGGCTGTTCCTCGGTCACGAGGCACTTCCGGTAGGCGCCGTCGGCCTGCGGGTCGGCCGCCTGGACGATCAGCCGCGTCGAGACCCCGGCGACCGCGATGACGTCCTGCGCCCGGATGTCGACCTCGGGCATGACGTAGAGGCTGCGGGTGATCTCGGCCGAGAGCTGGCCGTCGATCCCGCTGTAGGGCCGCAGCGACGCGCCGGCGAGCCGACACGGCACCTTCTCGGCGACCGGCTCCAGGGTCTCGGGATAGCCGCCGCGGCCGTCCGATGTGCGGGCGAGGCGGGAGATCGTCGCCCGCTGTGGTAGCATCCTGGTCGAGAGCTTCGCCACGTCCCGGCGGCCCTAGATGGTGACGAGCCGGTGCGGCGCCAGGAGCGCCATCACGTCGCCGTTGAGGAAGCTGCGCGTCGCGGCGCCCGGCGCGTAGCTCCAGGACGCATCGCCGAGCTTCTCGGACGTGACGCCGGCCGGCCGGTCCATCGCCTCGAGCCAGCCCTGGACGGCGATCTGGCAGGCGAGCTCCAACTCCAGCGGGAGATCGGGCTCGTTGTCGCCACCAAATACCTGCCCAGGCACGATGTAGCCGGCCGTGTAGTCGACCTCGATCTTCAGCCGTGCGGGGGCACCGCCCTGGTAGCCGTAGTTCGACCCGCCGCCGTACTGGCCGACGATCTCGTCCCAGAGCGCGTTCGGGCCGGCGCCGTCGAGACGCAACATCCCGCCGCCGGTGCTCTCCAGGGTCCAGGCTGTGCTCGCCAGATCCTGGCCGTCCACCTTGACACCGTGCACGGCCACCACCGGGCGCCGCTCCAGCAGCAGCACCTTGACCCCTGCGTCCTCGTAGACGGTCTCGGTCACGCGCTCGCGGGCGAGCTTGCGGTTGAGGTAGGTCTCGATCGCCGCGGAGGCCTGCCCGATCAGGGTTTCCAGCCGGGCGTTCAGCTCGGCCGTCTCGGGCATGGTCTCGCGGTAGCGCTCGACCGTGGTGAGCGCGCGCCGGCTGGCCGAAGTCGTGACCGTCGTGATGCTCACGCGGCCCGCCCCCGCGGGGTTCCGCAGCTGTAGACGCCGCCGACCAGCCGCCAGCCCGGGTGCTCGTTGAGCCAGGCCGCCATCGCGGTCTGACCCATCGCCACGCACTGCTGCAACGTCCCGTCCCACGGGACCTCGATCGGGCGGCAGCTCTTCGGGTCCTGCCCCAGGCAGGCCACGAAGACCAGGACCAGCGCGCTCACTTGGCCGCCGGCTTGCGCGCGGCCTTGGGGTGGCGCGGTGCCGCGGCTTCCTCGGCGGTCTTCGCGGCGGCTGCGGGGTCAGGGGGTCCATCCCCGCCCTCGGAATTGCCATCCTGGCCGTCCGGGTTGTCATTTTCGCCCGTGCCGGTTGCAGGCCCGCCCTCGACCGGGATCTCGATCATCCCGGCCTCGGCCATGCCCGGCGCGCTGCCGGGGTCGCAGTCGAACTCCTGGCCCGCGGCGATCTGGACGATCTGGACCCCGTCGACCGCGTAGGGGAAATCCTTGAGGGCAACCGCGCGCATTGCATGCTCCAACGTGGAAGGGGCGAGCCATGGGCCCGCCCCTCTCCTCCTCCACACCCGATCGGCGGTCTGCCGATTACGAGGCCGGCAGCTGGTACGGCAGGCGGATCGCCCCGATCGTCGCGATCGCGGCAGCGGTGTTGCCGGTCGGCGTGATGGTCAGGCGCCAGTACCGCTTGCCGGCGCCCTTGTGGGGCACGACGCCGATCGTCTTGCAGGCGCTGTCGTCCGCGAAGGTGAAGCTCGCGGCCGCCAGGGTGCCGATCAGGCACTCGGTCGGGGCCGAAGCCGCGTCCGACAGATTCGCGGCATCGCCGTGGTCGACCGTCACCGCGAAGGTCGCGTCGGCATCGGCCAGGTTGCCGGTCAGGATCATCCACTCCAGGGCCTCGTAGCCCTGCATGTCCACGATCGCCGAGACCATCGCGGTATTGTCGGTCTGGGCGGCCGCTGCCGGCGCCAGGCCCAGCGTGTACTTGAGGTTGTTATGCAGCTCGTGCATGCGATCCATCGGGGGGCAAACTCCTAGCTAGGTTCCTGCCGGGCACGTGCGGGACTAGCTACTCGCCCTTGACTTCCGGCTCTGCCGAATGATGCGGGCAGGCGCCGTGATGCGTGATCGCCATGTGGCAATTCCAACAGAGAAGGCGGAAGCCTTCCTGGGGCCAGCCGCGTTTCTTGAGGTCGCGTAGAACGTTGCCCAAGCCAACCGTCGCGCGATGCAGTTTCCCATCGCCATTGATGTGATCAAGGGTAAGGAAGCGAGGTTCCGCCTCGTCGCAACAGACACAGCGACCGCCATAGGCGGCGATCATGTCGGTCCTTAGCTTCCAGTTGGCCTTTCTCACCCTGAGGCGCTCCAACTCCGGGTCGGCTTCCCGCCTAGCCTTCGCTATCGCCAAAGCGTGCTCGCGATTGCGAAGATACCAGCTCTTGCTGCCTAGCTTGCGCCGATCGCGATGCTTGGCATAGCTGCGCCTTAGGGACTCGCGGAATTTCTCCGGGTTTTCGGCAACCTTCTCCCTTTTGATTGCGGCGGCGCATTCATAACAACGGCTGCGCCTACCTAACAAACCTCGCTTCGCTTTACCAAATGACCCCTCGTCTTTTATCTGTAAACAGTATGTGCAACGCTTCTCTGCCATCACAGACCTAAAAAAAGAAAGGGCCGGTTTCCCAGCCCTTTCCTACATCACTTCTGTGGCTACGTCAAGAAGTTGCCACTTTTAGCAGGCACATTGCCTCGAAGTTCGTCACGTCTCCCCCGACACGCATCCGGGAGTAGAATTCCACGAACGGCTTGGCGCTGTACGGGTCGCGCAGCGTCGTGATCCCGAGGCGCCGGACGATCGTGTAGGCCTGCCGGAAGTCGCCGAAGGCGATCGAGTAGGCGTTGCTCGTCACGGCCGGCATGTCGTCTGCGAGCGAGATCGGGTAGCCGACCAGCTGCGACTGGATCGAGTTGTCCCGCAGGCCGGGGGTCCAGAGGTACTGGCCGGTGCCGGCGGAAGCGCCGGAGTCGTCGCGCAGGATCGCGAGGCCCGCGAGGGTCGCGCGCTTCATGAGCCAGCGGGCGTTGGCGTGGTAGCGCTCCTTGAGCGCCAGCAGTGGCAGGTTCTTGATCTTGTCCGCCGTGTAGGCCGAGGCGCCGCCGCCCGGGAAATACTGGATGTTGCCGCCGCCCGAGCGGGTCCCGACGCTGGTCGAGATCGGGTAGCTCAGGATGCCGCGAGGCTTCTTGACGCCGTTGCCCGTGATGAAGGCCGTGGCCTCCAGGCGGGCGAACTTGTCCCCGTTCTTGCGCGCCAACCAGGCCTCGAGGTCGATCTGGGCGTCCTCGAGGATGCGCTGGGTCGCGCGCGGCTTCGCGTAGAGCTCGTGGACCGGGATCACCTGCGAGCCGACCTGCGGGGTCGCGGTCTCGGCGCGGGCCTCCTCCTCGCCGACCCAGCCGCCGGCACCCTCGCCCTCGTCGTTCGGGATCTCGATCCGGTCGGTCCCGATGGTCTCGACGTAGGCCAGCATCGCCATGGGGCTCGTCTCGTAGACGATGTCCATGATCCGACCGCTGGTCGCGAACGGGACGAGGTAGCCGCCGTTCGGGTCGCTGCCGGTCGTGAGCGCCTTGAACTCGTCGGCGCTGAAGACCTGCTCGCCCTTGCGGAGGTACCGCTTGAACGCCTTGCCGCTGTAGGCCCCATAGGCCGCCTCGTCGGCCTCCGTGACCTCGACGTCGGCGTCGGCCGGCAGCTGCCCGCGGAGGCTCAGGGCCGCGGTCTTGAACTGCAGCGCGTGGGCCTTGAGATCGATCCCGCCCGGGATCTCCTTCTGGCCGGCGCCGCGGCGCGAGCGGTTGAGCGCCGTCAGGATCTCGTCGGTCCGGCGCTTGGTCTCGGCCTCGAGCTTGGTCCGGCGGGCCTCGCCCTCCTCGAACTTGAGGCTCATCGCCTCGAGGGCCTTGGTCACCGTGCCCTCGTCGGCCTTGCTCTCGAGCGCGTCGCGCGCGGCCTTGAGGTCCGCCTGCAGGGAGTCGAAGAGGGTCTTGTTGGCCTGGACGCCTTCACCGATACGCGCGATCTCGCGCTTTACGTCGGCGGCAACCTGGTCGAGGTCTGCCATCGGTCGAACCTTTCGGGATTAAGGGTCATGCGGCCGGCAGCGCCTTGAGCTGCTCGAGCCACGCCTCGACCGCCTTCCCGTCGTCCCGACGTTCATCGGTGCTATCGCTCCCCGCCGGCTCATCCCGAGCCCACGGCAGAGCCTTGAAGCCGCCATCCGCTAGGGCCTCCGCCTCCCGGCGCGAGAACCCGAGAATTTCGCGGAGCGCGGCTTCCAATTCACGTTTGGTGGTGATCTCGTCGGCCGCCTTGACGGCCGTGATGCCTGCCTGGCGCTGCGCCGGATTGGCGACGATCGAGACCTCGGCGAGGTCGATCTCCTCGATCGTCCTGACCCCCTTGGCGTCGCGGCTGGCCTTGATGGCCCGGAAGCCGATCGACAGGCCCTTGACGGCGCCGTGGCGCAGCAGGGCCGCGACGTTGGCCGCCCCGGAGTGGCCGGGCGTGAGCTCGCCCTTGACCATCAGGCCGCGGCGGTCCTCCTTGACCTCGACCCACTTGCCCACGACGTCGAAGTGCTCGAACTTGAGCGGCAGGGTCCCGCCGGCCTTCCCGATCGCCGCGATCGTCTTGGCGTAGGCGCCGGCGGCGATGACGTCGCCGTAGCTGTCCGGGCTCGTGTTGAAGACCGACCCGTAGCCTTCGACCGTCACGGGCTCACCGTCGCCGCCGGCGAGCTTCACCTCGCCCGCGTCGAGACCGATGATCTTCCGCTCGAATGCCACGTCGGGAACCCCCGGGTTGCGCACACGGGGGCTCTATCGCGGGGCTGGGATTCCGGTCTGCCGAAACCGCGCAGCGGGGGTGCTTGACGCGGGAGCCGGTACCCCCGTCACGGGCTACGCTTGGCGTCGTCCCAGCCTGAGGCCCGGCCGATAACGTAGTTGAATAGGCAGCCGATCAGGGCCGATAGCGGATGTACCGGAGCCCAGATTTCGCCCCCCGCCGCTTGCCATAGACCAACGACCCCTATCACGAGAACTACCGTGCCGATCGTCCACGGCCAGTGGCTATGCTGCATCACCTACGCCGCCTCCGGCTCGCCGATCCGCTCGAGCGGCGTCCGGCAGCTACCCGGCAAGCCGCTGCAGCCGCAGGCGCCGCGGAGCAGGCAGACGCCGTTGTCGCTGTGATAGCCCTCGTGATGGCCGCAGGGGCACATCAGGGGCTGGCCGCCGGGGTAGCACCAGGACGGGGCGTAGGGCGCGTCGTCGGGGGTGCCGGGGGAGGAGTCGCTAACGGGGCCGGGCATGGCTAGTCGACCTTCATATCCGGCGCTAGCGCTGCCAGGACTGTTCGGCGGCCCTTCACCATATCGACGAAGGCCATCCAGAGGGAGGCGCCCTCTCCGACGAATGCCCCGCAGGTGCACAGCCACTGCCCACGCAAGAACCTGAAATGCGGCTTCATCCTCGCCTCCTAGAAGCGGCACCGGCCGGCAGCGGCACATGCGCTAACCGGCCGGCCCTTACATCCCAGGGGATAGACGCTGGCCCTCATGCGAGCAGCCCATCTGTGGCGGGGGGTATGTCAGCGTTTCGGTGGGGCGACGTCCGGGCCAAGCGTGGCGCTATTGTCGAGCGCAATGACCTCCTTCGTCTGGTCGACCTCCACCCTCTGCAGATCGAACCAGTGGGCATCCTTGAACTCGCCATCCTTGGACGGCGGGGCCACGAGCACTTGCTCGCAGCCGGTCAGGTACATGACGACTCCGGTCACGACGCCGCTGAAACCTGTGATGCGATCACGGACTGTCGATCCAAGCATGGGTGCTCCTTGGTGGTTGCGGTCGGCGGACTATCGTCCCTTGACTGGTGGGGGCCTTGCGAGCCGTACCACACCGCCCTTCTGGGGCATCTCCGGGCCTGGGGCGCTTCGCAGCCGGTGATCGCCAGTTGCTCCGCGCCCCTGCCCCGATGGTGCGAGTAGCTTAAACCGCCGGAGTGCCCAGTTCTCCCAAGCATCACCTGCGGCGCCCGCACCCTCGAACTCCTGCAGCTCACCGCGCGGGGCCGGCCGGGGCCTTGGCTAGCTGATCGTGCCCGGCCGGCTCGCTCCGCACGAGGAGCTGCGAATAGGTTTGCGCGTCGGTTGGGCCGGGGCAACCGTAGGGCTGGACGTTGACCTATGGGTGTCCGCACCGACGCGCAGGCCCCTTATAGCACCGTCGTGCGCCCGTAGGCTAAAAAAATTAGCCCCGCCGAGGGGTGCCCGGCGGGGCGCAATCGGGGAGGAAACGCCTCAAGTCGGGTGCCCCAACGGGGCACGGGGGTCCTTATAGCACCCCAGGCGGCCCGCAGGCTAAAAATTATAGCTGCCGAAAGGTCTTCAGCCGGTTGAGCGGGAAACCCTCGGGGGCGATGTAGCGGCGGCCGACTGCGTCCCAGCGGAGCTTCATCGACCGCGGATGTGCGCGCGCGTTCCTGGCCGTCAAGATGATGCTGGCCGCGGCGCAGCCCGGCTCGAAGTCCTCCGGCTCGCCCGGCACATCGACCGTCCCGAGCAGGCGGCCGAAGCGCTCGGAGACTACCGGCCACCGGCGCCAGACGATCGCGATGGCGGGGTCGGTCACGGGGTGGGCGGATTGAGCTCTCGGGCCTTCCATTGCGTGCGGCGATAACGCTTCCACGTCCTATCGCCTGCGGCTGCCTGATGCAGATCGTCCCAAGACGATGGGGGCACGATCATGCCCCGCAGACTGCCAACGATGCCAGCCAGCAGCCGCTTCACGCTGATGTTCCTGGGGCGCCGGAACTGGTGGCGGCAGCTGACACGCCGGCCCGTGCCAGGAACTGGGATCGCCTTGCTCATGACCGCATCATACGCCGCGCGAGCGCCTGTAGAACCCCCCTCTGCTGCCGCCCGAACCCCTCCCGGAGCGCCGCGACCAGGAGCCGCTCGTGGTGCAGCAGCAGGTTGTCCTGCTCGCTCCATTCGACGGTGCGGGCATCCTTGGTCGCGAGGCGTGCCGCGGAGGCTTCGTCGGGGATCGCGATGCTGACGCAGCGGCAGTTCACGTTCTCCGCGGCGGACGTCCCGAGGTCGCCGGGGTGCGGGCCATGCGCGCCGCTCGGGCTCTTGAAGTCCTGATCGACCGGGACGATCTGGCCGTCCATCTCAGCATGGCTGTCACGCGTGAACTGATCCTTGGTCGCCAACCAGCACTTCCGCTCGACGTTCCCCTGAACCATCCCCTCCTGCGACCCGAACCCCGCCGCGCGCGTCGTCTCGGTCCTGGCGATGACCTCGGCCCGCACCTTGTCGGCCCGGTCGAAGGTCGCCTGGACGGCGGCGACCAGCTTCGGGAAGGTCGGCCCCTCGGCCGTCACGCGCGCGAGCGCCTCGCCCAGCTCGCGCCGCGTCGTCGTCCCGACGAGGTCCCGGATGCGCTCGCCGCCCCAGCGGGCGAGGAAGCCCTCGACCGCCGGCGACCGGACGTCGAACCCGAGCGTCACGCTGATCCGCTGGATGGTCCGCTGCCCGAAGTCCCGCACGATCCCGAGCAGCGACGACCGAGCCGTGTCGGCCAGGATGTCGTCGTTGAGGCTGTCCGGGATGTCGCTGAAATCGGGATCGTCGGCCCGGGCCTCGATGCCCCAACTATCCGGGATTTTCGGATAGTTCCCCTTCCGGCCGCTCCCGATGACCTCGGGCCCGACCGTGATCGGGAAATCCGGCGGGTGGTCCGGGATCTGGAACTCGCCCGCGTCATAGCTCAGCGTGATGTGCGGGATCAGGGTCGGCCAGGCCGGGACGGCACCCGCCGCCATCGCGGCCTGCATCCGGTCCCAGGCGAGGTCGCTGTCGACGACCAGCGCCAGGACGGCACCGTCGGGGCCGAGCCGCTCGAGGCGGTAGCGCGCGGGGTCGAGCATCTCGGTCCCGGCGGACGGCTCGTAGCCCTTGGGCGGGATCGCGCTGTAGACCGTCGTGAGGTGCAGCTTGCCGGCCGCGACCGGCTTCGGGATCCCGACGCTCCGCATCCAGCGCGTCAGGCGCCTCGGGGCCTGGACCTCGAGGTAGGCGTAGAAGGGATCGCCCTGGAGCGCGTCAGTAGCTGAAAAAGGGTCTTCGGCCTTCCGGGCCGGGCCTCCCCTGTCCTTGGTCCCCTGACGGTTCTTCGCGCGCCGGTCTTCCAGCTCGAGCGCCCGGTCGTGGGCCACCTTGGCGTCCTGCTCGACCTGCGGGCGCTTGGCGGCCTCACGGGCGTCGGCGCGATCAAGGCCCTCCTGCTGGAGGTCGAACTCCTGCTGGGCGTTCGCCTGGGTCGGGACGTTGGCCAGCTGCGGCTGCAGCTCGTCGCCGTTCGGGACCTCGCCATAGTCGATCTCGGCCCGGAACTCGTTGAGGGTGATCGCACCCGCCTGCCAGTCGGCGCGAGCCTGCTCGCGGGTCTCCTTGCGCACCGGCTCGAGGGCCGCGATCGACGCGCGGTCGTAGCGGATCTCGAGCTCGTCATCGCCGTACATGCGCTGCAACCAGGGGTTCACATCCCCGAGCAGCATGTCGAAGTAGGGCAGCACCGTGTGGAGCCACAGCTCGACGCGGGCGCTCTGGCGATTGTTGTACGTGCTCTCGCCGGCAACGACGAGGATGTGCGGCACGTTCCAGGCCGCACAGATCCTGCGCGCCGTCTCGGACATGCCTTCGAGCCACTGCATGTCGACGTTGCTGTCGCCGACCCGCTTGAAGTCCCATTCGCCGCCGCCGACGACCTGGATCCGACCGGCATTGCGGGCGCCGCCCAGCTTGGCCTGGATCTTCTCCTCGGCGGCCTTGGCCTGGTCGGGGTGCAGCTTCTCCTTGAAGACGACGAGCCCGCTCGGATTGGCGCCGTTCTGGAGCCGGCCCAGGTTGTGATCCGAGGCCGCGTTGTCCATGTCGATGTAGCGCGCCGCTGCCTCGACTGGACTCATCCCGTACCAGTCGTGCAGCGGGTGAAACTCGCGGACGTGCAGGAGCTGCACGGCGCCGTCGACCAGGTTGACCGGGAAGTCCCGGATCTGGCCGTTGGCCTCGTAGCGGTAGGCTTCCGGCATCCCGTCGACGCCCGGGATGACCTTCATCCGGTCCGGCCGCAGGTTCCACAGCTCGCGCGGCGGCTCGGTCGGCCGCGGTCCTACGGCCTCGACGTAGGCATTGCCGGCCAGGAGATGATATGCGACCAGCTCGCGCCACCAGCGCGGCCCGGTCGTCATCGGGTTCTGACGCTTGAGGAGCCTCTGGAGATCGTGCCCCTTGATCTCCTTCTCGCCCTTGAAGACCATCAGCTTCAGCGACGCCACGGCGTCGGCGATTAACCTGACGCACAGGTAGGCGATGACGTTCTTGGCATAGGCCTCGTCGGCGAGCCGATCGTATCGCCGCGGGGTGTATTGCGGCGTGTGGGCGACGTGGGTAGCGATCAGCGGCCCGGTCGCCGACGCCTTGATCCCGCTATCCCCATAGGAGCGCGGCCAGACGATCTGGCGCGGCCGGCGGCGCATCAGAGCTCGCCCACCCAGGCGGTCGAGGTCGGGTCGTCGTGCAGCGCCAGGACGGCGGCGTCGGCGCGATCCGGCGACCGGATGCCCCTGGCGGCCAGCTGCGGCTTGGTCTCGATCATGATGAGCCCCCGTTCGGTCCGAGTGGCCTTTGGGGTCGAGAGCTGGCGCGCAAGTTCGTCGTCGTCCCCGAGGAGGATCACTTCGTCGGCGCGGTAGTCGATACCGTCGGGGTCGCCCTGCTGATGCCGAAGAAGCAGCCACGACCGATTGAAGGCCTCGCGGGCGCGCCACCAGAGTTCGGCCTTGAGGCTGACGAATTTCTCCTTCGACGTCCGGCCATCGGGCCAGACCCGCTCGGTCGGCGGCACCCCGGTGTTGACCCCCCGGATCTCGACGTCGTGCGTCTGGGCGCGGGCCAGGATCGAGCCCATCGTGAAGCCGACGCCCGGCGCATCGTAGTTCAGCAGCCCGACGTTGCTCTCGCGGGCGATGTCGAGCGCCCAATAGGCGACGTCGACGCCGTCCGGGTCGGTCCGGTGCCGCGGCGCCTCCATGACGGGGCCATGCCGGACGACGACGACCGACTCGGCCTTGCCGCCGCCGACGTCCCAGCCGGCGACACCCTTGATCGTCCGGTAGTGGCCCACGGCGTCCGGCATCCGCCGGTAAAGCTCGCGCGCGGCCTCGACCCAGGCCATCGGAATCGCGAGGCCCTCGATCGAGGCGCCGTAGTCGCGGCCATACTCCTGAGCGAACGAGACCGCGCCGATGTCGGCCGCCTTCTGGGCCGCCCATTTCGGGGTCTTCCTGGGGTCGTCTTCCCACCTGAAGATAAAGACCCGCAGCGATCCACCATGCCGGAGACGATAGAACAGGTTGCCGTTGCCGTTGACCGAGCTGCACCAGGCACGGCATCGCGCATTGGCCGAGGTCGCATTGTTGACGGAATCGGCGCGCAGCACATGCGCGGCCTCGTCGACCACGTACCAGCTCGATCGACCGCCACGACCAGCGTTGTCGCCGCCCTCGCCCGTGATGACGTTGCTGTTCGCGGGGTTGATGAGGCGGTTTTCCCGGTCGTGCTTCGTCCAGGTGAAGCCCTCGGGCAGCATCCAGGTCGGGAGGCGGCGCAGGATGCCCCGGATCTTCTCGAAGATCGTGTCGGGGTTGCCAATTTCGTCCACCAGCTCGAGCTTGTTGGCGCAGAAGGTGGTCTTCCAGCCAGAGCGCCAGAGCCATTTCGTGATCGAGTAGCCGCAGTTCAGGTACGTGGCGCCGGCGTCGCGTGTCTTCTCGATGACGTGGTCCCGGCCGGAGGCGATGACCTCTTCCAGGAACTGGATGTACTCCCGCTGCTTCGGCCAGAGGGCCATCGGGAGTGTCAGCATCGCCTTCGGGTCGAAGGTCCAGACGAACTGGTCGAAGAAAAAGCACGGGTCGCGCTTCGCCCTCGTGAGGCAGAACTTGCGGAAGTCCAGGTCGTGCTTGCCCCGCCACTCTACCTTGGCACGGCGCCGCCTTTCTGCCGAGAGAGCCGCCATGTCGATCTGGCGAAGCCCCATCTCGTCGACGGGCGAGCCCTCTGGGTAGAAATCAATTGGCGTTAGATCTGGTAGCTCGCTCGCGAGCATACCAATCGTCCAATTCTTCGTCGGTCATGGAGTCGAAGTCGGGCTCCGATCCTGAACGCTGCTCGACCTCAATGGCGCCGCCGCCCGGCCCCATCAGGCGGACCCGCTCGTCGAACATCCCAAGGTGGCGGCCGATGTCCACCAAGGCAGACCTCTTGTCCGCGAGCTTGAACTTGGTTCGCTTCACCGCCCTGGCGGCGTCTCCTCTGCCCTCGGTGTACTCCTCTACCGTGATCTCCGTGATCGCAGCCGCCTGGTCGCGAGTGAGCTGCGAGAGGTCGACGTAGGCCGTGCCGTCGGCCTGGACCTTGATGAAGTCCCGCATGTTCGAGAAGCCGAGCTTCAGGAGTTCTGCGAGCACGCGCCGCTCGTCGACCACGGCCTGATCACTGCGGCCGCGCTTGAGTTCCACGAGCCGGGCGTGAACCTTAGCATTCGCTAGCAGGCGCGCGGCCTGGACAGAGGCCGAACCGGCGGCATAGCCGGCCCGGATCGCGGCCGCACTTCCGTTGAAGTCGACCAGATACTCTTCGCAAAACCGCTCCTGGCGCGGCGTCAGGGCCATGGCGACAAAAGTCCGCTGTCTCGACAGCCGCACCCCATGCCGATCCGGCGGGCAGCGAGCAGCCGTTATTCGGCTCCGAGCATCCTGATCGTACAAAAAATTTAGTCGGATTGCGCTCGATGCCGCAGAAAGGACTTGCGGGATGGCTAAATTTTTTAGATACCTTGGATGCCTCCCAAGTCCACTGGGGGAGCGGGTCAAGGCCCCTCCCCCACCCTTTCGAGGCCGCTCTTTGACCCGATTGGCCCCATCCGGCCAGGCCACGCCTGGCGCCCTCCGGGCCTTCGCCGTATCGCATCCGACACCTCGACATCGTTGATCTGGATACCCCGACGGGAAGCCCGCCGGGCGGTCCCGCATGTCTCGGCTGACGGGCCATGCCGGAGCGCCTGCGCTCCAGACCCAGCAACGGAGCAACTCATGACCACCATGGTCTCGATCCTCGGCACCGTCATCGCGTGCATCGTGGTCGGCTGCTTGATCGCCCGCGCGTCCTACGAGGACGACTGGTGATGTTCGGCCTCAGCCTCGGCTGCATCGTCATGCTCGCGGCCGTAGCGATCTTCTGGATCGCCTTCCCGGAGTGACCGGTATCCCCGGCCTGGAGAGCGCGGGGGTACCGCTTCACCGTACCCAGCAACGGAGGAAACCTATGCACACCCCAGGGCCTTGGCGGCCACGCGACTACGCCAGCAAGGAAGGGGCGATCTGGATCGACTGCGCCGCGAGGGACGAGAGAGGTCGTTCCGTCGCCGGCACGATAGGTGCCGCCTATGCTACCGGGACCGGGAGTTCTGATCCCGCCGTACAGCAAGCCAACGCCCGCCTGATCGCGGCGGCACCCGAGCTGCTGGCGGCACTCGAGGGCGCGCTCCGGTTCATGGAAACGGTCGAGCGCGGTATGCCCGCCGACCAACATATGCCGGAAGCTCACGCCGCCCGCGCCGCCATCGCCAAGGCCAAGGGCGAGCCGTCATGACCCGCCGCCCTTTCCGCCGCGACGGTGCCCCGAGCGGGACCGGCGAGCCCCGGATGATCGAGGTCAAGCGCCGCTCCTTTTGCGGCGACTGCGGGACCGACCTGCCGGCCGGCGCGCGGGCGCTCTGGCAGCCCGGCACCCGGACGGTCTACGGAGAGGATTGCGGCTGCGCCTTCTACCGGGGCGAGACGATCGACCGGGCCCGTCAGGCCCGCGAGCCGGCGCTCCTGGACGAGATCCCGGGCGCCGCCCTCTAGAAATGCCGCGGCCCCGGGGTTGGAGCGCCCCGGGGCCGAAGTGTCCCAGCAACTGGACAACCATCGATATGGCGGCAGCCAAGCCGCCCCGCCACCGAAAAGATTTAGCCAACCCGGCAACGGAGACGACCGTGACGACCCTGTGGTCCATGCATCACCAGCACGTCGGCGCCGCCCATGCACGGCTCAAGCTGCTCGGGACCTCCGCGCCCGCGATGCTCGAGCGTGAGCTTGGGCCCGAGCTCGTGCGGGCCGTCGAGGCCGCGAAGCGGGCGTGCGGCCAGGCCGAGCTGGTCCTGTTCCGGACCTACGTCGCGGAGCGCGACGGGCCGTCGCCGGAGCCGGACTACGATGCGATGCTGGAGGGTGTGGCCGAGACCCTGACGTCGGGCGGGCTGCACGATACCGCCCGCCATGTTCAGCACGTCCGGAAGCTGCTCCGGGGCGACATCGAGCTTCGGGATGCGGCGCGCGAGGCCCGCAGGGCGCGGGCCGCCTGACATGCCCTTCATCCAGCTCACCTACCGACATGACCGCCCTCGCCCGCTGTGGGTCCGCTCCGAGGCGATCCTGTCGGTCATCGCCAACGATGGCGGCGAGGGCACCATCGTGGGGATGCCGGGCGAATCGTTCGAGATCGTGACCGAGACGCCCGAGGAGGTGCTGGCACTGATCGGGGCGGCGGAAACCAGTACCCCAACCCCAAGCCCGGCGGGGATACCCTCCCCTGCCCCGGAGAGCCGCGATGATCCGTGACGAGATGTCGGCCTGGGCGCCGGCGAACGACGACCACGAGGACTGCGGCCGCTGGCTCGGGCCGGCGCTCCTCGGCGGGCTGATGCTCTGGGTTGCCGGCGGCTCGGCGGTCGCGATCGTCGTCGGGGCGCTGATGTGGTGGCGGCCATGATCGCCGACCGTCTCCGCGCGCTGGTGACATCGTGGCTGGGCGATAACGGGGACGCGCCCGACACCGATTACCAGAGCGGCTACATGGCCGCCTGCGCTGAGCACGCGCAGGAGGTCGAGCAGATCCTCGCGGAGGATGCGGGCGGGTGGCGGCCGGTGCAGATTTCCAGCGGCTGGTCAGATGGCGCGGGTCTCATGGAGCCGTCAACATGGATCGTCGTGCTATGCGCGGACGGGTCCATCTGGCGTCGGTTCGACTGCGACATGATATGGACCCGCATCCCCTCTCCCCCGCCCCAGGAGCCCCAGCCATGACCGGCGCGGAATTGGCCGACGAGATCGAGCGGGTGTTCGAGGCAAGCCGGTCAGCCCACGAGGCTTATGCGGCCAGCAAAGGTGACAGCAACGCCGCTGCGTTGGCTGACGAATCGTGGAAGACCCTGACTAGGGCGATGGTGCGCCACAAGTCCGCCATCCTCGCCGCCCTGCGAGCCGAGCGCCCCGAGCCCGCTGTGGGGGACGTAATTGCGTTCGCGAACGAGCACGGGTTGGGTGGTTTCTCGTGGAATGGGCACATTGTCTGCGGTGACAAGGCGTCGATCGATGCCGCTGTTACTGCCGTACACGAGGCCGGGACTATCCCAGCGCTTCGTGCAGCACGTATCGCCGCCCTGTCGCGGCCACAGGCGGACGAGGGGGCGGTGCCGACACCGGGCGAGTATCGCGAACTGCTCGACGCCTGCTGGGCGATCAACGACAGGCTGCGGATCACGCCCGGCATGGAGGCGATCTTCACCGGATCGACCAACGACATCGATGTGTTCCGCGACATGCTGCACGCGCTTGAGCCGGCGTATCGGAGCGCCGCCCTCGCCGCCCTCCGCCCGGCCGATCCGGGGCCGGGGGTGGAGGAGGCAAGGCAGATCGTCGCCGCGTATGAGGCCGCCATGGCTGGAGCAGCAACGGCCGACCACAAGCTGGCCGTCATGGCGAACTACGGCGACCTAGCGCTGCAGCTGCTACCGACACTCGCCGCTCCACCTCCGCGCGCGCGTCGCCTGCC
>JBGAKK010000079.1:0-21522 GCA_044224425.1 Phycisphaerales bacterium
CGGAGATTGCGTCTACCTGGTGGCGGTAGAGCTGCAGTGGAGTGCCGTCGTCGCCTCCGTCTCGCTTTCTCCTGAAAATCCTTGCGCACTCTCGGTGGAGGACTTGGTTTGCAACCAGTTCATCAATGCTGCCACCGGACTCGTATGACGGATTGAGCTGGAGAAGAGGATCAGGCCAGAGTTCGCCCTGGTCAATCCGCTCTTGAACACGAGATCGCAGTGCCGCGTCCCGGATCGCGATGAAGCTCTGGGTATATGATCCGTACTCGGATACAAGGCTGTTGCGGAGTTCGAATACGTTCATGCCGTGAGTCTTGACCGAATCTCTTGAGCCCGGCCCGCTCTGAGCCGAGCACGGGCGTTCGGCTGCAGAGTCGAGCAGTCGACGAGCGAAAGATCGCCGCGGGTGACCGGGTCGCTCTCATCGGTTCACCCGTTGTGAGAGTGTGAGCATGGTAGCCGACCCCTGCGTGCCCGGCGATGCCGTAGCGCAGCGAGCCGGAGCGGAGGCGGCGTCGGACACGCAGCCGCGAATGCCGCCGGGGTCCGCTTTCCCGGCGCCCGCTGCGGCCTCCGGCGGTTGTAGTGAAGACGCCTGCGGTCCACCAAGTGCAGCGCCTCGACCAGCGTCTCGAAGAGCTCCGATGACAGCAGCTCGTCGCGCAGCCGCCCGTCGAAGCTCTCCAGGATCCCGTTCTGCCAGGGCGAGCCGTGGTCGATGTGCAGCGTGCCCGTGGCGCCCTCCGCGCACCATCGCCTCACCGCCTTGGAGGCGAACTCCGGACCGTTGTCGCTCCTGATGTGCAAGGTCGCGCCACGGATCGCCGTCAGGTAAGCGTTCGACCTCGCTTCACCGCGCCAGCGCCAGCCGCTTCGTCGGGTGGGCCGCGAGCCACGTGTCCGGCAGGAGCTCGCGGAGAAGCGCCTCGCCCTCGCCCGCCTTCCGCTCCGCCGGCAGGTCGCGGTACTCGGCGAGCCTCGTGAGCACTCCGCTCACGTAGGCGAGCGGCTCGACCTCGCAGAGCCGCGCGCTCTGGATCACCGTCAGCCACGCCGCGGTCGCCTCGCCGCCGTTGTCGCTCCCGGCGAAAAGCCAGTTGTTCCTGCCCAGCGCCGGGCTCCGCATGCACCGCTCGCACGCGTTGTTGTCGATCTCGATCGCCCCGTCGTCGAGATACCGCATGAACGCGTCGCGCCTCGAGAGCGCGTACTCTGGACTTGCCCGCGATCGGTGGACACCCTCACAGGCGGGATTGCCCCCGCCCGAAGCACGGCGGACTCACCGGTGGCGTCCATGTTCTCTTGGGCTTCGCGAGAGACGTTCCCTGGGGAGCGGGGAGACGTTCCGTCGTCGGACTAGCCCTCGATGGGTGCGTCGTGAGCCATCGACTCCCCGTTGCCTTTGCTTCTTTTGCATCAACTTCCCACCCTGCAGGTTCCCGCCACGCTCTCGCCGCGGCACACTGCTCCCCATGTGGCGTCGCTGTTGCCTCGCTCTGCTCGCCGTCCTCGCCGCGTGCGGTTCGTCGGTCCCGGACAGTGGGGCGGGGCGGGCTGCTGCGCCGGACGCTGCTCGGTCGGCGTCGGCGGCCGTGGCTTTGGCGACGGTCGCCGCACCGATCGGGGCGCCAGCGCGGGCCTTGCTGGCGGCGGGGTCGTCGTCGGGTCCCGCGTCGGGCCCATCATCCGCTCCGCCGCCCTTCGCGGGCGATGCGGGCGTCGAGCTGCACGTGCATCCGCATCCGCACGGCCATGCGATCGGGCTCTCGCTCCCGGGGGCGGGCGCGGGCGCGGGGCAGGGCGAGAACCAGGCCGTCATGCAGGCGGTCTTCCATCCGGGCACCGGCGATCCCAACGTCTGCACCTGCCGGGCGGCGCGGGTGGTGAACGGGTGGTGCGAGCTGCATGCGGTTGGCTTCGTCGCCGGGGTCCGGGTGCGGTACCGGCTCCTCTTCGAGACGCTCGATCCGCATGGGCACGATCTCGACCCCGCGACCGTGACCTGTCCGCGGTGCCGCGAGGCGATCGGTAGCGACGGTTGGTGCGACGAGTGCCACATCGGGTGGCAGCAGGGCATGGCCTACATGACGCGGCTGACCTGGCTCCTCGCCAAGGGCGAGTCGGTCACCGCGTCGACGCCGCTCTGTTCCTCGTGCCGGGTCGCGTCGACTGCCCCGGGGGCGGTCGAGCCGCGGTGGTGCGACGCCTGCGGGGCCGGCCTCGTCGGCGATGTCCGCTTCACCGACCGCCCCGTCTTCGACGAGGCGAGCGACGCCTTCCAGGTCCTGCGCCGGGCCCTCGAGCGGGCCAAGGCCTGCGAGCTCTGCGCCTGCGCCATCGTCTACGACCGCACCTGTCCCGATTGCCGCATCACCTATCGCCATGGCGTCGCGGTGGCCGAGCCGGCCGCGTCGCCGCCCCAGCAGCACCAGCAGCCAGCTTCCCGTCCCGCATCGACTACGGGGTCCGAACCGTGAGGCGTCGTGTCCCACGGCCGGATCCTTCGTTCCGAGGAGAGTCCATGCTTCCGACCGCTCGTTCCGTCGTGTTCGCGTCGTTCGCCGTCCTCGCGGCCTCGAGTGCCGCCGAGGCCGGCTCGCACCTCTGGAAGTTCAGCGAAGTCTTCAGCTCCCCGGACGGCAGCGTCCAGTTCGTCGAACTCTTCAACAACAACAGCTCGGCCGGCGAAGTCTTCCTCGCTGGCCACACCGTGAAGAGCCTGGCCACCGGCAAACAGTTCACCTTCCCCGGCAACCTCTCGGGCAGCACGGCCTTCAAGCACCTCCTCCTGGCCACGCCCGCCTTCGCGGCCCTGCCCGGGGCCCCGACGCCCGACTTCATCATCCCCGCCAACTTCTTCGGCACGAACGGCGACACCCTGACCTACCACGTCTACGACACGTGGGTCATCGGGGCGGCCGCCGTGCCGCTTGACTGCGTGAACTCGCTGAACCGGAACGGGACCGCCGCGGCGAACTCGCCGACCAACTTCCAGAACGTCACCGGCTCGGTCATCGCCTGCTCGTCGAGCTGCACCGGCGACGTCGACGGCTCCGGCACGGTCGACGCCGGCGACCTCGCCGTCCTCCTCGGCGCCTGGGGCGGATCCGACCCCGACGCCGACCTCAACGGCGACGGCACGGTGAACGCATCCGACCTCGCCGTCCTCCTCGGGGCGTGGGGAGCGTGCCCGTAAGGGCCTCGTCTCGCACGAGCCTTGCACGACCCGTTCGATCGCGAATCGGGAGCACCGCCGCGGCTTCGGTCGCGGCGGTGTCGTTGGTGGGGGCGGAGCGATCGGCGCCGCAGGTCGGCCCGCCGCCGCTCACATCCTGCGCCACTCGTTCCCCGGCATGATCCGCCGCATGAACTGGTCGAAGAGGGGCACGGTGAACGCCGTGTCGCCGTGGCTCGGGCTCCAGATCATGCCCTTCTGGATGAGCCTCGCCTTGGTCGGGCCGAAGGCGCTGACTGGCTTGGCCAGGACGTCGGCGATGTCGCCGGAGCGGTGGGGGCCCGGGCCGAGTTCGGCCATCGCCCGCAGGTATGTCTTCTCGGCGAGCGTCAGGCGGTCGAAGCGCACCAGGAAGAAGCTCGCATCGAGGGCCGCCGTCGCTTCCTTCGACGCGTCGTCGACGTCGCGTGCGGAGATCGGCGACCGTCGGGCCACATTCCAGACGTGCTTGCCCCACTCCTGCAGGAAGTAGGGGTAGCCCTCGGTCGCCTCGACGATCCTGGCCACCGCCTCGTCGGTGAACCGGACGCCCTCGGCCGCTGCCGGCTTGACGATCGCCAGGCGCGCCGCTTCGGGCGGGAGCGGGCCGATCGCCGGAAAGTCGAAGAGGCGCTCGGCGTAGGACTTGGCCCGTCCCGTCAACCCTCGGAGTTGGGGAAGGCCGGCGCCGACCAACGCGACGGGCAGGCTCCGTTGGGCGGTCCGGTGGAGGGCGGTGATGAGGGACTCGAGTTGCGGCACGGGCACGTACTGCAGCTCGTCGATGAAGAGGATCACCGCGGTGCCTGCCCCGCGGGCCGCCTCGCCGGTGAGTTCGAAGAGAGCCTGCAGGTCCTGCTCGAGGTCACCGTTGTCGGCGAGCCCCGCCTCCGGTTCGAAGTCGATGCCCACCTCGATGTCCCGGTACTTGAGCTTGAGGGCCTTGGCGAAGCCGGCCAATCCGCGCAGGGCCCGCTTGGCCAGGTCGCGGGCGTTCTGGCTGAGGGAGAGGTGGAGGAGCACTGTCCGCAGCCCCGGCGCCAAGAGAGCTGGCAGCGAGCGCGATTCGGGAGCTTCGATCCGGACGGTCTGCAGCCCGCGTTCCTCGGCCAGCTCGCGGATGCGATCGAGAAGGACGGTCTTGCCCACGCCGCGCAGCCCGACCATGAGGACGCTCTTGGTTGGTCGACCGAGCCGCACGCGCTCGAGGGCGACGGTCATCTCGCGGAGGAGCTGGTCGCGGCCGGCCAACTCGGGCGGCGGGGTCCCGGCACCGGGGGCGAAGGGGTTTCGGACCGGATCCATGGGTGGGCGGAGTATAGCGAAGTTTGGGAGATTACTGAGAGATGGAAAGATCGCAAAGACGTATCAAGGTGCCGGTCGGCGTTCGCAGACGGAACGGGATGGGCCTCCAGGGACACGGGAAGGCAGGAGGGGCGAATCTACGAAATCTTGCCATGGCGACTTGAAAGACGCCATGGCATGTTCTAGACTGCGTGCATGGGACTTCCCGAGTCAACCCATTCGCCCGCCTATTCGCTCGAGCAGTTGGCCACCCTCTCGGGCGTCGCCGAGCGGCAGATCCGAGCCTTGATCGGCGAAGGGATCGTGCCGCGACCGTCGAGCCAGGGGCGCGGGGCGAGCTACGGATCGGCGCACCTCGAACGCCTGAAGGCGTGGCGGGTCCTCTCCAAGGAGATGCCGCGGGGGACGACGCTCCAGCAGGTGCGGGAGCTCGTCGACCAGCTCGCCGCGTCGCCGGGGCTCCTGCGGGCGATCGGTGAGGGGACGATTCCCTTCCGGTTGATCGACGACGGGAAGCGCGAGGTGCGCATCGCGGGGTTCGAGCGGCCCGAGTCGATGGCTTCCTACGCCCACAGCGGTGCGGCTCCGGCGGACGCCGCGGCCGCTGATTCCGCCACGAGCGAGGGCGCCTCGGGCCAGAACGAGCAAGCCTTGGCCTACCTCCGGTCGGTGTCGAGGAAGCGAGCGGAGCCGCTCACCCTCTTCCACGCATCCGATGCCGAGGGTTCCGGTCGCGGCAGGACCGCGGTCGGCGCCAGCCTCGCCGGGACGCGCGGCGTCGATGCCGAGCCGCTCCGCCAGCTCGTCCTCGCCTTGCGTCAATGGACGGCGGGGTTGCCGCCGCTCGCCAAGCGAGCGGAAGTGCCGAGCGAGATCTGGCACACGATTCCGGTGGGCAGAGACCTTCGCATCGACGTGCGTGGTCCGCTGCGGGAGGACGAACTGGCCATGCTCGGCGAGATCGGTCGCATGCTCGAGCAGGCCATCCGTCGGCGTCGCGATGCCGTGGGCAGCGTGCCGCCTGCGGCCGGCGAGACGAGCGGGGAGCCTCCCAATTCGGCCCCTGATAGGGCGGCCAATCCGGCTCCCGATCGGGGAGCGGATTCGGCACCGCCGCCGCGTCAGGGGCGGCGGTCGAAGGCGTAGGGCCCGCGGTCGAACGCACCGCGGGCAGTGAGGTGATCCGGGCGGGGCGTTGCCCGTCCCGGACCAGAGAGGGAGCGGCGGCTCGTTGCCGGTGGTCGTCCCATCGCTGCGTCGCGCCGTCGAGCAATCCGTTGTCGGAAGGGGGCCTGCCGCGTGGGGCCCGGATGTCTGCGTGCCTCGCCGGGGACCTCCGTCCGGTCACGCGAGGCGGCAGCAGGAAGAGGAATCGAACACGAGAGAAGGAATGAGCCATGACCACGAAAGACAGCATCCCCGTCGTCCAGATCGCCATTGAGCGGGCCCCGAGCCCTCGTGACCATCGACCCATCGCGGTCGAGTGGACCTTCACCGCGCCGCCGCTCGACGCCGCGACGGTCGCCGAGCGCCAACGCGGCAAGCCGCTCAGTATCGGCCTGGCCCTCGACCGCTCGGGATCCATGAACGGCGCCAAGCTCGAGGCCGCGAAGGCCGCCGCCCAACAGCTCGTCGATGGGTTGCCCGACGGCAGCCGCTTCGCCGGTGCTGCCTTCGACGACGAGGTCGTCGACATCGGCCCGAGCGTCCGCCTGGACACGGCCTCGCGAGCGGACCTCGCGTCGCGCCTCGCCACGGTCCGCGCCGGCGGGTCGACCGCTCTCTACGACGGCTTCACCCGGGCAGCGACGCTGGTCGCCGAAGGGGCGCCGGCGGAGTCGACGCGGTCGTGGGTGGTCGTCCTCTCGGACGGCATGGGCAACTGTGGCCCCACGGCGCCCGAGGTGCTGAGCGCGCACGCTCGGCGTCTCGCGGCGGCGGGGATCTGCACCATCGCCATCGGGATCGGCGCCGACTACTTGGCCACGCAACTCGGGGCCCTCGCCGAGGGAGGGCAGGGGGCGCTGCACCATGCCTCGTTGCCCGAGGAGATCAGCGAGATCGTGTTAGGTGAATTGGGGGGCCTCCAGTCGCTCGCCGTCACCGACCTCGCGGTGTCGGGCAGCGTGGCGGGGGCCAGGGTGGTGCGCTACCTCGGTGGCGCGGCCCTGAGCGAGACCGACACGACGAACGGCATCGCGGCACGCTTCCACCGCGTGCTGGCCGGCCGGACGGTGCGGGCGTACACCCTACTTCGGCCGGTCGCTCCCGATTCCCGCATCGCCTTCGCCGCCCGGTGGCGCGATGAGGCGGGGAGGCCGCAGGAGCACGCGACGACCGCCGAGCTGGCTGGAGGTCCGGCGGATCGCGATGTCGACCTGGCCCAACGCGTCGCCGACAGTTGGGCCGCGTGGATCACGTGCGAGGCCATGCGGCTCAACGACCTCGGGCAGTACCGCGAGGCCCAGGCACTGGTCGAACGGGAGAAGGAGGAACTCCTCTCCTACGTCGCGGGGCTCCCCTGCGAGCGGGAGCTGCGCTTGACGCTGCGTCGGCTCGCCTCGCTCGTGAGTCGCCAATGGATGACGATGGGCAAGAAGGAGATCTTCAACCGGGCCGACAAGATGCGTTGCTGGACGCCCGAGTACCGCGGGGGTCGCGAGGCGTCGATCTCCGAGCTCCTTGATCGCGAATCGCAGTGACCCGCCGTCCGCAGGTACCCCCCCGGCGCGGGCCGATCGGCGGCCGCGCCGGGGGGTAGCCCCGCAGGTCGCGGACCCGCGACGGGCGCGCCGCGGGCGCCGTCTCCACCGGCGGTCCGCTCGACGCAGTACGCTGATCCGGTGGCGCCGCACCGACGTCACCACGCAGGCCGAAGAGGAAACGGAACGATGCGAGCGGTTGGACAGGCGAGCGGTTGGATCCTGGCGTGCGTCGTGGCGATGATCGCAGCGATGGTGACCGGTCGCGCCGTGGCGGACGACCCCTCGGCGCCCGGCCCTTATCTCGCCGGGCGGAAAGACGTCACCGTCACCCGCCCGAACGGCACGTCGTTCACGGCCACGCTGCACTACCCGGCGACGGCGGCGGGCGTGAACACGCCGTTTGATCCGAGCGGCGGGCCCTATCCCGTCGTGAGCTTCGGGCACGGCTTCGTGCAGCCCGTCACCCAGTACCAGTCGACGCTCGGCCACCTCGCGACGCACGGCTATTTCGTCATCGCCAGCCAATCGCAGGGGTCGCTCTTCCCCGTCCATGCGTCGTTCGCGGCCGACATGCGCTCGTGCGTCGATTGGATGATCCTGCAGGGCGCCCCCGGCGGGGCTTACCCGGGCAGCGTGGCCAGCGATCGCGTGGCCTTCTCCGGCCACTCGATGGGCGGCGGCTGCGCGATCCTCGCCGCCAAGGACGACCCGCGGGAGCGGGCGGTCGTCACCATGGCGGCCGCCGACACCAACCCCAGCTCGATCGCCGCCGCCGCAAGCGTCGGCTCGGCCACGCGGCTCATCGTCGGCAGCCAGGACACGATCGTGCCGCCGGCCTCGACGGCGGTGCCGATGTACGCGAATCTCCCTGGCCCGCGGCAACTCGCCACCATCACCGGCGGCTTCCACTGCGGCTTCACCGACGCCGACTTCGCCTTCTGCGACAGTGGTTCGATCACGCGAGCCGAGCAGTTGGCGAAGACGCGGGCCTTGCTCACTCGCTTCCTCGACCTTCATCTGCGGTTCGACGCCCCGGGGGTCCAAGACACCTGGAGCGGCGTGTGGGGGCCGACCGCCCCAGCGGTCGTTGGCGTCCTCCTCGACTTCGATCCCGGCGTGACCGTAGCGCCGGCAAGTTCGAGCGTCTCCGGACCGGCGGGCGGGTCGGGCACGGTGGCGGTTTCGGTCACCAACACCGATGTCGCCGCTCGGGCCTTCGACCTACTCGGGGCGAGCTTCACGCCGGGAGCGACGCCGCTCCTCTCCCTCGGCGAGTCGACGGGCTCGGTCGCCACGGTCGCCATTCCGCCCGATGCCGCAGCAGGCGACGCGATCGTCCTCTCGGCCCGCAGCCAAGCCGACCAGGCCACGCGCGGGTTCGCGATCGTCACCCTCGAGCCGACCGCGGCCTGCCCGGACCTCGACGGTGACGGAGTGGTCGGGGCGGGCGATCTTGCGATCCTCCTCGGGGCTTGGGGAGGCGGCCGCTCGTCGGCCGACCTCGATGGAAGCGGGGTGGTGGACGCGGCGGATCTCGCGTCGCTCCTCGGAGCGTGGGGGGCGTGTCGCTGACGGCGCGAGTCTCGCCCGGTCCCGCAGGAGACGAGGCCGGCTGGACACCCCGGCCATGGTTTCCGGTAGTCTTCCGCAACCATGGCGAAGTACCTGACCGCGCCGGTTCCGTCGACGGAAATGCCCAAGGGCATCCCGTTCATCGTGGGCAACGAAGCCGCCGAGCGGTTCTCGTTCTACGGGATGAAGACGATCCTCTTCGTCTTCATGACCGAATACCTCCGGACCTCGACGGGGGAGTCCGCGTTCCTCACCGTGACCCAAGGTCGCGAGTGGGTGAGCTGGTTCGTGGCCAGCGCGTACTTCTTCCCGGTGATCGGGGCCCTGATCGCCGACGCCATCCTCGGCAAGTACCGCACGATCCTGATCCTCTCGATCGTGTACTGCTTCGGCCACCTGTCGCTCGCCCTGATCGACCTGCCGTCGCCGATCCTGCAGGCGACCTTCGAGCCCAAAGTCTGGCTCGGTCTCGGGTTGTTGCTCATTGCGGTCGGCTCAGGCGGCATCAAGCCCTGCGTCTCGGCCAACGTGGGCGACCAGTTCGGCAAGAGCAACCAGCACCTGATGTCGAAGGTCTTCGGCTGGTTCTACTTCTCGATCAACTTCGGCTCGTTCTTCTCGACGCTGCTGACGCCCTACCTCCTGAAGCACGCCGGCCCGGGTTGGGCCTTCGGCGTCCCCGGCATCCTGATGGCCATCGCGACCATCATCTTTTGGGCCGGCCGATACAAGTTCGTGCACATCCCGCCCGTCGGGGTCGGGAAGTACGTCGAAGAATTCGTCTCGGGCGGCGGCTTCAAGGCCCTGATCCGGATCATCCCCATCTACCTCTTCGTGGCCTGCTTCTGGTCGCTCTACGACCAATCGGGCTCGGCGTGGGTCGACCAGGCCAAGAACATGGATCGGAACTTCCTGGGGATCGAATGGCTGGAGAGCCAGGTGCAGGCCATCAACCCGCTCCTCATCCTTGTCTACATCCCGCTCTTCACGTACCTGATCTATCCGGCGATCAACAAGGTCTTCCCGCTGACGCCGCTCCGCAAGATCTCGATCGGCTTCTTCCTCACCGTGCTGGCCTTCGCCATCTCCGCGGTCATCGAGGAGTGGATCACCAAGGGGGCCCAGCCCAACATCGCGTGGCAGATCCTCGCCTACGTGGTGCTGACCGCGGCCGAGGTCATGGTCTCGATCACCTGCCTCGAGTTCAGCTACACGCAGGCCCCGCCCAAGATGAAGTCCTTCATCATGAGCCTGTACCTGCTGTCGGTGTCGGGCGGCAACGCCTTCACGGCCCTCGTCAACCGCTTCACCCAGGACGCGGAAGGGAACTCGACGTTGGTCGGGGCCAGCTACTACTGGTTCTTCACCATCTTCATGCTGGTCGCTGCGTTCCTCTTCATCGGCGTGGCCCTGATCTACAAGCCGCGCGAATACCTGCAGGACGAGGCTCCGAGCCCGGCCTGACCGGACGAACGGGGGATGCGCCGATCGGAGCGCGAGATGCCTACTCGTGGGCCGTCGCGTTGGTCGTGCCGTGCTCGGCGGCCGCCTCCTGCATCGAAGTGCCGATCCAGAAGAGGCCGACCGCGATGGCGGCGAGCGAGGTGGCAAGGACGAGCCCGCGGCTCGCAGCGCCTGCCCGGTGCCGGGCGAGGCGACCGATGATCGCGGCGAAGATGGCCATGGCCACGATCGAGCCGAGCCCGAAGGCGATGGTGTAGGCGACGGCCGCGGAGCGCGTGGGCAGGGCGAGGGCAGGGAGGACGCCGACCAGGTGAGCCGTCCCGGCCAAGCCGTGGATCATGCCGATGCCGAGCGCCCCGCGACCGAGGCGTCCGGTGGCCGGGCCGTGCGAGTGCTGGTGTCCGTGGGGGTGGGCGTGGTGGCCGAGGCCACGGGTGGTGGCCTCGTCTGTCGGTGCGGTCGCCAACCCATGTCGGATCGCCCGCTGCAACCCCCAGACGCCGACGGCGAGGAGGACAACGCCGACGATGCGCTCGCTCCAGGAGCTGACGGCCTCGAGGGGAATCGCCTCGCGGAAGACGAGTGCGAGAGCGGCGAGGAGCCAGGTGCCCGACGAATGCCCGAGCCCCCACATAAACCCCGGCAGCCACGACCGTTGCTTGGTGGAGGCGGCGAGCGGGGCGATGGCTGCGAGATGGTCCGGGCCGCTCACCACGTGGATGAGGCCAGCGACAAGACCAGTGGCGATCGAGGCGAGGAGGAGCACGCTGGGCGGTCCTTTCTGCCAGGCGAGGCGATGGGCGGGGCTCGAGGCCCAGGTCGACGACGGCGTGACTCAACCGTTGACGGGCATCATAGAACAACCTACCTTCAATTCCAGATTAGGGCGGCATCCTTTCATACCGCCGCCCCGCCAGGTCTGTCCCCCGAAGGAGCGCCCGCATGCTTGCTCGCAGGGTTGACGGGTCGAAGACGACATACGACGTCCTCCGTGACCACGGCGTCTCGCGCCGCGACTTCCTCGCCTTCTGCAGCATGATGGCCGCGTCGCTCGGCTTGCCTGCCGCAGCGGCGGGGCAGGTGACCAAGGCCCTCGAGACGAAGCCGCGCCTGCCCGTCCTCTGGCTTCACGGTCTCGAGTGCACCTGCTGCAGCGAGTCGTTCATCCGTTCATCGCATCCCATCGCCCAGGATGTGATCCTGAACATGATCTCGCTCGACTACGACGACACGCTGCAGGCGGCGGCGGGCGAGCAAGCCGAGCAGTGCCGCCGCGACATCATGAAGAAGTACGCGGGGCAGTATGTCCTCGCGGTCGAGGGCAATGCCCCGACCAAGGACGGCGGCGTGTATTGCACGGTCGCCGGCGAGACCTTCCTCGACATCCTCAAGGAGACCGCGGCGGGAGCCAAGGCGGTCATCGCCTGGGGCTCGTGCGCGAGCAACGGCTGCGTGCAGGCGGCCCGGCCCAACCCGACCGGGGCCGTGCCGATCCACAAGGTGATCCACGACAAGCCGATCATCCGCGTCCCGGGCTGCCCGCCCATCGCCGAGGTGATGACCGGCGTCCTCACCTACATCCTGACCTTCGACCGCCTGCCCGAGCTCGACCGCTTCGGGCGGCCGCTCGTCTTCTATCAGCATCGCCTCCACGACAAGTGCCAGCGCCGGCCCTTCTTCGACGCCGGCAAGTTCATCGAGAGCTGGGACGACGAAGGGGCCCGCAACGGCTGGTGCCTCTACAAGATGGGCTGCCGCGGGCCGACCACCTACAACTCCTGCTCCAACTTCAAGTGGAACTGCGGCACATCGTGGCCCATCGGCTCGGGCCACGGCTGCATCGGATGCAGCGAAGAGAACTTCTGGGACAACGGCCCGCTCTACGAACGGTTGAGCGGGATTCCGCTGCCCGGCGTGGAGTCGACGCCCGAAGAGGTCGGGAAGGCGGTGGCCATCACCGTCGGTGGGCTCATCGTGGCCCATGCTGCGACGGCTGGCGTGCGGGCCCGCAACGCGGCCCGCGAATCGGCGATCAAGGGGACCTAACCGAGTGACTTCCGACGGCCCGGGCCAACTGCCCGGGCCGCGTTCCGTCGTGGCCGCGCCACGAGGAGACAACCGATGGCCGAGACTCGCGTCGTAGTGGATCCCGTCACCCGGATCGAGGGGCACCTGCGCCTCGAAGCGGTGGTCGGCGACGATGGCGTGGTGAAGGAAGCGATGTCCTCGGGGACCATGTGGCGGGGCATCGAGCTGATCCTCCAAGGCCGCGATCCCCGCGAGGCGTGGGCCTTCACGGAGCGGATCTGCGGGGTGTGCACGACGGTGCATGCCCTCACCTCGGTGCGGGCGGTGGAGGACGCGGTGGGCATCGAGCCGCCCAAGAACGCCGAGATCATCCGGAACATCATGTTCCTGGCCCAGATGGTGCACGACCACGTGGTGCACTTCTATCACCTGCACGCCCTCGACTGGGTCGACGTCGTCTCCGCCCTCAAGGCCGACCCCAAGGCCACCGCGGCCCTCAACCAGTCGGTCAGCCCCAACTGGCCGATGACTAGCCCCGGCTACTTCGCCGACGTGAAGTCGACGCTCGAGAAGTTCGTGGCCAGCGGCCAGCTCGGCATCTTTGCCAACGCCTACTGGGGGCACCCGGCCTACAAGCTGCCGCCCGAAGCGAACCTGATGGCGGTGGCCCACTACCTCGAGGCCCTCAAGTGGCAGAAGGAGATCGTCAAGATCCACGCTGTCTTCGGGGGCAAGAATCCGCATCCCAACTACCTGGTGGGCGGCGTGCCGTGCTCGATCGCCCTCGATGGCGACAACTGCATCAACATCGAGCGATTCAACCTTGTGAGCCGGCTCATCGACGAGGCCACCACGATCGTCGAGCAGCTCTACATCCCCGACCTGCTCGCCATCGCCTCGTTCTACATGGACTGGGCGGCGATCGGCGGCGGGCTCGGCAACTACCTGGCGTACGGCGACATCCCGCAGAACGGGGTGAAGGATCCGTCGCAGTTCCGGATGCCGCGGGGGATCGTCCTGGGCAAGAACCTCGGCGAGGTGTTGCCCATCGACCCCAAGGATCCGGAGCAGATCCAGGAGCAGGTCGCCCACTCCTGGTACGAGTACCCGGCCGGAGCCAACGGCTTGCATCCCTTCGAGGGGATCACCAAGCCTAACTACACCGGCCCCAAGCCGCCCTACAAGAACCTCGACGAGAAGGGGGCCTACTCCTGGCTCAAGACGCCGCGCTGGAAGGGCCACGCCCTCGAGGTCGGACCGCTGGCCCGCATGCTGGTCGGCTACGCCAGCGGACGGGCCGAGTACAAGGAGGTCGTCGACGGTGCCCTCAAGGCCCTGAAGGCCCCGGCCACGGCGCTCTTCTCGACGCTCGGCCGGACGGCGGCCCGCGGGCTCGAGACGCAGCTCTGCGTGCGCTGGCTGCGGCAGGAGTTTGACCACCTGCTCGCCAACGTGAAGGCCGGCGACCTCAACACGGCCAACACCTCGAAGTGGGATCCCGCCACCTGGCCCGCCGAGGCCAAGGGCTTCGGGTTCACCGAGGCTCCGCGCGGGGCGCTCGGCCACTGGATCCACATCAAGGATCGAAGAATCCACAACTACCAGTGCGTCGTGCCCTCGACTTGGAACGCCTCGCCGCGTGACGCGAAAGGCGTGCAGGGGGCCTACGAATCGGCCCTCCTCGGGACGCCCATGGCCAAGCCCGACCAGCCGGTCGAGCTCCTGCGGACGGTGCATTCCTTCGATCCGTGCCTGGCCTGCGCTTCCCACGTCTACGACGAGGGCGGGCGGCAGCTCGCGGAGGTCGTGGTTCGTTAGCCCGAGCGCGGAGCCATCCCATGACGCAGATCCCACTCACCAGGCACGAGGCGGCCGAGCAGCCCAGCAAGCTGATCTACGTGTGGCAGTTCCCGGTGCGGCTCTTCCACTGGACCACCGCCGCCTGCATCACGGTGCTCTTCACCACCGGCCTCTACATCGCCCACCCCATCCTCTCCACCGACGGCGAGCCGTGGAACCACTTCCTGATGGCCCGGGTGCGGCAGGTGCACTTCATCGCCGCCTACATCTGGGTCATCGTCTACGGCCTGCGCTGCTATTGGTTCCTGGTCGGGAACCGCTACGCCCGCTCCGGCCTGCCTGCTGTTTGGCGAACCGCGTGGTGGAAGCAGCTCGGCCACGAGTTCGGGGCCTACTTCCTCTTCAAGCCGGCGCCGGTGCCGCGCATCGGGCACAACGCCCTGGCCGGGCTCTCCTACACGATCTTCCCGATCGGGCTCGGGGCGTGCCAGATCCTCACCGGCATGGCCCTCTACTCGGAGTCCTATCCGAGCGGCTTCTGGGCCCGGACCACCGGTTGGGTGATGCCGCTCCTCGGCGGCGCCTACCGCGTCCACCTCTGGCACAACATGATCGCCTGGTCGTTCCTGTGGTTCGTGATGCTCCACGTCTACATCGTGATCTTCGACAGCATCCGCGACCGGAACAGCCTGGTCGAGTCCATGATCACCGGCTACAAGACCCGCCCCACGGCCCACGGCGATGACCACGAGTGAGGCTCCAACCGCTGGCAGGCCCGCTCCGATCGTGGTGATCGGCGTCGGCAACGTCCTCCTCCAGGACGACGGGGTCGGCGTGGCGTTGCTGGAGCGAGTGCGGGCCGCGACCGGAGACGACCAGCGGATCGACTTCATCGACGGCGGGACGCAAGGGCTGGCCTTGCTCGGGCTTCTCGACGGGCGGAAGGCGGCCCTCTTCCTCGATGCAGTCGGGACAGGGGCGGGACCGGGCACGGTGCATCGGATTGACGACCCGCTGGGGCGGCGATTCGCCAAGGCCACCACGGCCCACGAAGGCAATGTTGGCGAGCTGTTGGGCGTGGCGGCCCTCCTCGGGCAGGTGCCGGAGCGCGTCGCCGTAGTGGGGATCGAACCAGAGGTCGTCCACACCGGGATCGGCTTGTCTCCCGCGGTCGAGGCCGCCTTGCCGGCGGCGACGGACGCAGCGTGCAGGTGCCTCGACGCGATGTGCGGTGCGGTCGCGGAGGCCATGCATGCATGAACTGAGCGTCGTCACCGCCCTCCTCGACGCCTGCCGGACGGAGATCGCCCGACACGGCGGCGGCGTCCTTCGCACGGTGACCGTGGCGGTGGGGGAGCTCGCCGGGGTCGACCCGACGCTCCTCGAGCACGCCTGGCCCTTGGCGACGGCGGAGACGCCGGAGGAGGGGGCCGAGCTTCGGATCGAGTGGCGGGCCGCTCGGCAACGCTGCCCGCAGTGTGGCGAGGTGCAGGAGCGGCAGCCGGGTACGTGGCTTCGGCTGTGCCCCCATTGCGCGTCGCCGCTCGCGATCGTCGACGGTTCCGAGCTCGACATCGTGGGGCTGACGTTTGCTCCCCCGAGCGAGGGGGAGCCGGGAGCTACGATCAGGGAAGGAGCA
Source organism: Phycisphaerales bacterium (assembly GCA_044224425.1). Lineage (GTDB taxonomy): Bacteria > Planctomycetota > Phycisphaerae > Phycisphaerales > SM1A02 > JAEUIT01. The sequence goes on from JBGAKK010000079.1 coordinate 15,728, forward strand.
CACCATGGCACCGCACGATGAGGAACTGCTCCGCAAGGTCGAGGTGAAGCGCCGCATCCTCGAGGAGAACGACCGCGCCGCGGCGGCCCTGCGCCAGCGGTTCGCCGAGCGGCGCATGCTGGCGGTGAACCTGATCTCCTCGCCCGGCTCGGGGAAGACCGCCCTCCTCGAAGCCACCGCCCAACGGCTGGCCGGGATGGTCCGCATGGTGGCGGTGGTGGGGGACGTGGCCACCGACCTCGACGCCCAACGGCTGGCCAAGGCCGGGCTCCCGTCGCGGCAGGTCTCGACCGGCGGCTCCTGCCATCTCGATGCCCGCATCGTGGCCCCGGCCATCGAGGAGCTGCCCGAGGCCGACATCCTCTTCATCGAGAACGTCGGCAACCTGATCTGCCCGACCTCCTTCGACCTCGGCGAGGACGCCAAGGTCGCCCTCCTCTCGGTCGCCGAGGGCCCGGACAAGCCGGTGAAGTACCCGGGCATCTTCAGCAAGGCCACGCTGGTCGTCATCACCAAGGCCGACCTCCTGCCGCACTTCGACTTCCCGCTCCCCCAGGTCAAGGCCTCGATTCTGGCCCTGCATCCCGAGGCGATCATCGCGGTCACCTCGAGCAAGCACGGCTGCATCGACGAGTGGTGCGACCAACTGTTGGCCATGCTTGCCGCCAAGCGCGGCCAGTCCATCGAGGCCGGGGAGACGGAACCGGTCGGTGCCTCCATGGGGACCTCGGACTGACCACGCCATGCCCAGCCTCCCCGATGTGTTGACGGCGGGAGCGTGTCGGCTGCTCGTGACCGGGCAGGTGCAAGGGGTGGGCTTCCGGCCCTTTGTGCATCGGCTGGCGACCGAGCTTGCGCTGCGCGGGGCGGTGCGGAACGAGCCGCGGGGCGTGGTGATCGAGTTGTTTGGCGACCCTGACGCCATGGACCGCTTCGCCCGGCGCCTGCGGCGGGACGCTCCCGCCTTGGCCCGGATCGACGAGGTGGAGCGGACGCCGCTCGAGGGCCCGGGGCCGGACGGCTTCTCGATCGTGGCCAGCGAGCGGCAGGGGACGATCCCTGGCCGGGTCACGGTCGACAGCGCGACCTGTCCCCAGTGCCTGGAGGAGCTGTTTGAGGGGCGCGATCGCCGCCACCGCCACGCGCTGATCAACTGCACCAACTGCGGACCGCGCTACACGATCATGCGCGACCTGCCCTACGACCGGGCGGCGACCACCATGGCCGGCTTCCCGATGTGCGACCGGTGCGAGGCAGAGTACCGCGACCCGGCGAATCGGCGGTTCCACGCCCAGCCGACCTGTTGCCACGACTGCGGCCCGCGGCTTTCGTTCCGCGATACCCAGGGCGTGCTCGCCGGCGACGCGATCGGCGAGGCGGTGCGGATCCTCCGGCAGGGCCGCGTCCTCGCCGTGAAGGGGCTCGGCGGCTATCACCTCGCGGTCGATGCCTCGGATGAGGCGGCGGTGCGACGGCTTCGTTCCGGGAAGCACCGTGACCACAAGCCGTTTGCCCTGATGGCGCCGTCCCTCGAGGCGGCGCTCGGCCTGGTCGAACTCTCGGCCCGCGGCGTCGAGGCCCTGACGAGTCCCGCCGCGCCGATCGTGCTCGCCCGGCGCCGCTCTGGCGCCGGCGTGGCGCCGTCCGTCGCGCCGGGCCTCGCCCAGCTCGGGGTCATGCTGCCCAACACGCCGCTCCAGCATCTCCTCGCCCGGGCCCACGGCGGCACGCTGGTGATGACGAGCGCCAACCTGGCCGACGATCCGCTGATCGCCGACGACGCCGACGCCCTGCGCCGACTCGGGGGCATCGCCGACGCCTGGCTGACGCATGACCGGCCGATCGCGCGAGCGGTCGACGACTCGATCGTCCTCGACGCGGGGGACGCCCTCACCCCGATCCGTCGGGCCCGCGGGTACGTGCCGACACCGCTCCGCTTGCCCGTCGCGGCGGCCGCCCCCGGGCTTTGCATGGGCGGCGAACTGAAGGGGGCGATCGCGGTGGTGCGCGACGACCACGCCGTCCTCAGCCAACACCTCGGCGATCTTGGGCACACGCTCGCCTTCACCCGCTTCCGGAGCACCATCGCCGACCTGCTGCGCCTGCACGAGATGCGCCCCGCGTGGATCGCCTGCGACGCCCATCCCTCCTACCTCTCGCGCCGCGAGGGCCTGGCCATGGCCCGCCGCCTCGGCTGCCCGCTGCTCGAGGTCCAGCACCACCACGCCCACTTCGCGGCGGTCCTCGCCGAGCATCGCGTCGCCGGGCCGGCGTTAGGCATCGTGGTCGACGGGATCGGCCACGGAGCCGACGGTACGGCCTGGGGCGGCGAGCTGTTGGCGGGCGATTGCCTCGCAGCCACGCGCCTCGGACGGATGCGCCCGCTGCGGCTCCCGGGTGGCGACGCGGCGGCCAGGGAGACCGGTCGCTGCGCCGTCAGTTGGCTGGCCGACGCGCTCGGCCTCGAGGTGGCCCGGGGCGAGGTGGGGCGGTTGGCCCTGGCCGACGATGCCACACGCCACCACGTCGCCGGCCTGCTGGCCGACGATCTGCAGTCGCCGCCCTCCTCCGGCCTCGGGCGATTGTTTGACGCGGCGGCGGCGCTCCTCGGGGTGTGCTCCCGCAACCACTACGAGGCGATGAGCGGGCTCCTCCTCGAGTCGCTCGCCGGCCAGGCGACGGCGAGCGACGGGGCGAACCTCTGCCCGCTCTCGGCGCTCGACGGCCTGCTTGAGATCGACCATCGTCCGCTTGCCCGGCGGCTCGTCGCGGGGCGGCAGGCCGGCGAACCGAGCGCCGCCCTGGCCCGCCTCTTCCACGATGCGGTCGCCGACGCCTTCGCCGCCTTGGCCATCCGGGCCGCGGAGCAGACCAGCCTTCGCCGCGTCGCCATCTCGGGCGGCGTGGCCTGCAATGCCATCCTCGTCTGTCGGCTCCGCCAGCGGTTGGAAGGAGCCGGCCTCGAGGTCCTGACCCATGCCCACGTCCCGCCGAACGACGGTGGGCTTGCCTACGGCCAGGCCGCTGTCGCAGCGGCCCGGCTCGCCTCGACGGGAGGTTCGACATGTGCCTAGCGCTACCGGCCAAGATCAAGGAACGCGACGGGCTGCTGGCCTGGGTGACGATCGGCGAAGCCGACATGCGGGTGAGCGTGATCATGACGCCCGAGGCCGAGGTCGGCGACTGGGTCCTGGTGCACGCCGGATTCGCCATCCGCCAGGTCGAGGAACGCGATGCCCTCGAGACGTGGCGCTTGGTCGACGAGGTCGAGAGCCGGGCGGCTGCCGAGGCTGGCGGGGAGGGGGGTGACCGATGACGCCGCGCGACGCGATGAAGGCCTTGGCCGCGGAGCTGGACATGCTCGCCGGACGGGTCGGGCGCCCGGTGAGCTTGATGGAAGTCTGCGGGACGCACACCGTGAACGCCTGCCGGAGCGGCGTGCATTCCCTCATGCCGCCAAGCGTGCGGCTGGTGAGCGGCCCGGGCTGCCCGGTCTGCGTGACGGCCCAGCGCTACATCGACGCCCTGGTCGCCCTCGGGCGGCGGGGCGAGGTGACCATCCTCACCTACGGCGACATGCTGCGGGTGGCCGGAGCCGGGGGCTCGCTCGAACTCGCCCGCAGCGAAGGGGCCGACGTCCGGGTGGTGACGAGCACGCTCGAGGCGGTCGAGGCCGCGCGGCGCGAACCAGGCCGGCAGATGGTGTTTGCCGCGGTCGGCTTCGAGACCACCGCGCCGGCCACCGCCGCCGCGATCCTCGCTGCCGAGGCCGAGGGCCTCGCGAACTTCAGCGTCCTCCCGTGCCACAAGCTCGTCCTGCCGGCGATGCGGACGCTCCTTGCCGATCCCACCGTGCCTCTCGACGGCTTCCTCTGCCCGGGCCACGTGAGCGTGATCATCGGGGCCGAGGCCTATCGCGAGATCGTCGACCGCCACCGCAAGCCCTGCGTGGTGACCGGCTTCGAGGCCCTCCAGATCATGGCCGGCGTGGTGCACCTCATGCGGCAAGTCGCAGCCGGCGAGGCTCGCCTCGAGAACCTCTATCCCGAGGTGGTCTCGCCCCACGGGAACCGCCGGGCGATCGAACTGATCGAGCGGGTCTTCGTGCCGGGCGACTCGGCATGGCGGGCGTTGGGCGAGATGCCCGGCAGCGGCCTCGACCTGCGGCCGGAGTTCGCCGCCTTCGACGCCTTCCGCCGCTTCGGCATCGTGTTGGGCGACGACCGCGAGCCCCGCGGCTGCATCTGCGGCAAGGTGGTGACCGGGCGGGCCGTGCCGAGCGAGTGTCCATTGTTTGCCAAGGCCTGCACGCCGGTCTACCCGATCGGGCCGTGTATGGTGAGTTCGGCAGGGACCTGCCAAGCCTGGTTCAAGTATCGCCGCCACGAGCGCCAGTCGGCGCCGGCGGAGCGTACGGAGGTCGAGGCATGACCACCTTCGCCGTCGTCCATCCCCATCGCCATCGCGTCGTCCTCGCCCACGGCGGCGGCGGGCAACTCACCGACGACCTGATCCGCGATGCGATCCTGCCGCGGCTTGCCAACAGCTCGCTCCAACCGCTCGGCGACGCCAGCGAGGTGCGGCTCGGGAGCGAGCGGGTCCTCTTCACCACCGACAGCTACGTGGTCCAACCGCTGGTCTTCCCGGGCGGCGACATCGGCCGGCTGGCGGTGTGCGGCACGGTCAACGATCTCGCCGTCTCCGGGGCGCGGCCGCAGTTCCTCTCGCTTGGCCTGATCATCGAGGAGGGCCTCGAGATGGCGACCCTCGAGCGGATCCTGCAGTCGATCGCCGACACCGCAGCCGAGGCCGGCGTGCAGGTCGTGACCGGCGACACCAAGGTGGTCGGCAAGGGGCAGGGGGACGGCCTCTACATCAACACCGCCGGAGTCGGCGTGCGGCGGCCGGGCACCGAACTCTCGATGGGCCGCATCCGTCCGGGCGACGTCCTCCTCGTCAGCGGGCACCTCGCCGAACACGGCTTGGCGGTCATGCTGCAGCGCGAGCACACCGCCATGCTGCGGAGCGGGCTGGCCAGCGACACCGCGCCGCTCAACGGGCTGATCGAGCGGCTCCTCGACGCGGTCGGCGAGCAGGTGGTTTTCCTCCGCGACCCGACCCGTGGCGGCTTCGCCGGGGTGGCGGCCGACCTCGCCGAGCGGAGCGGATGGCGGCTCACGATCGACGAGACGGCGATCCCCATCCGGCCGGAGACGCAGTACGCGGCGGAGATCCTGGGGCTCGATCCGCTCTCCGTCGCCAACGAGGGTAAGGTGATGGCGGTGGTCCGGCCGGAGGCGGCGAGGGCGGCCCTCGATGCCCTGCGGAGCCATCCGCTCGGCGTGCACGCGGCAGCGGTGGGGCGGTTCGAGGCGATCGAGGACGGGCTCTGCGAGATCGTCACCGACGTCGGCGGGCGGCGGATCATCCAGAAGCCCTACGGCGAGGAGCTTCCCCGCATCTGCTGAGAAGCTCGCCGCACGCGTCGCACCGCCGGCGCCGACCTCGGGCATAATGGCGGGCGGAGCCCGCCTGTGATCCGCATCTATCTTCTCGTCGCCGTCGCCTTCGCCGCTGTGGTCTGCGCCTTGCTCTGCCTCTGGTGGTTCATGGTGGGGCGGAAGAACCAGTCCTGAGTCGCACCCCAAAGGGGATCCGGATGAACAACTCGTCGCGTGTCTTCGCCTTCCTCATCCCGGTCGGTGTGATCGTGGCCCTCCTCCTCCTGACCACCTGCTCCTCGGTCCACGTGGTCGAGCCCGGCACGCGGGGCGTGGTGGTGACGCTCGGGAAAG
>JBGAKK010000080.1:0-21780 GCA_044224425.1 Phycisphaerales bacterium
CGCCGGGGGGCGTGCCCCCGCGGCGGCCCGAGGCCGCGGAGGGGGCGGAGGACTCGGATTGCCGCAGAGGCGCCGAGTGCGCAGAGTCCTCGCAGAGGAAGGCAGCAATGCAGGGTGGCCGTCCGCGCGGTGATGCCGTCGCTTGGGATCGATCGCTCCATGCGGCCTGGACCCGAAACCCCAAATCCCTGTCTTCCTCTGCGTGGGACTCTGCGCACTCTGCGACTCTGCGGCAATCCGAATCTTCGGCCCCCTCCGCGACCTCGCGCCGCCGGGGGGTCACGCCCCCAGGCGGCGGCGCAGGACGAGCAGCAACGACTTCGGCTCGAGGAACGCTGCGGGCGGCCGGAAGTAGACCTCGGTCACACCGTCGGCGTCGGGTTGGCCCACCACGCGCACGCTGCCCTGCACGCCGGTGAAGGCGCTCTCGAGGTCGCGTGGGCGGACGGTGCGGAAGATGATGTCCTGCTCGCGGCGGACCACGCTTCGGATGCCGAGCTGCGTGGCCCGCAGGCGGATGTCGGCGAGTTCGAGCAAGGTCTGCACGCTGGCCGGCGGCTCGCCGTAGGCGCTGACCAGGACCTCGCGGGCCTTGGCCAGGGCCTCGAGCGAGTCGGCCTGGCCGATGCGGCGATAGGCGTCCATGCGGCGCTGGTCGCTCGGGATGTAGCCCTTGGGGATCGCCCCGCTCACCCCGATGTCGAGGGTGGTGTCGACCGGCGAGAGCCGGCGGTCGTTCTTGAGTTCGCCGACCGCTTGCTCCAGCAGTTGGCAGTACATCTCGTAGCCCACCGCTGCGATGTGGCCCGACTGCTCGGGCCCCAGGATGTTGCCCGCCCCGCGGATCTCGAGGTCGCGCATGGCGATCTTGAAGCCAGCCCCCAGCATCGAGTAGTCCTCGATCGCCTTCAGCCGCTTCATGGCGTCCTCCTTGATGGAGCGGTTCTCGGGGAGGAGGAGATAGCAATACGCCCGGTGCTTCCACCGTCCCACGCGGCCGCGGAGCTGGTGGAGCTCGGCCAGCCCGAACATGCTCGCGTTGTTCACGAACATGGTGTTGGCGGTCGGGATGTCGATGCCGCTCTCGATGATGGTGGTCGAGACCAGGATGTCGGCCTGCCGCCGCATGAAGGCCAGCATGACCTCCTCGAGCTCCTTGGGGGCCATCTGCCCGTGGCCGACCACGATGCGGGCCTTGGGCACGAGCTGCTGCACGCGGAAGGCCACGTCGTGGATGTCGTTCACCCGGTTGTGGACGAAGAAGATCTGCCCCTCGCGGGCCAGCTCGCGCTCCAGGGCCTGCTGCACGCGCTTGGGGTTGAAGGGGATGACCTCGGTCACGATGGCCCGGCGGTCGAGGGGAGCGGTAGTCAGGCTCGAGATGTCGCGCAGGCCGAGCATGGCCATGTGCAGCGTGCGCGGGATCGGCGTGGCGGAGAGGGTCAGGACGTCGGCGGTGAGGCGGAACTCGAGCAGGCGGTTCTTGTGCTCGACCCCGAAGCGCTGCTCCTCGTCGACGATGACGAGGCCGAGGTCGGCGAAGGCCACGTCCTTCGAGATCAGGCGATGGGTGCCGATCACCACATCGACCCGCCCGGCCCGCAGCTCGGCCAGGACCTCGCGCTGCTCGGCGTCGGTCTTGAAGCGGGAGAGGCTCTCGATGCGGAAGGGATAGGCCCGGAAGCGGTCGCGGAAGGTGCGCTCGTGCTGCTCGGCGAGGACGGTGGTCGGCACCAGCACCGCCACCTGTTTGCCGAACTCGACCGCCTTGAAGGCGGCCCGGATGGCCACCTCGGTCTTGCCGAAGCCGACGTCGCCGCAGATCAGGCGATCCATGGGCCGGTTCGAGGACATGTCCCGCTTGGTCGACTCGATGGCCACCAGCTGGTCCTCGGTCTCCTCGTAGGGGAACTCGGCCTCGAACTCCTTCTGCCACGCGGTGTCGGCGGGATAGGTGATGCCGGGCGTCGATTCCCGCGCCGCCTGGATGCGGAGGAGTTCGCCGGCCAGGTCGCGGACCGCCTCCTTCACGCTCTCCCGGGCGTTCTTCCAGCGCTTCCCGCCGAGCATGGAGAGGGTCGGCTTGGCGGTGCCGGCCCCGATGTACTTCTGGACCAGCTCGATCTTCGACATCGGCACGTGCAGCCGAGCCGCCCCGTCGAACTCGAGGGTCAGGAACTCGTCCTCGCCGCCTAACGACTTGCCGGTGGAGTCCTTCCGCGGCAGGTTCTGGAGGGCCACGAAGCGGGCGATGCCGTGGTCGCGGTGGACGACGTAGTCGCCCGGCTCGAAGCCCACGAAGGCGTCGCGGGCCTTGCCGCCGCCCAGCCGCGAGGCCCGCCGCCGCACGCCGTAACGATGCAGGATCTCGTGCTGCGGCACGAAGGCGAGGTCGAGGCTCCCCGCCGCCGCGCCCTCGCCGCCCCACACGAAGCCGCGATGGAGATGGGCGAGTTCGATCGTGGCCCGGGCCGCCCCGGCGTGCTCGGCGAGGAGCTCCTGGGTGCGCTGGGCCTCGCCCGGCGTGTCGCAGAGGATCGCCACCTCGTGGCGGCTGCCGAGGAAGGCGAGCTCGACGAAGGCCTCCTTCACCTCCTCGGGGAAGATGGGAAGCGTCGAGACCGGCAATTCGACCAAGCGGCCGCTCAGGCTGGTCGCCGAGAACTGGTTGACCTGGACCAGTCCGCCGCAGGCCGCGGTCAACGCCTGCAGCACGCGCGGCGGTCCGTCGATCCCGCGCGGATCGTGGACCCGTTCGTAGTAGCCGCGCCCCTGCTCGGTCACCTCGGCCAGCTCGGCCAGGACGCCGATCGTGCCGGGCGGCAGCAGTTCGGCGAAGGAGCGCATCCCGCTGTCGGCCTGGACCGCGGCCAACGACGCACTGACCAGTTCGGCCCGCTCCAGGGCCCGGTCGCTCGCCTGGGTGGCGAGGTCGACCTCGAAGAGGCGCTCGACCTCGTCGCCGAAGAGGTCGATCCGGATCGGGGCCTCGGAGCCGGGCGGGAAGATGTCGACGATCCCGCCGCGGATGGCGAACTCGCCGGGGCTCTCGATGGCCTCGACTCGCTGGTAGCCGCCCGCATCGAGCCACGCCGCGAGTTCGCGAGGATCGAGCCGGTCGCCGGGCCGGATCGTCCGCAGCACCTGGTCGAGCCGGGCCGCGTCGGGCACGCGCTGCATGAGGGCTGCGATCGGGGCCACGATCACCCGCGGGACGGAGGCTTTCCCGGCCGCAGCGAGGAGGATCCGCTTGGCGAGGCCGAGGCGGGCGGCGACGAGTTCGAGGCTCGCCGTCGACTCGCCGGCCAAGGCCTCGAGGGCCGGAAAGCCGACCGCGTCGACGCCGAAGGCGGTGAGCTCGGCGACCGCCTCGTCGGCTTCGTCGAGGTGGGCGACAACGAGCAGGAAGGTCCGCTCCGGAAGGATCGACGACAACGCCCCCACCACCAGCGTGGTGCTCGAGCCGTGGGCGCCGCGGACGGTGAGGTCGCCTGGCTTGGCGACTTCCTCGGCCAGCGTGGCCAGGATCGGATCACGGGCCAGCTTGGCGAGCCATGCCGCTGCGGCCATGTGGTCAGCGCTCCGGCGACGGCGCCTCGGCCGTCGCGAAGGGTTCCAACTCGCGCATGGTGGCCGGTCCGATCCCCCGCACCCTGGTCAGGTCCGCGACCCGTCCGTAGGGTCCGTGGGCGGCGCGCTCCTCGATGATCCGCTCCGCCAAGGCCGGGCCCACGCCAGGCAGGAGGCCGAGTTCGCTGTTTCCCGCTCGGTTGAGGTCGACGCGATGGAGCGGCACCGGATGGACCATGCCGGTCGGTGCGTTCGGAAGCCCCGTCCCCGCCCGCCACGCCAGGAGCGCCCCGAGGAGGACCAAGGCGACCACGCCGCCGCGCCTGGCACCGTCCCGCCCCGACGCTGGTCCCGGGTCCATCTCAGCTCCCCCCTTCGGCAGCCCCTTGGCTCGCTCCCATGAAGCTGTCGTCGCAGGGGTCGTCGCTCCGCGGGCCTAACGGCGTGCGCAGGCGGCGCCGCCAGCTGGCCAGCTTGGCGAGGACCGGTCGGGCCTTGCCGCTCGCGTCGAAGAGGCCGTAGCCGCGCGACTCGGGGCCCGCGGCGTCGCTCGCCTCGGCCCAGAAGAGGGTCTCGATGAATGGCTTCGACATGGCCACGCTGGCCACCCGGCCGGCCCACGAGGCCTGCGACTTCAGGCTCCAGCCCTCGCGCCAGTGGCCGCTGGTCGGATCGACCTCCTCGCACGGCACGCCGAAGGAGGAGAGGAGGAAGCGCGTCTCGCGGCCCAGGAAGCGGTCGAGCATGCCGCTCACCTGGAAGAGGTCGCGGGCCGTGGCCCCGTCGCGGCCGAGGGCGAGGCGGATGCCCGCCGCCGAGATGGGGATGCCTTCCTGCTGCAGGAGTTCGAGGTAGCGCCACGGAGCGATCGCCCCGCGGCGGCGCATCGCGGACTGGGAGAAGGGATCGACCAGCTCGACCAGCGTGTTGGCCTTGCGGTTCCGCTGCCGCACGTTGAAGACGACGCGCCGGGCGAGGTCGACCATCTGCTCCGGGGTCAGCTCGAGGAACTCGTTGGCGTGGAAGCCGGCGCCGACGTTCCAGATGCCGACCACGCCGCCATAGCGGGCGGCGAGCCGCTCGACGTGGTCGTAGGCCACATCGCGGAAGCTCTCGTAGTCGTGGCGGAAGACCTTGGCGTAGTCGGGGAGCGCCGACTCGCGGAGCTCGATGAGCGGCCCGGCCATGACCGGCTTCTTGCGGTCGGCGGCCCATTGCATCCAGCGGTCGGCGGCCTTGAAGTCGGGCTTGCCGCGGACCGGCTCGATGTCCCGCCAGCGAAGCGGGATGGCCACCACGTCGGTCTCCTTGGCGAGCGCTTCCTCGACCGCGGTCGAGGGCGGCGTCGAGGGGCGGATCACCGCCCCGAGGACGACCGAACCGGCGGCACGCGTGCCATAGCGGCGATGGAGGAGGATCTCGGCGTGCGACATCGCCAGGTGCTCGCTGGCCTCGATCGACTTCTCGAGGCTGCGGCAGGCCAGCCGCTCGGAGTCGAGCTCGCTCGAGGCCAGGAGGGCCTCGGCGAAGATGGCCCGGGCCTCGTCCCAGATGCGCATCGCACCACGAGCGAGGCCAGGCTCCCACATCTGCCATTCCTCGCACTTCTGGATGAACTGCTTGATGCGGTAGCGGGCCAGTTCGACCAGCAGGCCGTAGGGCATCTCGCGCGGCGGGAGGAGACAGGTCTGGAGCATCAGCTCCCCGGCCCGACCGGCCCGGACCGGGAGGGCGAGAGCGGCGCTCTCCTCGTCGGCGAACCCGCAACGGAGTTGGATCGGGCTCTTGCCCCGGGCGATCTTGACGTCGCCCCGGATCGGGACGTCGTCCGGTCCGAGCACGTGCGCAGCGTCCTCCGCCGCCGCGCCCAAGGAGGCGGGGTCGTGGACAACGAAGCGGAGGATGTTGGGAGGCGCAGCCACCGCTCGACATCCATTTCGGGCGTCACAGGGAGACCGTCCGGACCATGACCAACCCATCGCCACGGCCGTCCGGCCTCGGGCGACGGATCCATCCATGCGAGCCGTCCGCCCGAGCCGGGCAGTGTAGCTTTGCGCCCTGCCCCCGCCGCTCGTTGCCCCCAAAAGTGGGCGGGTTGCCGCGGCCAGTCGACAGCAATCGACAGGGCATCCCGGAACGCGGCCGGGCGGGCCGCCCGCGGGTAGAGTGTCGCCGATGGCTGGTCTCAGCACGCCCCCGGACGCCGCGGTCTTCCGCACCTCGCTCCCCCTGCCCGACCGCCGCGAAGGCAAGGTGCGCGACCTCTACCGGGTCCCCGGCGTCGGCGGCAAGCCCGACCGCCTCCTGGTCGTGGCCAGCGATCGCATCTCGGCCTTCGACGTGGTCATGCCCACGCCAATCCCCGGCAAGGGGCGGCTACTCACCGCGCTCTCGCTCGGCTGGTTCCGCTTCCTCCGCAAGCTGGCCCTCGTCGGCGACCACCTCCTCTCCTCGGAGGTGGGCGACGTGCCGGGCCTGAGCCCCGAGGACCGCACCCTCCTCGAAGGGCGGGTCATGATCTGCCGCCGGGCCAAGGTCGTGCCCATCGAGTGCGTGGCCCGCGGCTACCTCGCCGGCAGCGGCTGGAACGAATACCGCGACAGCGGCACGGTCTGCGGCATCAAGCTCCCCAAGGGGCTCCGGCAGTGCGACAAGCTGCCGCAGCCGATCTTCACCCCGGCCACCAAGGCCGAGCAGGGCCACGACGAGAACATTTCCTTCGAGCAGGCCTGCGAACTGGTCGGCGAGCCGCTGATGGATCGCCTCCGCGGGCTCACCGTCGAGATCTACTCCGCCGCCGCCCAGTACGCCTGGGAGCGCGGCGTCATCCTCGCCGACACCAAGTTCGAGTTCGGCTTCGCCCTCGACGCCAAGGGCAACCCGACCGAGGAACTCCTCCTCGTCGACGAGGTCCTGACCCCCGACTCGAGCCGCTACTGGCCGCGCGAGCAGTACCAGCCCGGGAAGGACCAGCCGAGCTTCGACAAGCAGCAGCTCCGGAACTACCTCCTCGACCTCGTGGCCAAGGGCGCCTGGGACAAGACGCCGCCCGGCCCGGTCATCCCCGAGGCGGTCCTCCGGGACACGATCGCCCGCTACGAGGAAGCCCGGAAGCGGCTGGCCCTCGGGTGATTGGCGGCTAGGACACCACGCGCGGCGGCTGGATGGTTCGGGCGCAGCGAAACCCTCGTCGGAGGCTCACCGTGCCCGCCGGTGCCGTCGTCGCGTGGTGAAGGGTCGCCACCTTGGCCGGGTCGGCCCAGGAGCGCCCCTTGTTGACTTGCTCGCCAGAGGCGTCGAGGCTCGATGTGATCTCCTCGACGTTGTCGAAGGCGTGGCGCAATCCGTTCGCCGTGGTGAGCGGATCGGCGACCTGCTCGGGGACGATGTGGGCCCGGTAGGCGGCGGCCATCGCCTCGTTGCTGAGCGCGCGGGCCTCGATCGCGTCGCCTGGATCGGGCTCGAGCCGCGCTGCTTCGTCAACCCAACCATCTCCCCACGGGAAGCGGGTTGCGGCGGTCCCGCACGCGGCGGCCTCCCATTCCGGGGCCGTCGGCAGCCGCTTCCCTTCCCAGCGGGCGAAGGCGGCGGCTTCCTCGCGGGTCACGCCCACCACCGGATGGTCGGCGAGGGCCGGATCCGCGCCGAGCAGCTCCCAGCCGAAGGGCGGCGGGGCTCCGGTCTCGGCGAGATAGCGGGCGTACTCGCCGTTGGTCACCTCGTCGCGATCGATGGCGAAGGACTCGATGGCGATCGGTTGGCCAGCTCCAGCCGAGGCGGCCGGATCGTTCGGGTCGTAGCGGTAGCTGCCGGCGGCGACCACCACCATGTCGGCATCGACCCGCGCCGTGAGGGTGGCCACGTGCCACGCCCGGAGCGGAGCCTCGGGAGTGGGCGCCACGCCAGGCCGCGTGGCCCGCAAGTGGATCATGGCCACGCTGCCGGTCCGTTCCAACACCTCGTCGAACTCGGCGAAGTCGCTGCCGTCGACGATGGTGATCCGGTAGCGGCCCGGCGGCAGCACGCACTCGATGCACGGGACGACCGCAAGCTGGCTGGCCGGGCCGAGGCCGAGCGTCACCGGGTCGTAGCGCTGCACGATGACCTGGGCCCCGCGCGGACCGTCGACCGCGACCCAGGCCATCGCCTCGCGCTCGACCGCCCGCCAGAGCCCCAGCCCGGCGAAGGCGACCGGCGAGGCGACCACCGCCATGGCCACCGTGCGTCGGGCCCGGCTGCGGCGGATCCAGCGCCACAGGCGGCGCGGCGGGGCCAAGGACTGGGCCGAGATCGGTTCGCCTCGAAGATGGGCCCGCAGGTCGGCCGCCAGGTCGCTCGCATGCTGGTAGCGCCGCGCCCGGTCCTTCTCGAGGGCTTTCAGGCAGATCGTCTCGAGATCCCTTGGCACGCGGCGGCCGAAGGAGATCGGGGTGGGCGGGTCGGCGTCGAGCACCGCGGCGAGGACGCGGGTCGGATCGCTTCCTTCGAAGGGTCGTCGCAGGGTCAATAGCTCGTAGAGGACGACGCCCAGCGAGAAGATGTCGCTCCGCCCGTCGATCTCGAGCTTGGCCGCCGTGACCTGCTCGGGGCTCCGGTAGTGGATACCGCCGACCGGATCGCTCGCCGCCGCCCGCGTCTCGGCGGCCAGCTGTTTGGCAATCCCCCGATCGGTGAGCCGCGGCCCGCGCTCTCGGTCGAGGAGGATGTTCGACGGCTTCACGTCGCGGTGGACGATCCCCGCCCGGTGGCACGCCTCGAGGGCGTCGCCGATGGCGGCGGCGATCTCCGCGCAGCGGCGATGCCAGGAACGGGCGTCGAAGGTGCTGGTGCCGGCCAGCCGCCGCTCGCGTTCCCCCTCGATCTCAGCGGCCAGGGTCGTGCCGTCGACGAACTCCGAGACGATGGAGGGCGGCTCGCCCCCCGCCTCGTGGCCGCGGAGGAGGGCCTCGATCCGGGTCACCGCTCCGGCGTCGGGGCAGGCCCGGCGCAGGAACGCCCCCCGCTCCTCGGGCGGGAGCCCGAGGGCTTCGAGGAAGGTCTCCTTCTCATTGAAGCCGTTCACGTCCACCGGTTCCTGCCGCCTGCTCGTCGCGGCCCCACACGCCGCAATCCGCGCCCGTCGGTGCACGCACCGATCCGGGCCTCCTCACTCCGGCACTCCGACGGGGTCATCCCTTTCGATCGCCCGCCCCACGCCTCCCTTCGCCAGCACGCACGCCTTCGTGCAGCCAAGCCCGGGCATAGTCCCAGTGGCGACGCACCACGGCAAGCGAGCAATCCCCTCACTCGCCGCACAGCTCCCAGGTCCGTCCGGCGAAGCACCGGAGCATGACCACCTGGGCCCCGTCGGGATCGACGTCCCGCAAGGCCTCGAGCCCCACGCGCCCGGCGAGAACGTCGAGGTGGACCGGCCCCTCGTCGCCGGCGAACTCCGCGAGGGGCGCGTGCACGAGGGCGGCGCGGGCCGCGGACAACGCCGAGCGTGTGCTACTCGTCGAAAGCCCGCCGGTGCCGTCCCTCGCCTGGCGCAAGATCGACGTGATGGCGTCGGCGATCGGTTCGGGCGACAGCGGCCGGCCGGAGGCGTTGCAGGCCTCGGCTGGGAGATCCGTCGGACGGCTGGGGGACCCCATCGCGTCCGCAGCGTAGCGGAAGAAAGGCTCGGCGCGATTTCGATTTCCTTTGCGGTTTTCATCCCCATCGCTCGCTTCTTCCCACGGTGATTGCATGCCGGACCGGATCCGACGCATGGGTGATCGACCCGGCGTTCGCCGGTTCGGCGGCGGAGGACCGGCTTCCCCGGCTGGCGATCCGTCGTGGCGGCCCCGCTCAAGAGAGGACGGAGCCGCCCGAAGGCTCCCACCCTCGGCTCCCCGAGGGTGGGGCCTTCCAGAGAGGAGCGTGCCGCTTGGCTCGCGTCCGTGGGGGTTCGCCTCCCCGGAGCGAGCCAGGCGCGCCGCCTCCCCCTGGTCTGTCGCGTTGGCTCTTCGCCTGCGCCCTCCCGACCGCGGGCCGCGGGCGCAGGCAGAGGGTGCGCCGTGTGTTCGGTCCGGAGAGGCGACAGCGGCCTGCAGGTCGCCCGGAGCTTCGCCCGCCACCGGTCACGCACCCTTTTTGCCTTCCTGCCCGCCGCGGCCCTGCACCGAACTCCGCCGGCGAGGAGACCCACGGGATGGACGCCATGCCCTGCCCCAGGTCCAAGCGCTCCGCCGAATTGCATGTCCATCCCCGGCTGCTGCACCGCCCTCCCGCGGCGGCCTTCCTCGGCTCCATGGCTTTCGCCGCCCTGGCCGCATCGACCAGCCGGGCCTGGGCCGTCGCCGGCCCTTCCTTGCTCTTCGACGCCGACGAGTTCCCGATCCCCGTCGACAAGAAGTTCAGCCCGGAGTGGATGCGCGCCCTCCGCGAGCGCGGCGAGCCGACCTGGTACACGGCGGCCAAGAACGAACTCGCCTTCATCGGCCTGCCGGTCGGCGGCATCGGCGCCGGTCAGGTCTACCTTGGGGGCGACGGACGGCTCTGGCACTGGGACGTGGCCAACCTGCCGCCGGCAAACGAATGGCGTTCGACCGCCGGCCCGCATTACGCGAAGCCCTCGGCCGCCGTCTCCCCCTTCGCCCAAGGCTTCGGCCTCGAGACCACCGCGGGCACCGAGCGGCGCCGCGTGGCCCTCGACTCGAGCGGCTTCCGCACGGTGCGTTTCCTCGGCGAGTATCCGATCGGTCGCGTCGAGTTGCGCGATCCGAGCCTGCCCCTCGAGGCCGACCTCGAGGTCCTCACCCCCTTCTGCCCGCTCGACGCCGAACGCTCCAGCCGGCCGGCCACGATCGTCCGCTGCACGCTGCGGAATCGCGGCGAGCGACCGGTCGACGCCCGACTCGGCGGTTGGGTCGAGAACCCGGCGCTCCTCCGTAGCGGCACTCCTGGGGGCGGGAGCGGCGAGCCGCGCTCAAGGCCGGCCAGCGCGGCAGAGCATAGTCCTTGCCGGGTCTGCGAGCCTCGCCGAGGGGATCAGCCCGCGAGATCGTCATCGCCGACTTCGAGGACGCACACCTACGTGAGGTTGACCGCGCCTGGCACCGCCTTCTTCCGGCGTACCGGCCCGGTCGGCAGGGACATCATCGCCGCATACCAAGGCAAGTCACCAGCACGGCACCTTCACCGTCAACACCATTGGCAGGCCGGCACGGCGAGGATGTGGTCAGCGCTGACCAAATACACGGGAACGCTGACCAGTCCTTGCCCTGGAGCGAGCCCGCTTCCGATCATGGTACCATCCGGCCCAATCTGCGTCAACCTCCTCGGGACGGAGCTAGTCCGTGCAACAACTGACCGGCCGCGACGACAACCGCAGGTCGAGCACTGGGACGCGGCCTGCAAAGCGCGGCCGCAAGGCCCAGATCCAGATCGTCGACGGCTGGCGCGGGTCGTGGGGCCAGATCGGGGCCGACGAATTCGTCCTCACCGACTCGCCGGCCCTCGCCCCGCTCGCGGACGCCCCCGACGCCGGCACCTTCGCCCTGTTCGTGAGCGGTGACCGGGTGGAGACGGTCTGCGACCTCGGCGGCGACAGAAAAGACGCCTTGGAGCGCGTCTTCGAGGCCGCAGCGAGCGAGGGCGGCAGCAAGCCCTTCGGGACCCCGCATCTCGCTGGGGCGCGGGTCGCGACGACCGTCCCGCCGCGCGGGGAGCGGGTCATCACCTTCGTCCTCGCCTGGCACTTCCCGCGGACCGGCTGGGACGACCTGCCCCTGCCCGATGCCGATCGGCTCCGCCGCCGGTACATCACGCAGTTCGACGACGCCGAAGGGGTGGCTCGCCACCTCGCCGAACGGCTCGACGCGGAGGTCGGCATCACCCGCCTCTGGCGCACCACCTGGTACGACTCGACGCTGCCCTACTGGCTGCTCGACCGGACCATGGCCAATACCTCGACCCTGGCCACCACGACCTGCTTGTGGCTCACCGACGCGGCCAAGACGCTCGACCGCTTCTACGGCTGGGAAGGCACCTATTGCTGCGCCGGCACCTGCCAGCACGTCTGGCAGTACGCCCAGGCGGTCGGCCGCCTTTTCCCGGGGCTCGAGCGAAACGTCCGCGAGGTGGTCGACTTCGGCCTCGCCTGGCACGAGAACGGGGCCATCGACTACCGCGCCGAGGCCCACACCATCGTGGCCCACGACGGGCTCGCCGGCACCATCCTGCGGGCCTGGCGCGAATACACGATGAGCGCCGACGACGCCTACCTCAAGCGGATCTGGCCGCGGGTGAGGCGCTCGGTCGAGTTCCTCATCGCCGAGGACAAGAATGACGACGGCCTCCTCGAGGGGGCCCAGTACAACACGCTCGACGCGGCGTGGTTCGGGCCGATGGCGTGGATCTCCTCGCTCTACCTCGCCGCCTTGCGGGCCGGCGAGGCCATGGCCAAGGAGATGGGCGACCAGGCCTTCGCCACCCGCTGCGCGAGGATCGTCGAGCGCGGTCAGCGCTCGCTGGTCGAGAAGCTCTTCAACGGCGAGTGGTTCATCCACCTCCAGGACCCCGCCCACCCCGAGGCCAATGGCACCAACGACGGCTGCCACATCGACCAGGTGTTTGGCCAAGCCACCGCCTGGCAGGTCGGGCTGCCGCGGGTCGTCCCCGAGAAGGAGTGCGTGAGCGCCCTTCAGTCCCTCTACCGCTATTCGTTCACCCCCGACATCGGGCCCTACCGCGCCGCCTTCGACAAGACGCTCCCTGGCGGCCGCTGGTACGCGATGCCGGGCGAAGGCGGGCTCCTCATGTGCACCTGGCCGCCGCACAAGGCGAAGGACGGGGCCGCCAAGGGCCGCGGCAAGGGGAACGACGCCTGGGCCGCCGGCTATTTCGTCGAATGCATGAGCGGCTTCGAGCACCAGGTGGCCGCCCACATGATCTGGGAAGGCATGGTCGACGAGGGGCTGGCCGTCGAGCGGATGATCCACGACCGCTACCACGCCGCGAAGCGAAACCCGTGGAACGAAGTCGAATGCAGCGACCACTACTCGCGGGCCATGGCTTCCTACGGGGTCTTCGTGGCGATCTGCGGCTTCGAGTGCGTCGGCCCCCACGGCCACGTCGGCTTCGCCCCGCGGCTCACCCCCGAGCAGTTCCGGGCTCCCTTCGTCCTTCCCGAGGGCTGGGGCACCTTCGAGCAGACCATCGGCCACGACTCGCTGCGAGCCACGCTCCTCCTCCGCTACGGGCAAGCCACCCTCCGCACCGTGGCCCTCGAGCTCCCTGCCGGCCGCACGGCGAAGGGCGCGGTGGCCAGCGTCACCGGCCAACCGGTGGTGGCGACCGTGGCCCAGGCGGGGCGTCGCGTCACCATCACCTTGGCCCGAGCGACCACGATCCCGGCCGAGGGCCGGCTCGAGGTGATCGTTCCCTTCGCCTGACGCCGCCGACTAACGAAGCGCAGCGTCGACGCAGTTGCGGAGCAGCATGGCCACCGTCATCGGGCCCACGCCGCCCGGCACCGGCGTGATGGCCCCGGCCACGGCGCGGACCGCGTCGAACGCGACATCGCCCACGGTGTGGGTCTTGCCGTCGGCGCCCTTCACGCGGTTGATGCCGACGTCGATGACGATCGCCCCCGGCTTCACCATGTCGGGCTTGATGAGCCCCGGCACGCCCGCCGCGGAGACCAGGATGTCGGCGGTGCGGGTCAGGGACGCCAAGTCCTTGGTGTATTTGTTGGCCGAGATCACCGTGGCCTCGGCCCGCATGAGGAGGATGGCGATCGGCTTTCCGACGATGTTGCTCGCCCCCACGATCACGCATTGCGAGCCGCGGAGCGCTACCTTGGTCGACTCGATGAGTTCGTAGGAGGCGAGGGCCGTGCAAGGCACGAAGCTGCGGCGCCCGTAGACCGCCCCGCCGATGTTGGCGGGATTCACCCCCTCGACGTCCTTGGTGGGGGCGATCGAGGACTGGATCCGCTCGATGTCCACCCCGTCCGGGAGGGGCATGTGGACCATGACCCCCTTCACCGCGTCGTTCCGGTTCAGGGCCTCGATGGTGGCCACGATCGAGTCGCCCGAAGCCCCCGCCGGCAGCCGGTGGAGGACGTATTCGATCCCCACGTCCCGGCAGGTCTTGGCTTGGTTCTCGACGTAGATCGCCGCCGACTTGTCGTCACCGACCAAGACCGCGTCGAGCCGGACGGTGGGGCGACCAGCCTCCTGGGCGGCCTTGATCCGGGCCCGGAGGCTCTGGCGGATCTCCTCCGACAACTGCTTGCCGTCGATGATGGTTGCGAGCGAGCCCGTGGGTCGGGCCGGGGTGGCCGCGGAAGCGGGGCTCAGCGGCTTTTTCGGCTCGGGACTGGGCATCTCGATGACGGTCGGAGGCACGGCGGGAGTCGCCGGCGGATGGGGCGCCGAGGTCGGCATGGGGGCATCCTAGCACCGCGGCTCGGCGGCTCCTGCGAAGCGGATGGCAACGGCTGGAATCACGTCCGGTACACTCGTTTCGCTGGCGACGACGGTCGCCGCCCAGCGTCCGAGGCGATCGCCTCCGACTCGTCCGTGATGTGTGCCGGTCCAACACCTGGACGTTTGCGGTTCGAGCGACGCGCCGAACGCACGCCGCACCGCCCGCCACCCCCTCCACCCCCGCCACCCCCTCCACTTAGAGGTTCATCTATGAAAACGATCGTCTGCGCCGTCCTCGCCTGCCTCGCCGCCCCCGCTCTCGCTCAGGACACCACCGCCAAGCCGACGCCCGGAGCCGCAGCCAAGATGGTGCCGGCCGCCCAGAAGCGCCCGAGCGCCGGCCGAGGACATCAAGCCGCTGACGGTCGGCGACCCGGCTCCCGCCTTCGACATCTCCGACTGGCTCCGCGGCGACAAGCTCGCCACGTTCGAGCCCGGCAAGGTCACGGTGATGGAATTCTGGGCCACCTGGTGCGGCCCGTGCAAGATGAGCATCCCGCACCTGAGCGAGCTCCAGGAGCGCTACAAGGACTACGGCGTCCGCTTCGTCGGCATCTCCGACGAGAAGGTCGACACGGTCAAGGGCTTCATCGAGAAGGACGAGTGGGTCCAGAAGATGCGCTACACCGTGGCCACCGACCCCGATCGCTCGGTCTTCAAGAGCTACATGCAGGCGGCGAGCCAGAACGGCATCCCCACCGCGTTCATCGTGGGCAAGACCGGCAAGGTCGAATGGATCGGCCACCCCATGGGGATGGAGGATCCGCTCGACCAGATCGTCCACGACAAGTGGGACGCCGCCGCGTTCAAGAAGACGTTCGACGCCGAGACCGCTTCGACCAAGGAGCGGATGAAGATGACCCGGGCCATGAACGAGGCCCGCCAGAAGGGCGACTGGGACGCGATCATCAAGATCTACGACGAGATCCTGGCCAAGAACCCCGACGACGTGAACACCCTGATGGGGAAGATGACCCTTCTCCTCACCAAGGCCAACAAGCCGGCCGACGGCTACGCGATCGCCAAGGAGATCGTGGCCAAGAACGAGAAGAACGGGATGATCCTCAACGCCGTGGCGTGGACCATCGTCGACACCAAGGGGATCGAGCAGCGCGACGTCGACTTCGCCTTGGGCGTGGCCCAGAAGGCCGTGGCCGCGAGCGGCGAGAAGGACGGCACCATCCTCGACACCCTGGCCCGCTGCTACTGGGAGAAGGGCGACAAGGCCAAGGCCATCGAGACCCAGAAGCGAGCGGTCGAACTCGCCAAGGGCGGACCGATGGAGGGCCAGCTCCAGCAGACCCTCGACGGATACGTGAAGGGCGAAGCCAAGTAATGGCCGGCGCGTAGGCGCCACGTCCTGCCTCCACCGACCAACCAGCCCGGCACACGCCGGGCTTTTTTCTTTTTGAGGATGGGAGGTGATGGATGGAGCCCGCCGAGCGCGGGGGCCGCGGAGGAGTTCAGATTGCCGCAGAGTCGCAGAGAGCGCAGAGCCCTCGCAGAGGAAGGCTGAAGACTGGGTGGCCGTCCGCGCGATGATGCGGTGGCTTGGGATCGAACGTCCCGTGCCGACTGATCCGAGACCCCCATTTACGGTCTTCCTCCGCGGGGGCTCTGCGCTCTCTGCGCCTCTGCGGCAATCCGACCACCCCAGCCTCCGAGGCGCACCAGCCTGAGGCTCCCCCGCCTCACACCGCCACTTCGCACCCCTCTCGGCTCGAGCGTTCGATCGCCGCGAGGATTGCCTGGATGGCCCGCCCGTCATCGCCCGTCGCGTGCGGGGCGATGCCTTTGGTCGTGGCGGCGAGGAACTGTTGGTATTGCCGATCCCACGCCTTGGCCAGGGCGTCGCCCGAATTGAGGGCCGGCTCGAGGGCCGGCTTCACGTCGACGATCCTGCCCTCTTCCTCGGTGGCGATGGTGAGCTCGTTCCCAAACACCTGGAAGGCGGCGCCGCCCTTGTCGCCAAACAGGAAGATACCGTCGCGAAGGGCCCCGTCGGGCTGGTTCATGGCCCACGTCACGTTCATCTCGATGCTCAAGCCGCCCTCGAAGCGGAGGAGGGCCGTGGCATGGTCCTCGACATCGCAGATACCCGCGAGCCGCGGCGGCCCGGCCCACATCTCGACGAAGCGGTAGTTGGCGATCGGGCTGCCGAACGTCGCGTAGAGGGCCCCGCTCGCCCGCAGGGCCTTGGGCTTGCCGCAGAGCCAGCGGGCGAGGTCGAGGACGTGCACCCCGAGGTCGACCAGCGGCCCGCCGCCGGAGAGGGATTTGTTGGTGAACCAGCCGCCGAGGCCGGGGATGCCTCGACGCCGATAGATCGAGCACTTGGCGTGGTAGATCCGCCCCAGCCGTCCGGCGTCGACGAACTGCTTGGCGGCGTGGGCCGTGGGCGAGCCGCGGCAGACGAAACCGAGCTGGAGGACGGTCCTCGCCTCGCGGTGGGCAGCCAGGATCCGGTCGCACTCCGCGACGTCCATGGCCATCGGCTTCTCGAGGAGCACGTGCTTCCGGGCCGCGAGCGCCGCCAAGGCGCAGGTGGCGTGGGCGTTGTTGGGGACGGCGATGGCCACGGCGTCGACGTCGCGGGCGGCAAGCAAGGCGTCGAGGCTCGGGTAGGCGGTGCCGCCGAAGCGCTTGGCGAGGGCCTCGCTCCGCGCCGGATCGACGTCCCAGGCCGCCGCGACCGCCACCCCGTTCCGCTGGGCCGCCTCGGCGTGGACGGTCCCGATGCTCCCTGCCCCGACGATACCCAGCCGTAGTGCCATGGAAGGCCTCCGACCGCACGATACGACCGCCGCCTCTTTCCTACAATCGTCCCCCCATGTCCGCAGCGACTCCCCGTCACGTGGTCATCGTCGGCGCCGGCATCATCGGCCTGTCCGCCGCCTGGTTCCTCCTCCGGCGCGGTGTGCGGGTCACCCTCCTCGATCGCGAGCCGATCGGCGAGAGCGCCAGTTGCGGCAACGCCGGCCTCCTCTCGATCGGCCACTACCCGCTGACCCGCCCCGGCGTCTCCTGGCGGGGTATGAAGTGGATGCTCGACTCGACCAGCCCGCTCTACATCAAGCCGCGGCTCTCGGCCGAACTCCTGGGCTGGCTGTGGCGCTTCCACTGGAACTGCAACCAGGCCCACCTCGACCGCTGCATGGCGGTCCTCTGCGACATGGGCTTCAAGACGCTCGCTGTGCTGGAACGGATGCTCGAGGAGGAATCCATCGCCTGCGACTACGGCCGGACCGGCTGGCTCGACGTGGTGATGAAGCCGGAGAACCTGCCGGCGGCGGAGGAAGAGGCCAAGAGCCTCGTCCGCCACGGCTACTCCTATCGCCGGCTGACTGGCGACGAACTCCGCCAACGCGATCCGATCTTCCGCCCGGAGATCGCCGGAGCCATCCATTACCTCGACTCTGCCCACGCCCACCCTGGCGACCTCCTCAAGGGGCTCGCCGCGGGCTGCGTTCGGCGCGGAGCGACGCTCCGCACCGGGGCCACGGTCGAAGGCCTCGAGCGCGACGCGACCGGCCGCGTGGTCGGAGCCCGGCTGGCCGGGGGCGAGGTGGTCCAGGGCGACGCCACCATCCTCGCCGCGGGCGTGTGGAGCGATGCCCTGGCCCGCTCGATCGGAGTGAAGATGCCCCTGGTCGGGGCCCGCGGCTACCACATCCAACTCGAAGGCGTGCGCCACCTGCCGTCGACCGGCATGGTGCTGCACGAGACCTTCGTCGCGGTCACGCCCATGGCCCACGACGGACGGCCCCAGCTCCGCCTCGCCGGTACGCTCGAGATCGACCGCCTCGGCCAACCGTGGCGCCGCCAGCGGATCGAGATGCTCCGCAAGGGCGCCGCCCGCTTCCTCCTCGGCGTCGAGGAGGGCACCACCGTCGCCGAGTGGGCTGGCTACCGCCCCTGCACCTCGGACGGCATGCCGGTCCTCGGCTTCGTGCGCGGGGCCCAAGGTCTCATGCTCGCCGGCGGCCATGCCATGATGGGCATGACCCTCGGCCCGGTCTGCGGCGAGGCCGCGTGCGCCCTCCTGTTTGGCGAGCAGCCGCCGTTCGATGTCGCGATGCTCGATGCGAATCGCTTCTGAAGTCCCCTGCCGCACCACCCCACCCACGAGGCTCCCCCATGAACCGGCCATCCCTCCCCTTCCTCTGCGCGATCGTCGGATGCCTCCTCGCTGGATGCGCCGGACCCAAGGCAGCGTCCCCGGGCGGTGCCGCTTCCGGCGGCAAGGCTGGCCAGACGCTCGTCGGACTCGAAGGGACGCCGTGGGTGCTCGAGCAACTCCCCGGGCGTCCGACGCTGGTCGGTGAACGACCGACCGCCCGGTTCGCCTCGGGGCAGGTCAGCGGGACCGACGGCTGCAACCGCTATGCGGCCCCCTTCACCGCCACCGGCTCGAACCTCACCATCGGCGCCAACGGAGCCATGACCCAGATGGCCTGCCCGCCCGAGGTGATGGCCCAGGCCGAGGCGTTCATGGCTGCCTTGCGGGGCGCTCGGCAATACCGCATCGCCGACGGCCGGCTCGAACTCCTCTCGCCAGCCGGCACCGTCCTCGTCGCCATGACCGCCCAGTCGACCTCGGTGGTCGGCACCTGGGACGTCATCGCCTACAACAACGGACGGCAGGCCGTGGTCGGGGTCCTCGAGCAGGCCCACATCGACGTCACCTTCAGCGCCGAGCACACCGTCACCGGCTCCGCTGGCTGCAACCGATTCAACGCCTCCTTCGAGGCCGACGGCTCCACCATGCGGATCGGCCCCGCCTCCGCCACCCGCCGCGCCTGCCCCGGCGAGGAGGTCATGGCCCAGGAGACGGCCTTCCTGAAGGCCTTGCAGAGCGTGGCCACCATGCGACTCGAAGGCGACACCCTCGAGCTCCGCACCGCGGACGACGCGTTGGCCCTCATGCTGCGCCGTGCACCGGCCCGCTGACGTCGGTCCGCTCAGCCCTCGATCGCCATCGACATGATGGTCACGTCGTCGGCGAAGCTCGTGGTCTGGGCGAAGGCGGTCACCGCGGCGAGGACACGGGTCACGTCTTCCTCGGGCGAGACCGAACCGGTCAGGGCCTCGGCGAGGCGCTCCATGCCGAACTGCTCCCCCTGCGGGTTGCGCTGCTCGACCACACCGTCGGTGACGAGGACGAAGCGGTCCCCGACGGCGAGTTCGACCTTCGAGGAGTCGTAGGGATAGTCGGGCACCACGCCGAGCGGCGGTCCGCCGGCGGCTTCGGCGATCGGCTCGACGATGCCGCCGCGCACGCAGACCGCCATGCCGTGGCCGGCATCGACCACCTCGAGGGACCGCGATCCCGGCCGCGAGCGGACCAGCCACATGGAGGCGAAGCGGTCGTCGGTCGCGTACTTCGAGAAGTGCGAGCTGGCCTTGGCGGCCAGGGCCCCGAGGGCCAGCTCGGAGACCACCGCGTCGAGGAATGACTGGAGCGAGGCCATCAGGAGGCCCGGGCCGACGCCCTTCCCGGTCACGTCGCCGAGGTAGGCGAGGGCACCGCCGTCGTCGGTGCTGCGCAGGCCGCAGATGTCGCCGGCCACGAAGCGGCCGGGCTTGGCGTGGACGGCGAAGCGGAGTTCGCCTTGCGAACCCTTCTCGGGCGGCGTGAAGCGGCGCTGCACGTCGCGGGCCTGCTCGAGTTCGCGGGTGAGCTGCTTCTGCTGTTCCTCGAGGCGACGACGGCGGAGGTTGGCCACCGCCAGGCCGCAGAAGCGCGCCAGCGCGGCGCAGTACGCCGCCGCGTCGGGCGGCGGCCGCATGCCACCTTCGCCGGTCGCAAGATAGAGGAAGGAGTCGATCTCCCGGCCCACGTGCACCGGTACGCAGAGGGCGCTCGTGATCCCGCCTTCGACCACGCTCACCGCTTCAAGAATCGATGGCTCGTCTTCGAGGCGGACGATCGCCCCGTCCTTGGCGGCGGTGAGGAGGGTGCGGCTCACCGGAAGGCGACGGTCGGTCTCGTGGCCCGGGGCCGCTGCCACGCCGAGGGCGTCGAGGAGCGAGGTGTCGCCCGGCGTGATGGGACGGACCCAAGTCGCCCACACGAAGCCGGTGCCGCGCACAGCCGCATCGAGGGCGGCCTTGGCCACTTCCCCTTCGGCCGCAGCCGACTGCATGACGGCCGAGACTTCGACCAAGGCGTCGAGGCGGCGCTTGGCGAGGACGCCGATCTCTTCCTCGAGGACCCGCCGCACCGTCGAACTCTTGCGCGGCGTCGACTCGTCGGCGATCGACACCAAGGTCTGGCCCGACTCGCCCAGCGCTGCGACACGGAAGCGACACGGTCCGATCGAGACGATGCTGCCGTCGCCGATCGGGGTCAGCGTCCCGGGCTCGAGCCTCGTGCCGTCGACGAACGTGCCGTGCCGGCTGCCGAGGTCTTCGACCGTCCATCCGCCGCCAGCGATCGCCAGCCGAGCGTGGCGCCGCGAGACGCTGGCCACATCGAGGCGATGCTCGCACTCGACCGCCCGGCCGATCACCGATTCGCCGCCCGGCTGCAGCCGGAGCGGCGGCAACGCCTGGCCGTCGAGCGGCAAGAGGGTGATCGCAGCTTCCATGCCCCCACGATACAGCCTCCGCCCGCCCCTCGGAGCGGTGGAAAGGGCCCGATCCCCGCTTCGTCACCAGAGCATGGCGGCGCCGAAAACGCCGCTCGAATCGCCATGCTCGGCCCGGACGATGGGCGTGGTGAAGGAGTCGGTGAAGGAATAGTGCTCGACGAGGGGCGGCAAGGCCGGGTAGAGCGCCGCCACGTTGCTGACCCCGCCGCCGAGGACGATGCAGTCGGGGTCGAGCAGGTTCACCACCTCGGCCAGGGAGCGGGCCAGCCCGTCGATCAGCCGGCCGATGGTGGCGACCGCGAGCGGATCCTCACCCGCCGCAGCCCGCTCGGCGATGGCGGCGACCGATCGCCGCTCGCCCGCGGCCTTGGCGTAGGTGGCCTCGATGGCCGGTCCGCAGAGGAACTGCTCCCGGCAACCCGCCAGGCCGCAGTAGCACGGACGCATCTGCCGATCCGCCTCGTCGGTCCCCGGCATCGGGCTGTGCCCCCATTCGCCGGCCACGCCGTTGTGGCCGTCGAGGGCCCGCCCGGCGATGACTACGCCGCCGCCCACGCCGGTCCCGAGGATCACCCCGAAGACGACGGGGGCGCCGCGACCGGCCCCGGTGATCGCCTCGCTGAGGGCGAAGCAGTTGGCGTCGTTGCTCGAGCGGACCGGCCGGCCAAGGCGGCGGGCGAGGTCGGCGATGAAGGGCCGGTCGTTGAGCACGGTCGAGTTCGAGTTGCGGTGCAGCCCGGTCCGTGGCGACACCGAGCCGGGCGTGCCGATGCCCACCGTGCCGCTTCCCTTGAGGTCGGCTTCGGAGCGGGCGACGAGCCCGGCGATCGCTTCGATGGTCGCTTCGTATTGCCCCTGCGGCGTGGCCACCCGCTCTCGCCACAGCGGCCGGCCGCTCGGGTCGATGGCCACCCCCTCGATCTTGGTGCCGCCGAGGTCGATGCCGATCCGGATGTCGTGCGTCGTCGCGTCAATCTTTTGAAGCCTACCGATGACCCGCGTGCGAGGCGCGGTCGAGGACGCTGAGGGCCGGGGAGGCCGGGAGCGGAAGGCAGCCGGATAGCCGGAATCCGGATCGCCGCAGAGACGCAGAGTGCGCAGAGTCCTCGCAGAGCAGAGAAGGAAATTGGGGTTTCGGATCAAGCTGCACTGGACGTTCGATC
>JBGAKK010000081.1:0-21939 GCA_044224425.1 Phycisphaerales bacterium
GCGCGAGGAGGCGAGGCGTGCGGTGTTCGAGTGGATCGAGGCGGTGTACAACAGGACGAGGATGCACAGCGCGCTGGGTTACATGAGCCCCGAACGTTTCGAGGCGACCGTGGCGTGAGGTAGGATCACGGGTGTCCACCGTTTCGGGGCAAGTCCACATGGCGGCCCGACCCGAAGCCCCAATTCTCCTCTCTGCTCCGCGACGGCTCCGCGCCCTCCGCGCCTCCGCGGCAGTCTGGGCTTCGAGATCGCCTGGCGCACGAAAGCCGAATGTCGCCGAGGCCGCTCCTCGACCTCGCAACCGAACAGCCATGACGGCCCGACCCGAAGCCCCAATTCTCCATTCTGCTCCGCGACGGCTCCGCGCCCTCCGCGCCTCCGCGGCAATCTGGCGTTCGAGATCGCCCGGCTCACGAAGGCCGAATGTCATCGCGTACCCGCGGGGCGACAGCGCGTGGCCGTCCGCGCAGGCGAGCGGTGGTTGGAATCGAACGGCCATGAAGGCCTGACCCGAAACCCCAATTCCTTGTCTTCCTCTGCGAGGACTCTGCGGCCTCTGCGACTCTGCGGCAATCCGAACGCGCCAGAACGGCGGACGGCAATCCCAACGCCCAGGCCTCCGCCCAACGCCCAACGCCCAGCGCCCAACGCGGGCTATGGCTCGCAGATATCCGGCACGCCATCGTTGTCGGAGTCGGGCACGCCGTTGGCGATGTCGCAGGCGTCGGGCACGCCGTTGCCGGTGCATTCGAAGAGGCCGTGGAAGCGGTAGACCGAGCCGACGTCGAAGCTGAGGCCGATGTCGTCGAAGTACGCCCCGACCAGGCCGCGGCCGTTCTCGATGGCCACGGCGCCGCCGAAGGAGTCGCCGGCGACCGGGCTGCCGGCCCCGAGCTTGGCTCGCTCCACCCAGCCGCCGGGGACGCGCCAGAAGAGATAGGCCGCGCCGCGGTTGCCGGTGTCGCCGGGGGCACCAACCAGGAGTTGGTTCCCGGCGATCGAGACCGACGCCCCGAACGAGTTGCCGACCGCCCCGTCGTGGGCGGTGAGCGTCGCGGTCAGGAGCCAGCCGTTGGCGTCGAACCGCTCGTAGATGAAGACCTTGCCCGGCCCGCCCAGGAAATCGGGGGCAGCAACCACCGCGATCGGGCCGTCGATGGCCACGGCATAGCCGAAGCTCGCGGTGTTGGGGAGCCCCGCGACATGCAGTTTCGCGGTCTGCGTCCAGCCGCCGGCGGTGTCCTCGAAGAGGTACGCCGATCCACCGCCCTCGTCGTTGTCGGCGCCGACCAGGGCCCACGTCCCGCTCACCGCGACATCGGATCCAAACTCGTCGAAGTTGTCGCCGTCCCCCGCTTCGAGCTTGGCCGTCTGGAGCCAGATGGTGGTGCCGAAGATGGGGAAGAGCTCGTAGACGTAGGCCGCACCCGCCCGCGTACCGTTGGCGTTGTCGTCCTCGCGGGCCCCGACGATGGTCCGCGTGCCGTCGATGTCGACGCGGCTTCCGAAGTGGTCAGCCGGGCTTCCGTCGCCCGAGAGCGGTAGGAGCGACTGGTCGAACACCCAATCGTTGCCGTCAAACTCGTAGACAAACACCTGGCCGGTGTCGCAGTCGGGATCGGCCACGCACGCGGCGTCGACATCGCCAGCCCCGACCGCGATGCGGTTGCCGCTGGCCGCGACGGTGATGCCGAAGCGCTGGCCGGCGAAGCTCTCGGGCGGCAGGATGGTCTGCTCGGGCGTCCAGGTGTTGCCCACGTAGCGATAGGCCCGGGCCGAGCCCGCGCTTTGTCCGCCGAAGATCAGGTCGTCGAAGATGGCCCCGGCGATGCCGACGTCGTCACTGATGTCGGCGCAGAGCCCGAACTCGGTGCCCGCTTCGAGGCCGGCCGCGGCGAGCGTGGTCGACGAGGGGATGGTGCAGGGCGGCAGGAAGAAGTTGAGGTCGATGTTGCCGCTGCCACGCTCGCCGGGGGCTCCGCCCACCCGCAGCGTGAAGCACTCGCCGGCCTCGGCCGGGACGAGGAGCGCTGCCCCCTGGCCACAGTACGGGAAGCTCTCCGTGCCGGCGCAGCCAACGAGCGGCGGCCCGAAGAGACCGCCCGGGCAGGAGCAACTGCCGAGGAGGTTCTGGCCGTAGACGGCGATCCGCACCGGGAAGTCGGCGCAGACCCCCACCTGCACCACGCCGTCCATGGGCGAGGTGAAGCGGTACCAAACGTCGCCGTCGATGCCGGTGATGGCGGGCACGCCGCAGGTCGAGGTCGGGCCGTCGGTGTCCGCCCCAAAGGTGCAGAAGGGGTTGGCCGAGCCGGTCCAGCTCACGATCTCGATCGCGTCGGCGCAGTGGTCGTTCGCAGGGATCGGCGAGCACGGCCCCCAGTTCCCGAGCAGGATCCCGAGGTCGATCGCGCTTACCACGCAGTCGCCGCTCAGGTCGGCAGCGCAACTCGCGCAGTTCGAGCAGTTTCCCCACGCCCCGAGCATGGTGGCCAGATCCTCGGCGCCGACCACGCCGTTCCCGTTCAGGTCGCCGAGACAGGGGCAGACCCCGCCCGCCAACGCGGTCGAGGAGACGGCCAGCGACACGAAAACCCCGGCCAGTGCGCGACGCGACATCTCGGTTCCTCCCGGAAGCCAGCCGGCGCAGGGCACCGACTGATGGCTTACGGGAGAGGCGCAGCGATCATCCGCAGCGCCCGATCGAATCCGCCACTTTGGTCAAGTTCCGACCCTTCGCAATCCCCCCGAGTCAGCCGGTCCACGCCCCGAGCAGGATGGCGAGGTCCGCGGCATCGACCGATCCGCTGCAGTCGAGGTCGGTCGAGCACGGTCCGGCCCCGCACGGGCCCCAAGCTCCGAGGAGGATGGCGAGGTCCATCGCGTCGACGGCCCCGTCGCCGTTCAAGTCGGAGAGGACGGGGACTTCCTCGCCGGGGTGGGCATAGAGGTACTGGACCTCGGCGCAGCCCAAGGGTCGGGTGTAGACCTGGAGGTCGTCGATCCAACCGTCGAACGCGGCGGTCGGCGATCCGCTGACCACGACGCCGCCGATCAGGAACTGGGCGCCGCCGTTCACGTTGATGGGGTTGGCGAAGGCGGTCGCGTCGGCGACGCCTCCATCGACGTAGATCGACTTCGTCCCGCCGGGCGTGTAGGTGGCGACCAGGTGGTGCCACCCCCCGTCGTTCACGTTCACCGGAGCGGTGACCTCGCCGCCGCAGTTGTCGGCCGTGTACAGGCTCGGGCTGTTCGGGTCGCCGTAGCAGCCCCCGCTGGTGCCGGTGAAGAAGATCCAGCCATTGACGATGCCGGCGTAGTGGTTGGAGACCGGATAGTTGTCGCCGGGAGCCCCCGGCGCGATCTTGACCCAAAGCGACACGCTGAACGCGGTGCTCCCCGAGTAGACGGTGCCCACCGTGATCCGGTCGTTGCTGGCCCGGCTCATCTTGATCGCGTTGCCGGCGACGCCGCGCACGGCTCAGCGCGCCCGGGAATCGTCCCGTTGAAGAGGACCAGCCGATCATGGGCCACCGTGCCCTTCGACTCGTCGAACCGCCAGTGGCTAGCGGCCCCGGGTCCGGCGCCGGCACCGGCCGCGGCATGTTGGGCGACGAGGAGGACGAGGCTCGCTCCGAGGAGGGCCGGACGTAGCGTGGCGGTCGAGGGTCGCATGATGCGACGAACGTAGCGGGCGGTCCCTCGCGAAGCAACGATCGAGGCGCCGCGTGCGTCCGGAAACCTCCGCCCGCTCGATCATGCCTCGTCCGGCGCGTATCGGGAGATGATCTTGGCCGCCACGCAGTCGCCCCACACGTTGAGGACGGTCCGGCTCATGTCGAGGATGCGATCGACGCCGATGATCACGCCGACCGCGGAGAGCGGCAGCGGCTCGATGCCGCGGCCGGCGAGGGCGGCGTTGGCGGCGCCGATCACGATCACCATCGTCACCAGCCCGGCCGCTGGGATCCCCGCGGTGCCCGCTGCGGCGAGCGTGGCTGAGACGACCACCAAGGCGATCTCGCCGGCGGAGAGCGAGACGCCGTAGAGTTGGAAGAGGAAGAGGACGGCGACCGACTCGTAGAGGGCGGTGCCGTTGGAGTTGATCGCCCCGCCGAGCGGGATGACGAAGTTCGTGGCCTGCTTCGAGCAGCCGCCGGAGCGGACGCATTCTTCGAGCGTCACCGCCAGCGTGGCGTTCGACGAACTGGTGGCGAAGGCGGTGAAGAGGACGCGCCGCAACCGCCACGCGAAGCCCCAACCGTTGCCGCCGCCGAGGAGTCGCTGCAGGATCGGGAGGATCACCGCGCCCTGGATCAGGAGCCCGGCGAGGACGACGAGCATGTAGATCGCGAGCGGCCCGGCCACGGCGGTGAGGCCGACCTTGGCGATGCTCGAGGCGACGAGGAGGAAGACGCCGACCGGGAGCAGAGTGAGGATCCAACCCACGATGCGGAAGAGAGCGGCCACGACCCCTTCGAGGACATCGGTCACGCTCCGGCTGCGTTCGCCGCCGAAGGTGAGGGCGGTGCCGAAGAGGAGACCGGCCACGATCGCGGCCAGGGTGTTACCGCTTGCGAACTCGGCAACGATGTTTCGCGGGATGGCCTGCTGGGCAACCGAGAGCCACGCCCCGCCGAAGCCGCTGGTGGCCGCGCCTTTCAAGCGAGCGGCGGTGTCAGCATCGGCGGCCACGGCCTGGGCCCCCGCGTCGCGCAGGGCGGCGGCCACCTCCGGGCTCGCCCCCGCTCCGGGGGCGATCGTCGTCGCCAGCACGGCGCCGAGGGCCGTCGCGATCAGCGTCGTCCCCACATAGAAGGCGACCGTCGAGAGACCGAGCGAACCGAGCCGCCGCGGATCGCCGATCGAGGTGACCCCGAGGGTGACCACGACGAAGACGAGCGGCACGCTCATCGCGACCAGCGGCCGGATGAGGACCAGTTCGCCGAGGTCCTGCCACCAACGGCCGGCACCGCCGTTGGCATGGAGCCAGTCCCCCACCAAGGCCCCGGCGACCAGTGCCGCCACGACGAGGATTGCCTGCACGGCGGTCCGCGACATGGGCGGGATGCTACTGGGACCGGGCTGAAGGGGAGCGGGGCGCAGGGGAGCCCGACCGGCTGCGTGGACCGCTTATCCCGGCGTCGCAAGCACCTTCACACCGCGCACGAACCAGTCGTCGGTGGCGACGATCGACTCCGGCACCGGCATGCCGTCGCGGACCTCGAGGCACTCGAGGGCCGTCCCGACGGGGATGCCCCATCGGGTGGCGCCTGCGCCGCTGATCACCTCGAGGACGAGCCCTTGTCGATCGATCCCCACATCGCCGCCAGCTTCGTCGCGCAATTGGTTCATGGTCGTACGGCCGACGTAGACCAACATCCCAGCGGGCAGGTCGGGTCCGGAGATGGAGAGAAGCGTCGCCACCAAAAAGGGTGTGTCCCGTGCCGGGAAGCACTCGACCGGGGCGGACGGCCCGGGCGGGCACGCGGCTGGTGATAACTTGGGCGACGACTTGGGCGACGACTCGGGGAGCGGCACCCGATCCCGTCCCTTCGCCGCCGCCATCCCAAGTCCGATCGTTGCCGAGATGGTGGCCAGCAGGGCCGCCGTCCAGAGGACATGAGTCCGATGCATGCTGCCTCCTCTCGCGGCGAGGGGGAAGCCTCGCCCGCGGCTGGCAGCCTACCGCGGGGCAGGTCACCGGCTGCAAGCAGACCCCGCAGACGACTGGAGAGATGCCCGGCCATGAAGCACGTGCGCTCTCCGGCAAGGCCCGCGTCACCAAGGCGATAAGGTCGACTCCAAAGGTCGACTCTGGACACAGCATTCTGCCTCGCGATCGGCAGTGGACACACCATTTTGCCACCCGCGCCAAAACCACCCCGCGGCCGCGAAGCGGCCGTTCTGGATCGGGCGGGCGTCCGAAAGGGTGTGTCCAGAGTGTCTCAGAGTGTCTCGCGCGGTCCCGCCCCGCACGGACCCCAGGCATTCGAAAAGGTGTGTCCACCGTGTCTCGCACAAGCAACACCCGCACGGACCATCACCGGTCCGTAAGGGATGACGCCAAGCGATCGCCATCCGGGCCGCGCCTCACACACTCCACGACGCCAACAGGATCGCCAGGTCGCTGGCCCCGACGGTGCCGTCGCCGTCGAGGTCGGCGATCGGGCAGCCACCGGCCGAGCCCCATTCCGCGAGGAGGAGAAGGTCGACTCTGGACACACCATTCTGCCTCGCGATCGGCAGTGGACACACCACTTTGCCGGTCGCGCCACAAACCACCCCGCGGCCGCGAAGCGGCCGTTCTGGGTCGGGCGGGCGTTCGAAAGGGTGTGTCCAGAGTGTCGCTTCACGCCCCGCACGGACCCCAGGCATTCGAAAAGGTGTGTCCACCGCGTCTCGCACAAGCAACACCCCGCACGGACCATCACCGGTCCGTACGGGGTGACGCCGAACGCTTGCCAGTCGGGCCGCGCCTCACACACTCCACGACGCCAACAGGATCGCCAGGTCGCTGGCCCCGACGGTGCCGTCGCCGTCGAGGTCGGCGATCGGGCAGCCACCGGCCGAGCCCCATTCCGCGAGGAGGAGTGCCAGGTCGACGGCCCCGACCGTGCCGTTGCCGTCGAGGTCGCCGAGCACGGTGGGCGGAGAAGGCAGGCCGATCGCTGCCTCGTACGCTCCCATGTCAACGGCCAAGCCGCACTCGCTCGCGTTGGCGCTAGCGGTCATGACCCGAGGTTGACCCTCGAGGTCGAGGCCGACTTGCTCGAGGAGGTTGCCGTCCTCGTCGAGGTCGGCGTCGTCGCTCGGCAGGAACCAGAGGAGCGCCGCGTCGATGGCCGGGCTGCTCGGCAGAAGCCGGTAGTCGCCGCCCAGGATCGAGACGAACTTCGGGTTCTGGCTCAGGCAGCCCGGACCGGCGATCCCTGGCGGCACGATCGAATGGGTGACCGTGAAGCCGCCGGCGAGTTGCGGCCCGCCATTCGCCCAGACGATCGAGTTCTGGATCGGGACCGGAGCTCCGCCGCCGACCTGGACCGCCGCTCCGCCGCCCGCTGCGGTGTTCGCGGCGAGCGTGCAATTCGCGACGCGGCTCGCCCCCGTGTTCGACACGTAGATGCCGCCTCCGGCGCCGCCGGCCGTGTTGCTCGCGATCAGGCAGTCGACGAGATCGAGGGTGCCCGAGCCCCAGACGCCGCCACCGCTCCCGCCGGCGGAGTTCCCCGACAGCTCGCAGGCCACGAGCCGAGCCGAGGTGTCGAAGGTCCACACCGCGCCGCCGGTGCCGAAGGAGACGTCGTTCGAGGTGAAGGTGCAGCGGGCCGCATCGAGTTCGACCAGCGATCCGAGGCGAATCGCGCCCCCATCGGAGTTGGCATGGTTCCCGGAGAACTGGCAGTCGCGGAGGCGGAGGAGGCCGTCGACCTTGTCGGAGAGATCGGCGATCGCCCCGCCCGCCGCGGCCGCGTTGTCGATGAACTGGGTCGTCTCGACGGTCGCCCCGCCTTCGATCAGGAGGATCGCTCCACCGCCGATCGCCCCTAGGTTGCCGCTGAAGGTGCAGAGTTGGAACAGAGCGTCCTCGGCGGCGATCGAACCCACCGCCGCCCCGCCGCAGGAGAACTCCGCGGCGTTCGACAGGAACGAACAGCCGGTGACGGCGAGGTGGCCGCCGCTGACGCCGAGCCCGCCGACGGTGATCGCGGTGTTGTCCTCGATCGTGCAGCCGAAGAGGGATACCGAGCAGTCGAGGGTGCTGATCCCGCCCGCCGACGAGCTCGCGTGGTTGAGCCGCACGGTGCTCGCCACCACTGAGAGGTCGGCGCCGCCGATCGCGGCGATGCCGCCGCCGAACTCCGCTTCGTTCGACTCGATGGTCGATCCCCACACGACGAGCGATCCGCCGCCGGCCCAAAGCCCGCCGCCGTCGCCCGAGGCCACGTTGTCGATGAGATCCGTGCCGTTCACGGTGAGCGCGGCATCCAAGGCGTAGATCGCCCCGCCCGCATCGAGGGCTAGGTTCGAGGAGACCTCTGAATCCTCGACCAGGGGCGAGCCCTGCGAGCAGTGCAGCCCGGCCCCCTGCGACGCTTCATTCCAGCGGATCAGGCAGTTGGTGAAAGAGGGAGTGCCGCCCGAGGTGGACGCTGCCCCGCCGTGGAACGCTGAATTCTGCTGCCAGGTGCAGCCGTCAAAGACCGGGGCCCCGAAGGAAGTCGAGACACCGCCGCCGCCGTTGCCGGCTCCGTTACTCGAGAAGGTGCAGCCGGTGAAGTGCGGGCTGCCGGTGATGACGGCGACGCCCCCGCCCGACGCCCCGGCCTGGTTGCCGGAGAGGACGCAGTCGATCACCGTCGGGCTGGCCAGGGCGATGAGCATGCCGCCGCCGCTCCCGGCCACGTTGCCGCCGGTGATGGTGAGCGATTCGAGGACGGTGTCCGCGGCCTCGCCGCTGTTGGCGAGGACGACCGGGGTGGCCCCGCTTCCCGTCACGATGGTCGCCGCAGCGCCGCCCAGTCCGACCAGGTGGATCGCCTTGCCGTCGAGGTCGATCGGTCCGGCGTAGCCGCCGGGGAGGATGCGAATCTCATCGCCGTCGGCCGAGGCCGCGATGGCCGCTTGGATCGTCCGCTTCGGCCCGAGCGGCGCCGAGCAGACCGCCGAGAACCCGGCCCAGGCGTCCGACCCGCAGGGGGCGACGTAGCGGATGGTGGCGGAGGCGTCGCTGGCCACGAGGAGGAGGAGCCCTGCGGAGAGAGCTGAACCCAGGGCTCCGATGCCCGGGCGCTGTTGGATCGATCCTGCCATGAACACGGTTCCGTCCTTCCCGCGGCCGGTGGCCGCATCGCACGCGATGGCCCGCCGGGGCACCGGCCGGCGGCGGCGGGCAGGACGCGGAAGCGGACGGGACGGAGCGCCACCAATTCGTTGCTGGGAGGCACGAGGCGCATTGCCACTGCGATTCCCTTCCCTGCGAGCACGAGGAAGCGTTGGGCCCGTGGTCGGGCTTCAGGTCGACCTGGACACACCATTCTGCCTCGGAGCATCTCGCAGGGAACCGCAAGGCACGCGATCGGCAGTGGACACACCACTTCGATCGGCAGTGGACACACCACTTTGCCACCCGCGCCACAAACCACCCCACGGCCGCGAAGCGGCCGTTCTGGGTCGGGCGGGCGTTCGAAAGGGTGTGTCCACCGTGTCCGCCGCGGGTTTCCCTCGTGTCCTCGCCCAGGTCAGCCGGTCCAAGCCCCGAGCAGGATGGCGAGGTCCGCGGCGTCGACCGATCCGCTGCAATCGAGGTCGGTCGAGCACGGTCCCGCCCCCGCACGGGCCCCAGGCGTTCAAAAGGGTGTGTCCAGAGTGTCTCGTCGAGCGGACACCGAAAAGGTGTGTCCAGAGTGTCTCGCGGTTCCGTCCTTCCCGCGGCCGGTGGCCGCATCGCACGCGATCGCCCGCCGCGGCACGGGCCGGCGGCGGCGGGCAGGGCGCGGAAGCGGACGGGGGCCGATCGCCACCAAATCGTGGCCAGCGGGGACCATAGGCCCACGGCCACACCGTCCCCCTTCCCTGCGGAAGGGGCGAGGCTCGGGGGCCGTGGCCGGGCTCAAGGCCTGGATCGGTCGGGGGGCGACGCGCTCAGCGCCGCCGGTCGCCTGCCGGGTCGCAGCCGAAGCGAGCGAGGCGAGGATCGCCGGACGGTCCATCGGTGAAGTCGCCGACGACACACAGCACGCTGCCGCCTCCGAGGCCGAGATCCCAAGGGACGATCCGTCGCACCTGGGCGTTCAGGTTGTTGGCGATCGGGGTCCACTGCTTCCCGTTCCAGCTGGCCATGCGATTCGCGGCCTGTCCGCCCGCCGAAGTGAAGTCGCCCGCAGCGACCAGGACGGGACCGTTGCCGGTGCCGTCATCGAAGAGGGCCAGCGAGTTGATCGCGTTGCCGGTGATGCCGCTCCCAAGCGGCGTCCACACGCCGTTGTCCCAGCGGGCGATCCGGTTGGCGGCGGCGCCGCCTGCCGTGGTGAAGGCCCCGCCGGCATAGAGAGCCGGACCGCTGCCCGAACCGTCGTCGAACACCGCGAGGGCATTGATCGGCCCGCCGTTGACGCCAACCCCGAGCGGCTGCCAGGTCGTTCCGTCCCACTTCGCGACGCCGCCCGGGATCGACAATCCGCCAGCGGCATAGAGGGCCGGGCCGCTCCACGTGCTGTCGTCAAAGACCGCGAGGGAAACGACGGAGCCATTCCCGGGGCCGCTGCCGAGGGCCGACCACGCTTGGCCGTTCCACTTTGCCACGCGATTGGCCGGGTTCCCGCCCGCCGTGGTGAAGTCGCCGCCGGCATACAGCGCGGGCCCGTTGCCCGAGCCGTCGTCGAACACCTGCATGTCGCGCACCAGCCCGCCGACTCCCGCTCCAAGCGTTGACCACGCGCTTCCGTTCCAGCGTGCGATGCGGGCGGCACTGGACCCGCCCGCGAAGGTGAAGGACCCACAGGCATAGAGGGCTTCACCGGCGCCCGAGCCGTCGTCGAAGATGACGAGGTCGTAGACCTGGCTCGACACGCCGGAGCCAAGCGTGGTCCACGTCGTACCGTCCCACTTGGCGATGTTCGAGACGGGCGTGGAGCCGGCCATGGTGAACAGACCGCCGACGTAGAGGGCAGGACCGCCGCCCGAACCGTCGTCCCAGGCAGCGACAGCATTGATCGTTCCGTCGATGGCCTGGTTCGGCCCGAAGCCCGGCAACCACGCCGAAGGGCAGGTCGAGCCCGGCGTCACGGTGATGGTGCCGGCGTCGGACACACCTTCGACTTCGACGCTGATGACCTTGGCCCCGACATAGGTCACGCCCTGCACCGTCACCACGGCGTGGATTCCGATGGTGCCTCCGCCGGCGGGGACCTCCGCGGAGAACCCAAAATGCCCGCTCGCGCCGGTCGTCCCTTGGCCGCCGCGATCGGTCACGAGTACAGCGTGCGGAGCCGGCGTCCCGTCCGGAAGCGTGACGCGACCGACCAGCGTGGTCTGCTGGCAGCTCGCGTTGCAAGGTCCCCAGGCGCCGAGCAGCGTGGCCAGGTCGGCAGGTCCGACCACCGAGTCGCCGTCGAGGTCGGACGGGCAGCAAGTGCCTCCGTCGCCGGCCGCGATCGCAGTGAGGGCGAGGGCGAGGGTGACGACGAGACGACGCGGATACAGCGGCACGGGTTTCTCCTCAACGGCACGGAACAGTCGGTGCGGTGGTCCGCCAGCCTGAGCGGACGCATCGCCAAAAAGGTACCGACGACCGAGCCCTGAGCGAAACACAGAGCCGCCTCAATTTCCCCACGCTCCTAAGAGGACCGCCAGGTCCGCAGCGCTGATAACGCAGTCGCCGGTGAGTTCGAAGGGACTGTCGAGGGTGCCCCAGGCGCCGAGGAGAAGCCCAAGGTCGGCGGCGTCGACTGTCCCGCTCCCGTCGAGGTCGGGAGAGCCTCCGCCGGTCTGCCGCTCGACCGGCCCGGCGTCGGTCGAGTCGACGAGGCCCGGCACGCCGCTCGGGAGGTCGAGCACGCCTTGGCCCAGGTAGAAGTCGTAGGGCCACTGATCGGAGCCTTGGCCGTCCTCATCGAGGTCGAAGGCGTCGAAGAGCGGCGCGAAGGCGCTGCCGGTGTCGATGAGCGGCGAGCAGACACTCGGGGTCAGGTTGTCGTCGGCGGTGCCGTACACGCCGTCGGCCCCGTTGGCGTCGACCACGCCGCCGCTGCCGTCCACCGCGAACACGTTGTTGAGGGAGACGCCCGGTATCGAGCCCACGAACCCCTGGAGTCCGCTCGCGTTGAGGTTGACCGACGCCCCGTTATTGCCGAACTGGGCGGCAAGGTTGGCTACGCCGCTGCTCCGGTTGTCGAAGACGTCGACGCCGACCAGGAAGATGCCGCCCTGCGTCCCGGCGACGGCGTGGATGCCTGCGGGGAGCGAGGACGAGGTCGAGGTGTTGCCCGCGATGGCGCAACGGATCAAGGCGCCGCCGCGGTGGTCGAACGAGACCCCGCCGACACCGCTCCCCGATGCAGCGTTGCCGACGATCGCCGAATAGATGATCCCGCCGCCGGGGCTGGCCCCGGTGCCGCTGAACTCGACCGCCGCGCCTTTCCCGGTGCCGCTGTTGCCGGTGACCAGGCAGTTGCCGAAGAGGACATCGCTCTGGGCTTCGAAGCGGATGCCGCCGCCGCCTTCGTTGGCGGGGCAGACGCCGTCGCGGATGACGAAGCCGTCGACGTAGGGGACGATCGGCGAGGTGGCGAAACAACGCACCACGTGGAAGGAGTTGCCAGCCGGTCCCGCCGGGCCGAGATCGCCGGAGAGGATCGTCGGATGGGCTCTCCAATCGCGGGCCTTGCGGGTCAGTTCGCTTCCCGTGAACCCGCCAAGGAGGATCACCGACGGCGTGGGCTTGAAGCTCGCGGTCTGGTCGGTGCCGCTGGTCGGCTTGTAGGTGCCCTGGGCGACCCAGATCTCGCCCGCCCCGCCGTTGACCGGATCGCCGAGCTCAGCCAGCGCCGATTGGAGATCGGTGTAGGCGTCGGCCCAGTTGGTCCCATTGTTGGCGCCGGTGGCCGCGTGGTTGACGAGGATGGTGCGGCGTCGGGCGTATTCGAACGCACCGCAGTCGGTGTGCGGGGCGGCGCCGGCGCCGGTGTTCAAGACAAGCGGATCGTCGATCCGGCGGGCGTTGCCGTCGAGGTCGAGCGGATAGAGCTCGTTGGTCGCGCCGTCGTCATCGACATCGAGGGCGTCGGCCACGCCGATGAAGGAGGTCGATCCGCGGTCGATGGCCGGCGAGTCGCCCCGCAGGTGCAAGTTGTCGTCGTCGGTGCCGGCGACGCCATCGGAGCCGAGGCGGTCGAGGAAGACCGGGTCGAAGGCGAAGACCGAGGTGGAGGAGGGATTGACGTTGTCCCAGCCCTGGATCAGGGATCCGACCATGGTCGGCGGCGAAGAGGCCAGGAACTGGTCGGACTCAGCCCCGCTGCCGTTGAAGTAGATGATCGAGTTCGCCACCAGGGAGGGCGAGGAGGGCGCCCCGACGAAAGTCACGCCGCCCGCGTTCTGGGTGATCGTGCATTGGGAGATGGTGCCGCCGCCGAGCCCCTGCATGCTCACCGCCGCCCCCGTCTGGTTGCCCACAATGAGGCACTGGAAGAGGGTGAGCCGCCGCGTCGCGACCGCGGAGTTCGAATACGCAGCGCCGCTCGCCGTCGATTGGTTGTTGCGGATTACGCAGGAGCTGCAGGTCAGCAGCGAGGAGTTGGAGAAGATGGCGGGCCCGACCGTCTCGCCCTGGGGCCCCGCCCTGTTGGCGTTGCCATCCTGGATGGTCAGGCCGTCGAGGATCGTGAGGTTCGCGAGGGCCGGGGCGGTCACCACGTGGAAGGAGTTGTCGGCGGTGCTGGAACCGCCGATCGCGCCGCTCAGGATGGTGCGGTGCAGCAGCACGTCGCGCTGGGAGATCTGCGACTCGCCGCCCGAAAAGCCGCCGACCAGGTGGACGCCGTTCTTGAGGACGAAGCTCGCGGTCCGGCTCGTCCCGCTGGTCGGCTTGTAGGTGCCCTGGGCGATCCAGATCTCGTCGCCCGTCACCGCGGCGGCCAGACCGTTCTGCAGATCCTCGAACGCGGTGGTCCAGGACGCGCCGTCCTGGGACTGAAGCGGAAGCGACTGGCCGGCCCGTACGAAGATGATCCCGGCGTCGGCGCGCCCGCGCGCCGAGGATCGCGGCGGCAGCGAGCAGGAGCCGCGTGCGGAGGGTCGACGAACGACGAAGCGGTGGGGTGAGCATGGTTGGTCTCACCCCGGACGCGCCGTTGGGATCGGAGGGGGATCAGGGAATTAGGGTCGGGTCCCAAGTCGGGGTGGGGGATGGGGTTGGGGTTGGATTGGGACGGGGTGGGACGGAGGCGGGACGGGGGCGGGACGGGGGCGGGACGGGGGCGGAAACGGGAGGTTTCCCTGCGACGCAGGCTGCTGGCGGGCGGCGGCCTCGGGCAGCAAGAGGCAGTGCAAGAGGCAGTGGACACACCACTTTGCCTCGGTGGACACACCTTTCCGCAGTGCCTCAATGGACACACCATTTCGGCCTCGCGAGTCGGCACCAATCCGCAGTGGACACACCATTCCGCCCCGTAGCCTCGTGCATGGAGCCACAAAGGCACGATGAACGACGATTGGGACGGGTGCGATCGTGTGTGTCCAGCGCGTTTCTGGCGCCTTCCTCCAAGGGTCAGCCGCCTGTGGGCCGGCCGCCTCGGGCACTCGCCGGCACCCCCTCGAAGGTGATGTGCACCGGCTGGATCAGGCCGGCGGCGTCGAAGGTCAGGCGGTCGATGCAAACGACACGGTGGTTGGCATCGGTCTCGCCAAGCGGGCGGCGGTGGTAGACGATGTACCAGTCGTCGGCGCCGGCCCCGCGGATGACGCTGTGGTGCCCTGCCCCGGTGGCGACGGCGGGGTCCTGAGCCAGGATGGTGCCGATCCGCGTCCACGGCCCTTGGATCGAGTCGGCCATGGCGTAGGCGACGCGGTAGTCGGGGCCGGTCCAGCCGCCTTCCGACCACATGAAGTAGTAGCGGCCGCCGGCCATGAAGAGGAAGGGTCCCTCAACGTAGCCCTCGGGGGTGATCTCGCGGAAGGTCTCGCCGTCCGGCCACGGCTCGAAGCCGGTGTAGTCCGGCTCGAGGCGGGCGATGACGCAGTGCCGCCAACCGCCGAAGATCAGGTAGTCGGTGCCGTCGACGTCGCGGAAGACCGCCTGGTCGATGGGCTGTGCGCCGTGGTGGAAGCGATCGACGAGCGGTCGCCCGAGGAGGTCGCGATAGGGACCGCCCGGGGCATCGGCGACGGCCACGCCGATCCCGCCGAGTTCGGCGTCCGACTGGATGTCGTTGGCGGCGAAGAAGAGGTAGTAGCGGCCGTTTCGATCGACCGCCGCCGGCGCCCACAGGGCCCGCCGGGCCCACGGGACGGAGCTCGCCTCGAGGACGCGATCGTGTTTTGTCCAATGGACGAGGTCGGGCGAGCTGAAGGCGTCGAAGTGGCGCTGCAGGTCGTAGGGCGCCGAGAAGGTCGGGAAGACCCAGTACGTGTCGCCGAAGACGACGGCCTCGGGATCGGCGTACCACCCGGAGAAGATGGGATTGCCGGAGGTGGCGGGCGCAGCTCGCTGCATGCTGATCGACTCCCCCGTCGAACATCCGCCAAGCAATACGAAGAGACTCAGAGCAGGTCCCGGCAGGAGGACCGCGGGGCACATTTTGGCGAGGTGGGTGCGATGTCGATCGAGCATGGGATCAAGGTCCCGCCTGAGCCGATCCTCGACAAGCGGGCCGAGCCCAAAATCGGCAGTGGACACACCTTCTGCCACCGCACCGGACACACCATTCTGCGCCCCACCATTCTGCGCCCAGGAGCTCCTCTCACGGAGCCACAAGCACACGAAGCACAAGGGTCGGGAGGAGCGATCGTGCGTCTCCAGCGCATCCCTTCCGTGGACATCCTGCCGCTTCCTGCCGGCGACACGCCATCCCGCCCCGCCCGCACCAGAAATATTTTGGCGTTTCCGGGTTCCGCGCGATTTCGGCCTGATGATCCCGCGCGATGCCCACACCCCGCAAGCACATCTTCGACCCCGCCGAGCCCACCACCTGCCACTGCATCTCCCGGTGCGTCCGCCGGGCACGGCTCCTCGAGCAGGAGGAACGCCGCCTGGCCCTCGCCGAGCGCCTCGCCGAGCTCGTCCTCTACTTCGCCATCGACATCCTCGAGTGGGCCCTGCTCACGAACCACTTCCACCTCGTCGCCTCCACCCACCCCGAGCTGGTCGCCCTCTGGTCCGACCGCGAGGTCGCCACCCGCTGGCGCACCCTCTCCCCCGACTACGCCTGGCGGGCCCGGAACAAGGTCGACACCTCGCTCCCCGCCC
The DNA here is from genome assembly GCA_044224425.1 of Phycisphaerales bacterium. Lineage (GTDB taxonomy): Bacteria > Planctomycetota > Phycisphaerae > Phycisphaerales > SM1A02 > JAEUIT01. Next base: position 15,968 of record JBGAKK010000081.1, read on the forward strand.
AGCCCGAGGAGATCGCCGCCGCGCTCGCCGACCCGGCCCTGGTCGCCCGCTGGCGGCGCAACCTCGCCGACCTCTCCACCTTCCACAAGTTCCTGAAGCAGAAGATCGCCCGCCTCATCAACCTCGAGGACGACGTCACCGGCCACTGCTGGGAGGGGCGCTTCAAGTCGATCGTGGCCCTCGACGAGGAGGCCGTCGTCGCCCACATGGTCTACGTCGCCCTGAACCCGGTCCGGGCCCGCCTGGCGGAGGCCCTGGACGGGTACGGGTCCTCCTCGATCGCGAGGCGCGTCGAGGAGCTGCGGCGCCGGATCGCCGCGGGCGAGTTCGCGGGCGAGGCGGAGGCGGCCCGGGAGAAGCTGCGGGCCGCCCGGCTCGTGCCGGCCTTGCCCTGCGACCCGGGGCCCGAGGCGGCCAAGGTCGAGGTCATGCCGAACGGCCTCCGGAACCCGTGGTTCGGCGGCCGCGTGCCGAGCGTCCTGGAGGGGGCGAGCCTGGCCGCGTTCATCGCCGACGTGGACGCGGCGGGACGGGTGGCGCCGGACGGCAAGCGGGGCGTGGTCGCGGCGTCGGCGCCGAGGCCGCTCGCCGAGCTCGACCTCGCCCTGCTCGAGTCCGCGCGGGGGGCGTGCGACGATCGGGTGGCCGGGGTGGTGCGGGACGCCCTCGCCGGCATCGAGTCGGCGATGTCGCGCGGCCTGGCGAGCCCGCTGGGCAACTTCAGCGGGGGTGCGGCCGCGCTGGCCCGGAAGGCCCGCGAGACGGGGCGGAAGTTCGTCCTCGCGGTGGCGGCGCTGGTGCCGGGGTCCGGGCGACGGGTCGCGGCGGAGCGGGTGTCGCCGGATCCGGCGTGCGGGCCGCAGCCATCGGTCGGCTAGGCGGCAGGGGCGGCGCCGGCGAGCCACTCGGCCGGCGGGCGCGGCGGCGCCCACGCGGTCGCACGCGCCGAGGTGCCCTGAGCGGGTACCGATCGCGGCCGGGGAGCGGTGGCGCCTCCGGACGGAGGACGGGCGATGGCCACGGCGAACGGCCCGAACAGCCTGGCGAGGCCGCCCGGGACGGACAGGTCGCGGTCGGGCGTGCGCTCGAAAGTTTCGAAATGGTGTGTCCAGAGTCGCCCAAGGACGTGCATTCGAAAGGGTGTGTCCGGAGTGTCCTCATGAGGTGGACAGACCCCTCTGACCCGCCCCAGAGTGTCGCTGGACTCCCATCGAGTCGGGGCCGCGCGCCCCATCCGGCGCGGGCGACGTACGGGCAGTCCCTCCGCGGAGGCGAGGCCAAGATGACCCGCACTCCGCGCACCGGTCTGCCAGGAGCGGGTAGCCACAGGTCGGGCATCGCCCGGCAAGGAGCCGCGACGCTGCTCGTCGACCGGGCATGGTCACCACAAGCAGCAAGGCGCACCCGACCGCAGCTCCATACAGTGCAGAATCGACCACGAATCCAAGCCAGAGCGGAGAAAACGCAACCACCTCAGCGGAGCTGCCAGATCGGATCCCACCCACAACTCTTCCGCCGCGAGGCTGAGCGGGCGTCTCTCGCTCCAGCAGGTGGCGAGGCTCGTCGAACTCGGCCCCGAACGCACGGAGCGGCCAGCCTCGGGCCCACCGCGAGGTCCGCACGATCTCCCGTCGCGGGTCGCGTAGAAGCGAGATCGCCTCGGCCTCGCTCGGCGGAATCGGTTCGATGGAAACGTGCTCGGTCGGATAGCTGCGCATGTCGCTAAGGAGCGTCCATGTCGTTCGTTCGGCGAACCACGCTGCCTGTGCCTCCCGCACCGCCACCAGCTTGGGATCAGTCTCGTCGAGGGCGCGTCTCCCAACGGTCTCGTCCGGCGAATGGAATGTCTCGGTTCGCGTTTGCCATTCAGTGCCCCATAGCGCTGGCCCGTTGGCGACAGCGAACGTCAGGAGAGCTCCGACGGCAAGCAACGTCGCCGCGCGCGCGGGCCACGCCAGTTTCGATGACCTGCGAAGACGCTTGACGATCGCGCCGCAGAGCCAACCGAGCGCCGCCAGAACTACGCCAATAGCCAGCCAATCCGCCATGAAACGGGCGATGGCGTGCTTGAAGACAACACCGACGAGCGGAAGGTCGCACCTCGTCTCAAAGACGCTGGCGCCCGCCGGCGATGAGTGCTTCGCAAGCGGCAAGATCCCGTTCGTTCGGACGCCTCCTTCGGTACCGAGTTCGATCGTGAAGGCGGAGCATCGCCACGGCCATCCGGTCTCCGCTGCCCATCTACGGACGGGGGATGAACCTGCAGCACCGCCTGGCGGTGCTGGCTCAACCGTCTCCGTCACGTTGGAGATGGGGTCCGCGAACTCGATACTCTCACCACCGGCTGTGGTGACAAGCCTCGAGGGATGCCAGCTCGCCATCAAGGCTGGCAGCTGAACGGAAGCCTCGGTCAGGACCAATGCGGCGGTCGCGACGAACACTGCCCTCGCGACACATCGATGACGGAACACTACTTGGTGACCTCACACTCCAGGGACGGCCGGAAGCAGCAGTTCATCTTGAGCATCATCGTCCGTTCGATTGGCGACCCTACGGCCCACGCCCCTGGCGGATTCGTCCACCACGGGGGCCGGGTCGGTAGTCCACGGATGTAGCGCTCGCCGTGTTCCTGCCGTGAATACACCAACCTGCCCGGCCTGAACGGTACCAAGGCGAGAAGCAAGCTCCTGAGGTTGACAGACCCTTTCGCCCGCCCCGACCGAAGTGCAGCGGGCGTTCCATCAGGGGGGTGAACCTGAGGGGTCACGACGCCCTGCGGCGCGAGCCAAGCGGGGCTGCCGACTCGTGCGTTCGAAAGGGTGTGTCCAGAGTGTCCCAGGAGTGTCCTCATGTGGGCGACGGAGGGGGACCGCTAGCGACGCGTGACAAACTCCCGAGTACGCGCAAGGCGCAGCCGGATGTCGAGATCGATGAGCTCGCCAGGCATGTCGCGATCCGGCGGTAGGGGCGACGGCCCGAGGGAACGCCGCAACCCGCACTTCTGCCACGCTCGCCACTCGTCGAGCGCCGATACGGCAGGCCCCTGTGTCATCACGTTGGTTGCTCGGCGAGCGGCGAATCGAGCAGTCGTGGCGTCTCCGTCGAGTACAAGCGGGAACTCGGGTTGCTCTTGATGGTCGTTCTCCTTGGGCGCTCCCGCCGCGAGGATGCGCGCAGGAAGAAGCAGCCGAGCCCGGTCGCAGGACGGATCGAGCGACGATGTCAATCGGGCTAGGATCGCCGCCTTCGACCATGTCCTCTGATCCGCCTTCGGCGAGGGGACCGACGCTCGACTATCGCGATCCTCAACGATCGCCCAAGCGATTTCCGCGTCCTCGCGCGCGACCCGAATGAGACACTGCCCGACAGCGCGGTACGCCTCCCAGTCGCGTTGGGCGAAGTCGGGTTCGTCGGCGGCTGGCCAAGGCCGCAACGCCGAGATGCAGTCGGCCAGTTGCGACAGGCTGGCGGCCTCGAGACGAGCCTCGGGCTGCGATGTCGCGGGATTGCTCGGCGACGTCGTGCCCTGCGATTCGGGAGGCGGCAGTGCATGCAGGCTCGCGGTGGGTGTGATGGCCGACGTCACAGCCACCATGAGCCCGACGAACGTCGCGTACGGCAATCGGAGCAGTTGGAGCGTTCCCATCGGAGATGCCCTTCGAATTGACCCGGCTCAGCTACCGATTCGGCTCACACCTTAGGACCGAAGGGTACTTCCGGCCGGCTGAACGGCAGCCACACTTCCAGCCGACCGCCAAGTTTCTCTTCGCCGCCTCGATCCACTCGACCGCATCCTTCCTGCACAATCGAGGCTCGAACGCAGTACCGCCGAAGTTCCATCAAGGGGGGTGAGCCTGAGGGGTCACGACGCCCTGCGGGGCGAGCCCGGCGGGCGAGCCGAGCGGGTCTGCCGACTCGTGCGTTCGAAATGGTGTGTCCAGAGTGTCCCGCGCCCGAACCGACGACGCGTTCGGCGGGCGCGGCGCGGCGCGGCGGCGCCGGCGCGGTCGCGCTCGCCGCGGCGCCCGGAGCGGGTCCCCAACGCGGCCGGGGAGCGGTGGCGCCTCCCTACGGCCGACGATAACGGCATCGGGGAACCACGCGATCAGGCTGGCGAGGCCGCCCGAGGATCGGCACTGGACACACCATTCTGCCCAGAGTCGCCCGTGGTTCCCTGGCCCCGATTGCCTTCCCTCGTTTCCACCGATCGTGGCTAAGTCCATCTCTCCTGGTCCCGCGGCGTCACCCAGTCCACGCCCCGAGGAGAATCGCCAGATCCGCCGCGCCCACCACGCCGTCGCCGTCGAAGTCCGATGGACCACCTGCGGAACCCCACGTCCCGAGGAAGAGGGCGAGGTCGATGGCATTCACGGCGCCGTCGCAATCGAGGTCCGCGAGTTCGCAGCCGGGCGTGTCGGGCTGTGACTCGTAAGCGCCACGATCGATGATCGGCGCGGTCCCTTCGCCGCTGTCAGGGACGGTAGGTTCGTCGTAGAAGCGCGGAAGTCCGGCGAAGTCCACCGTCAGCGCGACCGTCCACGCCGAGTTGCTGCCCGAATCGATGGCGGGGCTGAAGCCCAACACATGGAGGTCGTCATCCACGGTACCGACCACATTGTCGACACCGTCTATGTCCACGAGGAGCGGATCCGCCGCCGAATTGCCGGCTCCTCCGAAGCCCCCTTGCACGTTCGAGTACTCCACGACGATGGTGGGAGCTCCGGGCGATTGAATCTGCTGGCCGGTGTTGCCCCACAGAATGCTGTTCTGGACGGTGCACGTCGCGCCGTTGAGCTTCGCAAGGGCACCGCCGAGATTGGGGGCCTGGACGACGTTACCGGAAAAGGTGCAATTGAGCAGCTTGACCGTGCCACTCGTCACATACACGCCGCCGCCCAAGCCAACGGAAAGTGCCTTGTTGCCGGAGAAGACGCAGTTGACGATCGTGGCGTTCGACGCGCTGCCGGAACAGACGATGCCGCCGCCTCCCCCGGCGCCAGCGATGTTGCCGAAGAACCCGCAGTTCGAGACGCTCGACGTCGTTCCGCCGCCCAGGGTCATGCCGCCGCCGGCGCCGCTGCTCGAATTCGTCGCGAATATGCAGCGATCCACGGTCGGCTTGCTCGAGCTTTGGGCATGAATGCCGCTGCCGCCTCCGGAACTGTTGGCATCAAACACGCATCCGGTGATCGTTGCGGCGGCCGAGGCGCCACTCAACGAGATGGCTCCGCCAAATCCGTTGCTGCCACCGACGATCGCCGAGCTGGCGACGAAGGTGCAGTCGATGACGTCGGGATCGGCATCGCCGGAGATCGCAATGGCGCCGCCATTCGGCGCCGAGTTGTTGTTGAAGACGCAGTCACGCACTGTGGGACGCGTGGCGATCGCCACGCCGTTGATCAGAATGGCGCCGCCATTGCCGGCTGCGCGCTTGCCCTTCAGGATCGTGAACCCCTCGACTATGGCGGCCTTCGTCTCTCCCGATTGGAACGTGAACGCGCGATCGGCGAGCTCGCAGTCGATGATGCACGCGCCGGCGCCATTGGCCGAGTGGAGGAAGATGCTCTTGCCGGCGAAGTCGAGGCCACGGTTGTCGACGCCGGAGTACGTGCCATCGGCCACCACGATCTCGTCGCCATTGGTGGCCACAGCGATCGCCGCCTTGAGGGTGGGCTGATCGGCCGGGACGTGAATGACCGACGCGGTCGCGTTGGCGGTAAGGCACACGAATGCGCCGAGCAACGATGCGCAACTCAGAGCCTGCTGCATGAATCTCCCCTCCGGTGGATGAACGAGTCCGGGGTGCCCCGCGGCGGTCCCCGACAGCCCAAAGGGCGCCCCATGGACCGCTGTTGGGGGCGGCCACGACTCTGGCCAGGCGGGATTGTGGCCACGGGGCCCGATTGAGGCCATGCCCGTGTGCGGATTCGAGGAGGAGGCACCCCGACGACACACCCCCGGTCCCCCCGGCC
>JBGAKK010000155.1:0-2430 GCA_044224425.1 Phycisphaerales bacterium
GTTGACCGTCACGCGGCCGTACGGATACTCGAAGCCTGCGTTGAAGATCGCGGTGCGCACCCTCTCCGCACTCTCCCGCACGGCGGCGTCGGGCAAGCCGACGATCGCGGTGGTCGGGAGTTTCGAGTGGGAGAGGTCGGCCTCGACCTCGCAGGGGTTCGCATCGATCCCCTGCAACACGAAACTGCTGATCCTGCTGATCACGACGGCACCCTAGCGTCCCGCAGAGGCAACTCGCGAAATCCAGAAGAAGTTTGGCGGCAGCGGTCCGCGCAACGCGCAAACCGCGTGGCGGGACGCGCCGCGGCGCCGCGCGGTGGATACCCTGTCGCCATGGACGATCGCTCCACGCTGTCGGCCTTCGAAGGATTGGCCGCGAGCTACGCCAAGCACCGCCCGACCTATCCGCTCGCCATCTTCGAGGCGGCGCTCGAAGGCCTCCCCGTCCCGCCGCGGGTCGCTGACGTGGGATGCGGGACCGGGATCTCGAGCCGGCTCCTCGCGTCGCTCGGGGCCAGGGTGGTCGGCGTCGATCCGAGCCTCGACATGCTGAGCCAGGCCCGCCAAGCGAGCCCGGAGTCGATCGAGTGGCGGCGAGGAACCGCCGAGGCCACCGGGCTCCCCGATGCATCCGTCGACTTGGTGGTGGCGGCCCAGGCTTTCCATTGGTTCGACCCGCAGCGTGCCCTCGCCGAGTTCCACCGCATCCTCCGGCCGGGCGGCCGCGTCGCCTTGGTCTGGAACCTCCGCCAGAAGGACGGAGGCTTCACCGACGCCTACGAACGCATCGTGGTCGGCGAGCGCGAGCGGCTCGATCCATCGACCCGCGCCGCGCGCGAGGATCTCGATGCCGCGTTGGTCGCATCGCCTCGCTTCCACCTGCTCGAGGTGGCCCGCGCCGACAGCCCGCAGGTGCTCGACGAGGAGGGGATCATCGGCCGCGCCACCAGCGCCAGCTACTTCCCCCGCCACGAGCCGGTCCGATCGGAGCGCCTGGCCGAATTGCGGGCCGCGTTCGCCCGCCATGCGAAAGACGGCGTCGTCACCTTGAGCCAAGAGGCTCGGGCGACGATCGCCGTCAAGGTCTAGCGTTCGGGGCGGCTTAGCTGGCCCGCTTCCAGTGGTTCTCGCGGAAGTCGTTGGGCTTGCCGTCGGCGTACTCCCACACCGTCACCTCGAGCTCCTTCACGCCCCAGCGGATGGCATCCTCGTGGCGCGGGAACAGGACATCCAACCGCTTGCCCTTGATGGCGCCGCCGCGGTCCAGGACGGGGACGACGTCGTCGTCGTAACCCGGCACCGAGACCAACGAGCCCAACGGCAACAGCTCGGTGTCGGCGGCGACCAGCTTGCCACCGTTGGTGAACACGCTGTAGCCACTCGCGGTGATCCCGTCGGCACTCTCGCCGCAGGAACGGGCGTCGGGGCTGTAGGCGGTCACCTTCATGGTGATGGTGCGGGCGGCACGCAGCGGCCGGCCGTTGAACAGGCGGACCTCGCCCGAGCCGGGCTTCGAGGCGATGATCGAGACCGCGGGAGTCGGGATCTCCGGGTGCACGAACGACGCGGGCATGACGACCGGATCGACGGTCTCCATCGCGTTCGCTTGGGGGATGGCCAATGCAGCAGCCGACGCAGCAGCACGCACGACGTGCTCGTTGGCGGCGTGGGCCGAGGACTCGTTCATCACCAGCGGCAACGCCACGGAGGCGCCGCAAGCGAAGGCCGCGACGGTCGCGGCACGAGGCGAACGCAGGCACAGAGTGATCAGGCGCTGAGCACGGTTCCGACGCATCTTCAGTTGCCCTTGGTGCCGCGCGTGCCTCGCGTCGCGGTTCGTCGATGCTACCCCGAGGCGGCGGCAAATCCAGACCATTGGCGAAACAGCAGGATTCCGCCTCCCTCGCCCCCCTGCATACAGCGCACAGACTGCGCAGGCCGACTTCGTCCCGCCGGGCTCGGAGGTCCGCTCCTGGTTCTCGGGCCGTACACTCTGCACCCCATGAGCCCGGCCGATCTCCTTCTCGTCGCCCTGATCGGCTTGGCTGGCGGCATCTTCGGCGGGCTGCTCGGGATCGGCGGTTCGATCGTGATGATCCCGCTCCTCGGGCTGGCCCTCGGGCCCAACCAGCAGCTCTATCAAGCGGCGTGCATGATCGTGAACGTGGTGGTCGCCCTCGGAGCGGTCCGCCGCCATGCAATGGCAGGAAGCGTGCGCGGCGACTGCTTCCGCTGGATGCTGCCGGCTTCGACCGTCGCCATCCTGATCGGCGTCCTGGTCAGTAACCGCGTGCCGAGCCTCGTGCTCCAGCGCTGCTTCGGCGTCTTTCTCCTCTATGTAGCGGCGACCGAGGTGTGGCGCGTCGTCCGCCCGGGCGACGGGAGCGAGGAACCTCCTGCCCACGTGCCGCCCTCGAGTGGCGTCACGAT
>JBGAKK010000003.1:0-123507 GCA_044224425.1 Phycisphaerales bacterium
CCGAGGGTCATGGCGGCAACCATCAAGACGAGGCCGATGGCGATGCCGAAGTAGGAGTTGCCTTGAGTCGCCTTCGCCGTGGCCACATTCAGGACGACCCAGACGAGGGCGAAGGCGCCGATCGCCTCGGCAGTCACCGCGGTGCCGGCGCTCGCAATGGTCACCGCATTCGCGTGTTGGCCGTTCATGGCGAGGGCGATCAAGGCAGCGGCGGCGCCGGCGACCAGCTGCACCACCGAGAAGACCATCGCCTCGCCGAGTGAGTTGGTGCCGCGGAGATAGAGGGCGATCGATACCGCTGGATTGAACTGGGCCCCCGACAGGTGCCCGCAGGCGTAGACCAACGTGCCCAGGGCCATGCCGATCGCCACGGGCGTGAAGCCACCCAGATTGCCCGACGCGGCCAGGCAGATCGCGAGCACAAAGAGGAAGGTCCCGATGAATTCCGCCGCAAGCTTCCGCATGAGAGATCTCCAATAGCCGGCCGTCGAGCAAGGGGTGCCCGGTGCGTGGGCTCCAAGATAGTCGAGGCGTGCCGTTTCGTCGGAGGTCGTCGCTTCGAGGGTGGCTCCGCGCTGCCGTCGTCATGCAGGGGGCCGTGGGGCGACTGGCCCGCCGCCCCCGTCGTCGTCCTTCCCCGCGCCACCCTCTCGGATGCCGATCGCCCGATCACCGTCCGCCTGAGCGCCCATCGACAGGTCCAGGCGATGGAGGGCCTCCCCCGCTCGCTCGCCGGCGCGATCCCAACTCGGGAGGCCGGCGCCTGGCGATGCACCGATGCGGCGGAGTCCCTCCTCGAATTCCTGCCCTGCCTCCGACCACGCTTCGCTCCATGCCTTGATGAGCGATGCCGCGGACGCCAGGTCCTCCACGCGGACGCAATCGGAGCCGCTTGCGAGCGCGGATCCGAGGTACCGCTGCCGCATCCGCTCCGCGAATCGCTCGGCCGACTCGTCCTTCTCGATCGACCACTGCCCGGCCCAGCGAATCTCGTCCACCAGGACCAGCATTGCGACCCGGCGGGCCCCGAGCTTGGCGATCGTCTCCTCGGCGCGGGCCACCCCGGTCTCCCCCTCGCGGGCCAGGAGCCTCCGCGCCAGCCACCGCGCGTCGCGTCGAAGGGCCTCCGCCCCTCGTAGCGGGTCGCTCGGATCGATCGCGGCGAGGGCCGCACGCAGCGCTTCGCGCTCGGCGTCCGATCCATCGGCTGCGAGCGACCCCGCCCCCTCGGCGACCTCCTCGAGCAAGCCGCTGGCCACGAGCGATTGGCCCAACGAGGGTGTCGTCGTCAAGTGCCTCGCGAGCCGCAGGCCATCCAGGACGGCCTCGATCCGGGTGAAGGGGCGACCGGGATCATCGGCAGCCACCGGGTCCTTCGGTGACGCCGCACCCGTCTGGTGCACCGCAAGCCACGCGTCGGCAAGCATCAGGCGCACCGCGCCTCGCGCCCCGAGCATCTCCTCGGTGAGGAAATGCGGTCGTGCCGTCGGATCGAGCACCTGGAAGTCGCAGCGCTCGCAGGCCGCCGCCTCGGCGAAGGCTTCCCGCAGCGCCGCACGAACCCGGGCCGCCGCGGCACGGGCCCGCTCGCGATCCGGCGAAGCGATCGCCTCGCCCCCCAAACGGACCGCCTCGATCGCCACCTGGTCGTCGGCCCCCAGCCCCGCGATCGCTCGCGCCGCCTTGCGGTAGGCGTGGGCTGCGTTGCGCTGTCCCGCGACGTCCTCGCCGCGGCGGATCTTGCCAAGCGACCGCAGGGTCGGCCCGAGCATCGAGGCCAGGGTGTCGGGATAGGTCGCGAACTGGAGCGAGTCGTCGGCGAGGTCCGACCCGATCGTCAGCGGATGCTCCGCCAGCTCCTGCTTGATCGCCCCGAGCGCCGCCTGCCGTCCCGCGGGATCGGCGATCGCCATCGCCGCCGCGACCTTCCCTTGGACCGTGAACGACCGTTCGAGCTCCGCCTCGACCTCCGTCCGGTCGAGCTTCGCCGCCGCCTCGACCTCACCCGCGGGGAGGATCGTCCCCAGAAAGCTCTGGAGTGCCTCTCGATCCGGAGCCGCCTCAGCAAGCCCCGCCCTCGCTCGCGCCACGTCCGCGAGGATGGCCCGCCCGGTGTCCTCGCGTCCGCCATCGACGTAGCGGGCAAGATCGTCGAGCAGGGCGCCCGCGGTCTCTTGGCCGACCGCCCCTTGGTCGATCGCACGGTCGAGCGTCGGACGGAGCGAGGCGATGGTCGCCAGCCTGGTGCCGATCCCCCCGAGCCCGTCGTCGGCGGACACCCCGTTGGCGATGGCGATCGACTGCCGCATCGCCCGCACCGCCGACAGGTTGTCCTCGTCGCTCAGGCGGATCTCGGCGTCGAAGCGGAGGAGCCTCGCCGCCTCGCGCTGGGCCTGGATCGCCTTCCAACCCGCGCCCCGGTCCGCTCCGCCATCGGTCGCCATCCGCGCCGCCAGGGCCCGCAACTCGGCGAGCTTCGTCCACGCCGCTCGCTGGGCCGCGGTCGGCTGACTGGTCACGGGGTCGCACCAAAGCCGCCGCTCGTCGAGCGAGAGCGGTCCCTCGTCGCTGAGCGTCGCCTGTCGATACACCTCGCTGAAGCGGGCCCAGGTAAGCGGGGGATCATCGGCCGGCGGCGCCCCACCCAGGAGCCCGAGCGCGACGAGTGCCGCCGCCACCATGTCGGCGAGCCTCACCGACTGCCTCCCGCCGGCTTCGTGACCTTCACCAGCTCATCGAGCCGGGCCAGCGCGGCCGTGGCCTCCGCAGCCCGCAACGTCGGGTCGCAGGGTGCCGGGTTGATCTGGAGCGCCTGGAACGCCTTCCGCATCGCGTCCGGGTCGTCGAGGGCCGGCAACAGGTCCGTCAGCCGCTCGATCATCGTCTGAGCCGCTGGCACGCTGGCCGGGGCCACGATGTCGCCCATGCCAAGCAGCGGCGAGGCGAGGCCCGCATCGCTCCAGCGGCCGAGATCGATGGTCGCCTGATCAACCCCCTGCGCTCCGATCTGCGGCACCTCCGCGTGAAGCTGGGCGCTCAGGAAGATGCCAGCGAGTTGCTGGGCGTCCCGCTTCTCGATCGCTGCGGCGAGGGCCTCGCTCGCGGCGTCCCTCGACCGTCCGAAGTAGGCCTCGTGCAGCCGCTCGCGATCCCGGGCCAGGCCCGCCCTGGCCCCGCACACGTCGCTGCGGTCGACGCTCGCCAGGAGCACCCCGAGCCGCTCGAGCGCCGCTTCGTCGAGGAGCTTCCGCCGACGAGCCTCGGCGATCCCGTCGGCCGCTTCGGCGAGGAGGGCCCCGGCAACTAACGCATGGCCCGTGCTTGGATCGATCGACAAGTGCCGCGCCAGGCGGAGCGTCGCGGCGACGGCCTCCTCGGCGCTCGGCGGGGCGACCTCGCTCCCCGCCACGCGCCCATCGCGCCCGTCGGGCGACGCTCCGAGCAGGGCGTCGGCGATCATGGCCCGCGTCGCGGCCCGGAGCCCGGGCAGATACCGGGGCAGGAGGTAGGGCGTGTCCCGGCTCCGCGCCGCGAAGTCGCATCGCGTGCACGCCGCCACCGACTCGAAGGTCCGGCGCAGCTTGGCTCGGAACGGCGCCACCAGCTCACGCGCCTTGGCCTTCGCCTCGTCGTCGAGCGAACCGCCCGCGATCCTCGCCGCCTCGATCTCCGCCTGCCGCTCCGACGGCATCCCGTCGAAGAGGAAGGCGATCTGGAGATAGAGCCCGGCCGCGTTGGCCACCTCGCCCGGCTTGAGGGCCCCGGTGCGGATCTTCTCCAGCATGTCGAGGCGAGCGTTGACTCGGTCGATCATGGCCCAGTTGATCTCCGCCATCCGTTCGACCGCCGGCATGAGGGACTGGGCGATCAGGCCCGCTTCGCCCGACTCGATCCGTTGGCTGATGGCATCGATCGTCGCCTTGGCCGCGGCCCGATCGGGATTCGCGAGGGCCGTGGCCAAGTCGCCGTAGAGCCGCTCCGCCGTGTCGAGCTGGCTGCGGACCTCTTCAGGCTTGAGGTCCTTCAGGACGGAACCATCGCCACCGAGATCGGAGAGCAGCCCGGCGATCGCTTGGTCGCTGGCCATGGCCCGCTCGACCGAGATCCGCATCATCTCGCCCTCGCCGCGCATCGCCTCGGCGAGACCGAGGGGATCGCTGCCCCGGTACTTCTCGAGGGCCTTGGCCAGGGCCTCGGCCCGCTCCGGCGTGAGTTCCCCGCTGTCGGCGAGGTCGGTGAGCGAGGAATCCTGGAGGCTGAGGATCGCACCGCCCACCAGGCTTGAGATCAGGATGTTGTCGCCCTGCACCTGCCGCGGCACGCTGGCCATCGAGTTGAGCGATTCGATCGCCCCCGCGTAGTCGCCCGACGCCATCCGCATGTCGGCGTCGAAGCGAAGGAACCGGGCCGCCCGCCGCAACTCGGAGAGATGCGGCAAGAGCAGCTCGAACCCTTGCGACCGGTCGAGGCCGAAGTCGCACTGCCCCATCGCGCTCGCCTGCCGGATGAGGTCGAGGTACGGCTTCGTCTTCTCATACACCGCCCGCTGGGCGTCGCTCGGCGCCGCTCCGCCCAGGCCGTCGGCGAGCAGCTGCTCCTCCTCCTCGCTGATGACGCGCCCGTCCCCGCGAGCGTGCGCCGTCCACCACTCGAACGCCTGCCGATAGACGTCGGCGGCGTTGGTCGGGGGCGTGGGTGGCGGGTCGCCGCGAACCGCCGGGGCGAGCGCTACGAGTGCGAGAAGCAGGGCGATCAGGGGGTAGCGCACGGCGCAATCCTCCCAGACGCCTCCCCCTATGTCACCGGCGTTCTGGGGGGAATCGGCTAACGATGTGGATGCCGGGACGTGACCAGCGTGCTGCACGCCAGGTCGTGGAGTGCCTGCCGTTGCTGCGTCACGAGCGCCACTAAGAACCCCGCTCCAAAGGGGATGGCCCCGAGCAGGCGGGCGACCGCGCGGGCGAGCGACCGGGCGAAGGTCAGCGGGCGCCCATCGGCATCCACGACCCGCAAGCCGAGCAGGCGGCGCCCCGGGGTCCCGCCCACCGGACCCCAATCGAAGATCGTGAAGTAGGCCACGAAGAGGAAGAACGGGAGGGTGAGGACGACCGCCCCCGTGAGCAGGTCGGCGCTGTCGCCCGAGCCGAGCAGGGCGTGGACGATCGCTCCGATGACGATGCCGGAGCACATGCCGAGGAGGGTGATCGTGGCGTGATCCACGAGCAGCGACGCGAAGCGCGGGCCCAGCCCAGCGGGCGCCGGGAGATTGCCGACGTCCTCCGCGGCCACGCGGGGAGCGAGCTGCTCGACCACGAGCGGGAATCGCGCCGCCGGGGCGATGTGCACGGCCGGGGCGGGAGCCGAACGGTTCGGCGCGATGGTCGCCGCTGCCGCCGGATCGCTCGCCTGGCTGGCCGGGGCGAGGAACTCCAGGCGCCTTTCACCAATCCGAATCTCGTCGCGGTGCCGAAGCCCCACCGCCGTGGTGTGCACGCGGCCGTTGACGTAGGTCGGACTCCGCTCGCTCACCGGAACCAATCGCGCCGAACTGGCATCGAGTTCGATGACGCAGTGCTGGCGGCTGATGGTCGGATCGCTGAGGCAGATCGGGCAATCGGGAGCCCGACCGATCTTGGTCGCTCCGGATGCGAGGTTCCAGCATCGGCCGCTCGCCGGATCGCGGAGCGCGGGGTATTGCACGGTGCATTCGACTGGCTGCATGTCGGTCCTTTCCGGGAGGGCGCCTAGCGGGGCTCGAACCCGCCGGCGCGAAGGAGGGCGTGGATCTGGAGGCGGCGGGCGCGTAGCTCGAGCACCACCACGGCGCCGAGGGCGAAGACGGCGAGATGGAGGAGAAGCAGGAAGAACCCCGACCAGTAGCTCCCGCCGTCGTAGTTCGCGGTGGTCAGCGAGCCGTTGAGCGACTCGTTGGCCCAGTAGCAGCCCACCAGGAGCCGCCCGAGCCAGTCGCCGAAGCCCGAGAGATGGGCCACGCCGTTCGAGAGGATGACCTGAGGGATCAGGAGAAGCGGCACCGCCGCCGCTGCCGTGTCCTCGCTGGCGCTGCACGCGGAGATCAGGAGTCCGAGCGAGGTCCCCACCAGGCCGATCTCCACCAGGATGGCGAGTTGCGAGAGGAGGCCGCCGGGCAGGCTGGTGAGGAACGAGGTGGCGACGGCCAGGAAGACGATCTGGGCGACGGTGGTCGATCCGAGCACCAGGAACTTGGATCCGTAGTACGCCAAGGGCCGGACGATCACGGCTTGCTCCCGGGCATAGATCTGCCGCTCCTTCACGATCTCCTTCGCCGCGTTGTTGGCTCCGAACCAGAACGCCGCGACCATCAGGAAGAAGAAGGTGGACTGCACGCCGTTGATGTAGCTGGCGAGCTCCTCGGCGCTGCGGAAGGCCGCCCCGGGAGCGAGCGGCCACGGCCCGAGTCGCCCGATGACGATGGCCAAGACGAGACCGACCAGGGCTGGCTGGGCGATCAGCGTCAGCAGCGTGCGGCGATCGGCCAGGATGAGCTCGAAGGCCCGTCGGGCCAGCTGGAAGCACTGGCGAGCAGCGGTCGCCGCGGCGGCGCCGACCGGGCGGCGCCCCGCCGAGGGCGCGGCCATCAGCCGCTGCGAGGCAGGCAGCCGATCGAGCACGTAGCGCCGATGGAGGGGATGCTCGCGGAACCTGGCTTGGAGCGCGGCGGGCGGCTCACGCTCCACCACCCCGTAGACTCCGCCGAGGTCCGGCACTCCAAAGTACGAGCATGCCTCCTCCGGCGTGCCGACGAACGCCAGCTTGCCGCCGGGCGCCAGGACGACGATCAGCGAGGCGGTCTTGGCGACATTGGCCAGGCTGTGGGTGATGCAGACCACGGTGCGGCCGCGGTCCGCGATCTCGCGGAAGAGCCGCATCATCTCGCCGTCGGCATGCTCGTCGAGGCCCGAGGTCACCTCGTCGAGGAAGAGCAGGCTCGGCTCAGCGAGGATCTCGTTGGCCAGGCTGGCCCGCTTGAGCTGGCCTCCGCTCAAGGTGCGGATCTGGGCCCGCCGCCGCTCCTCGAGCCCGACCTGGTCGAGCACGTCGTCGATGCGGGCCTCGCGCTCGTCGGCGGCCGTGTCGGGTGGCAGGCGCAGGAGCGCCGTGTAGCGCAGGGCCTGCTCGACGCTGAGGAGGTCGTGGACCACATCGCGCTGCGGGACCACCGCGATGTCGCCGCGGAGCGAATCGAAGTTCGCGTACAGGTCGAGGCCGTTCAGCTCGACGCTGCCCCGCGTGGACGGGGCCCGCGCCGCCAAGGCGTTGAGGAGAGTCGACTTCCCCGATCCACTTGGCCCGATGAGGCAGACGAACTCGCGCGGGCGGAAGACGAGCGTCACGTCGTCGAGAAGGACCCGCTGGGCGCCATCGTGGGCCCGGACCGTCCGCGAGAGGTTTCGGCAGACCAGTTCGAGGTTGCGGACCACCGGCTCGCTCGAGAAGGCATCGCCGGCGAAGTGCAGGAGGAACGGGCCGATCTTGACCGAGTCGCCGATCCGCAGGGCCGTTTCGCGGGCGATCCGGACGCCGTTGACGAACGTTCCGTTGGCGCTTCCGAGATCCTGGATCGTCGCCGTCGCGCCGCTGCAGCTGACCTTGGCGTGCAGCCGCGAGACGAGCGGGTGGTCGAGATGCACCGTCACCCGATGCCGCTCGCGGCCGAGGACCATGGTGGCCGCGGTCGGGATCCGAGACCACCCCGCGAGCGACTCGCTGCTCGTCGCCTCCTCGCGATCCCCAAGGATCGTGCGTTCGGCCGTCGCTGCCGAGCCGCCGGCCATGAGGGTCGCGTCCGCGGAGGCCGAGCTGCCGCTTCCCCGCCCATCGCGGTAGATGAGCGACCGATCGCCGACCCGTATCTCGTCGCCCTCGGCCAACGCCACCGCCCCCTCGACCGGCGAACCGTTGCGGTACGTCGGATTGGTGGACGACAGGGCTTCGAGCACCGCCGCGTCGCCATCCAGACGAATGGCGCAGTGCCTGCGGCTGACGGTGGGGTCGTCGACCCGCAGCTGGGAGTCGTTGGATCGTCCGATCTCGGTGCATCGCTCGCGAAGCGGGTGCGATGCTCCGGTCAGGCGATCGACCAGGTGCGGCGTCGCTGGTTCGGCTGGGGACTGGATCATGGGGGTGCTCCCGCAGAGGTCGGTGCAGGTCGGTTCCGGAGCGGTCACCTCGAGGGCGGACGCCAGGCTTCGATCCGGGCGATCCGGGCGGCGCACGGCGGGTGCGTCTCGAAGTGGCGACGCAAGGCGTCGACGGCCGCTCCGATCGCCGGTCGATCGTCCTTCGACTGCCGGCGGTCCGCCGGCGAGTCGTGCTCGGCACCTTCCAGGGTGCGCATGACCCGGACGCCTGCCTTTCGATCGATCTGGAGCCGCCAGAGGGTCTCGCACGCATGTTGGTCGGCGGCGAATTCCTGGGCCTCGGAGTAGGCCAGGGTCAATTGCGATGCCACCGCGTCGCCCAGGGCGCCGGGAACGGGGAGTTCGCTGGTGAGGACGCGCAAGGCGATCGCCCGCCTCGTGTGCCCCAGGCGGACGTGGCCGATCTCGTGGCCCAGGACGAAGAGAAGCTGCTCGTCGTCGTCGCCGATCGCATCCACGAGTCCGCGTGCGACGTAGACGTATCCCCCCGGGGCGGCAAAGGCGTTGACGGCGTCGTCGTCGAGCAGCGTCAGGTGGACGACCCGGAACTCGACCGGTGCGACATCGAGCACGCGCTGCAGCGCCGTGCTCACGCGATCAAACATCCGCCGGTCGTCGATCGTCTTCCCGGTGGCGAGGATGCGCTGATGGAGGGCCGCGCCGATCTCGGCCTCCACTTCGGGCGTGACCATCACCTCGTCGTCCGCGGCGCTTCCGATGTCCTCGGCCACCTGGTCCTTGGCCGACTCGACGGTCTCGATGAGTTCGCGAAGGACCTCGCTTGCCCGGTCCGCCCCGCCCCTCTCGGGAAGGGAGAGGAGCTTGTCTCGGGCCGCCACCAGCACCTGTTCCTGGTCCCGCTGGACGGACCGGAGGAGGGCGTAGCCGGCCGCTGCTGTCAGGGCCGCGGCGAGCAGGGCGCTCAGGCCGACTAGGGTCAGGATCAGGGCTCGGGATGCAGCATGGCGTGGTGTGGTAGGCATGCGAGGCTCCAGCACGAAGCGGCGGGCCGCTCGTGCCCGCAGAAGCGACAGTCGCCGGTCAACCTGCACGGTTTCCCACCGACACCTCCTGAGGACCGCGCCCGCACCGCGCCCAGCGGGGCCGGCGTGCCGTCGTTTGGAGGCATCCCATGAACCAGTCAGCGAGCCCCCGCCCGGACCACGCCGCGAGCACCCTCATCCCCGGCGCGCCCCCTTCGGACGGGGGAGCGCCGACCGTGGTGCCCTCCGGAGCGAGTCTGGCGAAGGACCTGCACTCGCAGCCGACGCTTCGCCCCGCGCCGGCGGAAGGCGAGCCCACGCTCGTCCCGAAGGGGCTGGCCGATCAGGCCGGCGAGGCCACGGTGGTGACCGTCGCCGCCGCGAGCGCGCCGAATAGAGTCGGCCGCTACGAACTGCTCGCCAAGCTCGGCGAAGGCGGCATGGGCGAGGTCTTCAAGGCCCGCCACCTCGACACGGCGAAGATCGTGGCCCTCAAGCGGATCCGACCCCCGAAGCCGGGGGAACCCGATCCCCGCCAAGATCCGAGCTTCCGTCGTTCCTTCCGCCGCGAGGCAGAACGCCTTCGCGAGATCCGCCACCGGAACATCGTCCCGGTGCTCGAGGTGGGCGAGACGGACACCGGGGATGGGGCCGAGCTCTACTACGTCATGGAGTACTTCGCCGGCGGCTCGCTGGCCGAAGCCGAGCGGCGGACGCTCCCAGCTGATCGACTCGTCGAGGTGGGTCTAAAGATCGCCGAAGCCCTGGTCAAGATCGGGTCGGCGTACGGCATGGTCCACCGCGACATCAAGCCGGCGAACATCCTCGTGCGCGACGACGGCGAGCCGGTCCTCGCCGACTTCGGCATCGTCCATTCGATGACCGACAGCTCGATCAACGCCCCGAACACGGTGGGAACCCCCCGGTTCATGGCCCCGGAGATCGCCCGCGGCGACAAGGGTTCCCCCCAGTCGGACATCTACTCCCTCGGGGCCACCCTCTACTGCCTCGCGGCGGGGGTGCGACCGTACGACGGGGACGATCCGCTGCAAGTGCTCGAGCAGATCCGCTCCGGCCCGCCTGTACCGCTCGCCAGCCTCGCCAAGGGATTGCCTCCCGACCTGGTGCGGATCATCGAAGGCATGATGGCCCGCCAGCTTCGCGAGCGCTATGTCGAGGCCCGCGACGTGGTCGAGGACTTCAAGCGACTACGGAAGGGCGAACCAATCGTCGGGCCGCGCGGCTTGACTTCGGCAGGCGGCCCGACCGGGGCCGAAGCGCCCGCCTCGGCCCGCCGCAACCGAGCCGCACGATTCGCCGTCGCCGCTGCCGTGGTTCTGGTGGCGGGCGGTCTCGCGGTGTGGGGCATCGCCCGGATCAGCCAGCGCGTCGACCCCTATCTCTCGGGCGGCGGAGGCGGTATCCCCGCAGCGGTGGAGCCGGAGGCCGCTCGGCCGTCCGGCGGGACCGCGGAATCCGCCGTGCGGCGCCGAGCCGACGTGGGGCTTTGGGCCGAGCTCGATGACGCGATCAAGGCTCGCCAGATCCCCAAGGTGCAGGAGCTGTGCCGGCGAATCGGTCGCCAGGAGACCGTGCCGGACGGCGTCGCCAATCCCGCGTTCACCGCAGTCGACATGGGCGAACTCGAGTCGCTGCGGATCGTCCTCGCCAGCGGCGTCGTCTCCAGCTCGTGGCTCGCGGGCGAGGAGCGTTGGACCATCCTCCACCGGGCCGCCGGGCGGGGCCAGGCGGCGATCGTCGACTGGCTGCTTTCGCCGTCGGTCGGCGAGGCGATCCCCGGCATCCCGCTCGATGTGGGGATCCCTGACGGCAACGGCGTGAGCCCGTTGTCGGTCGCGGCGGATCGCGGGCAGCTCGAGTCCGTTCGTCGCCTGCTCGCCCACGGGGCCAAGGTCACCGCCACCGACCGGCAGCAGCGCACGGCTCTGCACTGGGCCGCCCAGCACGGGAACGGAGAACTGCTCCAAACCCTCATCGACCAGGGCGGCGCCGACGCGCTGGGCATGAAGGACGCAGCGGGGCAGACCGCCATGGACGTGGCGCTCTCCAACAGCAACGTGGAGGCGGTCCGCTTCTTCCAGCGGGAACTCATCGACCGCGGGCGGCCGGTGCCTGGGTGGGATGCCGCGGCGTGGCGCAAGGACGTGGAGTCGCAGCGCCTCCTGCCCTGACCCGCCGGATGCGGAGGACGGCCGCTCGAGGCGTCTCCTCCCATGGGCGATGAATCGAGGGCGCGCCGGCCCGAACCGGTGCGCCCTTCTCGTTGGTCGGGCGCTCAGGCGTGTCCGCCAAACGAAAACCCCCAAGGCTTCGGAGCCTCGGGGGTGGGCGACCGCGTCGCGCCGAGTCAGCGCGTCGCTTGGCGACCCGCCTTCGGGGCGAAGCTGACGCGAGAGACGACCTGTTCGGTCACCTCGAAGCCTGGGAGGGCCTCTTCGAGCCGCGTCATCAGGTCGTTCACCGACAAGGTTCGCGGGAACTGGATGCGGAACGACGCGGTTCTGTTCTGGAACGCGTAGTTCGCGACCACCAGCCCGGCGATCGACGTCTTCATCGCCTCCTGGGCCGCACGGGCGTCGCTTCCGTCGACGTCGGCGATGGTGACGCTCAGGCTCCGCGGGCGCTGCTCGATGATGACCTGACGGTCGAAGTCCTCCAGCAGGCGACCGAGGAGGAACCGGGCAGCGCCGATGTCGGCCCGCCGAGGGTCGTAGTTGCCCATGCTGGCCGGATCGGCCGCCGGCCACACTTCGGAGGCGAGCAGCTCGGCGGTGTCCGGATCGATCAGCCGCACGTCGTAGGCGGTCTCGTGGGCTCCGTTGGGGTCGCTGCCCCGAGCGGCAGGCTGGCGGTCGATGAGCACCACGAACGCGCTTCGTCCGGCGAATCGCTGGGCGGCGAGCGTCGCGTTCTCGGTGGGGGTCGAATCGGGCGCGACGCCATCGAGCACTTCCGTGGCGAGCGGCTTGAAGCCGGCGTCGCGGAGGCCGTTCGAGAGGCCGTTGACGAGGGCGGGATCCGCCACGCGGCTGGTCTGAGCGATCAGCACCTCGTTGCGGGCGCCGGCCCGGCTGAAGAACGCGGCACGCTCCTGGGTCGCGCTGGTGCCGGCCTCGCCGGTGAGCGCGTACCAGCGCGGCTCCGGTGCGAACGGGACGAGTCGACCGATCGAGAGGTAGTCGCTGGTGCTCGAGTAGGCGATCGAGCGCTTCACGTCCGCGGCCTGCTCGCATCGCTGCCGGAGCATCTGCCGGACCTTGGCGGGTGCGAAGCTGGCGGGGAACCGGACCTCGATGGCAAGCCGCGTCCACTTCGAGGCCCCCTCCACGACTTCCTCGGAGTCGTCGCTCGGGATGCAACGAACGTCGCTCTCCGCGCCCTCCGCGAGGGCGATCCGGAGGCGATCGGCCTCGCCCGCGCTGGGCACGTCGAGCCACACGGCCATGAGATGGTCCGGGGAGGGCGGGTCATGCCAGGTCTTCACCGCGGCCCCGAGGGCCTGGGCGGCGTTGATGCGGACTTCCTCCCGGCTGAGGTTCGAGGTGGGGCGGCGAAGCGTCGCGGCAAAGGCCTCGTAGCGGTGCCAGCGGTCGATGCCCACGATCTGGCCCCGCTCGAAGTCGAGGACGAGGACCAGGGGCTCCGTGATGGAGGGCAGGGAGTCGAGCTCGCTCACCAGCGAGGACCGCTTGCCTTCCTTATGCAGGCTTCGATCGGCTCGCAGGGCGTCCTGGGCCGCCACCGCACCGATGGTCACCTCCGCGCCTTCGGCACGGAGCAGGGCGGCCATCTCGTCGGCGATCGACGTCGCCGTGGCGTCGCTGGGGGCCAGGATCCGGATCTTGGGTCTCCCGAGGGCGGCATAGTGGGAGGCGAACGAAGCTCGCCAGTTGGCCACCTCGCGATCGGTGCTGATGTACTGCGGGGCGGCCACCACGTGGCTGGGGGTGGCGAGGGAGGGGAGGGTCCCCACGATGCAGGCCAGGAGCAGGCGGTTCTGCGGGCGCGTGTGCATGGGATGTTCCGGGGATGGTGGCGGAAGTGCCGGGGCGCGAGCGACAGCCCGCCCCGCATCCGCCTCGGGCGGACGCGAGGCGGGCGTCGCATCGGAGGATCACTTGGTGGTCGTGGCGGCCGCGGTGGCGGCAAGGCTGGCGTCATACTCCTCGCCGATCCAGCCGAGCTTCGGATGGAAGACGAAGTTCTGGCTGAACCGCTCGTTGGCGAGGAACTGCCGCTTCTGCACGTTCTGCACGTCGGCGTAGGCGGTCACCGTCAGCAGCGGGGTCAGGCTGCCGTCGGTGCGGGGTCCGATGGTCCAATCCCACGAGCCGGTGAGCACGGTGACCAGCGCCGGGTCGAAGGGCAGGGGATTCGGCTCCGCGCTCGGGAACCGGCTGCGGAAGTCGGACCCGTTCGCCGCATCGAGGAGCTGCTGGGCCGTGTTGTAGTTCGAGGTGGCGACCATGAACCGCTTGATGAAGGCGGGGTCGTGCTGCATCGCGTATTGAAGCTCCCGGTTGAGGCTGTCGGCCGGGAGCTGCAGCTCCTGTTCGCGGGCCGAAGGCGTCACGACGAACGTGCCCATGAAGAGAGGCAGTCGCTCGGTGGAGTTCTCGCCGGTGGCCTTGACCATGGTGTCGACCAAGGCAGTCTCGATCCCGTGGGCGATCGCTTCCGCGGCCCGCCGCGAGAGCTTCTTGGCGTTGGCCTTGTTCTTGAGATCGTCGAAGCCCTTCTCGGCGGTGGCGGAGCTGTCGAACTCCTCGAGGCCGAGGATGCGGAGCACGACCCCCGTGCTCCTGGCGTCCTCCGCCTTCTTCTGGAGGAACGTCCAGGCTTGGTCGGCGGGCATGGTGGCCGTCTTGTCGACGTTGGCTTGCCACCAGCGGTCATCGCTCGACCCGTTGGGCACGGGCACGGGAATACCAAAGATGCCATCGGACACGCAACCCGTAAGCGTGAGCGTGGCGAGCAAGGCGGCGATGGATGCGGTCGTGGTGTGCTTCATCATGGTCTCTCCGAGTTGGCTGGCCAGCGGCCCATCCGCATGGCGTTGGTACGACCAGAAGCGACGTGCCCGACGCCCCCTGCAAGGGCGAACGTTTTTTCGCCCTTTCCCCTTCAGGTTCGGTGGCCGCCGTCGCCTCTCCCTTGCAGCGCCCGACCGGGCGCCGAGCACCCATGCCATCCCGAGCCATCGAACTCCGCCTCGACGAGGATCCGCGCGATCGCGTCCCCCTGCTTCTTCTCGACGGTGCCGACGAGGCGCTGGTCGGGGCGATCCTGGCGGTCACCAATGGGAGGATCCAGGTCATCCGGGCCGGCGCCCCGGCTGGTGAGCCGTTTCGGATCGCCGACGGCCCGGCCATGGGACGCCGCCTCTCGGAGACGGGGTGGGCTCCAGTCGCGGGTTGGGGGGTCCGACTCGGTCCCGCCGACTCCGTGTCGGTGAGCCTGGGTCCCGTCGCCGAGTCGAAGCCGCCGCGGCTCGTCGTGTGCAGCGGCGGGGACCACAGCCCGCTGGCGGCCGACGCATTCGTCCTTCCGACCATCGACGGCGCCGAGGTGACCATCGGGCGGGGCCTCGAGAACAACATCGTCGTGGCCCACCCCACCGTCTCCCGCCAGCACGTGGCGATCCGCCGCGACGGCGGGTGCTACTCCATCCGGGACATCCGGCCGACCGGGTCGAGCGATTGCCGCCCGCGGTCGTGGGTGGATGGTCAACCGATCCTCCCTGGAGCGGGGCCGCTCGCCTTGGCTGACGGCTGCGTCGTCACCTTGGGCGAGAGCCGCCTCACCTTCGAGTGGCCCGCCGCGTCGCCACGACCGGTCGCGCAGTCTGCCGACCGGCCAGCGGAGACGCCTTCCGACACGGATCGCGCCGCGCAGCTCGCGCTCCCGCCGGAGCCGCCGAGCGATCAGCCTCCCGTGGCGATGCCTGACCCGCGAGGCGCTGCCATCCAGCGTGCCGTCCTGACCGGATCGATCGTCTTGGTTGCAGGACTGGCCGTCGCTGTCGCTTGGGTGCTCATACGAACCGCCTGAACGGGCGGATTCGTCGGAGCCCCAACCATGACTGACCAGCAGCACCGTCTCGTCGAGCAGCACCTGCCCTACGCCGAGGCCCTGGCCCGCGAGGTCGCCCAGCGGCTGCCTCGCTGGGTCCCCTTCGACGATCTGCGCCAAGCCGCCCATCTCGGGCTGGTGGAGGCGGCAGCCCGCTTCCATCGCGATGCAGGGGTCGCGTTCTCGACGTTTGCCCATCCGCGCATCCGCGGATCGGTCTGGGACGCCGTCCGCAAGATGCGGGACATCCCGCCGCACTTGCGGACCGAGGCTCGCCGCCAGGCAGCCTTCGCCCAGGCGACCGAGGATCTGCCCGGCGCGGTGGAGCGCGGGGCGGCCACGGCCGAGCAACAGCTCCGCCGGGCGATCGACGTCGCTGGCATGGTCGTCCTCCTGAGCGACGTGGCCGCCGACGAGGACCAGAATTCGCCGGAACTCGCCGCCGATCCGGAGTGCTCGCCACTCGAGCGTTCCGAGGAACGGCAGGCCATCCAGGGCGCCATCGCAGCGTTGCCCAGCCGCCTCCGGACGGTGGTCGAGGCGGTCGTCTTCGAAGGCCGCCGCCAAGTCGACATCGCCGCCGAACGCCACTGCGACAAGTCGGTCGTGAACCGCCTGTGGAAGGAAGCCCTCGAGGCCCTTCGCGGACCGTTGGCGGCCGCCTTCGGTGATCGCCGCCCGACGGCGGCGCGCTGAGATCTCCTTGCTCCTATCTCCCAACGCACGACCCGGGCCACGGCAACTCGCCGTGGCCCGGGTCGTTGATCGAGTCCGGAGGCTCCGCCCCGCCTAGTTCGAGAGCTGGGTGATGGCGGCCACGATCTCGCAATCGAATCCGGCCGGCACATCGCATGACGTGATCACCGGCACCGAGGGCAGCATCTGCCGGATGGCCCGACGCACCTTGGGTCGGTAGCCATCGACGTTCGGCACCAGGATCGCCAGGCGCTTGCCGCGCCGCGCCGGGTCGGCGGTGGCTCGGGACCACGCGGCCTTGAACTCGCCCAAGGCTGCGGGGTCGCCCAACTCGTCGACGTCGGCGAGCCTCCGGGCGACGGCGGCGCTGAGTTCGACCGTGGAGAGGCGGCCCGGCTCCGACTCCGCGGACTCCATGACGAGGGAGCGAAGCGATGGACGGAGCGACTCGGCGATGGACCCGTGGGGGCTGGGCTGGCCGCACAGCGCTCCGAGTCCGCTGAGCACCGCGGGAAGATCCCGCAGGGGGATCTGCTCGTCGGCCAGTTCGACCAGCACCTCGCAGATCTTGAGCGTGCTGAAGCCGCCTCCTGGCCGTCCGGGATTGCTGGCCACCTGGGTCACCACGTCGGGGTGGGTGCGGCGCATCGCCTCGAGCAGGTTGAAGACGTCTTGCAGCGAAAGGAAGACCGACGCGTTGGCCACCAGGATGGACCGCAGGTGGCGGCCCATGGCCTCGCCGATCGTTAGCACGACGATGTTCCGGGCCTCGAGCCGCAGGCGGTCCGAGGACTTGACGCGGCAGGAGCTCGGCTCGTCCCACTGCACGTCGAAGGGACGAGCCTCCGCGGCGCCGGCCGCGCGGGCCTCGGCGACGGTGCAGAGGGCGATGGACTCGTCGGCGGCGATCGAGGCCCGAGCCGCGATCCTGGTGTGCAGGTAGATGGCGTACCCGTCGGCGAACCGCTGGTCGGAGCGCACCACCGGAGCGGGCATCGGGATCCCCCGCTCGCGGGCAGCCGACTCGACGGCCTTGGCCAGGGCTTGGCCCAAGGCGGGCGAGGCGCCCAAGGCGGGTGACTGCAGCAGGTCCGGCCCGACCCGCAGGCCGATCCGGTCCACGGTGATGAGGTCGAGCGGGATGCCGCGCACGGCAGCGTCCTTGCCTTGGGCGTCGTCGTCGTCGGTCGTCCGGGCCACCCGTCGCTGGCGAAGGAAGACCGGGACTCCGATGGCAGCCAGCAGCCCGCCGAGGGCGAAGAACTGGAGGGGCGGGAATCCGGTGAGGCCGCTTGTGACCCCGACCAGGAACATCACGAGGGCAGCGCCGAGCAGCGCACCGGGCAGTTGGGCCAGTTGCTCGGCCATGTCGGAGGCGGCGTTCGAGTCGCCGTCCTGCCCGGAGGCGACGCGGGTCACGACCAGGCCGGCTGCCACGCTGATCAGGAGCGACGGAATCTGCGACACCAGGCCGTCGCCGATCGTCAGGATGGTGTAGGTCGACGCCGCTTCGGCCATGCCCATCTTGCGGACGACCACGCCGATGACGAGGCCCGCCACCACGTTGATCACCGAGATCACGATCCCCGCGATCGCGTCGCCCTTCACGAACTTCATGGCCCCGTCCATGGCTCCGTAGAGCTTGCTCTCGCGGTCGAGCAGGCTGCGGCGCCGCTTGGCCTCGTCCGGGGTGATGCGCCCGCCGCTCAGGTCGGCATCGATGCTGAGCTGCCGCCCCTGCATGGCGTCGAGCGTGAAGCGGGCGGCGACCTCGGCCACCCGCTCCGATCCCTTGGCGATCACCACGAACTGGACGATGGTCAGGACCACGAACACGACGGCGCCCACCACGATGCTGCCGCCGGCCGCGAAATTGCCGAAGGTCTGGATGATGTCGCCGGCGTCGGCCTCGAGCAGCACGAGTCGCGTGCTGCTGACGTTGATGGCCAGTCGGAAGAGCGTGGTGACCAGGATGATGGTCGGGAACGAGGGAAGCCGAGCCGGCTCGGGCAGGAAGAAGGCGGTCAGGAGCACCAGCACCGAGGCGCACAGGTTGATGGCGATCGCGGTGTCGAGGACCCCCTGGGTCAGCGGGACCACCAGCATCACCAGCACGCCGAGGACGACGATCCCGAGTATCCCGCCGCCCAGCATGCTGCGATGCCGCGAGGCGAACGAGGGAAGCGAATGCACCGGCGCGGACGGGATGGCGAGTCGCATGGGATGGTCTCGTGGCGTCGTGGGTCGTCAGGGAATGGTCAGCGGCAATCGAGGCTGGTGGTCGGTTCGGCGAGCTTGGCCACCACCGAGTGCATGCTGTGGTGCTCGAGCCACTGGGCGACGGTCACGGTGCGGTTCCGGAGCGAGCGCAGAAACTCCGGGCTGCCGGCAGGGACCGCGGGGTCGCGGATGGTGCAGACGGTGTTGCCCCACGGGCGGGCGGCGATCGGGCCGAAGGCCCCGGTGAGAGGATCGGACTCGGTGTTGATGTGGGTGACGAGCGTGGTGTCCGCGCCCGACGGCAGGCGTTCCGCGGTCGGCCCCTGGGGGCCCGCAGCGTTGAACGCATACGCTCGCGTGCCGGTCATCAGGCCGGCGTAGGAGGCCAGGCCGCCTCCCAGCGAGTGGCCGACCAGGACCAGGTCGGCGTCGGGGTACCGGGCCCGAATCGCGGCAGTCACCTGCACCGCCTGCAGGTATTGGCTGGGGACGTGAGCGATGTGCTCGGCGTTGGTGACGCCGTCGGCGAGGTCGTCCGTGCCGCGGAAGGCGAGCACGACGGTTTCGCGCCCTTCCTTCGAGGTGCGGAAGAGATCGGCGTGGAAGCCGTCGTCCGAGCGAAACAGCCCGTCGATCGGTTCCCGCGTCGCGTTGGCCGGCGTCGGGCTCCCCGCGTACGCGGCCTCGGCCAAAGGCGCGAGGAAGCGTGCCTCGCGGAGGACCTCTCCTCCATCGCGCGGCGTCGGCAGCCGAGCCGGGACCGTGGCCTGGGGACTGCCCGTGGCCCAACGCCATGCCCCGGCGACACCGGCCCGAGCGGACTCAAACGCTCCGACCACGGCATCGCCGGCACGGGCCGCTGCGGCATAGGTCGCTGCGGTGGCCTCGCTCGCTGCGTCCAAGAGGGCGACCGCTTGGTCGGACCGGATGTCCATTCCAAGCGGGCCGAGCTCGGCTCGGTAGTGTCGCGAGCCGTTCGTGTCCGACGAGGCGAAGACGCCAGGGAGGGCGAGGCTGGCCACGGAGACGCCGCCCCGGATCGTGACCTGGCTGTCGGCGATCCGCGTGGTGAGTCGCCCTTCGATCCCTGGCAAGGAGACCGAGATCGGGCCGTCCCGCGTCCAGCCGAGTTCGTAGTAGACCGCCCGCAACGAGGCAGCGTCGTCGGGATTGGAGCTCGAGACCGTGATCTCGTTCCCGCGGCTCAGGTCGATGGCGGTCAAGCGACCGGTGCCATCGAAGGAAGCCGCGTCGGTGGCGACCGGGCCGGTGGACTCGATGCCGAGGCCGGCCCAGGTGGCACTCGGACGAGCGGCGGCGGTGGTCTGGCGTGTGGCTTGGAGGGGATCCATGGCGGGGCTCGGTGGAGGGGTGGGAGGTGATGGCAGCTCAGGCGTCCGCTCGGGCAGCGTCGAAGTGCGACTGGCTGAGCGTGGTCGTGGCGGTGGCCGCGGCGACCGCGATGTTGGCCTTGGCGGCAAGGCCTCGGAGGTCCGACGAGACGTCCTCGCCGCGACGGACGCGGGGAAGGATCTGGTCGATGGTCGCCCGGAGGCGGAGGAGCTCGGCGTCGAAGCGTTCGGCGGCGATGGCGATGTTGGTCAGGGTGTCCATGGGTTCCTCGTCTGGTGGGAGCGAAGGGAAGCTCGGCGATCGACAGGTGGTCGCCGCTTCCCAGTGGTCGGTGCCGCGGGGGTCGAGTTGCGGGGGGAGCGCCAGGGAAGCGGGAACGAGAGAACGGCGGAGGCGACGTGCCTCCGCCGTTCGGACGAGCCCGCCGATCGGGGCTCTTACTTGAAGTTGCCGACGACGCTCATCTGGGCCTCGTGCCGCGACTTCGAGATGTTGGTGGCAGCGGTGAAGAACTGCTGCGAGACCTGCTGGATCTGCTGCAGCCGGAACTGCAGGTACTGCATGTCCGCCTCGAGCTTCTTGCCCTTGGCCTCCGCGCTCTTGTCGTTCGGATCGGTCTTGGTCGCGGCGTACTGCTCGCCGAGACTCTTTAGTTGGTCGGCCACGCCGTTCATCTTGTTCTGCATCAGCATGGCGATGAGGAACATGATCTCCTCGGGGCTGCTCGCTCCGGACAACTGATTAAGCAAGCCGGCCTCCTTGGAGCTCGAGTCGACCGAGGGCGAAGTGCCGGTGCTCGGGCTGCCCGCGGGTGCCGAACCGCCGGTCGTGCAGCCACCGGAGGTCTTGGGCGTCTTCGGCTGGTGGGAGGGGTTCGTCCCGTGGCCCTTCACAAGGTGGTGCCATGCCTTCGGATTGCTGAAGTCCTGGAGGCTCTTCCCGCCGATCCCGTCGATCGACTTCTCGCCGAACGGCTGGCTGGCGTCGCCACCGACCAGCTCACCACGTCGGGTGAAGAGGTCATCGAGTTGGCCGTGCTCACTGACCCGCAAGATGGTCCCGTCGGGGTAGCGCCGCTCGAGGTCGGCCACATCCTTGGTGCTGGTGAACTGCACCCCCTTCTGGCCATCGTGGACGCCGGTCACCTCGACGCCATCCTTGCCCTTGAGGACCGCGACGGCGTCGATGAAGGCGATCCCGTTCGCGTCCTTGGGCGTCGTCTTCACGGTCATCTTCGTGCCGTCGGGCAGGTCGAAGGTCACGTTCTCGTGGAACTGGAACTTGTCGCCGTCGCTCGTGACGCCATGGGGATCGCCCCAGAGCTGCACCCAGGTGTTGGTGTGGCGATCCTGGATGTGGATCGTGTCGTCGGTCACCTGGATCTCGTATCGGCCGGTGTCGATGACGCCATCCTTGATCTGGAGCGGCGCCTGCGCGGCCTTGATGTCGGCGGGGCGGAGGTGGTGATGGACCTTGTTGCTGGCCTGAATCGACATGGGGTTCCTTTCAGTGGCGGCGCCGAAGGCATCGAGCGAATCGGCCTGGCCCGCGCGATGGATTCCGGAGGGTGGTGGGCGAGGCGGTCAGTCGTAGCGGAGGCTCGGGTTCCCGATCGGATAGCTCGACGTGGTGCCGTCTCGGAGCTTGACCTCGATGGTCACGTTGGGCGGCAGCGACGAGCCAGGCTTGTCGAAGCGGAAGTGGTCTCGACCGCCGTTGCCGTTACCCGCCGGGCGCCCGGTGGCTAGCACGCTTCCATCGGGCCCGCGGACCACGACCGAGGCCACGTTGCCGGCCATTCGCTCCGGCGTGAGCACCACGAGGTTGCCGTCGGAGTCGGAAGTGGGCTTGTAGAGGAACCCGCCCGTGCCATCGACGGTGCCGCCGAGCGGCGTCTTGGGGCCCGAGGCGCCGCCGGCTGCGGGTGCCCCAGCGGCTGCGGGCGCTCCGCCGCCTGGCATGGGCGACGGCGTCCCTTGGGCGTCGGGGATGAGCCCTGCCTGCTTCATCGCTTGCAGCATCTGGGAGACGGCGGAGCCGTCGATCCCGAGCTGCTCGGCGAGCTTCTCGAGGTTGGCCAGGGCCTCGGTCGGATTGGCGGAGCCGGCGATCGCGCCTCCGATCAGGTCGGAGAGCAACGGTGCCACTTCGCCATCGCCCGCGATGAGGTGGGCGATGCCGTCGACGGCGGGCTGGATCGACTCCAGGCCGGGCGGCAAGCCAAGCGAACTCCCTTCGAGCGAGAGGCGCGATGGCTTCCCGCCGCTGAGCCCGTCGAAGGCGAGGCCGGAGCCTAAGGCGCTGCCGCGCAGCTTGGCCATGAGGTCGCCCAGGCTCTTGTTGCCGCCGAACAGGCCGCCCGCGACGTCCTTCAGCGCTCCCTCCACGATCTTCCCGAAGGAGTCCTTGGCCAGATCGAGGGCCGCGCCGGTGGGGTTGGTGACGATGTCCTTGGCCTTGTCGAGGATCTTCCCGATGCCGCCAAACATGGTGTGCTCCTAGGTGGTTCGCGAGGATGAGGCAGGGGCTGCCGACCACGGTGCGGTCGTCACCCTTGGCAGTTGTCGAGGCCAATCGCCCGGCGTTGAGGCCGCGCGTTCGACGGGCGACTCACTCCGCGGAGTCGTCAGAGCCGTCGCTCGGCATCGCTTCGGCCTGGCTGCGGATCTCGGCAAGGGCCGACTCGATCCGCTCCATCTCGCTGGGCGTGAGCACCGCCGGGAGCCACGGCGGGCATTCGCCGCGCAGCAGCATGCGCTCCTGGACCTGCTCCAGCACCGCCTGCACGGCGGCGAGGAGTTCGACCGGCACCGGTCGTCCGACAGGGGCCCGATACAGGGCCCGGGCCAGGGGAATGTCCTCGATCATCTCGACCCCGCTTTCGCGGGCCAGGTCGACCATCCGCAGGGCCATGAGGTCGGCGCCCTTGGCCACCACGACC
Organism: Phycisphaerales bacterium; assembly: GCA_044224425.1. Classification (GTDB taxonomy): domain Bacteria; phylum Planctomycetota; class Phycisphaerae; order Phycisphaerales; family SM1A02; genus JAEUIT01. The sequence goes on from JBGAKK010000003.1 coordinate 22,470, forward strand.
GGCGCAGCATGCTCGGTGGGGTCGTAGCGGACGGCGCAGGCCAGATGGGTCGGGTTGCGGGCCAGGAACGTGGCCCGGCGGGTCTCGGCGAGGCAACTGTCGCGCACGATCTCTTGGTGGCGGCGCTTGCGGGCCGCGACGATCGCCGGGTCACCTTGGTCCTCGCGCAGTTCCTCGCGGAGTTCCTGGTCGGTCATCCCCTGGTCCTTGCGATGGCGGTACCGCTGCCAGGCGAAGTCGGCGATCCCGACCATGGCCATCGCGGCGGCACCCCAGCGAAGGAGTCGGGCGCACAGGTCGGCGATCGAGGACGCAGCGTCCGGGAGGTCGGTGACGCCGAGCCGAAGGATCGTGGGTGCGGCGCTCCAGGCGATGAGGCCGGTCACGGTGCCGACCACCGCGATCCCCACCATGCCGCGGAGAAACTCGACCATCGGCTTGACGCCGACGCAGCGCTGCTGGAGCCCGGTCAGCGGGTTCAGGCGATCGATCCGCGGGGCGAGGGCCTTGGTGGCCACGACCGGCCCGACCTGGAGGAATGCCACGACGGCGGCGAGCGCCGCGCCGGCAACCATGAGCGGAGCGACCTGGAGGAAGCCCTCCCAGGCGAAGGTGCGGAGGGCCCCGACCAGGCTCGGAGCCGACAGCGGCTCCCACGCCTGCGTCAAGAGGGCGCGCGACCGCTCGGTGAAGGCGAGCCCGGCGGAAGGGATCCACCAGCCGAGGGCGATCGAGATGGCGAGCGTCGCCACCGAGGCGGTCAACGTACGGCTCTGGGCGACGTTCCCTTCTTCGCGTGCCTTGCGGAGCTTGCGCTCGCTGGGGGGATGCTTCTTCTCGCCGGAGCTGCTCGACATGCTGCACGCTCACCATCGAAGTCCAGAGGCGACGAATCCAAGCCCTGCGGCGAGATCAATCTGGGCCGTCGAGAACGCCAGCTGCAAGGTCGCCAGGAAGACGACGAGACCAAGCGCCGTGCGCAGGGGCAGGCTGAGCTGGCCGAGGTCGAACGCGCTGGCGGCGCGCCCGAGGAGCCCGAACGCCACGTCGATCACCAGGCTGACGGCGAAGACCGGGAGCGCGAGCCGGACGGCGATCAGAAACATGCGCGGCAGCACGCGAAGCGAGGTCTCAAGCAGCACGTCGCTCCCGGTCAGAGAGGGCAGGAGCTGGCTGGGCGGCAGGACCCGGATGCTGTCCTCGAAGGCCGAGGCGACGGCCCCGTATCCCCCGGCGGTGAGGAAGAGGACGAGGCTCGCCTGGCGGAGGAACGACGCAAGCGGCGAGACCTGCTGGCGGGTCGACGGGTCGACCAGGGCGGCGAGGGATTGGCCACGCCCCAAGTCGACCAGCGATCCGGCGGCGACGAGGGCCTCGAAGACGCCGAGCACGGCGATCGCCATGGCTGCTCCGACCACCAGCTCCTTCACCACGAGCAACGCGTACGTCGCCGGCGCCAGGTCGAGGATCGAGGGCGAAGAGCGGACGACGGCGATCGGCGCCGCCAAGAGCAGGGCGAGCCCGGCCCGCATTCGTCTCGAGGTTGCCTCGCCGCCGAAGAGGGGGGTGAAGCCGACGATCGGGATCAGCCTGGCGACCAGGAGCGCCGCATACAGGGCGGCGGCGTTCCACGCGTCGCTCCCGCCGGTTGGGAGCGCTGCGCTCACGGGCCCGTCCCGTGGCCGACGTCGCCGATGAGTTCGAACATCGCCGCAGCGAAGACGGCGATCGTCCGCAGCATCCAAAGCCCGGTCACCATGAGCACCACGACCACGGCGACGATCTTGGGTGTCGCCGAGAGCGTCTGTTCCTGCACCTGGGTCGCTGCCTGCAGGATGCTGACGAGGAGTCCGACGGCGAGGGCTGCGACCAGCACCGGGGCCGAGAGCGTCAGGACCAGGAGCAGCGCTTCCCGAGTCACGAGGATGAAGGTGTCGGTGCCCATGGTGCAGGCCGAGGACTTCGCAGCGCTAGCGGTAGCAGCGGACGAGGCCGTCCAGGATGAGGTACCAGCCGTCGATGACCACGAAGAGGAGGAGCTTGAGCGGCAGCGAGACCGTCTGCGGATTCAGCATCTGCATGCCCATGGCGAGCAGCACGTTGCCGACCACAAGGTCGAGGACGAGGAACGGGATGAAGAGGAGGAAGCCGATCTGGAAGGCCTTGGTCAGCTCGCTCAGCAGGAACGCCGGGGCGTAGATGACGAGGTCGTCGATCGCCGCAGCGGCCTCGGGGAGGCGGCTTCGCAGGTCCTCTCGGAGGGAAGGGCCAGCGTGGTTCGGTTCGCCGGAGCCCTCGCTGAGCTGACGGAAGTGCTCGACGTAGGACGGATAGCTGTTGCGGGCCAGGAAATCGTGCATCGGCCCTTGGGCCGAGCGGATCACGGCGACCAGCGTGCCGAACGACACCGGGTCCTTGGACCGCTCGTCTGCCGAGCCTTCCTGGCCCGCAGGCGCGGCTTGGCCGGTCGTCGCCGAGAGCCGCCGGTAGTTCGCGTAGGTCGCGTCGGCGACGGGCCACATCACGTGGATCGAGAGGATCAGGGCGATGCCGGTGACGATCGTGTTGGGCGGCGTCTGCTGCGTGCCGAGGGCCTGGCGCACGAGGCCCAGCACCACGACGATCTTGGCGAACGAGGTGGTCAGAGTGAGAACAAACGGCACGATCGCCATGACGGCGAGGAGCCCGAGCAGCAAGCCGAAGTGCTGCGGATCGGTGATCGTGGAAAGTTGTCCGCCGGTCGTTGCGAGCAGCATGGCTTGTCCTCCGTCTCGGCGTCAGCCGCGGGCGAAACTGCGACGCTGCTCCGCGAGGGAGGCGATGGCGGCGCGGGCCAGTCCGGTGCCGGCATCGGTCTCGAGTTGGTCGGTCCGCTCGGGGACCCGTTCCTCGGACAGCAAGGTCATGCGCTCGCCGCTGACTCCGATGAGGAGCGAGCGCCCTCGCCCTTCGACGACGAGGATGGCTTGGCGCATCCCGAGGTCGAGCCTCTCCGCCACCCGCAACGAGCGGCCGGTGCCCGTCGCGCCCGGGCCTCGCCGGAGGCGACGGAGCAGGAAGGCGACGGCCACCAGGCCGACCACGATGATGGCGAGCGGGAGCAGCATGTGAAGCAGCTCGTCGCCGAAGGTCGGGAGCTTGGCGAGACCGTGCGGTCCCGCCCCGGAAGTGGCATCGACGTCGGGCAACATGGCGAGGAGAGAAGCGATCATGGCGCCCCCTCCTGCACGCGATGGTGGACTTGGACCGCCAATTGGGCCCCGGAGCGGACCAGACGACCGCACCACGGGGCAGCCGGCAGGCCGGAGACGACCTCGATCCGGGCGTCCACGTCGTCCTTGGCCAGATCGACAATGTCCCCCGCCCGCAGTCGCTCCAGGCCGGCTCGATCGAGCCGTGCCTCGCCAAGCGTCACCCGCAGGCGGGCGAGTCCGGGTGCTGGAGGTGAGTTCGGCAGGACGAGTCCGATCCGTTCGGCGGTGACCGAGCAGACCAGCGGTTCGTCGGCTCGCACGCGGGCCTCGGCGAAGGCGATGCCGGCATCGGTGGCGAGGCGGAAGCGCGAGGTCGCGGCGCCAAGCTCGGTGAGGGGAAGGAGGAGCGCGTCGCCTGGCTCGAGGCTCGCCGCTTCGCTCTCGACGAGTTCGAGACGCCCGATCTCGAGCCGGACGGCGACTTCGGTGCCGGCCGATGCGCCGGGACCCCCGGCCATCGCCTCGAGCGGCAGGCGAAGGGGGCGGCTCCGCGAGACGTCGATGAGGCCATGTCCGCGCGTCGCGCCCACCGCGATCGTCACCGGCAGGGCGATCCGTTCGCGGTCCTGGAGCCAAGCCCGCGCGGCGCGGCGGGCACCGCCGCCCACCGGGCCGCAGGTGAGCTGCGCCAGACTCGCCCTCGAAGCAAGCGAGTCGGCAAGCTCGGCGACGAGGAACTCGACCGCGCCAAGCTCGACCGAAGAGAGGTCGCCTCGCGGACGCAGTGAGGTGAGATCGGCGAGCAGCGGCTGGGCGAGGGCTCGACAGGCGGCGCCGTCCAGGGCGAGCCGGAAGGCGCCTTCCACGCCGTCGACCGACAACTCGAGAGCAAGAACCGCTGCCTCGGCGATCGACGCAGGCGTCGCATTGGCGGAGCGGACCATGTGCACCGGCCGCCGCAGGCAGGCCTGAACTGCCGTCGCCGCCTGTGGCGCCCACGCTGACAGCCAAAGACCGAGTTGCTCCGGCAGGGCACCTGCGCGGCCCCCGAGCTTCGCCCCGCCGAGGAGGAGGTCGATGTGCCAGGGAGGCAATCCCTGCTGAGACGAGAGGCACAGGCTGGGACTTGCGGTCATCGTTCCTCGCTCAAACGCCTTGGACGGAGGACTCGACCACCTGGACTCCACGGGCGGCGAGCCGTTCGATCACCTGTTCGACGTCGCTCGTCGTGAGCGGCATGCTCCCGCTGCGAAACCGCAGGGCGACCTTGCCTTCGCCGCGCGTCGCCACATCCATGGTGAAGCCGCCTCGCCCGCCGCTCGGGACGATCTCGAGGGTCATGCGGGTGTCGCCTGGCGACCGCTCGTCCGCTCGGCAGGCTCGCACCACCGCCTCCACGACCTCGGTGCGAAGCTCGGCCCGACGCGCTTGCTGGGGCGCCGCCGTCCGGTTCCCGTCGATCGCCGCGGCTGCCCGGGACGGGACGGCAGCGAGCTCCGGCGAAGGGGTGGGGACGGCGGCGTGGGTGCTCGACGCGCGTTCCTCGGTCGGCCGGCGGCCAACTCGCGGATCGGCTGCCTTCTGTGAGGTGTGGGGCTCGGCGGGCTCCGTGGACCTCTCCTGCGGGCGGCCTGTCTCCCGACCGGGCGTGCTGCCCGCGGTGCGGGGACCCTGGTCCGCGTGGGCGGGTGCCATGGCGCCGACGACCGGAGCAGGCCGAGCGCTCGGACGACCGCGCAGCAGGGCCTGCACCAGGCTCGCGGCGCGCAGGTCGGCGGAGAGCTGCCGAGCCTTCGCCAACTGTCGATCGTCTTCGGCGCGGCGATCCTCGCGGGCGTCGGTGCGCTGGGTGTCGGACGGGCCGGTCGAGGGGACGAGCATGATGGGTCCTCCCCAGGGTGATCGGGGGACGGACTCGCCGGTTGACCGCTATCAGACCGCCGGGCCCCAACGCCGCTCGCTCACCTCGTCCTCGAGCTTCCGCTCCTGCCGCCGCTCCTCCGCGCGGCGAAACGCAGCCTCCGCCCGTTCGCGTTGGCGGAGCAGCTCCTTCAGGGCCACGATCGCGGCGTCACGGCGATCGACCGCCTCGGCCCGGCGCCGCTCGGCCTCGGCGAGTCGCTCGCCGGCCGCGTCCACCTCGATCGCGGCAAGCGACGCGGACCGCATGGCGCGGTGGATGGCGTGCTCGCCGCCGCGGAGACGGGCGAGGTCGCACCGGCTCGCGATCAGGTGCTCGAGCGCGGCTCGAGCCCGCTGCTCCTCCCGCTTGGCGGCCCGGAGCCGGAGGAGATGCTCGGCCAGGCACCGTCGCGATTTCGCCACCGCCTCCTGGGCCCGGGCCGCGATCGCTTCCGCGTGGTCGACGTCGAGCCGGGCGCTCTCGACCAACGGCTGCAGCGAGAATCGGAATCCGACGCGCCCGCTCATGGCAGTCCCTGCTCGCCAAAGCAGATCGTCTCGAGCGTCCGCCGCGTCTCGCCCAGGGATCGCCGTGGGTGCCGGGACCGAAGGAAGCCGAGGGCGGATTCCACCCGCGTGTAGAGGTCGCGTTCATCCTCGTTGGTCGGTTCGTACCGCTTGAGTGCGATCCGGTCGTAGTTCCGCTCGTAGAGCTCGATGATGCCGCGGAATCGCGTGGCGACTCGGCGGTGACCTTCGTCGACCAGGTCGTTCATGAGGCGGCTGACGCTGCGCAGCACGTCGATCGCCGGATACTGCCCGCGGTTGGCGAGCTCGCGGCTCAGCACGATGTGCCCGTCGAGGAGGCTGATCGCCTCGTCGGTGATCGGCTCGGTGAGGTCGTCGCCGGTCACCAGGATGGTGTAGAAGGCGGTGATCGAGCCGACGGCGCCGTTCCCGGCTCGCTCGAAGAGCCGCGGCAAGAGCTCGAACACGGACGCTGGGTAGCCCTGGCGACCAGGCGGCTCGCCCCGGGCGAGGCCGAGCTCGCGCAAGGCGCGGGCGTAGCGAGAAACCGAATCCATCAGGAGGACCACGTGTTGGCCTTCCCGGGCGGCCGCTTCGGCGATGGCCGTCGCGGTGTGGGCAGCCTTGAGGCGCATTGGCGAGGGTTCATCGCTCGTCGAGACCACGATGCTGGCCCGCCCCTCGCTCGCCGCCAGGACGGTCTCGACGAAGGGGCGGACCTCGCGGCCTCGCTCGCCGATGAGAGCCAGGACGACCAGGTCGGCTTCGACATGCCGGACGATCTGGGACAAGAGCGTGCTCTTCCCGACGCCCGCCGGGGCCGCGATCCCGACTCGCTGGCCGCGGCCGACGGTGAGCAGCCCGTCGATGATCGGGATGCCGAGCTCGAGCGGACGATCGACCGGCGCCCGCTGCATCGGATTGGGCGGGCAACTGACGATGGGAGCCTGCTGGGCTGCCCGCAGCGACGGCCCGCCGTCGATCGGCTCGCCGATCGCATTGACCACACGGCCCCGAAGGAGCGGGCCGCAGGGGATGGTGATGGTGCTTCCGGCGCGGCGGACACGGGCGTTGCGGGTGACTCCGGCCGCCGGTCGGATCGGCATGAGCATGAGGCCGCGCTCGTCGAAGCCGATCGCTTCGGCGCCGATCCAGACACCTGGTTCGAGCTCGATGCGGCAGAGGTCGCCGACCCGGGCATCAGGCAGCTCGGCCCGGAGGACCGGACCGGCACTGGCGGTGACGTGTCCCTCCACCTCGACCGGCGCTCCGGTCGAGTCGCCCTGTCGCAGCGACCGAATCCGCTCGGCGAGGCGCTCTGCAAGGTCTGGCTGGCTAGTCATGGGCATCTCCCGCGGCGAGGCGGCGGGCTTCGCGGCGAAGGTGGCGTAGATGGGCGCGGAGCGAGCAGCGTCGATCGCCGTGCACGGTTTCGATGCGGAGCGAGCCCGCCGGGAGCGACGCGTCGGGGATCACCGTCACTCCGGCCGGATCCGCGACGAGGCCGTCCAGTCCGCCCTGCAGGTTGCCGAACGCGGCTGCCGAGGAGGCGGGCACGCGGAGCACGAGGCCCGGCTCAAGTCGGGCCCGGGAGAGGAGCGACGCGGCCAGTCGGGCCACGGCTTCATCGTGGAGCCGTTCGTCGGTGTCGAGGAGGAGTTCCAGTAGCGCGGTGGCGGTGGCGAGCGCAGCCGCCTCGAACTGGCGGATCAGCTGTCGATGGTGAGCGCGAAGGGATTGGAGCAGCGAACCGGCTTCGGCCAATCCGGCCGCGCGCCCCTCTGCCTCGGCGTCACGTCGCACGTGCTCCAGCTCGGCGCGTTGGCGATCCGCCTCCTCGCGCACCCGGGCTGCCTCGCACTCCGCCTCGTAGACCGCCCCCTTGAGGTAGCGGGCGGGTCGGTGCAGCGGTTGCAGTCCGGTGGCGCCGCGCACGATGTGGGCGGCGACGGGATCGCTTGGATGGTCCGATGGTCGGTTCACGCCGCGCTCCGGATGGGGCTCGTGGCGCTAGATCGAGAGACGCCAGCCCTGGTGGAGAAGCGACGTCACGACCGTCTCCTGCAAGGGAAGCGGTTCGAGGGACTCGAGCGCTGTCAGGCGGTCGCCGTGGCTCGACTCCCGCAGCGCTGCACGTGAGTCGGCGGCGAGGGAAGCGAGACTGGTGGCAAGGATCCGCCGGCCGAGGGCCGCCACCAACGCGGAGCCCGCACGGTCCCGCCCCAGCCGGAGAAGACAGGCGAGCAGCACCTCGCTCTCGGGGCGGGAGCCGTCGGCCGCCGGAATGGCCTCCATGCGGGCGGCGGTCGCGGCGCCGAGTCTGGCGAGGAGTCGGGCCCGGAGGTCCGGGTTCGCCGCGGCGATCCCCATCGCAGCCGCGGCCAGCCCAACTCCCTCGCATCGCTCCCTCGCCTCGTTCGGCGGCAACTCCGCGAATGCCTGAAAGGAGGGCGACCCCGGCTCGGTCCGGACCGCCTGGGCGGATGGATCGCTGCGCTCCCCGCTCGCCAGCCAGAAGGCGAGCGGCTGCAGCGGCCGGCCATCGCCGATCGAGGCGGTTTCGCGGAGTCGTTGGGCACGCTCGGCTTCGAGCATCGCAGCGAGCTTGGCCGCCGCGTTGCGGTCGCCGCCTCGGGCCGCAGCGATGAGGGCCTTGGCCTGATGGCGCAACGCCGCTTGGTCGCTGCGATCAGGCACGCTGGCCGAATCCCCGCAAGTAGGCGGTCAAGGCCCCGACGAAGGCGAGCAGCAGGACGCCCGAGGTGAAGCCGAGCGTATTCCGCTGCGTGCGAAGGGCGGCGGTGTTGTCGCCTCGCTCCGCCTCCAGCTCGATGCGGGCAGGATCGACGCGGGTGGTGGTCACGCCGACCTGTTCGACCGAGGAGATCCCATCCACGCCGTGGGCCACCAAGGTCCGGGCCATGGAGGCCAGCTCGTTCGGATCGGCATCCCCGACGTACTTGATCATCACCGACGCTTGGGGCACGACCTGTTCGGTGCTTCGGCCGACCTCCTTTCCAGGCGGGAGGACCAGGTGCACGCGGGCGGCGATCACCCGGCTGTCCATCTCCATGGCCGCGGACAGTTCGGCTTGGCGGCTCCGGATCAGCTTCAGGCGGTCGTCCGCCGGGGTCGGCAGCATCCCGATGGATTCGCCTTCGGGCTCCTCGGCACGCGGCAGCTCGAGTTGGTGGAGCAGGGCGCGAGATCCGATCTCTTCGCTCGCATCGACCCGCACGATGAAGATCGGCTCGCGGGCGTCCCCGATGGTCGAGATCGTCGGATGGGCCCCGTACGTCGACAGCCAATGCACCGCGGCGTCGATCTCGCGCTGGTCGTTCGACCGCATCACCTCGGCGTCGTGAGGCGTGCACCCGGCAAGGGCGGGCGTCGCTGCGGCGCACAAGGCGAGGATCCAGCGTCGACGATGGTTTGGGCGGGTTGGCATGGGCACTCCGGCGGCGGCTCGTTCACGCCTGGGTCTGGAGGACGGTGCGGACACCCGAGGTGCCCGATTCGATGACCTTCGAGGCGGCCTCGAGGCTCAGGCCAGCGGTCTGGGCTTGGCATTGGGCGGCGAGGAGCTCGCCGTGGATCAACTGGGTCGCTCGATGCACCGAAGGGTGATCGGCGGGCAGGCCCTTGGCGATCGCCGTATCGATGCGGGCTTGGATGTCCTGGGCGTTCTTCAGGTGGACGAAGACGCCGCCGAGGTGCTCCGTCGAGCGGCTCGCCGATGCGAGTTGCTCGGCCATGCCTGGCTCCAGGATCGTGGGGAGCGCCGCTTCGGCTTGGGCAGCAGCCTCCGCCTCTGCTCGAGCCGTCGCCTCGAGGTCCCTCCGTTCGCGCACCACGTCGAAGGCGCTCCGACCCAAGTCCCGACCCAACGGCTGCTCCTGCTGGCCAACGGCGGGGAAGCCTGTGGGCTGGGGAAGGGGCGGCGTGACGGGACTGGCCGGCGAGTGGATCGGGAGCGGATTCATGAGTGCCTCGGATCGCAGCCTGCTGCTGCCGTCGAAGTCATCGCTCGTTGCAGGCGTCGGTTGCCGCCCGGAACGCGCGATCGAAGGTCACCTGGAACACCGGGTCGCTCGAGACGAGCCGTGCCGCGTGCGGAGCGAGCCGAGCTGCCAAGGCTGGCCCGTAGGTCGACTCGAGCTGCCGAGCGATCACGGCGTGCAAGGCCTCTTCACGGGTGGCTCCGGCCCGAACTTGGGCGAGCACTTCGCTCGCCAAGCCCGCGCCGCCGGTGACGGCCAGGGCCTCGACCTCTGACGCTCGGGTGGGTCGGTCGGGGATCTTGGGCGCCTCCACGCGGAAGCCGTTCTGGTCCGAGGGGGGGCGTGTGGGAAGGGGGAGCGTCGATCGGGTGAATCCCGATGGCCCGGTGGGATTGGTCGCGGTCATGCTGCCCTCGGTGGCTCTCACCTGGGGACGGAAGAGGGGAGATAGGGGGATGCGCGCGGCGATCGCCGCGTTAGCCGCCGCGCCAGTTGTTGACGATCGTCTTCTTCGTGTCGTGTTGGGCCTTGCTCGCGTTCGACTGGGCGCTGTAGACGAGCGTTTCCTGCTGGATGCGGTTCTGCTGCTGCATCAACTGGGCGTAGGCCGCCGCTTCACCAAGCCCGCCGATGCCCCCGATGCCACCGCCGCTCACCGTGCTGGCCACGTTGAGGGCAAGGTTGGCGAGGTTGCCGGCGACCTCCGCCGCGTTAGGCCCGGTCTCCGGGACGTAGCCGAAGGGAACAGCGGGACCGACAGGCTGGATGGGATTGCTCATCGAAGGCTCCTGGGACGATGGGGCGAGTGCCAGCGGGGGCTGGCGTTCCTCCAAGTCATCGTGGTGTCGAGCCTCGCGTTGACCGTGGCAGTCCGGAAAAGAGGCTGCCGTCACCGAGTCCCGCCGCTCCCCTGGGGGGCCAGTCGGGCCAGCCGTCGTTCCAGATCCGCGACCTGGGCCGGATCGCAGCAGGACTCCCGGGCTTCTGCGGCCTGCGTGAGATAGGTCCGGGCGAACGGGACGAACTCGGCTTGCAGCGCCGGCTTCCGCTCGACGAGGGCGATCAGGTTCTCCGCCCGTTCCGCGGCGGCCCGTCCGTGCTGCGGGTTGAGGATCGCGATCTGGGCGAAGAGCGATTCCGCCAGCTCGGCCGGCTGTTGCCCATGTAGGTCTTGGTCTCCGCTCTCGGCTGCGAGGCGACGCGTGGTGTTGGCGGCAAGCCGCAGCACGCGAACGTCGCGGCAGGTGGCGGCGAACGCGTCGCCGCCGGAGGAGGCCGTCGCGAAGGGGGAGACGAGGGCCCAGGCGGTGCGCAGATCTCCGCTCGAGTAGCACAGAGCGGCCTTCCGCAGCCTCGCGTCGGTGAAGGTGGGGTCGATCGCGAGGGCGAGGTCGAGGGCCTCGGCGGAGGGACCTTGGTGCCCCGGGCCCTCTCCTCGGATCTCGGAGCGGACCAGGATGCTCTCGGCCTTCCACCGCGCGACGATCTGCCGACCGCTGGCCGCGGCCGGCGCCACATCGGTGCGCTCCCAGGCCCCGACCTCATGCAGCATGCTCCAGTAGATCTCGAGGGTCTGGTCGTTGCCGGTGGGCGGCGGGAGCTTGGTGGGGAGGATTCCGACGACCTCGAGGAAGTTGCGTTGCTGGGGAAGGTCGGCCCCTTGCGCCACCCGGCGCTCAAGGTTGATGACGCTCGCTTCCGCCTGCCGGAGCGCTTCCTCGGCGCCGGCAAGGTCGCCGCGAGCCGCCTTGCAGCGGGCGACTCCCAACCAGCCGGGTGGCCACCAGTTCCCGTAGTTCGCGATGGAGAGGGCATAGGCCTGGAGGGCCTCATCGCTGGCGGGGCCCTCGCAGAGGAGGGTGAGGTCGCCGAGCTTGGTGCTGATGACCGGGGGCACCAGCGGGTCGTTGGCCACGGCATCCCGCAGGTAGGGGAGGGCGTAGGTCCTGATGCGATTCGCTCGTTCCGTCGGGCAGAGATCCAGCATCAGCGTTTGTTGCGTCGCCTTCCTCGCGTTGGCGTAGTGCGAGGCGGCGGGCGAACTTGGGATCGTGGGCTGCGGAATGACCCGCTCCTCGCCTGGGCGAGTGGTTTGGCAACCACAGAGGGCAAGGAGGGAGGCGATGGCCAGCGGGACGAATCGTTGCATGGGACGATCTCGGTGGGGCGTGAAGGTGCTCCCCTTGAGGCGACGCCCGCTACCGTACCTGCACGGCGAGGCTTGGATTTCAGGCCACTCTTGCGGACACGCCCGACCGCCACGACAATCCGGTCGAAGCGACACCGCCCTCGGGAAGCGAATCTCGGGTGGCACGAGGCTCTGCCATGAAGCAGGATCAGGCGTTCCAGCAGATCTACCCCGAGCTGAAGGCCCTCGCCAACGCCCAGATGGCGAACGAGCGGCCCTCCCACACGCTGACGCCCACGGCCTTGGTGCACGACGCCTACGTGCGTCTTGCCCAGCGCGGCGATGTCAGCTATGCGGACAAGCAGCACTTCTTTCGCGTCGCGGCAAACGCGATGCGGCAGGTGCTCATCGACCATGCCCGGGGCAAGGGGCGGGTGAAGCGAGGCGGGGCGTTCCGGCGCCTGGGCATCGAGGACGTGGACATCGCCGCCCCGCTTGAGCGTCGCGAGTTTGATACCGACGATCTCCTGGCCCTGGCCGAGGCCCTCGAGACGCTCGACGAGCAGGATCCCCAACTCGCCCGAGTCGTGGATTTGCGCTACTTCTCCGGGGCGACGATGGGCGACATCGCCACGACCCTCGGGGTGGCCGAACGAACGGTCTACAACGACTGGTCTGCGGCCCGAGCCAAGCTGCGCGGCCTGCTGCCGCAGTGAGGCGGGAGCCACCCGGCCGCTTCGTTACTCGCTCACCAGATCCCCGATTCGCGGGCGTGGCGGATCACCCGCTCGTGCCCGCCGCCGTGCCGCCAGGAATCGCACGTAGAAGCGAACGGAGCCCGCGACACGGGGCGGGCCGAGCGAGAACTCGTCGTCCGGAGCGATGGGGGCCGGGGCTTGGAGCCGCGATTCCTCCTTCCACGTCCCGTTCTTGGAGTCGAGATCTTCGATCCACCACCGGCCTTGCCCGTCCAAGCGGATCCGGGCGTGGTGCCCCGAGACGAGCGTGTCGAGCTCGGAGTCCATGCGCACGGAACAGCTTCGTGATCGTCCCAGCGTGCAGCCTTCCGCAGGCACCACGAACTCCGTGTCCTGGCAGCTGCCGCTGAGGAACCAGAGGCGGGGCGGATCGGTCTCCGCGGCGTCGCTTGGGCAGGGACCGTGTTCGGGTACGTCCGGTTGCTGCATGGTTGGCTGGTCGGGGACGACAGCCCGGTCCGACCTGTGGATGAGAAGCGATCTCGGGAGAGAGGCCTGCAACAGATTCTCGCAAGATTGCTTCTCCGGCGCCTAGGGCCGATTCGGCGGAGAAGCGGTTGCAGGGCTCATCGCCGGCGTCGCTTTGGGGTCGACCTGCCGGCAGCGCGTCGTATCGCCACCGGGGCGGAGCCCGCGACCGTCGGCAGGGCAAGCACGCCAGGAGACAGCCATGTCCGCTCGCACCGCCGCCATCGTCACCACCTCCGGGATCGGGACCCTGCTCTCGGCAGCCATCGTCGGCTTCAGCTTCATCATGCACCACGCGAACATCGCCGCCGGGGCGACCGACAAACCCACGACCAGCGTCCAGGGCTCGGCTGCCGAGGACGCCGAGTCAGCGAGCGTCCACCAGGCGCTCACCGAGCTGGCGAACCAGCTCAACAGTTCGCTTCCGATGCGGGTGGACGAGAATACGCGATGGGACTCGACGATGGCCCTGCCCGGTAGGGTCCTGCTCTACAGCTACACCATCATCGGAGTGAGCCCGGAGGACTTCGATCGGAGGGGCTTCGAGTCGGAACTCCACGGTGTCATGACCAGGAACTACGAGACGAGTCCGGACATGGAAGTGTTCCGCGACGCGCGGGTCACCCTGGTCTTCAACTATCGCTTCGAGAACGGCCAATTCGCGGCACGGGTGGAGGTCAAGCCGCCCGCCCGCTGATTGCGGGGGCCGCAGCGGGCGACCGCCTCCGAGCGGCGAGGTCCTCGCGTGCAGTTAGGGCCCCACCGGCACCGGCTCCCCGGCCGGCGCCTCCTCCTCCTGCTGCGGCGGCCAGAGGATCAGGTCGCCGCGGGGCCAGGGACGGCCCGCGGCATCGACCTGGCTGGGCCACAGGTCTACGGTGGCGGCCCAGCGCTGCAGGAGGACGCTCGAAAGCTGGTCGTCGGTCCGGTCGGGGCCGATGGTCCAGATCACGGGCTGGCCGTGGCGGGGGGCGTAGCGCAGCGGCTTGCCGTCGAAGACGTCGAGGGCGGGGGAGCGCAGGAACGAAGGGTCGAGCTCGGCGAGCGATGCCGGCCACGCGCCGGATCGCTGGTGCTGCCGGACCAAGGCCACCGCGAGGCGGGTGGCGTCGAGGCGGAGCTCGAGGGCGGGCAGGAGGCGAAGGGCAGCGACTCCGGCGAGCTCTCCGGAGAGCCCGTCCAGCCCCGCGATGTGCAGCAGCCGGCTCCTCGGGGCTCGATCGAGGACGATCGCCTCGTAGTCGTGCCTCGACCAATTCCAGAGCGGCTTCCGCTGGAGCTCCTCCGCGGCAGCGATCTGCCGCTCGATCTGCTCGCATAGTTCGCGACGCGAAGGTGCCGCCAGCGAGAAAGCCGGCCCCAAGGCGGATTGCAGGGCGCCGCTCGGGGGTGGCCGCAGGCCCAGCGTCGTGTAGAGCGAACCTTGCCTAAGCGCCGTCGGGGCAAGCCGGCCATCGCCGTTGCCGTCATCGGTGTAGAGCCGCTGCAGGACGTCCGCGGCGCCGATGCGCTCGCCGGTGAAGTCGATATGGATCGACGTGGCCCGGACCTCGTCGAGCAGCGCCGCCAGGCGCTCGAGATCGGCGGGCGTGAACGCCTGGGGTACCTCGGCCAGCAACTTCTGGGTCGTGTCGAGGGCGAGCGAGAGGACCGCGAAGCCGACCAGCTGGTCGATCAGGACGGGGCGTCGCAACTGTTTGGCGATGCCCACGATGGCTTCGATGTCGTCGACCGCTCGGGAGGCCTTTCCCTCGGCGACGGCATGGCGGGCGTCGCAGGACAGCCATCGCGAGGCGCGCCGCAGCTCACCGAGATACGGCAGGACGATGGTGAGCGTCGAGCCGCCCCACACCGGATCAGAGGATGCGCCGGGGTCGCCGATCAGCCCGAAGAGCGCCCGGTCCTCGGCCGAGAGCGTGCCATACTCGATCCCGAGGCTCGGGAGCATGGCAGCCCTCCGAAGGCGATCGAGGTCGGCGGACTGCCTGGCCAGGGCGTCGTTTGCCTGGCTCCAGGCGGCGCTCGACGCATCGTCCGACTCTAACGGTCCGATGCCCTTGCCACGATCGCCCGTGGCGTACCACCCGCCTGTCTCGAACCGCTTCAGGTTGGACATCGCCTCGCGATAGAGGGGCCAGGCCTGCTCCTCGGACGAGGCCGGCGGAACGAGGGCCCGCAACGCGGCGACCGAGTCGATCGTGATGCTCGGCGCGCCGAGGAAAAACCGCACGGCGAGCAGGCCATAGAGCCCGACGACGCCGGCGATGCACGCGGCAATCGCGCGGGTCGTCCACCACCAGCCTTGGGCCAGCGCGCCGCGCTTGCGGAAGACGGCGCGGCGCAGGAGCTTCGCCGCCGTGCGCACGTCGCCGAACGCGGCGATCGACTCGCTGCCCGACTGGCCTGCGGTCCGGGCATCGGCGAAGTGGGCGATCAGCTCGAGGGCCACGTCGCATCGCTCGCGCCGCGTGCCTCCCACCCGCTTCACGACCTTGGCGATGAGCTGGCGGACCGGCTCGTCCAGGCCGCATTCCTCGATCGCCTGCCGCGCCGATGCCGGCCGCACTCCCGTGTCGGGGCGGGTGGCGATGTTCGTGGGGTTGGCCTCCATGTCACGCTCCCGCCAGCGGTGCGAGCAGGAGGATCCCCAAGGCGCTCAGGGCCTGGGCCATGTCCTTCCATTCCTTGCTGGCCGTGACGAGCTTCTTCTTGCCCTTGTCGGTGAGCCGGTAGTACTTCCGCGGCCGTCCCTCGCCGCCTTCCCAGCGGCTGGCCACCAGCCCCTTGGCCTCGAGGTTGTAGAGCATCGGATAGAGCGTCGACTGCCCCATGTTGAGGAGCCCGTCGCTCCGCTTGGCGAGCGTCTCGACCAGCTCGTAGCCGTACAGCTCGCCGCGCTCGAGGACCTTGAGCACCGCCACCGGCCCCGCGCCGCGCATGAGTTCCGTCTCGATCCGCATGGAACGCTCCTTTGCCCCGCCATGGCTGGCGAGGCCAGATACTATGCGAGACAAGGTATCGGGCGGTTCCGCGGTTGGCGAGAGAAAAAGCCGAATTCGGCGCGAGGTTCAGGCCAGGACCTTGGACCGCATGAAGCGCTCGGCGATCTGCACCGCGTTGAGGGCCGCCCCCTTGCGGATCTGGTCGCCGGCCACGAAGAGGTCGATCCCCTTGCCCGGAGCCTGGCTGATGTCGGCCCGGATGCGGCCGACGAGGACGTCGTCGCCGCCCGAGGCGTCGAGCGGCTCGGGGAAGCGGTTGGCGGCCCGGTCGTCGACGATTCGGAGGCCGGGGGCCTTGCCCAACAGCTCGCGGGCCTCGGCCTCGGAGAGCGAGCCGCGGAAGGTGAGGTTGATCGACTCGCAGTGGGCACGGAGCGTGGGCACCCGCACGCAGGTCGCGCTCACCCGCACCGCGTCGTCGCGCCACATCTTCCGCGTCTCGAGGAGGAGCTTCTTCTCCTCCTCGTTGTAGCCGTCGGGCCCGATCGCCGAGTTGTGGCTGAAGACGTTGAAGAGGTACTGCCGCCCGAAGATCTTGGTGGTGTAGGGGAATCCGGCCACGAACTCGCGGCACTGCGTCTCGAGCTCCTTCATGGCCTGGGCCCCGGCCCCGCTCGCCGCTTGGTAGGTGCTGACCACCATCCGCTCGATGCCGACCGCCCGGTGGAGCGGGGTGACCGCGACCAAGGCGATGATGGTCGAGCAGTTAGGATTGGCGATGATGCAGGGCTTGGTGAGGCGGTCGAGCTCGTCGCCGTTCACCTCGGGGATGACCAGCGGGACGCTCGGATCCATGCGGAAGCAGGAGGAGTTGTCGACGACCAAGGCCCCGGCCTGCACAGCGATCGGCCCGTAGTGCTTGCTGACGGCCTTGCCGGCCGAGAAGAGGGCCAGGTGGACGCCGTCGAAGGAGTCCTCGGTGAGCTCCTCGACCAGCAGTTTCCGGCCCATGAAGTCGACGATCGTCCCGGCCGACCGCTTGCTGGCGAGGAGCCGCAGGGAGCGGTGCGGGAAGCGACGCTGGGCGAGGATGGAGAGGAACTCCTCTCCCACGGCGCCGGTGGCGCCGACGATGGCAATGGCTGGGTCGGGCGGGAGCATCCCAACAACTGTACAAAACACGGCATGACCAAGCACGACGTCCGTTCCGATCGCGCCCCCGAACCCGTCGGCCCCTACCCCCACGCCAAGCGGGTCGGCAACCTGGTCTTCTTCTCAGGTGTCGGCCCCAGGAAGCGGGGGACCAAGGAGATCCCCGGCGTGACCCTCGGGCCCGACGGGAAGGTGGCGGCGAAGGACATCGAGGCCCAGTGCCGCTCCTGCTTCGACAACCTGCGGACCGTCTGCGAGGACGCCGGCGTGCCATGGACGGCGATCGCCGACGTGACCATCTTCCTGACCGACATGAAGGCCGACTTCCCCACCTACAACAAGGTCTACGCCGAGTACTTCGCCGGCCCGGGGAACCCCAACCCGACCCGCACCACGATCGAGATCAATGCCCTGCCCACCCCGATCGCGGTCGAGGTGAAGGCCATCGCGGCCCTCTGACCCCGCCGCCGGTCAGCCCGGCAGCTCGCGCAGCACGGCCCGCACCGGGCTCGCATCGAAGCCAACCAACGGGAGCGGCAGGGCTATCAGCTCGTAGGTCCCCGCCGGCACGCGGCCCAGCCGAAGGCCCTCGAGGATCGCCATCCGGTTGGCGAGGAAGCGGCGGTGGGCGGGCAGTTCCTTCGAGGAAAAGAGGTCGACGCTCGGGGTGTCGATCCCGATGGTGACCACGCCGCGGGCGTGGAGCGAATCGACGAGGCCGGGGTCGAGGGCGGCGAAGTCCTCGTTGAAGCGCTCGGGGTCGGGGAAAGTGCCGGTGGCAAGGAGGACGCGCGGCTGGGTGACTGCCACGCCGAGATGCTCGAGGCGCACCCGCTCGTTGCGGCCGACGTCGACATGGATCACTTGGCAGGGGCCGAGATAGCGGTCGAGCGGAACGGCCTCGATGCCCGGCTCGCCGTCGCCATAGTGGTTCGGGCCGTCGGCGTGGGCTCCGAGGTGGACCGTGGCCCGGAGCGTCGACAGGGTGACAGCGGCTCCGCCGGCGATGGTGCAGAGCACCTCGCGGCTGGGCGGCGTGTCGCCCGGCCAGACGGCGAGGGAGGCGGTGACCGGGGGCGTGATGTCGTGGATGGCCAGGGCCAACGGTTAGCTCGACGAGTAGGGGGTCGGCGCGTCGTCCTCGCTGCTCCGCTGCCAGCGCAGGAATGCGGGCAAGGCCAGGAGCAGGGCGGCGAAGGCCATCACCGCCGCCTGCCACATGAGGACACGGATGGTCGTGAACATGCCGCGCGGCGAACCGAAGAGCCACTCGAAGAGCTCGAAGAAGGCCTTGGCCTGCGGAGCGCCCTCGCCGCGCGGACTCATCTTGTGCAGGGCGAAGGTCGAACTTGGCGGCCCCATGCCGAACACGGCGACGGTCATGCCGCCGCTGGCTCCGACGCCAAGCGAGACGCCGCCGGTGGCCAGCGCCCCGATAGCGCAGCCCCCCACCGCAAGCCCGAGGGGCGAGATGGCCATGCCGCCCATGGCGCTGAGCAACCCGATCCCGCAACCGCCTGCCGAGAGGACGCCGATCGCGAGGCCTCCAAAGGACACGACGCCGGTGGCCATCGCACCGCAGGCGATGACCCCGGTCGCCTTGTCGCCCAAGGCGATCCAGCCTCGGGCGTGGCCGGGCTTCCCGTCGGGGCCGATCCCGTAGGCGATGCTGATGGCGGGGATGCCAAACAGCTTGGCCTTCGAGGTGTAGCGCCGACCGACCAGCTTGGTGAGGGCGCTCCCGTCGCGCACCAGCACCTCGACCAGCGGCCGTCCGCACTCCGGGCACTTGCTGCTCTCGGTGAGGGCGGTCAGGTCATGCCCGCAGTTGGAGCAGCGGGGTCGGCCCAAGGTGCCATCGGCAATCGGTTCCACGCGGGCATGATACGACCCGCCAGCCGTGGTTAGGCCAGGGCCCACGCGGCGCCGACGAGGGCGATCGAGGCGATCGT
This sequence comes from Phycisphaerales bacterium, assembly GCA_044224425.1. Taxonomy (GTDB): domain Bacteria; phylum Planctomycetota; class Phycisphaerae; order Phycisphaerales; family SM1A02; genus JAEUIT01. The sequence goes on from JBGAKK010000003.1 coordinate 41,495, forward strand.
TGCCGCGGCGGCGAGCACCCGGCGATCCTGCAGCCGCGCCCGCTCCCGGGCCTCGGCGTACGGGATGGTGGTGAAGGAAACCATGTCGTAGAGCGGCAGGTAGGCGTCGCCGAGGATCCCGTGCAGGCCGTGCTCGAGCTTCTTCTTGGCCCGGAAGAGGCGGGAACCGGTCTTGTCGCGCATCTCGATGAAGTTGGCGAGGGCCATGTCGGCGATGGCGTTGGCGTTCACGATCCGCATCTCCTGGTAGCGGTCGAGGGCCGCCCGCAGATCTCCGGGGAAGGCGGCGAGGCAGTCGACGAGGGCCTCGCAATCCTCGAAGCTCGCGTTCGCCCCTTGCCCGTAGAAGGGCACCACCGCGTGGGCGGCGTCGCCGAGGAGGGCGACCTTGCCGCCGACGTGCCAGGGCGAGGACCGCACGGTGACCATGGAGCCGACCGGGTTGGTGCGGAAGTCCTCGGCCAAGGTCGGCATCAGCGGCACCGCGTCGGGATAGAAGCGGCCGAAGTGCTCGAGGACCGCAGCGTCTCCCTGCACCTCGGCGAAGCTGCCCGGCCCTTCGAAGGGCCAGAAGAGGGTGCAGGTGAAGGAGCCGTCGCGGTTCGGCAGGGCGATCATCATCGAGCCGCCGCGGGGCCAAATGTGCAGGGCGTGCTCGGCGATGCGGAAGCCGCCGCCTGGCGCGGGCGGGATGGTGAGTTCCTTGTAGCCGTGGCCGAGGAACTCCTGGCTGTACGAGAACCGCTCGGTCCGCTGCATGGCGCCGCGGACCGCGCTGTAGGCGCCGTCCGCCCCCACCACGAGGTCGGCCTCGATCCGCTCCGCCTCGCCGTCCGGACGGCGGAAGATCGCCGCCGGGGCCGCGAAATCGACATCGAGGCAGGGGCGGTCGAAGCGGAGCTCGAGGTTGGGCTCGTCACCCGCCGCGTTCAGCAGCAGCAGGTTGAGCTCGGAGCGGCTCACCGAATTGTTGGCCCGCTTCGGATCGCTCGAGTAGGGCTGGAACACCGGCTCGCCGTGGACCGGATGGATCATCCGCCCCGGCATGCGAACACCGTGCTCCAACAGCTTGCCAGCGAGCCCGGCCCGCTCCAGGGCGTGGATGCCGCGGGCCGAGATGGCCAAGTTGATGGAGCGCCCGCCCACGTAGTTCTTGGCCCGCGGATCGCCGCGCCGCTCGACCAGGACCACGCGATGGCCGGCCCGGGCGAGGTAGGTGGCGAGGAGCGAGCCGCCGAGTCCGGCGCCGACGACGAGGACGCGCAGTGCCATGGTCAGGTCCCCAGGCCGGTCAGGATGCGGGCGAAGCGCCACGCCTCGTGGAAGCCGTTGTAGGACGGCGTCGGCGCCACGCGGATGACGTTCGGCTCGCGGAAGTCGCAGACCACGCCCGCCGCGCCGAGTGCGGCAAACCGCTCGCGGGGCCGGTCGTGGACGAGGATCGAGAGCTGGCAGCCTCGCGACTCGGGATCGCTCGGCGTCACCACCTCCCAGCCGTTCTGGCCGCCGGCGAACTCGCGGAGGAGCCAGGCCAGATAGCCGGTCAGGACCCGCGATTTGGCGCGGAGGGCTGGCATGGTCGCCTGGTCAAACAGCTCCAGCGAGGCCCGGAGCGGGACCATGGCCAAGATCGGCGGGTTCGAGAGCTGCCAGCCGTCGGCGCCGGCTCGCGGCAGGAACTCCGGGATCAACTGCATCTGGAAGCGGGTGGCAGGCTCGTTGCCCCACCATCCGGCGTAGCGGGGAAGCGAGGCGTTCGTTCCGTGCCGCTCGTGGACGAAGCAACCGGCGATCGCCCCGGGCCCGGCGTTCACGTACTTGTAGGAACACCAGCAGGCGAAGTCGACGTCCCACTCGTGGAGGCGGAGTTCGAGGTTGCCCGCGGCGTGGGCCAGGTCCCAGCCGGCCAAGGCGCCGACGCGATGTGCGGCCTGCGTGATGCGGCGGATGTCGAAGGCCTGCCCGGTGAAGAACTGGACGCCGCTCAGGAGGGTGAGGGCGAGCGTGTCGCGGTTCGCCTCGATGAGGGCCTCGATGTCCTCCTGCCGCAGGCAGTGCTCGCGCGGCCGCGGCCGAGCGAGGAGGAGATGCTCGCGCCAGTCGAGCCCCCGCGAGGCGAGATGCGTCTTCACCGCATACGTGTCGCTCGGGAAGGCCCCGTCTTCGATGAGGATCTTGGTGCGCCGCCCGCTCGGCCGGTAGAACGACACCATCATCAGGTGCAGGTTCACCGTGAGGCTATTCATCATCACCACTTCGCCGGGCCGCCCACCGACCAGCCGCGCTCCGCTCTCGCGGAAGACCTCGTGGTAGGAGTACCAGGGCGTCGCCGCGTGGTGATGGCCTTCGACGCCGAGCCTGGCCCAATCGTCGAGCTCGCGGCCCAACAGCTCGCGGGTGGCCCGCGGCATCAGGCCGAGCGAGTTGCCGCACAAGTAGATGGAGTCGCCGCCGCCCGGGGCGGGCGGGATGGCGAAGTGCCGGCGATGGCCGGCTAGCGGATCGATCGCGTCGAGGTGGCGGGCGAAGGCCTCGCCCGGCTCGAAGGATGCGACGGTGACTTCGGCGAGCGCCTGCGTGGTACTCATGCGTCGGGGAGCCCTAGGAACTCGAGGGCGGTGCCGCGAAGGAGCCGAGCCCGGTCTTCGGCGGCGAGGTCGGACATGGATTCGATCAGGCGACCGGGCTCGCGTTCGCCGAGGGGGAAAGGGTAGTCGGTGCCGAGGGCGATGCGCCGGGCCCCGACCAGGCCGAGCAGGAATCGCAGGGCGTCGGCGTCGTGCACCAAGGAGTCGAACCAGAAGCGGGGGAGCGTCTCCCGCGGCGAGACCGGATTGTCGATGGCGCAGAGGTCGGGCCGCTCGCGGAAGCCGTGCTCGATGCGACCGAGGGTGATGGGGAAGGACCCTCCACCGTGGGCCAGGCAGACCCGGAGCGAGGGCAGCCGCTCGAGGATCCCGCCGAAGACGAGGGAGCACGCGGCGCGGCTAACCTCGGCGGGCATGCCCACCAGCCACGGCAGCCAATAGCGCTGCATCGCGTCTTGCCCCATCATGTCCCAGGGATGGACGAAGACGGCTGCCCCGAGTTCGGCGCAGCGGGCGAAGAAGGGGAAGAGCTCGGGGGCGCTCAGGTTCCAGTGGTTGACGTGGGTGCCGATCTCCACGCCGCGCAGGCCGAGGTCCTTCACGCAGCGCTCCAGTTCGCCGACGGCCAGGTCGGGGGCTTGGAGCGGAACGGTGCCGAGGCCGGCGAAGCGGCCCGGCCAGCGGCGGCAGATGTCGGCGATGTGGTCGTTGAGGAGCCGCGCAAAATCGAGGGCGTCGGCCCCGCGGGCCCAGTAGCTGAAGAGGACCGGCACTGTGGAGAGGACTTGCATCGCCACGCCGGCCACGTCGCATTCGGCGATGCGCCGCTCGGGGTCCCAGCAGTTGCTGTCGATCTGCCGGAAGAAGCGGCCATCGACCTGCATGCGGGCGCAGCAGGGGCCGCAGGTCTCGAGGGCCACCCAGCCCCCGTAGCCGTAGCGCTGGCGGAGGTTTGGCCACCGTTCGGGCAGGATGTGCGTGTGGAGATCGATCTTCCCGGACGGCATCGCCGGGATGGTACTGGCGCGGCGAGCCTCCCGGGCTGACCGTCGGTGCGCGGTAGCATGGCCCCATTCGTCGGCGCCGGGTGCGGCAGGCCGACGCGTACGCCGGGCCGCCGGCAGGCCATCGCCACGCCATGACCAGCCATTCTGCGGGCCCGCAGCAGGAAACATCGCTGAAGACGACCATGCTCCTGGCGCTTGGGGCGCTGGGCGTCGTCTATGGCGACATCGGCACCAGCCCGCTCTACGCGCTCAAGGAGTCGTTCCAACACCTGTCGCTGGTGGGCGACGGCAGCCACCGCGCCCTCGAGGAGTTCGAGGTGCTCGGCGTGCTCTCCATGGTCTTCTGGGCCATGACCTTGGTGGTCAGCCTGAAGTACCTCCTGGTCATCACCCGGGCCTCGAACCGCGGCGAGGGTGGCATCTTCGCCCTCATCTCGCTCATCCCCCGCAGCCTCGGGGCCAAGCAGAACCCGCTCCACCGGGTGGCTGTCCTCCTGGCCATGCTCGGCGCCGGCCTCCTGTTTGGCGACGGCGTGATCACGCCGTCCATCTCGGTCCTCTCCGCGATGGAAGGCCTGACGGTCGTCGACAAGGGCCTCGAGACGGCGGTCATGCCGCTCACCGTGGTGATCCTCACCATCCTGTTCGCGGTCCAACAATTCGGCACCGCCCGGATCGGCGTGGTGTTCGGCCCCGTCATGCTGGTCTGGTTCATCGTGCTCGCCATCTTGGGGGTGAAGGGCATCGCCGCCGAGCCGCGAGTCCTCATGGCCATCAACCCGTGGTACGCGATCGAGCTCTTCCTGCACGATCCGTGGCACGTCTTCCTCCTGCTCGGTGCGGTGGTGCTGGTGATCACCGGCGGCGAGGCCCTCTACGCCGACATGGGCCACTTCGGCATCGGCCCCATCCGCTTGGGTTGGTACACCTTCGTCGCCCCGGCGTTGGCCGTGAACTACTTCGGGCAAGGCGGCATCGTCCTCCAGCGCCACGATGCGGTGAGCAACCCGTTCTTCGCCCTGGTCCCGGCGTCGCTGCAGCTGCCCATGGTGGCCCTGGCCACGGTCGCCACGGTCATCGCCAGCCAGGCCATGATCTCGGGCGTCTTCTCGCTGGCCCAGCAGGCCATCCGCCTCGGCTACCTGCCGCGCTTCCAGGTGGTGCACACCTCGGGCGAACACGCCGGCCAGGTCTATGTGCCGGCGGTGAACTGGGTGATGCTGGTCGGCTGCCAGCTCACCGTGGCCATCTTCGAGACCTCCACCGGTCTGGCCGGGGCCTACGGAATCGCCGTGACCGCCCAGATGGCGATCACCACCGTCCTCTTCGCCATCGTGGCGCGGCGGCTCTGGCGTTGGCGGCGGCGCCTCCTCATCCCGATCATCCTGGCCGCCCTGGCCATCGATCTCCTCTTCTTCTCCTCGAACGCGGTGAAGGTCCTCTCCGGCGGCTGGTTCACGCTGCTCATGGCCCTCGGCGTCTTCCTCGTGCTCTCGACCTGGCTCCAGGGCAGCTACCACCTTGGCCGGCGCATCGCCGAGGAAAGCACGTCGATCCACGAGTTCCTGGGGCAGATCTGGGCCCTCGACATCCCCCGTGTCAGCGGCACCGCGGTCTTCCTGACCACCAACTACAACACGCCGCACGCCCTCGCCTTCTTCGTCGAGCACGCCCACGTGCTGCACGAGCGGGTGGTCCTCCTGAGCATCCTGCCGGTCAACGCCCCGACCGTCCCGCTCCAGCGTGCGGTGCAGGTCGAGTGGCTGCCCGACGGCCTCTGGAAGGTGACCGCCCGCTGCGGCTTCATGGAGTCGCCAAACATCCCGCGCATCCTGGAGCGGGCCCGCGAGCTCGGCTTCGACTACGACCCCGCCAGCACGACCTTCTTCTCGCGTCGCGTGGAGATCGTGCCTGGCGGTCCGGCCCGCATGCCCCGCTGGCAGAAGCTCCTCTACGCGGCGCTGGCCCGCAACGCGGCCGACGCCACGCGGGCCTTCAGCCTGCCGCCCGAACGGGTGGTCGACTTCGGCTCGCAGATCGCCCTCTAGCGGTTAGCCCTCGCACCCGGCCCGCGGATGCTCGCGCCGCCCGCGCGGCGCGGCGGGGTTCCCGGCCACCACGGTCCAGGGTGGCACGTCCTTGGTGACCACGCTGCCGGCCCCGACCACGGCCCCGGCCCCCAACGTGACGCCGGGCAGGATCAGGGCCTGGGCTCCGACGAAGGCATCCTCGCCGATCTCGATCGGCCCCGTCACCAGCGGCAGGTCCTCGCGCCCGAGGTCGTGCGTGCCGCCGCAGAGGTAGGAGCGCTGGGCCACCGTGGCCCGGGCCCGCACGATGCACGGCCCCAGGTTGTAGATCTCGACATCGGGGGCCAGGCAGGCCCGATCCTCAAGGGTCAGGTGCCAGGGCATCTTCACTCGCGTCGAGGCGCCCACGAAGGGGCGGCCGCTCACCCGAGCTCCGAAGGCCCGCAGCAGGAAGACCCTCCAGGGCGAGAGCGGTTTGGGCGTCGGCCGGAAAAGGACGAGCCACACGCAGGACCAGAGGGCGACCTTGAGCCGTGTGCCGAGCGACCACGGCGAGTCGTAGGCGCTGGCTTGGTCCTTGGTCTCGAGTCGCTCGCGATGGCCGCTCATGCCGTCCTCCGTCGGGCGGCGATCAGCGCCGCAAAGTCCTCGAGATGGGCCTCGGCGACGCGCTCCACCGAGAACTCACGGGCCTTGGCCACTCCGGCTGCGGCGATCGCCGCGGCCCGCGTCCGGTCGGTCAGGGCCAGCCGAAGGCAGTCGGCCAGACGGTCGACGGTTTCGGCCGACTCCCGCGGAAAGACGAGCCCGGTCACCCCATCGGTCACGTAGCCGCCGAATTGCGGAAGGTCGCTGACCACGGTCACCGCCCCGCAGGCCATGGCCTCGAGCGGGGCGACCGGCGAGGCCTCCCCGTAGAAGGCCACCGAGGGATAACAGTAGACAGAGCAGGAGCGGAGGGCCTCGGCCAGCCGTTCCGGCTCGGCGATGTTGGCCCCGAACTCGAGGGCGAGATCGCCCGCCAGGGCCTGCAGGCGCTCCACGTAGGGGGCCCCGCCGCCGCCGCGCTCGACTTCCGAGGGGCCCACCAGCTGGAGCCGCAAGCCGGGGATCTCGCGGTGCAGCTTGGCGCAGGCCTCGACCAGGAGGTGCAGGCCCTTCTCGGGGTGGATGCGCCCGGTGAAGAGGACGGTGCTGCCGTCGCTCGTCCCCCGCGGGCCGTCGGGGCGGAAGACGGCGATGTCGACCGGGTTGCCGATCACCTTGAGGAGCCCGGCCACCGCGGGCGTCTGCTCGCGGATCGCCGCAGCGATCGGCTCGGAGACGGTGGAGATGCGGTCGACCCCTCGATAGAGGCCGAACTGCCGCTTGGGGAAGCGCTGGGCGTGCACGTCAAGCACGCCAACCCTGGCCCGTCGGCCTAACCGCAGGAGTGCCGGCAGCCAGAAGCAGTTGGTGACGGTCACCTCGGCCTCGGGCAGGGCCGGCCAGACCCGCAGCGAGTAGAGGAGGTCCTTCACCAGGTCGAGCTTGGTCGATCCGGTGCGACGCCAGCGGCCGAACCGCAGGTAGCGGACGCCGCGGATGGTCTCCTCCTCCGGAACCTTCCCGTGGGTCGGGCAGAGCACGGTGACCTGGTGGCCGCGGGCGGCAAACACCTCGCCCAGCCGGTGCCACACCTTCTCGATGGCGCCGGTCGGTGCCGGTGGCATGGGAAGGAAGGCCCCGATGACGATCGTGATCCGCATCCGTGCGGTGCCAGTGGCGAGGGGAGCCGGATCAGTACGCCGGCCGAGGCACGCGCGTCCCGCACTTCTTGCAGGTGGAGAGGGCGGGGTCGGCCCAGAACTCCTCCATCGAGCGGGCGAAGTGCTCGACGATGTCCTTGCAGTCGAAGACCTTGTCGTAGACCAAGGCGTGGCACTTGGCGCAGAAGAACATCTGGTGTTCCTTCTCGCCCGCCGGTCGGCGCCGTTCCACGACCAGCCCGAGCGTATCGGGTCCGCGCTGCGGCGAGTGGATTACGTTAGGGGGGATGAAGAAGACGTCGCCCTCCCGCACGTGGTGATCGACGATCTTCCCGCCCTCGATCGTCTTGACGATGATGTCGCCCTTGATCTGGTAGAAAAACTCCTCGGAGTTCGTCTGGTGGAAGTCGTTCCGGGCGTTGGGCCCGGAGATGATCATGATGAAGAAGTCCCTGCCGCTGTAGAGGTACTTGTTGCCCACCGGCGGCTTCATCAGGTGGCGGTTGGCCTCGATCCACTCCCGCAGGTTGAAGGGGGACGTGACGCTCCCGTCGGGCTCGAAGCCGTTGGGCTCCTCGGGCGTGTCCGGATTGGTCACGATGCGGGCCGGGGCGACGGTCATGGGAGCTTCCCTCGGGTGCGGACCCCCGGGCATCGGTCGGGGACGCAGGGGCTGGATCGATCGGCCCGGCCGCGTCGGCGGCAGGGTGGGGACGCCACGCGACCCACGATACCGCTGGGCGCGGCGCGGGCCAAGCGCCGGGCCGAAAGTGCGCCGACGCCGCCAGATCAGCCGATGCAGGTTCATCGCCCGGGACGCCTGTCGCCGGCCGCTGCCGCATGCACATCCCCTTCCACCAACGGCTGGTCGGACGCCTGATCCTCTTCGGGATAGGGCCGATGCTCGTCCTTGTCGTCCTCCAGCTCACGATCGGGATGCTGGACAAGGCTCGCACCCTGCAGTCGATCGCCGAGTCTTCGCTCCTGCAGGCGGCCCAGCTTGCGACCTCCCAGGCCGAGGACCGGCTGAACAACACGCTCCACGTGGCGACGGCGGTCGCCGAGGCCGAGGCTTCGGGGGTCTTGGCCGATGCGGCGCGGCGGGACCGCTTCCTTGAGCTCGTGGCCCGACAGAACGCATCGGTGCGGAGCGTCTGGATCACCTGGGACGACGCCGCCGGCCGGCCGCACGGGGCGCGGGCGACCCTCGCGGAGTCCACCTCCGGGCGGGCCACGCTCGACGCGGACCCGACCATCGGTCGCGGCGAGATCTACGAGCGGCTCGCCCGTGCGGTGCGCGACGGCCGCTCCGCCGATCCGGTGGTCGGCCAACCGGTCGAGGTCGAGGGCGAGCAGGTGGTGCGCACGTGCGTGCCGATCGTCGCCGACGGGGCGTTCCGCGGCGTGGCCGGAGTCGACACGAACCTGACCGCCTCCGGTTTGGAGCGGGCGGTTGCCGCCTTGGCCAGCGGAAGCGGGCTCGACGTCTTCGTGGTGGCCGGCGATGGCACCCTCGTCGCGGCCAACGGTCCGACGTTCTCCTCGGACAGCCGGCTCCGCGGGCAGGCGGTGACCAAGACCGAACGGGCCGGTCTACTCGCCGTGCCCCTGGCCGGCGCGAAGTCGGCGGGGCCGCAGGACATCGAGCAGGCCGTCATGTTCGAGAGCGACGACTCGGGAACCGGACGGCGGTTCTTCGTCGCGGTGGGGCAGACCAGGACCGGCGGTTGGAAGCTGGCCATCGCCAAACCGGTGGCAGCGGTGACCGCTCCAGTCAAGGCAGAAGTCGCCCGCAACGCAGGAATCGCCCTTCTCGGAATCGTGGTGGTGACGGGAGCTGTGGTCTGGCTGGCCCTGCGGGTGAGCCGCCGGATCGATCGCGCCGTCCGCGTCGCCCAGCAGATCGCCTCCGGCGACCTCTCCGTGCGGCTCGACGCCGAAGGCGGCCCGGACGAGTCGGGGGTCCTGCTTCGCGTCTTCGCCTCCATGATCGAGCGGCTCCACGCCCTGATCGGAAAGGTCAGCGAAGCCGGCCAGACGCTCGACCGGAGCGTGCGCGAGCTGGCTCGCAACACCCAGACCCAACGCGACGCTGCGATGCCGTTAGGCCCGGCGACGAGCGAGGTGGCGGCCGCCGCCAAGCAGATCTCGACCACCAGCTCCGAGCTCGCCAAGACTATGGACGGGGTGCGGACGAGCGCCGAGGAGAGTGCCGCCCTGGCCACCGCGAGCCGCTCCAACCTGGCGCAGGTCGACGGCGCCATGCGCGAGCTGGAAGGGGCGACCGCCTCGGTGGCCAGCAAGCTCGGCGCCATCAACGAGAAGGCGGTGGCCATCAACACGGTGATCGAGACCATCACCAAGGTCGCCGACCAGACCAACCTGCTCTCGGTGAACGCGGCGATCGAGGCCGAGAAGGCCGGCGAACAGGGCCGCGGCTTCCTGGTCGTGGCCCGCGAGATCCGCCGGCTCGCGGACCAGACCGCGGCCGCCACCTCCGACATCGAGCACATGGTCGAGGAGATGCAGGCCGCCGTCTCGGCTGGCGTGATGGAGATGGACCGCTTCGCGGAGAAGGTGCGGCGGAGCGTCGACGAGGTCGCCGACTCGAGCCGGCGCATGGGCGAGATCATCGAGCGCGTGGCGGAGAACTCCGAGCGATTCCACGCCGTCTCGGGCGGCGTGACCAGCCAGTCGCAGGGGGCGGCCCAGATCAGCGAGGCGGCGACGCGGCTGCAGACCTCGGCTCGCTCAGCGGTCGACGGAATCGCTCGGCTGGTCGGCACCGCCCGGACCTTGGAGAGCGCCAGCGCCACCCTTCGCTCCGAGGTCGCCGCCTTCCGGCTTGGCGACCCGGCTTGATGCCTCCGCCTCGAGCTCCTCGAGGCGGGACACCATCCATTCGAAGGAGCCGCGGCGCTCGAGAAACCCCGCGATGCGGCGGAGAGACTCCTGGTCGACGACCGCCCCGGCGATGGGAGTGAGGAAGTGGACCGCGGCGGCGGAGACAGCGTTCAGCGGGCGCGCCGAGTCGAGGAAGAGGATGGCCGGCCCGGACATCCCGCGGCGGACGACCTCGCGGAGGACGCGGTCGAGCGTGTCGCGCTCCTCCTCGGACGGCACGGCCGGCCCGGGGGGGCCCAGCGAGAAGGCATGCCGCAGGCCTGCCATGAAGCGGCCGGGTTGGCCGCCTTCTCCGGTCCGGCCGGGGTCGCTCACCGTTCGCCCCTTGGGTCCGACGTCGGGCCATGGCGAGCCGCGATGTCCAACAGTTGGCGCACCAGCACCTCTCCTCCCTTGGCGGGGAGCGGCATCAGGAGATCGCGCCGACCGGGGGCTGCGGCCGGGGCCCGCGTCGAGAGGAGGACGGCCCGGGCGTCGTGGTCGATCCGCCGCATGCCGGCCAAGGGGCGCGAGCGGACGCCGATCAGGGTGTGCACCGTGGCGTAGCCGCCAGCGATCCGGCAGCGCACCGGGAACCAGAAGCGGACCAGGGCGAGCAGGAAGGCGGCGACCACCGCGGCGCCGACCCAGAACGAGCCGGCGAGCAGCGCCCCCATCGAAGCGAGGGCGAGGACGACGGCAGCCGTGAGAAGCGCCGCCCCCGGGCGCTCCCGCGCCGGCCAGCTCGTCCAACTCAGGTTGTCGACCGCGTCCTCCATCGCCCCGAGCGTACCGACCGCGACCGTCCGCGCCGAGATCGGCGTTTGTTCGGTCAACGCCGCCGTGCAACCCCGGCCCGCCGATCCGCTACCTTGCCGCACCGATGTCCGATGCGTCGCCTCGCACCTATCCGCCGATCGATCCCTCCGCGGTGCGTTGGATCCTGGCCACGGATTGCGGGAGCACGACCACCAAGGCCATCCTGATCGAGAAGGTCGGGGACGTCTATCGGCAGACGCAGCGCGGCGAGGCCCCCACCACGGTCGAGGAGCCTTTCGCCGACGTGACGGTGGGCGTGACCAACGCGCTCACCGAGGTCGGCGAGCTCGCCGGCCGGCGCTTCGTCGACGACGAGGGTCGCATCATCCGCCCGGCCACGGCGACCGAAGGCTGCGACATCTACATCTCGACCAGCTCGGCCGGCGGCGGGTTGCAGATGATGGTGGCCGGGCTGGTGGCCCAGATGACCGCGGCCAGCGCCAAGGGGGCGGCCCTCGGCGCGGGGGCCATCGTGATGGACACCATCGCCGCCAACGACAAGCGGAAGCCGCACGAGCAGATCCAGCGGATCCGCGAGTTGCGGCCCGACATGGTGCTGGTCTCCGGCGGCACCGACGGCGGCAACACCCAGCAGGTGGTGCAGATCGCCGAGCTGATAGCCCCGGCCCGCCCCCGGCCGCGCTTCGGCAGCGAATACCACCTCCCGATCATCTTCGCCGGCAACCGCGACGCGGCCCCCCGCATCGAGGAGATCTTTCGCGACGGCTACGACCTCTCGGTCGTGCCTAACTTGCGACCGGTCCTTGAGCAGGAGAACCTCGGCCCGGCCCGCGACAAGATCCACGACGTCTTCCTGGAGCACGTCATGGCCCACGCCCCGGGCTACGACAAGCTGATCGAATGGGCCGACGCCCCGATCATGCCGACCCCGGGCGCCGTGGGCGACATCCTGGAGCGGATCGCCCGCCGCGACCGGATCAACGCGGTGTGCGTGGACATCGGCGGGGCCACCACCGACGTGTTCAGCGTCTTCGACGGGACCTTCAACCGCACGGTCAGCGCCAACCTGGGGATGAGCTACTCCATCTCGAATGTCTGCGCCGAGGCGGGCATGGGCAACGTGCTGCGCTGGGTCCACCTCGACATGGACGAGCGCGAGCTGCGGAACCGGGTCAAGAACAAGATGATCCGGCCCACCACCATCCCCCAGACGCTGGAGGCCCTGGTGTTCGAGCAGGCCGTGGCCCGCGAGGCCCTGCGGCTCGCCTATCACCAGCACAAGGAGTTCGCCACCGCCCTCAAGGGCGTCCAACAGCAGCGCACGGTGGGCGACCTTTTTGCCCAGGACGGCGGCAACCGGTCGATCGTCGACAACATGCGGCTCGACCTCCTGGTGGCCTCGGGCGGGGTCCTCTCCCACGCCCCGCGCATGGAGCAGACGGCGAGCATGCTGGTCGACAGCTTCGAGCCCGAGGGCTTCACCACCCTGGCCAAGGATTCGATCTTCATGATGCCCCACCTCGGCGTCCTGGCCAGCGTGCATCCCGACGCGGCCATGCACGTCTTCGAGCGCGACTGCCTGGTCGTCCTCGGCACCTGCATCGCGGCCAAGGGCCACGGCAAGCCGGGCAAGCCGTGCTTCTCGTATCGCATCGTGCCCGAGCAGGGCACGCCGGTGAACGGGCAGATGGCGATCGGCGAACTGCAACTGCTGCGCCTGTCCGGCGAGCGGGCCGAGGCGGAGATCGTGCCGGAGCGAGGCTTCGACGTGGGCGCCGGCCCCGGCAAGGCGGTGCGCCGCACCATTCGCGTGGGCTGCGTCGGCGTGGTGCTCGACGCCCGCGGTCGCCCCTTGGCGTTGCCCGAGGATCGCGGCCCCTGCCGGGCCGCGGTGACCGGTTGGATCAGCGCCCTCCACCTCTACGACTGACGGCTCCCCATGGCGAAGGCATACACCCCCGGCCTCAAGGTCGCCGCCCGCACGCTGCACCGCGTGCGACGCTCGCTGCCCATCGCGGGCGAGGTGCTGGTGCGGCAGGGCGAGGTGGTGGAGGCGACTCGGGTGGTGGCCCGCACCTTCACCGAGGGCGACATCGTCCCGGTCAACCTCGCAAATCTGTTAGGCGTGCCGGCCGGCGACGTCCCGTCCCTCATGCTGCGGAAGGTGGGTGACACGATCGCGGCAGGCGACGTGGTCGCCCGCAGCAAGGGCATCTTCGGCCTCATGCGGAAGGACGCGGCGTCCCCCGCCGCAGGCACCATCGAGTCGATCAGCGAGTCGAGCGGCCAGATGATCCTGCGCGGCCCGCGGCATCCGGTCGAGGTCCTGGCCTACATGGCGGGCCGCGTCGTAGAGGTGCTCCCCGGCGAAGGGGCGGTGATCGAGAACGAGGCCATGCTGGTGCAGGGGATCTTCGGGATCGGAGGCGAGGCGTTCGGCCCGATCCGCGTGGCCTGCCGTCGACCGGAGGAAGCGGTCGGCCCGGACGCCCTGAGCGCCGACATGCGCGGAGCGGTGGTGGTCGGCGGAGCCCGCATGACCGTCGAGGCCCTGCGCCGGGCCCGCGAGATAGGCGTGGCGGCCCTCGTCTCGGGGGGCATCGACGACGCCGACCTCAAGGATTTCCTGGGCTACGACCTCGGCGTCGCCATCACCGGCGGCGAGCGGGTCGGCCTCACCTTCATCGTCACCGAGGGCTTCGGCGACATCGCCATGGCCGGCCGCACCCACCAGCTGTTGGCAAGCCACGAAGGGCAGTCCGCTGCGGTCAACGGGGCCACGCAGATCCGGGCCGGCGTGATGCGCCCCGAGATCCTGGTGCCGCTCGAGGCCGGGGCGGTGGGGGCCGGGGTGCACCGCGTCGAGACCGGCGGCGAGCTTGCCATCGGCACGTCGGTGCGGCTCATCCGAGATCCGCACTTCGGCAAGATCGGGACGGTGAGCAAGCTTCCCCACGAGCCGCAGGTGCTGGCCTCGGGCTCCAAGGCCCGCGTGCTCGAGGTGCGGGTCGAGGGCGGGGCGCCGGTCGTCGTGCCGCGAGCCAACGTGGAACTCATCGAAGGGTGATCGCATGCTGCGAAGAGAAGCCGCACGATGGGGTATCGCCGCCAGCTCGCTCCTCGCGTCCTCGCTGGCGTGGGCCGCGCCGCCGGCCCCGACCAGGGCGACCTGCGCCGACGCGCCGTGGGACGACGGCACCGCGGTGATCGTGGACTGGACGGTGGGCGACGAGAGCGGCATCGCCGGCTATCGGGTCTTCCGACTGCGCTCGCCCGAGGAAGCGGCGGAGTCGAACCGCAAGCTGCGGGTGCAGGCGGCGGACAACGCGTGGACCGCGGCGCTCCAGGCCAACCCGGCCGACCCGCAACGGTGGGAACTGGCCCGGGCGGCGGCGGAGAAGGCCGCCCGCGAGGCGACGGCGAACGAGCCCGAGCCCTACGAGCTGGTCGCGTTCGTCCCCACCGGCGGACGTTCGGCCCGGATCGACACCCTTCCGGCCGGGCGGCCCCAGAGCTTCCGGGTGCGGGCGGTCGACGCCGCTGGGGCGGTCAGTGAACCCGCCGAGGCCGGCACGACGACCCCGGTCGCCCAGATGTTTGTCGGCAGTCGCATTTGGTTTGCTCCCCTCCTGGTAGGCCTCTGCGCCACCATCGTGGGGGCGATCGGGCTGGCGCGGGCGGGGCGCGTACCGAAGGTTCGCCGGATCGCCGGCCTCGACGCCATGGACGAGGCGATCGGCCGGGCCACCGAGATGGGCCGGCCGGTGCTCTACATCCCCGGCATCCAGGACATGGACAACGTGCAGACGGTGGCCGGCGTCACCATCCTCGGGCGCGTGGCCAAGACCGCTGCCGAGTACGAGGCCCGGCTCGAGGTGCCCACGGCCCGCTCCATGGTGATGACCGCCTGCCGCGACGCGGTGCAGACCGCGTACTACGAGGCAGGGCGGCCCGATGCCTACAACCCGGACGCGATCCGCTACATCACCGACGAGCAGTTCGGGTACGTAGCCTACGTGGCGGGACGCATGGTGCGGGAGAAGCCGGCGGCCTGCGTCTACATGGGCCAGTTCTACGCCGAGTCGCTCCTTCTCTCCGAGAACGGCAACGCCATCAACGCCATCCAGATCGCCGGCACGGCGGAGAGCTCCCAGCTCCCGTTCTTCGTCGCGGCGTGCGACTACACGCTGATCGGCGAGGAGTTCTTCGCCGCCAGCGCCTACCTCTCCGGCGAGCCGACGCAGATGGGCAGCGTCTTCGGCCAGGACGTGGCCAAGCTCGCCGCCGCGGTCACCCTCCTGATCGGCGTCCTTCTCGCCACCATGGGCAGCCTGGGAAGCGAGCGGGCCAAGGCCGCCGCGGACTACCTCGCCGACACCATCCTCTCCTCGGGCTGAGCGCCGTGGGCGCAGCGGAAACGTACGCATGCGACGAACCATCCCCATCCTCATCGCATCGCTGGCCGGCTTCGTGCTGGTGGTTGCCTTCTTCATCCCCTCCACGCAGTCGTGGGGCGAGAAGGCGGTCATCTGGTTCAACATCCTGGCCGGCGTGGCCTTCGTGCTGGGCGGGGCGAACCTGATGAAGGTGCAGCTCGAGACCATCTCGGCCCGCCGCGAGGGCTGGGGCTATGCGATGGTGACGCTGGTTTCCTTCGCCCTCATGCTCGTCTTCGGCATCTTCCTGGTCGGCGTGCATCCCGAGGATCAGTACCCCGCCTATCGCTGGAGCGGGAAGTACGACGCGAGCGGCGCCCCCTTCGGGTGGATGTACGACTACATCTTCTCGCCCATCACCGCCACCATGTTCGCCTCGCTCGCCTTCTACGTGGCGAGCGCCGCCTTCCGGGCCTTCCGGGCCAAGAACATCGAGGCCATCCTGCTGTTGGCCACGGCCTTCATCGTGCTCATCGGCAACACGGCGATCGCCCGCCTCACCGATGGCTTGCCGCCAGCCCTCTCCTTCCTCCGCCTCGACAACGTGGTCGCCAACATCATGGGCTTCGTCACCACCGGGGCGTGGCGAGCCATCACCATCGGAATCGCCATCGGCGTCGCCGCCACCAGCCTGCGCGTGCTGTTGGGCATCGATCGCCCCTACCTCGGTCGGAGCTGAACGGAGAACCTCATGCTGGGCTTCCTCGAGCGGATCGACCGACGCGTGACCTTCCTCCTGATGGGGCTGGCGGTGGCCATCCCGATCCTCTTCCCGCTCCGGCTCACCTACCAGCCGAGCGTCCTGGCCCAACAGGTGTTCGACACCATCGACAACCTGCCCTCAGGCTCGAAGGTCGTCTTCAGCTTCGACTACGACCCGGCCAGCATGGGAGAGCTGCAGCCGATGACCTCGGCCCTCCTCTACCACTGCGCCCGCAAGCGCCACAAGCTGTACTGCATGGCGCTGTGGGGGCCCGGCCGGACCATCTGCAGCGACGCGATGGAGTCGATCGTCAAGAAGTACGAGCCGAGCTACGCCTACGGGGTGGACTACGTCGAGCTCGGCTACCAGACCGGAAACGAAGGGGTGATCAAGATCGCGGCCACCGATCTCCGCAAGCAGTTCAAGTCGGACGTCCGCGGCACGCCGCTCGAAGCGATCCCCATCATGGCCGGGGTCAACAACCTGCAGGCCATGGACCTCCTGATCACGGTGAGCGCCGGCTTCCCCGGCTCGAAGGAATGGGTGCAGTACTTCGTGACGCCCTTCCCGGGGACGAAGATGGTCACCGGCACCACCGGCGTGCAATCGGTCAGCCTCTATCCCTACGTGCCGAACCAGATCGCCGGCATGCTGGGGGCGATCAAGGGCGCGGCGGAGTAC
The DNA here is from genome assembly GCA_044224425.1 of Phycisphaerales bacterium. Lineage (GTDB taxonomy): Bacteria > Planctomycetota > Phycisphaerae > Phycisphaerales > SM1A02 > JAEUIT01. The sequence goes on from JBGAKK010000003.1 coordinate 58,351, forward strand.
GAGACCATCGTCAACGCCCGCTATCCGGTCGACGGCAAACCGGTGCCCGACCTCGGCGAGGGCGAGCGGCGCATGGGGCCGCAACTCACCGCCCACCTCCTGATGGTCGGACTCATCGTGCTCGGCAACGCCATCTACTTCATGCAGCGGAAGGCGCGGCGGGAGGGCCGGCGATGAAACGGCAGAACCTGGTGTGGCTGGCCCTCTTCCTCTTCGGGGCCATTGGCCTGGCGAGCAACGCCCTGCTCCGTCCGCACGGCTTCGGCAAGGCGTACGTCCGCGACGTGACCCGCTCCTTCGTCGAGGTCCAGGCCGGCCCGCCGATCGGCGGCGACCCCGGCGAGGCGACAAGGACGATCTGGGTGCCCGCCGACAGCGACGAACTGCATCGGCCTAACATCGCGCGGACCGCAGCGGCGCCGATCTCGTGGACCGTCGAGGAGCAGGTGACCCCGGCCGAGGCGTGGAAGGCGATGGCGGCGCCGGGCGGCGGCGGGGTCCGTCTGAGCTGGGCCCAGACGATCGGCATCTGGGTCGCCGCCTTCTTCACCCTTGCCGTCTTCAGCTTCCTCTGGAAGGACAACCCGGTCTACAAGTTCACCGAGTCGGTGATCGTCGGCGTGTCGGCTGCCTACTGGATGGTCAACGCCTTCTGGTCGACCTTGGTGCCGAACCTGATCGTGCCGCTCCTGCCGGCGAGCGCCGCAGACTGGCCAGCGCCCGGCAGCGCGGAGACCGATCCCTACTGGTGGGTGACGCTCATCCCGCTCGTCCTCTCCGTCATGCTCCTGCTCCGGCTCTCGTCGAAGGGGGGTTGGATCGCGGCGTGGCCGCTCGCCTTCGTGATCGGCACCACGGCCGGCATGAAGCTCCTCTCCCACGTGCAGGCCGACTTCCTGGCCATGATCGCGAGCTCCACCAAGCCGCTCGTCGTCATGCAGCAGAACGGTGCCGGCCGGCAGTTCGAGTGGGGCGAGTCCGTGGGCAATGCGGTCCTCCTCCTCGGGCTGCTCACGGTCCTGACCTACTTCTTCTTCTCGGTCGAGCACCGAGGCGCGGTCGGCAAGGTCGCCCGCGTCGGCGTTTGGTTCCTCATGGTCAGCTTCGGATCGGCCTTCGCGTTCACCGTCATGGGCCGCATCACGCTCCTCTCGGAGCGGTTCGAGTTCCTCTTCAACGATTGGCTCTGGCTGATCGACCCGAAGGGGGCCCACACGGCGGTCAGCGCCGCGGCGTCGTTCCTGACCGGGCCGTTCGCCGGCTAGTTGACAGGCACCAGAAATTTCGTGGCGTTTTCGAGAAGGGCCTCGCCGCCGCGTTACAGTCCCGCCGCTCGCCCGGAAGGGCGGGCGGACCGGCGGCGCGTCGCTGCCCGGTCCACACAGGGACTCCTCGACCAAAGGGGGAAACGATGCGGCAACTGCCGTGGATGGTGTCGTGCGCGCTGGCCTGCTCGGTCGCCGGCGCTGCGGGGGCGGATGTGGTGGGGTATTGGCACTGCAACGGATTCGATCCGGCGGTGTCGACGGTGCTGACGGCGAACGTGGGGAGCGGCGTCCTCGACGTGACCGATTTCGGCACGGGAGCGACGGCGTTCGGCGGGACCGACGTGAATGCCATGGCCGGTGTGATCGCGGGCGACTCGGTCGGCCTGACCGGCTCGTCGCACAACGGGGCATTCGCCCAGATCAACCTGTCGACCGCCGGCTGGCAGGACCTGTCGCTCTCCTTCGCCGCGCGGCGAAGCGCGACCGGCTTCGCCAACGACACGGTGCAGGCCTTGATCGGCGGGAACTGGACGAACGTCGCCACCTTCACCGCCTCGAGCACGGCGTGGTCGTTGGTGACGATCGACCTCTCCTCGTTCAACGCCCTGGAGAACGGGACGGCGTCGCTCCGCCTCCTCCTCGACGGGGCGACGAGCGGTAGCGGGACCATCCGCTTCGACAACCTGACGATCACCGGATCGACAGCGGTTCCCGCGCCGGGGGCGATCGCCCTCCTCGGCGGAGCGGGGCTCGTAGGCGCCCGAGGGCGTCGACGCCGCTGAGCCGGCGGCGATCGTCGGTGCGATTTCTCTCCGCCGCGCGGAGGCATGCCCCGATGGCATCGGGACGGCCACGGTCCGGTGCGAGTCGATCGATCACGGCGGTGCGCGGCGCGGCGGGCTTCGCTCCTTGGCCCCCGCGTCGCGACACCGACCGCCCGTGACGATCGACGCCGTCCGGAACCGGCCGGGGCATCGCCTCCGCGCGGCACGCCCGGCGCCGCGGCCGTCGCGCCGGCTCAGGCCGACGGGGCCGGAGCGGAGGAGGCGGGAGTCGTCGCCATGCGGATGGCGAGCTCGATCGCCGCCTTCATCGACCCGTCGCTCGCCACGTTGGTGCGGGCGATGTCGAAGGCCGTGCCGTGGTCGGGGCTGGTCCGGACGATCGGAAGTCCGATCGTGACGTTCACCGCCTTGTCCCAACCCAGGAGCTTCACGGGGATCAACCCTTGGTCGTGGTACATCGCAACCACCAGGTCGTAGTTGCCGGCGGCGGCGCCGATGAACACGGTGTCGCCCGGGAAGGGCCCGTTGGCGTCGATGCCGTGGCGGCGAGCGACGTCGATGGCGGGGCGGATGATGCGGTCCTCCTCGTCGCCGAAGAGCCCGTGCTCGCCAGCGTGCGGGTTCAGGCCGCACACGGCGATGACCGGGTTCTCCTTGCCGAGCTGGCGGCAGAGCTGGGCGCCGAGGTCGATCGGATCGAAGACCCGGCCGATCGTGAGCTGGTTCTTCACCTCCATGAGCGGGAGATGGGCCGTGGCGAGGGCCACCTTGAGCCGCGGGGACACGAAGGCCATGGTGTGGCGGCGGGCCTTGGTCCGCGCCGCCAGGAGCTCGGTGTGGCCGGGCCACCGGAAGCCGGCGAGCGACCACGACTCCTTCGAGATCGGGCCGGTCACGATGGCGTCGATGCGCCGCGGATCGCCAGCATCGCGCATCGAGTCGGTGATGGCGTCTTCGACGAACTGCTTGCTGGCCAGGCCTGCCGATCGCGATGGCCCAGGCTTGCCGGTCGAGAGGAGGTCGTCGCCTCCATAGTCGAGCACCGTCACGTTCCCCGTGAGCGGCAACGCAGCCCGTTCGCTGGCGGCGGCGACGCGGAACCAGTAGGGGTGGATCCCGGCCCGGTCCGCCGCATAGGTCAGTTGCTCGTTTTGCCCGTAGATCACGAACCGCGCCGTCTTGCGCAGGGCGGCGTCCGCGAGGGCCTTGACCGTGACCTCGGGTCCGATGCCGAGCGGATCACCCATGGTGATCCCAATGACTGGTGCTGGGCGGGCGCCCGTGTCCATGCTCCGAGTCTAGCACGCACGCTGGACGCACATGCGGCGACCACATCGCGAGCGCCTGCGCCGGGCGGGGAGCCGGGGATCTCAGCGGATCAGGATGGTGCTATCCGGCTCGGTGAGACACTCGTATACGACCGCGACGTCGTCGGCGAGCATGCGGACGCAGCCCAGGGAGCGATCCTGCCCGATGGAATCAGGCTCGATCGTCCCGTGGATGCCGTAGCCCATGAAGTCCTTGTTCTTCTCCTCGATGCCGATCAGCCCGATCCAGTGCTCGCCGATCGGGTTCCTCGGATCGTTCGACGAGTAGTGTTCGCCGGTGCGCGGGTGCGTCCACTCGGGATCGACCAGCTTCGACTGGGGGCGCACCTTGAAGAGGCCAAGAGGCGTGCCGTTGCTCTGGCCCAGGCCGACCCGGTAGCTCGCCAGCATGACCCGATCGGAGCCTTCGCCCAAGAAGAGGTTGAGGCGGTACTCGCCCTTCACGACCTCGGCGTGGAAGACGCCCTTCGGCACGCGGAGGCGCTGGCCAGGGCGGAGCTTCCGCTCGTCGGCCAGGGCGTTGATCCTCTTCAGGAGCCGGTAGTCGCAGGACAGCTTCTGGTTGCGCACGATCTTCTGGAGGTTGTCGCCGCTCGCAATCGTGTACACCGCCATCACCGTGTCGTTGGGGTTGACATCGGGGCGGAAGAAGAGCTGCTGGGCGAGGGAGTTGATGAGTTCGTAGCCGCGATCGCGTTCCGCCTTGGTGAGGGTCGTCGCGTCCAAGGCTCGTGTCGCGAGCAGGCGCGACTGCACGGGGTCGGTCGCCTGGAGCTGGATCGCGCGGGCGAGATCCGCGTTGGAGGTGAGTCCGGCGCTCAGGGGACGTCCGCCGTCACCGCCGGGACCCGAGGTGGAGGGCGGGTTGGTAGGGGGAGTCGAAGCGGGGGGCGCGGCGGGATTCGCTGGTGCGCTCGGAGGTGGAGAAGAGTTGGTCGCGGGCGGCTGCTCGCGATACCGCATGCCCTCCTGGGGCCCCGGTGTCGTTCGATCCTTCGTTCCGGGCGACGATATCCCGTAGGGACTCCGGCTTCGCGGGCTTGGCCGGCTTCTCGCTCGCCGAGGATCGCAGGGCGTCGGTGCCCGTGACGGGATCGACGGCGCGAGGATCGCTTCCGCCACGCAGGGCAGGTGGTGTCGCCGCTCCGGTCGCCGGCTCCTCCGCCGTGCCGCGGCTCGGCGGCGTCGCTGGATTCCGCAGGAGCCACCACGTCGCGGCGACCGCCACGACGGCGAGCGAGCCCAAGCCCCAGACTTTGCGGGGTATCCAGGTGCGCGAGCTCATCATGTGGCGGGAACGACCTTGGGACCGGGCAGACTGACTCGCGAGGGCCATGGCGTCACCAAATCAAGGAAGGAGGGCAGGACCGGCGCAGCGTCCGGGGGGAGGGCTCCCCGACTCCGGCCGCTCGTAGCGAACGCATTCATAACACGCCGACTTCCCGTTGACCGCGATCGGCCGGGGGATTTCGCCGCCTTGAGCGAACGAGCCCGGCCTCGGCGGGGCGAACGCCGCGAGGATCCCCCTCCAGCCGCTGACCGCGAGGTGGCCAGGCAGGGAGCCGGCAGCTGCACGGCCGCTCCGGCGACCACGTCGACGGCATCGCGGCTGCCTTCCGGAGCCTCTCCGCTCGGACGTGTGGCTCTCGCGTCGGCCCCTCGAGGCCGGCCGAGGCTATGCCTTGGCCAGCGGACCCTGCGCGGTCCAGCGCTATCGATCCGCGCCATCCGCGCCGGCCGTGTCGGCCGCACCGGTCGGGGTCCCAGCAGTCCCGGCAGTCCCGGCGCCCGCGGCGACGTGGTGGTGTCGGCTAGGCTCGGGGCCGGTCCGTCACCTCGTTCGCCCCTGCCCGTCAGGCGATCGGCTCGCCGGATCCCGGGGCAGCGACCTCGACGAACGCCTGGTCCGTCACCACCGCGTCGACCGGGCGGTCACGACCGTCGACCGGGACGCGCTCGACGAGCTGGCAGTGGAATCCAAGCCCGATTGTCCGGCATCGCGGCGGCAGGCGCACCAGCAAGCGGTCGTAGAACCCGGCTCCGCGCCCGAGGCGCTGGCCGCATCGGTCGAAGGCGACGCCGGGCACCAGGACCACGTCCAGCTCGGTGGCTCGGATCCGCTCGCCGTCGCGGGGGACGAGCACTCCGAAGCGGTCGCGGACGAACCGGCGCGGGTCGAGGGAGTCGATGGTCACCGCCTCGAGTTCCTTGCTCTCCTCGTCCACGATCGGCACGGCCACGCGGATGCCCTCCTCGAGGCACTCGAGCATGGCTGCTGCCGGGTCAATCTCGGTCCGCATGGCGAGGTACGCGAGCACGGTCCCCGCCATCCGCACCTCGTCCATCGCGAGGAGCCGTTCGTTCAAGGCCCGGGACGCTGCCCTCCGCTCGGCCGGGTCGATCGTGGCCATCCGCCCCAGCATCTCGGCCCGGAGCATGCTCTTGGCCATCTCAATCTCGTTCCGCTCAGCCATCGTGGCGCTCCCCGCTCTCGCGGCGATCGGGCTGCCCCTTCCGCCGGATCGCCTTGGCCCGGTCGAGCCGCTCGCGGATCGTGGCCTCGAGGCCCCGCGTCGTCGGCTGGTAGTAGCTCCGGTCCACCCCGAGGTACTCCTGTCGCCCGATCCCCTCCTCTTCCTCGTGCGGGTTCCGGTACGCCTTCTGCCCGGCCTCGATCGTTCCGCCGTCGTCGGCGTGCTTGGTGAGCTTCCTCTTGGTCTGGTCGAGCAGGTACATCGGAACGGGAATGGTCCGCCCCTCGCGGACCTCGTCCATGGCCGTCCAGATCGCCACGCTCGAGGCCCCCGACTTCGGGGCGCAGGCCATGTAGATCGCCGCCTGGGCCAGGTTGAGCTGAGCCTCGGGCATCCCGATCCGCTCCACGTTCTGCCATGTCGCGGCCGCCAAGATCGCGGCCTGCGGATCGGCGTTGCCGATGTCCTCGCTGGCGAAGATCGCGATCCGCCGGGCGATGAATCGCGGGTCCTCGCCCGCCGCGAGCATGCGGGCCAGCCAATAGGTCGTCGCGTCCGGATCGCTTCCTCGCATCGACTTGATGAACGCACTCGCCAAGTCGTAGTGCTGGTCGCCGCTCCCGTCGTAGACGATCGCCTTCGCCTGGATCGACTCCTCGGCCACGCCCCGGTCGATCACCAGCGGCCCGGCTTCGCCCGCCGGCCGTCTCGACGCAAGCGACAGCGCCGCCACCTCGAGGGCCCCGAGGGCTCGCCTCGCATCGCCGTCGGAGATCCGCGCCCAGTGGGCGATCGCGTCGTCCCGGAGCTCGATCGGCAAGCCCCCGAATCCATCGGGATGGGTCGCCGCCCGTCGAACCACGGTCGCGATCTCCGCTTCGCTGAGCGGATGGAAGGTGAAGACCGTCGAGCGGCTGACGAGCGCGGCGTTGACCGCGTAGTACGGGTTCTCGGTCGTTGCCCCGATCAGGATGACCGTCCCGCTCTCGACGTCCGCCAGCAGGACGTCCTGCTGCGACTTCGAGAAGCGGTGGATCTCGTCCAGAAAGAGAATCGTCCGCCGCCCGGAGTCCCCCAGCCGCCGGGCCGCGTCCTCGACGATCGAGCGGATCTCCTTCACGCCGATCGACGCGGCGTTGGCCCGTTCGAAGTGACTCTTGGTCCGTCGGGCGATCAATTCCGCGAGGGTCGTCTTCCCCGTCCCGGGCGGCCCGGCAAAGAGCAGGGAGGTCAGGGCGTCGGCATCGAGCATCCGCCGCAAGAGCTTGCCCGGCCCGAGGAAATGCTCCTGCCCGACGAATTCCTCGAGGGCCTGCGGCCTCAACCGGGACGCCAAGGGCTCGGCGGCCCGTCGGCGCCGTCCGCGCTCCTCCGACCAGAGATCTTGGTTGGTCGCCCGCTCGGCCATGGCGCGATCCTACATCGCAGCCGCTCCCGGTTCCTTACCGGACGACCGAACCCGCCGGTTGCGCGGCCCGTACGATGCCCCCTGCGGCGAACGCCCCGAGGTGGTCCGTCGTCGGAGAGAGATCGCCAGCAAACGCCATCGCCAAGCCGATGGTTCTTCGCCTTGCCGGACGCGGCGGGGCGGGTTGGGCGGGCAGCGGTGCACGCCTGGCCACGTCGTGGGACTGACCCGAGGAGCGGTACAACGCATGTGTGGAATCGTCGCCTACATCGGACGCAAGCAGGCCAAGCCGATCCTGCTCGAGGGGCTCAAGCGTCTGGAATACCGGGGCTACGACTCCGCCGGCTTGGCCATCCTGAACGGCACCCTCAAGGTCGCCAAGGCGGTCGGGCGGGTCAGCGTGCTGGAGGAAGTGGTCGACCGGCAGGGGGGCTTTGACGGTTCCCTCGGCATCGCCCACACCCGGTGGGCCACCCACGGCGGGGTGACCGACCGGAACGCCCACCCCCACCGCGACGACGCCAAGCTCGGCCACGGCATCGTCCTTATCCACAACGGCATCATCGAGAACTACTCGGTCCTCAAGAAGTACCTCGAGGAAAAGGGCCACACCTTCGAGAGCGAGACCGACACCGAGGTCCTCGCCCACCTGATCGGTGAGCTCTATCGCGGCGACCTCGAGCGGGCCGTGCAGGCCGCCCTCCGCGAGGTCACCGGGGCCTACGCCATCGCCGTTCTCTGCGACAAGGAACCTGACGTCCTGGTCGTGGCCCGCAAGGGCAGCCCGCTCATGGTCGGCGTCGGCAAGGACGAGTACATCGTCGCCAGCGACCAGTCGGCCATCGTCGCCCACACCACGCAAGCCATCACGCTCCAGGACTACACCGTCGCCAAGCTGACCCGCGACTCCTTCCGCACCACCACCGTCGACAACCAGCCGGTGACGCCGGAGATCCGCGAGCTCGAGTACGACCTCGGCCAGATCGAGCTCGGGGCCTTCGACCACTACATGCTGAAGGAGATCCATGAGCAGCCCAACGCGCTGCGCATGTCGATGAAGGGCCGCATCGATCTCCGCTCCGGCCAGATCGTCCTCGGCGGCGTCAGCCAGTTCGCTCGCGAGCTGGCCCGGGCCAAGCGCATCGTCTTCGTTGGCCAAGGCACCGCCCTCCACGCCGGCATGGTCGCCGAGTACGTGATGGAGGACCTGGCCAAGATTCCGACCGACGTCGACTTCGCCAGCGAGTTCCGCTACCGGAACCCGATCGTCGAGGAAGGCACGGTCGTCGTCGCCATCAGCCAGTCCGGCGAGACCGCCGACACCCTGGCCGCCCTGCAGGAAGCCAAGCAGCGCGGAGCCCTCGCCCTCGGCATCGTGAACGTCGTCGGCAGCTCGATCTCCCGCGAAACCGACGCCGGCGTCTACCTCCGCGTCGGTCCCGAGATCGGCGTGGCCAGCACCAAGGCCTTCATGGGCCAGGTCGCGGTGGCCACCATGCTCGGCCTCTTCATCGGCCGCCGCCGCTTCCTCTCCGCCGACTACGTGCGCGAGCTGCTCGCGGCGATGCACCGGATCCCCGACCACATCGAGCGGGTCCTCCAGCAGAGCGACCACATCAAGCAGGCCACGGCCAAGTACGTGGACCGCGAGAACTGGCTCTTCCTCGGCCGCGGCTACAACTACCCGGTGGCCCTCGAGGGCGCCCTCAAGCTCAAGGAAATCAGCTACATCCACGCCGAAGGCATGCCGGCGGCGGAGATGAAGCACGGCCCGATCGCCCTCATCGACAACGGCATGCCGGTGGTCTTCCTGGCCACGCGGAACAGCCAGTACGAGAAGGTCCTCTCGAACATCGAGGAGGTCCGCTCCCGCGGCGGCCACGTCATCGCGGTGGCGACGGAAGGCGACGAGAGCATCAAGAAGCACGTCCAGGAAGTCTTCTGGGTCCCGGACGTCCCCGAGCCGCTGCAGCCGATGCTGACGGTGGTTCCGCTCCAACTCCTCGCCTACCACGCGGCGGTGATGCGCGGGAAGGACGTGGACAAGCCCAGGAACTTGGCTAAGTCGGTCACCGTCGAGTAGGACCTCGACGCCGACCGAAGGGGCTAAGTCGGTCACCGTCGAGTAGGACCTCGACGCCGACCATCGATCGATCCAACAGCACGCCGCCAGCCTCGGGTTGGCGGCGTCTCCTTTTGGTCCCCGGACTCCGACCCTGCCGGGAACCGTCGGCGGCACGGTGCGAATGTCCAGCCATGACCGACGCACGTCCGGTCTGTGGGTGCACGGAACTCCACCAACCCGAACCCGACTGCGGAAGTGAGCGGCGGCATCGATCGTTGCCCGCCGCGACGCAGCTTCGCTTCGTGTGCCAGTGCGGGTCCTGCGGGCACCGGCTCCTTCCGAGCCAGCGAAACTGCCCGGAGTGCGGCACTGCCGCCTGCGGCGAGTGCTGGGTCGAGGGAGGGTTTGCCCCGGAACGGATCACGCCGACGATCCGACTCTTGCGCCTGGCCGTCCTCGCCGTCCTGACCCTCCTCGGCGGGATCGGCTGCATCTTCCTCCTCGGGCCGATGGTGGTCCGGCCCGAGTCGTCCGCGGCCTGCTTCCTCTTCCTCCTCATCCCGTTCGGCGCGGCGCTTGCGTGCCTCCTCCTGGCCGATTGGTTCGGACGGGCGGCGAGCGGCGTCCCCGCCCGGCGGGAGTTGTGGCGCGTGGGCCATGACGGCATCACGATCGACGGCGAGCGCCGCCCATGGGACACCCTGCGCGAGGCGACGCTGGTCGAGGAGGAGTCCGATGTGCACTCGGTGGTGATCGCCTACCGAAGCATGTGGGGCGAGAACCGATCGGTCTCGCTTCCGATGCCGGCGAGCGACGATCGATGCGGCAGCCTCGCCGACACGATCCGTGTCCGCGCCGCCGCGTTCCGCCAGGAGGCGGCCACCGACCCTCGCCTCCAACCTCCAACCGCCGAGAGCCGGGATGCGGTCGACGACGCCCCGACCGAACGTCGTGTGTACAGCAATTCGCAGTGGTGCAGCTACTGCTTCGGCGTCGTCCCGCTCGCCCTCGACGCGCCGTGTCCGACCTGCGGGGCCGACTCGCGCTGCCAGATGATCTCCGTGACCTCCGAGATCCCGATTCCCTTCTGGCGTTCCTCGTGGCGGGCGATCGTCGCCGTCCTCCTCGGCACGGGCCTCCTGGTCGGCCTCTGGACGTTCCTCGCCTGGATCGACCTGTTCCGGGCCGCGGTGCCCTTCCTCGGCTGGTCGGTGGTCTGCCTGCTGGGCGCCGCGGCCATCCTTCTCATCCGCGACCGGACCCGCGACTCGTTCCGGGTCGTGGACTCGCAGCGCGTCGACTGGCGGGCCAACCGGGGCGGCCTGGCCTGCGGGACAGCGCGGGTCGCATGGCAGGACGTCGAGCGCCTCGAGGCGTGCCGCGACGGTGACCGCGGGATCATCGTCGCGTCGCTGCGGGCCCCGGCCAGCCGGCCCTGCCTGCGGTTAGCGTTGCCTGCCGACGAGGAGGTCGCCCATGCGTTGTCCCGCGTCCTCTCGCACCTCGCCCGTCCGCCCATCGAGGTGCCGCTCCCTTCCGGCACCGAGATGCCTCGTCTCCTCCAGCTTGTGTGCGCCGACTGCGGCTATCCGCACGCGAGCCTTCGCCCGGAATGCGCCGAGTGCGGATCGCGCGGGCTCATGGCGACGCTCGATGCAGCACCCCCGCCATTCCCCGGACAGGCGGCGAAGGCGTTCCATGCCGCGTTCAGGCCGCTCGCCCTAAGCCTCGCGGGCGGGCTCTTCCTCCTCGTCGGTTTCGCCGTGGCCGACGCTTCGCCGCCCTGCGGCCTGGGTGTACTCCTCTTGGCCGGGGCCAGTCTTGTCGCCATCGTCCGTTCGATCGGGGACGATGGCCTCCGAACCGGGGACACCGGCGGCCGCCGCAAGCAAGGCCGCGACGTGACGCTCCTCCCGGTGCGGAACGGCGCTCGGCTCCCGCTCTCCAAGGTGGGGCGCGTGTGGTGCGAGGAGTCCGCCGGCCGAGCGACCCTCTGCTTCGAGACCGCCGATGGATGGCTCTCGGCGATACCCACCACGCTCACCGCCGCCGAGGCAGCTCCGATCGCCGCCGTCCTGCGGAGCATCGTGGAGGGCCGGCGCCCATTGCCCGAACCGTCACCGACCGAGGCCGCTTAGCGCTGGCTACCCGGCGCGCCGGTCGTCTCGGCCGCCTTGGGGGCCGCCTTCGGGGCCTCGGCCGCGAGGGCCTTCTCGATCGCCTGCCGCAACTCCTTCGAGTCCGGCGTCACCTTCGAGCTGAAGTAGGCGATGGGCTGGCCGTCGCGCCCGATCAGGTACTTGCCGAAGTTCCAGCTGGGGAGCGAACCGGTCTTGGCCGAGAGGTACGCGTACAGCTCCGACTGCCCGTCGCCTGCCTTGGTCTGGAGCTTGGCGAAGAGAGGAAACGTGACGTGGTACTTCGAGGTGCAGAAGCTCCGGATGTCGCTCGGCGAGCCCGGCTCCTGTCCGCCGAAGTCGTTGCAGGGGAAGCCAAGCACGACCAGGCCCTTGTCCTTCAGCTCGCCGTAGAGCTTCTCGAGGCCTTCGTACTGCGGCGTGTAGCCGCACTGGCTGGCCACGTTGACGACGAGGGCCACCTTGCCCTTGTACTCCTCGAGCGCCAGGTCCTTCCCTTCGAGCGTCTTCGTGCTGAACGAGTAGAAGCTCCGGTCCTTGGCCGGGGCGGCGGCTGGCGGGTCGCCGATCGGCGTGGCGGCGGCGAGGGCGGGAGCGACGAGCGAGGCAGCGAGGGCAAGGCAAGCGATCCGGCGCATGGGCAATCCTCCGAGTCGCCGAGCATAGCCCTCACAAGCCGTCGGTGGAGGCCTGCCGCTCGATTTCGCCGAGCTGGAGGGCGACCCGGTAGCGCAGCGGACCGATCAGCTCGAAGACCGCGGCGGCGAAGAGGGCCGCCGCGCCGAAGGTCGGGCTGATCGTCCCCAGGGCGAGTGCGATTGCAGCGACGACCAGCATGCTCGGGCCCGCCTCGAGCGGGAGGAGCGCCATCCGCATCGCCCCGAGCCAGGGCCGGTGGGCGGCGATGCGGTCTCCGAAGGTGATGGCCATCCATCGCCCGTCCTCGGCGATGAGATAGAACGCCAGGCTCGGCAGGAGGGCGAACTCGAAGAACGGCTCGATGCGCACCGCGGCCAGGGCGCCGACGATGGGCAGGGCGACCCGCTCCGAGACGGTCGCGAGTCCCGGCAGCCGGCCGACGGCAAGTCGAAGCGGAAGGGCCAGGACGGCGAGCGATCCGGCCACCGCCCACGGCCATGTCACCTGTTGGGCGAGGGCTGCGGCCAGGAGCAGGGCGGAGGCCAACGCCATCACGGCACAGGCGATCTCCGCCGTCCGCGCTGCGTCGGGTCCGATGATGCGGGCGATGGCCCGCTCGGGTCCCGCCACCCGCCAGCCGGCGATGGCCGCGATGCTGGCCAGCGAAAGGGTCGGGGGCGAGGTCAGGTCGCGGCCGTTCTCGTGCATCCAGAGGCACACCAGGGCGACCGGCACCAGACATCCCCACGCAGCGAGGACCAGGGCCTCGGCGGCGTTGCCGCGCGAGCGGCGAGCGCGGCGATGGGCGCCGCCCCCAAGGAGGACGAGCCCGCCCAAGGCGATCGCCGCCGCGCTCAGCGGCACTCGATGGGCGGCGCTCGCCTCGCGCCACGCCTCGAGCGCCGATTCGAGACGGGCCTCGAGCCGCTGGGCCTCCTCCGATCCGTCGGCCGAGGTCTGCGCCGCCACGGCGCTCAGCGCGTCCCGTTCGCGGGCCGCTTCGGCGATCGCCGCTGCCTCGGCGGGTGGACCGTGGAAGAGTCGGAGCGACACCTCGGGGGCCAGACGTCCCAGGACGCCCGGCCCGAGCAGGAGCCCGACCACGAGCCCGGCGAGGAGTCCCGAGCTCGATAGCCGCACACGCCGCATGCCCCACGCTGCGAGCGGCGCCGCCACGGCGACGACCAACAGCCCGAGCCAGGCGTCGAGCCGCTCGGCGGCGGGAAGCTGGTCAGGTCCAGCGAGGGCGAGGAGGGTGTTGGCAAGCATCGCGAGAGGCCTCGCCGGGTGGGGCGAGCATCTACAGTACGGTCCGCACGGAGGTCTCGCATGTTCCTCGCTTCCGCACTCCTCGCCAGCGTCGCCATCCTCGCCCCCGACGGAGCCAGCCAGCCGTCGGCGATCGACGCGGCGCTTCGCCTCGTCCCCAAGGGCTCGGTGGCCTTCGTCCTCGTCCCCAACCCGAAGGCGATGAGCGACGACCTCCAGCAGTGCATCGAGCGGATGAACCGGCCCGAGGCGGCGATCGCCGGGCGCCCCATCGACCAACTGAAGGCGATGCTCGGTGTCGCTGCGGCTTTCGACGACCACGGCCCGGTGGCCGTCGCCCTCGTCCCGACGGAGGGGTCGAACGGCCTCCAGCCGATCGCCCTCCTCCCCGCCACCGATCCCGACCAGTTCCTGAAGGGGAACTTCACCGCTGCCCCCGATGTCGCCCCCGACGCCTGGAAGGCCAAGGACGGCACGACCCTCTTCGCCAAGCCGGTCGGCAAGCACGTGGCCCTCGCTCCTTCCGCGGACCTCGTCCACGCCTATGCCGCGAACGACGGCGGTCCCGCCGTGATCCGCGAGCATCTCGGCGAGCGCGCCTCGCGGCTCCTTGCCAAGGGCGACGTGGTGGCCTGGGCCGGCCCCGCGGCGATGCACTCCTTCTTCGATCGGGCCGCGAGCCAGATGGACCGCGAGATGCCCGCCGACCAGCCCTTCGCCGCCGAGGCCAAGGCCATGCGGGAGCGCACCCGCAAGCTGTTGGAAGGAGCGGAGGACGGGCTCCTCGTCGCGGACATCGATCCGCTCGGCCTCTCGCTCCGCACCTGGGGCCGCTTCGGTCCGGAGAGCGATCTTGGCAAGGTCCTCGTCGGCGGCAAGGACCGGGCCTCGACCTTCGACCACTTGCCGCAGCTTCCCTTCTACTTCGCCATGCGGATGGACGTGCAGGGGCTCGGCGGGCTGGCCGCGCTCGAGGCGGTGCTCCGCATGATGCCGGGCGAGCCGCAGCTGCCCACGTGGCTCGCGGCGAGCAAGGACGGCATGCAGGGGCTGCAATTCGGCGTCTATCCGAGCAAGATGGGGATCGCGACCGGCGGGCTCCTCAACGACGCCCTCCTCTTCGTCGAGACCTCCGATCCCAAGGCCATGCGCGAGGGGCTGCACCAGGCGGTCATGGCCATGGCCGGCGAGTCGGGCGGGCTGAAGCGCGAGCCGACCTGGACCGCCGACAAGGAACTCAAGTCGGGCGAGGTCGTCGACGCCTTCGAAGTGAAGGAGTCGCTGGCCACTGACGGGAAGGACGCCAAGGCGGGCGACGTGGCGATCCGCCGGCTCGTCTCGCAATTTCTCTACGGGAGCCGCGGATTCGTGGGCTTCGCCAAGGCCGGCACGAACGGCGTGACCATGACCTTCAGCCAACGTTCCGACGTCCTCACTCGGGCCTTGGCCACGGCCGCCGGCGGCAAGTCGCTGGCCAACGACGCGACTCTCGCTGCCTATCGCGACTGGCTGATCGAAGGCTCCGACGTCGAGGGCTTCATCGGGGTCGGCCAGTTCGGCAAGCTCTTCCAACAGGTGGCTCAGATGGTCCCTGGCGGCGCCGAGGCCACGCTGCCCGAGATCCCCACCTCGGTCGAGCCGGTCGCCTTCGCCTTCGAGGTCGACCGCGGTACGCTCGAGTCGGCCCTGGTCATCCCGACCGGGGTGCTGGCCCTCTTCTACGACCAGGCCCGAGGCCAAGTGTTAGGGACGGGGGCAGCGGGCGGCGGAGCCGCGAAGTGAGCGCCGCCGAGTCGAGCGCCTGGGCCCGGGCCTGGCGGATCGGCCCCGAGCGGACGCTGGCCCTCGAGCCCTTCGTCCTGATGGGCGTCCTCAACGTGACGCCTGACTCCTTCTCCGACGGCGGGGCCTTCGGCCGCCCCGAGGCCGCCGTCGAGCGGGCCCTGGCCATGGTCGCCGAAGGCGCCGGCATCATCGACGTGGGCGGCGAGTCGACCCGCCCCGGCGCCGTCCGCGTGCCGGCCGACGAGCAGATCCGCCGGGTGCGTCCGGTGATCGAGGGGCTGCGGCGGGCGAGCGACGTTCCGATCTCGATCGACACCACGCTCGCCGCCGTGGCCGCGGCCGCCCTCGAGGCCGGGGCCGACATCGTCAACGACGTCTCGGCCGGCGGCGAGGACGCCGAGCTCCTGCCGCTCGCGGCCCGCCGCGGCTCGGGCCTCGTCCTCATGCATCGCGTCCTGCCGCCCGATCGCGACCGCTACAGCACGGCCTACTCGGCGCCGCTCGTGACCGGCGACGTGGTGCGGGCGGTGGCCGACTGGCTCCTCGCCCGCGTGCAGGCCGCCCTCGACCTCGGCGTCGAGCCCGACGCGATCTGCCTCGATCCGGGCCTTGGCTTCGGCAAGACGGTCGAGCAGAACTACGAGCTGTTGGGCCGGAGCGGCGAACTCGCCGACCTCGGCCATCCGCTGCTGGTGGGGGCCAGCCGGAAGAGCTTCATCGGCCGCGTCACAGGCGTCGAGGATCCCGCCGCGCGGGTCCATGGCAGCGTGGTTGCGGCGACCATCGCCTGGTCGGGCGGGGCCCGCATCGTGCGCAGCCACGACATAGCGGCGACCCGCCAAGGGCTCCTGGTGGCCCAAGCGACGCTGGCGGCGGAGGCCCGTCGCCAGTCTGCCCAGGCGGAATGACCGTCGCGCCGCGGGTCAGGCGTAGTGCTTGCCGAAGCGGTTGGCGATGAAGTCGTCGTAGCTGACCTGCTCCATCCGCACGAAGCCGCGGGTCGGGATCTTCCCTTGGAGCAGGAGATCGAGCACCGCGCAGCCGCCGGCGGCGGTCGTGATCTGGATGCCCGACCAGTTCTCGTTGTCCATCACCTTGTGGAAGATCGTCTTGGCGTAGGTGCGCTCGGTGAGGCGGCCGCGATACTGGCCGGTCGCCGAGACGAAGATGACGATCTGGTCCTGGTAGGTGGTGGGCAGGGCCCGCTCGAAGATCCGGCCCAGCTCCTCGCGGTGGTCCCGCATGTGGAGGTCGTCGAGCAGGAACCGCATCAGGCGGTTGTGGCCCGGGAAGCGGATCGTCTTGTAGTTGACGTTGCGGACGCGGCCCTTGAGCGTGTCGGCCAGCGTGCCGAGGCCGCCCGAGGTGTTGAAGGCCTCGTACTCGACGCCGTCGATGACGATCGATTCGCAGTGCTCCATGGCCGGGACGGCGGTGATCCGGCCGTCGACGAGCGACTCGCAGGGGTTGCAGTACTCGTTGATGAGGCCTTCGGTCGACCAGGTCAGGTTGTAGCGGAGCTGGTTGTCAGGGAAGCGGGGCAGGGCGCCGACCCGGAGCCGGAGGTCGGTGACCTCGGTCATGGGGGCGATCAGGTGCGTGGCCACGATGGTGATGAAGCCCGGGGCCAGGCCGCACTGCGGAATGAAGGCGGTCTCCGCCCCATGCGAGAGCTCGAGCACCCGCTTGGTCACGGCTACGTCCTCGGTCAGGTCGAGGTAGTGCACCTTGTGGGCGCGGGCCCGCTCGGCGATGAGCGGGTTGCAGTGGAAGGGGGCGCAGCTGATGACGGCGGTGCATCCCTTGAGGAGCGAGTCGAGGGAGGTTGCGTCGTGGAAATCGAAGACCCGGCCGTCGATGGCCGGGTAGTTCTTCTTGAGGTGGTCGATGCTGGCCGCGACGCTGTCCGCGACACGGACCTGGTAGTCGCCGCAGGTCGCCAGCATGTGGGTGGTCATTCGACCGATCTTGCCGGCGCCGATGATCGCGATCTGGTGCATGGTGGGGCGTCCAAGGGGGTCTGCCAACGGTCTGGCAGGGATCTGAATCCTACGCATCGGGGCGGAAACCCGCGGCGACCGGGGCGCCACGAAGCGGCCTCCGCGGTTCGCCGGCAAGTCCGCGAACCGCGGAGGCTTCCTCGGTGACCGGTTGCGTGGATCCCCGGTGCCACCGATGCCTGCCGACGCACCCGCTCGGTGCTAGGATCCTCGCCCGCTTCCCGGACGGTCTTCTTCCGGGCGATCCACGACTAGGAGCAGACCATGGCCGGCGCCGCCACGATCGAGTTCACCGACGCCAATTTCCAATCCGAGGCGATGCAAGCCGCCTCGCCCGTTCTCGTCGACTTCTGGGCCGAGTGGTGCCAGCCCTGCCGCATGCTGGGGCCGACCATCGACCAGCTCGCCTCGGAGTTCCAGGGCAAGGCCAAGATCGGCAAGGTCGACGTCGACTCCAACCAGAAGCTGGCCCTCCAGTTCGGCGTGCAGTCGATCCCGACCGTGGTCCTCCTGAAGAATGGCCAGATGGTCAAGAAGTGGGTCGGCATCCAGCAGAAGACGGTGCTGGCCGACGCCATCAAGTCGGTGCTCTGAGCCCCTTCCGCCCGAGCCTCCTTCACGCCGCCGCGCCTCAGGTGCGGCGGTTTTTCGCTGCCCGGCCGGCCCGGCTGGTGGAGCGGGCGGCAGCCAACGCGCCGATCGCCTCGACGGCGGCGGCGATGCGCCGCGTCCGCGTCTCGGGCCTTTTCGCGTCCTCGATCGCCCCGATGTACTCCTTGCGATGGGAGTAGGAGAGCGCTTCGAAGAAGGTCGCAAGGCCAGCCTGGCGGGCGAGGGCTGCAGAGAGGTCCTTCGGCGTGGCGATCGTCCGTGGCGCGTCGTCGCGCCGGATCCGCAGGGTGACCGTGTCGCCGGGCTGCTTGCCGCAGCCCTCTTGCATCGCGCGGGTGAAGACGAAGTAGTGCCCGCCGCCGCGCGGCGTGAAGCTGGTCCGGATCGGGAAGCCGTCGGCGGTGCCGCTGATCGGGATGCGGGCCTTGGCTCCGCCCAGCTTCTGGTGCAGGGCGGGGGTCAGCCGGACGATCCCCCAACTCTGATGGGGCCGCTCCCGCTCGACGGGGAGCCGAACCGTGATCCAAGTGGCAGACGGGGCAGCGGCGGGGCGACGACCGGCCATAGACGACCTCCCAAGCGTTGCGGGCGGACCCAACGGCACGATAAGCAGGGGCCTATTCTCATCCAAGATCGCCGAGGAACTTGCTGCCTGCCAAGGGCCAAGCTACTCTTCACCCCTCGCGGCGGGCCCAACCCCCCGCGGACAACCAAGTCAGATCCCACGGGCCTGTAGCTCAATTGGGAGAGCGCTTCCATGGCATGGAAGAGGTCGTCGGTTCGAGCCCGATCAGGTCCACTGCCCCGCCCGGCGTCGCTGCCGGGCGGGTGTGTTTTTTGGCTGAGGGGGCGTGGCGAGTTCGGTCCGCTGGGTCGCGTCAGATCCCGCGGCGTTCGTTCTGGTTGATCACCTCCGCGAGGGTCTCCAGCCGCTCGACGACACCGGAATAGGCCGGGTTGAGGGGCTGGGCAACGAGGAGCGGCTTGGCCACGGCAAGCCCCTCGGCGACGGCGGCTCGGGCCGCTTCGTAGGCGGAGCGTCGGAGCTCGACTACCACGAGGTTGGCGTAGTTGTCGGCGAGGCGTTGGCGCGTGTCGAGCTGGTCGGGCTCCGACTCGAGAAGGATCTCGAGCCTGGCGATGCTCCGGGCGAGGAGTTCCGCGCTGATCTCGGCCCTCCCGGAAGCCGAGTGGTGAAGGGCTGCGTCGGCCACGCGGGCCGACAGCAGGTGGGCGAAGGTCCGGTTGCGGGGAGAGACCGCCACCAAGAGCTCGGCGTCCCGCAGGACTGCGTCGTGCATGGCGCTCAACGCCTCGTCGCTCGTCCCTGGCGGCGCGGTCGCGATGAGCCTGGCTTGGGCTGCGACCGAGGCATGGAGTCCGCCCGTCGCATCCTCCCCACCACCTCGCCGCATCGCCATGGCGAGTTCGGCCATGGCCTCGGCATGCTCTCGGGCCTGGCGTCGGAGCGCCGCTCGCGACTCCGCAGTCCCGAGCCCTCTCTCCTCCGAGCCCAAGGCTGCGGTCACGTCGCACAGCCGGTCGTGGCTGAAGGCCAGCCTGCCCCGGTCCGCCACGGTGGCCGCGGCATCGTCGGCGAGATCGAGCAGGACGGCGTGGGCAGCCGCGTAGCGGGCCAGGGCCTCCTCGGATTGGTCCGCCTCGCGGGCCACGTCACCGAGGAGGATCTCGGCGAACGCGTAGCGGCGGGCGAGATCGCGGTCCCCCGGCCGGGCCTCGCGAGCGGCCTCGATCAGGGCCAGGGCGTCGCGTCGCAGGGCGGTCGCGTCCGGGAGCTCGCCGCGCTGCCGCAGGACATCGCTTCGGGCGTGGTAGGCGTCGGCCAGGATGAGCCGCTGGTCGAGATCGCTGCTCGGTGGAAGCTCGGCGATCTTGGCCAGGACGAAGGCCGAGAGCCGATCCCGCTGCTCGAGGCTCCCCGGCACATCGGCGAGATCCTTGAGCGCCGCGACGGCGGTGGTCATCCACTGCCGAAGCTGGGTGTTCTCGCGGCTCTGGGCCTGATAGCTCACCACGCCGGCCGTGGAGACCCCGAGCAAGCCGATCGCCAAGCCGCCGGCACCCACGGCGCCCGTCGGGCTGTCACCGGTTCGCTGCGGAGCCAGCGCTCGAGGTCGTCGGCCAGGGCCGCGGCGGAGGCGTAGCGCTCGGCAGGCCGGCTGGCGAGCGAGGTCTCGATGATCGCAGCGAGGTCCGGCGAGAGGTCGGGAACCGCCGCGAGGATGGAGAGCGGGGGCGTGCGGGCGATATGGTCGAGAGCCTGGACGAGGTTGCGCTCGCCGAGGTCCCAGCGCGGACGCTCGGCGATGGCCTCGAAGAGGATGCTGCCGAGGGCGTAGACGTCGGTCCGCACGTCGACGGCCTCGGGCTGCCCGCTCCGCTGCTCGGGGCTCATCGAGGCCGGCGTTCCGACCAGCTGGCCGGCCAACGTGCTGGCGGCGTCGATGCCCTCCACCATCGCCTTGGCGATGCCGAAGTCGATGACCTTCACGCAGGGGGCGTCGGCGCCTCCGGCCACGAGGACGTTCGACGACTTCAGGTCGCGATGCAGGACGCCGCGATCGTGGGCGTGCTGGACCGCCCGGGCCGTCGCAGCCAGGAGCCGCACCCGCTCCCGCCGATCGAGGCGGTAGGCGGCGCAGGCCTCGATGAAGGGGAGCCCGTCGACGAATTCCATCACCAGGTAGGGATGCCCGAGCCCGGTCGTGCCGGCGCTGTGCACGCGGGCGATCCCCTCGTGCGACATGCGGCCGATCACCGCGCGCTCGATGTCGAAGCGCGTCCGCGATCCGTGGGAGGAGAGCACCTTGATGGCCACCCGGCGCCGCGGCGGTTGGCGCTCGAGGGCTTCCCAGACATCGGCGTGCGAGCCTTGGCCGACGTGGCGGACGAGTTCGAGCCCCGGCACGTCCGGGGCGGGCGGGGCGGGGCGGCGGCCGTCCAGCACCGCGTCGGCGAGCTGGCGAAGCTGACGCGCCGATCAGGGGTTGGTCGAGCGGGTCGGCGTCCGAGGCGAGGATCCGCCGCACCTCGTCGGCGTCCTCCGGGGAGAGGCCGTCGAACGCTGCGGTGCCTTCCGCGACGTAGCGCTCGGCAAGCCGGGAGAGGGTGCGGAATCGTTCGGTGTCCATGGCATCACTCCGCGGCGAGCCGCGTCCGTAGCCAGTGGGCAGCGATCTTCCAGTCGAGTTCGATGGTGCCGAGCGAGACGCCGAGGCAGCGGGCGATCTCCGGTTGGGTCAGCCCGCCGAAGAGGCGCAACTCGACCACCCGGGCCCGGCGCGGATGGAGCTCGGTCAGGGCGTCGATCGCGCCGTCGAGGTCGAGGAGATGGGCCGTACCCAGACCGGCGTCGCGGCTGGCCAGGTCGTCGAGCGGAACGCGACTCCAGTCCCCTCCGGCCCGCTGAGCAGAGCGGGAACGGGCGTGGTCGACGAGGACGCGGCGGATGACCGTCGCCACCAGCCCCCGCTGGGCGACAGGATCGGACATGTCGAGGCCGTCGGTCTGCTGCAGCCGGAGCCACGCCTCATGGATGATGGCGGTGGCCTGCAGGGTGTGGCCCGGTCGCTCCTTGCGCAGGGCCCGGCGGGCAATGCTGCGGATCTCGCCGTAGTGCCGTTCGAAGAGCTCGGCCAATTCGGTCGAGCCTTGGGGCGTCGCGGCAGGCGGCATCCTCGCGGGCGCGGAATCGCCGTCGGACCTCTCGTACTCGCTCCAGCGCATCGTCTGCTCCTCTGAGGGAGGAGGTTAGCACGCAGGCCACCGCCGCCGCCAGAGGTTTGGAAAGAACTTGGCGCCGGCTTTGGGGGAGGCGGGCGCCGATTCCGCTCTCCCCACCAGAACCCGGCATCGACCCGGTTGCGCCGCCGAAGCGGCGCGGCACCGGTGGTCATGCGCCCATGAGGAGTATCGGCATGAGACGTGCGAGAAAGCGGGCTATCAGTTTCGACCAACTGTCGGTCCGAATCACCGGAGTGGCTATCGCGGCCTTCGCGACGGCAAGTCCGGCGGCGGCGACGGACCGGCAATGGAAGGTCCCCAGCAGCGGGGCATACGGCACCGGAAGCAACTGGACGGGCAACGTCGTGCCCAGACCGGGGGACCAGGCGATCTTCGGCCAGACCGGCTCGACCGCCCCGTTCACCGTCAATCTGTTCACCCAGGTCTTCACGGTCGGGAACCTCTCGATCACCAACCAAGTCCCCCAGTTCGTCCTGGCCGACGGTGCGGCGTGCTGCGCCACGCTGAACGTGAACGGCACGCTTGCCGTCCGGGCCGGCACGCAGACCCAGCCGATCTCGTTCCTGCAAGGGATCATGCAGGCGGGCACCTTCACCGTCGGCGCCAGCTCGGTGGGCGCGGCTAGGCTGGAGGATGCCGCCCTGACCTGCACGACGTTCTCCGTCGGGAGCGGCAGCCCCGGATCGAGCGGGTCGCTCGAGGTGACCGCCGGCAGCACCCTGGTGAAGAACTCCTGCTGCGACGGAGAAGTCGGGCGAGGGATCTCCAACGTCGGCACGATGGTGGTCGACAGCTCGGACGTCCTCTTCAACTGGAAGCTCTTCGTCGGGCGCGGCGGCGGCAACGGAACGCTCGAGCTCCGCAACGGGGCGCTGCTCGACCTGACCGCCAGCAACGACTTCTTCATCGGCTGGGCCGAGAACGCCCCCACCCACGGCTCGGTCGCGATCCTCTCCGGCAGCACGCTCAACGCCCAGACGCTGCTCATGGCCGACGGGCCCCTCGCCAGCGCCGACATGGTCATCGACGCCGCAACGCTCAACCTGGCCAATCTCTTCCGCATCGGCGCCTGGCAGTCGCAGGCCACCGTCACGGTGACCAACGGCGGCCAGCTGGTGACGAACGACATCGTGGTCGGCGAGAACGGCGGCCACGGGACGTTGGTGGTCGAAGGACCCGGCAGCTACGCCCGCGGACTCGCCGCGGTGGGCATCAACTCCAGCCTCCAGCCGGTCGGGATGCTCAAGATCCTGGATGGCGCCCATGTCTCGTCGCTCGAGTACAACGGGACCAAGCGCTTCGTGTTCCTGGGGATCGGGCCGGGGGCAAGCGGCACGGCGATCGCTAGCGGCCAAGGCACGCTCTGGGACAACATCGACTGGCTGACCGTCGGCGGCGTTTACCACACCGACACCAACGCCTCGGGAACGCTCACCATCCTCGACGGGGCCCGCGTCGAATGCCAGCGAGGCATCATCGCCGAGCGGCCGTCGGACGACGGGACGGTCACCGTCGGCGGCGCCGGAAGCACGTGGGCCATCAGCGGCGAGCTCGTGGTGGGCAACGCTCCGCCCGAGGACGGCGGCAACGGCGACCTCATCATCGAAGACGGCGGGCAGGTGACCTGCGCGGGTCTCGGGATCGGCAGCTCCGGCTCGCTCAGCATCACGCTCGGCCCCGACTCCAGCGTGGCGGCGATCGCGGTGAACGGGAACGCGGCGCTGGGCGGCTCGCTGTCGGTGACCTTGGCCGACGGCTTCCAACCCGCTCCCGGCGTGCCGATTCCGCTCATCACCGCGAACGGCCTGAACGGCGGGTTCGCCAGCGTCTCTTTGCCGGCGAACGCCATCCTCGAGCAGGTCGGCGGGCAGCTTCGCGTCATCTTCGCGGAGAACTACGTCGACCTCGAGCTCACGCCCGCCGCGCTCCAGGCTGCGGTAGGCTACGCCACCCAAGCCACGGCCACGGCCATCGGCGAATCCGGCTCCACGCTCAACGTGAGCGGCCTGGCGGCGTGGAGCTCGAGCAATCCGGCGATCGCTTCGGTCGATTCCGACGGCACGGTCGTCGGCGTGGCCGCCGGGAGCGCCACCATCTCCGCGAGCTACGACGGCTTCGTCGCCTACGCGGACGTGACCGTCTCTCGGCTGACGAGCCCATCGGCGTTCGAACTCCTGAGCATCACAGCGTCAGGCGTGCAGTCGAACGCGGCGGTGCCGGTCGGTTTCCCGGCAATGACTCCGGACGGCCAGCAGGTCCTCCTCTGGACGGCGTCCGAGGTGCTCACGGGGCCGACTCCCGGGGATGTCGACCTGATCGTGAAGGACCGGACCACCGGCGCCATCGAGCTCGTCAATCGCAATGCGGCCGGCGAGGCCCTCACTATCGTCTCCGTCGGATACGCGACCATGAGCGACGACGGGCGATACGTCGCGTTCGCCTCGGCCGATCCCGCGTCGATCCCCGGGGCGCCCGGCGGCTACCAGGTCTACCTGCGTGATCGGCTGGCGGGAACGCTGGAACTCATCTCGGTCGGCAACGACGGCTCGATGCCGAACGGATCGTCTGGCCCCGGCTGGGTCTCGGGCGACGCTCGCTACGTCGCCTTCCAGTCGAGCGCCACGAATCTCGTGTCAGGCATCCGCGGCCTCGCCGGCTCGCAGGTCTACCTCCGGGACCGCGTGAAGGGGACCACCACCATCCTGTCGGCCGCCGACGGCGTGGCCTCCGACGGCCTGCTCGACCTCTCCATCTCGATCAGCCCCGACGGCAGCTACGTGACCTTCGAGTCGAACGCCTCCAACCTGGTGCCCGGCGACACCAACGGGGCGAGCGACGTCTTCCTGGTGACCACCGCCACCGGGGCCATTGAACGCGTCTCCCTCACCGAGACGGGTGGCGAAGCCCAGGGTGGCGACAGCTTCGCGGCCGACATCAGCGATGACGGGCAGCGCATCCTCTTCCTGAGCGAGGCCACCAACCTGGTCCGGGGACACAACGGCTTTCGGCAGGTCTACCTCCGCGATCGGGCCGCGGGGACGACGGTGCTCGCCACCCGCACCGAGACGGGCGGCTTCTCGACGGGCGGGTGCGGATCGATCGCCCTGTCCGGCGATGGCCGTTTCGCCAGCTTCCGGACGGCCGGGCCGCTCGTCGCGGCGGACACCAACTCCCTCGACGATGTCTATCGCTTCGACGTCGACGACAGCAGCATCCTCCTCGTCTCCGCCTCCTCGGTCACCGGCTCTGCCGCTGGCCAGAGCAGCTACACCGGAATCAGCGAGGACGGCGGCTTGGTCGTCTTCCAGAGTCCCTCGGCCGAGCTCGCGCCCTTCGACCAGAATGGATTGAGCGACTGGTTCGCATGGGGCGAGGCAGCACCGGTCATCGGCGACCTCGACGGCGACAACGTCGTGAACGCCGTCGATCTCGGCCTCTTCCTCGGTGCTTGGGGCACGGCGGATCCGGCTGCCGACCTCAACGGGGACGGCGTGGTCGACGCCATGGACCTCGCCATGCTGTTGGGTGGCTGGACCGGCTGACACGAGAGTCCGTCAGGTTACGAGTGGCGGCAGGCCGCGGGCGCATTGCTCGCGGCCTGCCGCTTGGCGGCGGTTCTCGTCGCTCACGCCTTCGCCGGCACCATCGGCGGCTCGAAGCCTTGGCGGTACTCGCGGCGGACGATCGACTTGGTGGCGTCCTCGTGGTTGGTGAAGGTGAGCGTGGCCTTGTCCCAGCGCAGTTCCTTGCCGGGGTAGCGGGCGGCCTTCGAGCAGAGGAGGCCGGCCTCGGCCATCGCGGCGCCGGCTGCGAAGGGGGTTTGCACGAAGGCGTCGGGCTTGCCGAGGATCTTGTCGACCCACGAATGCCAGTGGTTGCGGGCGGTGACCGTCCCTTGGCCGGGGATCGTCTTCCAGTCGACCGGCTTGCCGTCCTGCCAGACCTCGATCTCGCCTTCGGGCCGCACGTAGATCACGCCGCCCTCGCAGACGACCATGGTGCCGAAGCCTTGGAACTCGCCGGCTGGCAGGCCGAGCGAGGCCCGCGACGGCAGTTGGCCCTTGTCGCAGTAGTGGACGACGAAGCGGTCCTTGGCGAAGCGATCGCGGTTCGCGCGGTCGCCGACCGGGTAGGTCAGCGTCGAGGCCACGTGCTGGGCGTGGTAGAAGTCGCTCGGCGTCCGCGTGTGGGAGAGGACCGCGATCGGCGACGGCAGGTCATAGGCGAAGTAGAGAATGTCGAGGAGGTGCGTGCACCAGTCGCCGAGCTGGCCGGTGCCGTAGTCCCACGACGAACGCCACTTCACCGGAGCCAGCCCCTCGCGGAACGGGGCCTCGGCGGCGGCGCCGAGCCAGAGGTTCCAGTCGAGGTTCGCCGGTGGCGGCGAGGGATCCTTCAGCCCGCCGTAATAGAAGTAGCCGTCGCCCTTGTCCGGCGGCCCGCCCACCGCGACGTGGGCTTCGACCGCCTTGCCGAGCAGCCCGCGGCGCAGGATGTCGACCGCGTGCTGCCGACCCTCAGGCCCCATCCGCTGGTTGCCGACCTGGGTCACGAGGTCGGGCCGGGCCTTCACCGCGGCCTCGATCATGGCCACCTCGGCGAGCTGTTGGACGAGCGGCTTCTGCCCGTAGACGTGCTTCCCGGCCTTGAGCGCGGTGAGGTCGACCAGGGCGTGGTTATGGTCGGGCGTGCAGACCACCACCGCGTCGAACTGGTCGCCGTGCTTGTCGAAGGCCTCGCGGAAGTCCCGGCACGTGAAGGCCTGCGGGCGGTCCTTCGCCGCGGCGGCCAGGGCGTCGGAGTCGACGTCGCACAGACCGACGAAGACGACGTCGGGATGCCCCTCGAGCTGGCTGCGGTCGGCCGGGGCGATCGTCCCGCCCACGCCGATCTGGAGAACCTGGAGCTTCGACAGCTTGCCGCGGAAGACGCTTCGACGGGGCGCCGGACTCGGCATGCCCGGCGAAGCGAGGAGCGAAGCGGACGCCAACGCGCCGACGCTGGCGGCGGCGGTCTGGATCATGGCCCGGCGAGTCAACATGGCGAAGCCTCCACAGGATCGGGGAGGGTTCGGTCGCCTCGGGCGCCGCCTCGCCCGATCTCCATGCTAGCAGCCGCGCGGCTTGACGATTCGCACCGTCGACGCCGGATGCGTGGCGAGCGCCGCCCCCGATCGTCGCGGCCGGCGGACCAGCTCGCCCCCGCAGTTCGGGCAGCGCCCGCCGAGCGTGGTCGCGGCGCACCCGTCGCAGAAGGTGCACTCGAAGCTGCAGATCATGGCCTCGGTCGAGGCCGGTCCGAGGTCCTTGCCGCAGCATTCGCAATTGGGACGGAGCTCGAGCATCGGGGAGGTCGGCTCTCTCAGAACGTGGGGAGGTCGAGTTCTTCGGGATGGAGCGAGAGGGCGTCCCGTTTCCGACCGGTCAGCCGCGTCTCCGGCAGCTCGAGCTGGAGCTTCATCACCGAATCCTTGGTGGTCATCCGGCGGAGGATGTACTCGACCTGCCGGCGCTGCTGGGTGTCGCCGTTGGCTCGGTAGGGTTCGAGGAAGGGAACCACCGCCGGCCCGAAGCCCCAGAGAGCCCGCGCCGCCACGATGGCGTCGCCAGTGACGTTGTTGTCGGCGAGGTGCTCGACCAGGATCGGAACCGCGGTCGGCAGCAGGTCCGCGCGGTTGGCGCACCCGGCGACCACGGCAGCGAGGAGCCTGGCCCGCGGGTCGGATCCGGCCATGGCCTCGGCCAGTCGCGGCTCTGCCGTCGCCGCGTTCCGCAGGAGGAAGAGGAAGGCGATCCGGCTGCGGCGATAGCCGTTCCCCATGCCGAAGGACCGGATGCTCTCCCCGAGCAGTTCCTCGAGCACCGTCCCTTGGGTCTCGGTCTCCCGCAGCAAGTCGAGGATCGCGTCGCGCTGCTGCCGGTCGTCGCTGTGCAGGGCCGAGATCAGGAAGGGCTTGGCGGCCTCGAGGTTCCCGAGGAGATAGTCGCTGGCGGCCCGGGCATTCCAGCGACGGTCGTCGGACCGCAGGTCCTCGACCGAGATCCGCAGCAGCTTGTCGTTCGGGGCGCCGATGGCGGGCATCGAGCGGAGCAGGTCGGCGACCATCCGCCGCTCTTGGGCGTCGGGCGAGTCGAGGGCGTCCCACAGGGCCTGCGGGTCGAAGAGCCCGAAGATCTCCAACTGCTCGAGCGCCGCCTTGGCGTTGCCGACGAGCTGGTCGTCCCGGAGGTCGTTCAGGAGGAGCTGGACGAAGCGGAGCGTTTGCTGCTCGCTGAGCTGGTGGTCCATGGCCCGGCGGCGGATCTCATCGCGGGCTTCGAGCGGGGTGTATTCGCCGAGCAGGCCCTCGCCGCGGAGGAGGACATCGGTCGGGGACACCGCCACGAGGCGACTGGCGTCGACCGGCGGGAAGCGGTAGCTGAGCCAGGCGAGGACGAGGAGGGCCAGCCCGAAGCGGCCCGGCCTCCAGGCCCGCGCCGAGCGGACACGCTGTCCTTGGCGGCGCACGACGCGCCCGCACTCCGGGCAGGTGACCGAACCGTCGCGGGCCGGCCGATGGGCCGAGAGGTCGTAGCCGCAGCGCGGCTGGTGGAGGATCCAGATGGGGACGACGAGCGAGGTCCACGCCATCCTCGGACCGGGACACAGGACCCGCCGCCACGGATCGCGCAGCCACAGCCACCCGCCTGCCAGCAGGCAGCACAGGCCGATCGCGCCAAGGATCCCCGGAAGTACGAGTGCCACGCCGCGCGCTCCGCGTTGCGAGCCGACGACGGATCGTACATCGGCTCGCCCGCAGGTGCGGGCTTGAGGCGCACGGCGGTCTGTTAGGCGACGAACTGGTCGACGGGATCGGCCAACTCGTCGAAGACGCGGACCAGGCTCCGGATGAGCGTCCGCTGGACGTCGTCGGTGCCATGGATCGTCACCCGCTCGTGGTCGTCGAAGGTCATGACCATGAGCGATTGGCCGTTCACGAGGTCACGGGCCAGCGACACGCGCTGCACCCGGCCGACGTTGATCCAGCGGTCCTCTCCGTTCCCGGTCGTGATCTTGATGAAGCGCTGCGACATGACGTACCTCCACTCGTCGCATCGGGCGTCCCTGGGGACGGCTTGAGGGTTGGTACCCATACGCTTGGATCGATCGCAACAAGGCCTCGGCGACCCTGCCACGCGGGGCGATCGTTCGCGTCATGCGGGTTGTGCCGGTCGTGCGGTCAGCGTCCCCGGTCGCCGATCGGCGTGGCGAAGCGGAAGAGATTCCCGTCGGGGTCCTCGGCGGCGAACTCCCGCGTCCCCCAAGGCTTGTCGAAGGGGGTCGAGAGCAGCCTGGCCCCGCGGAGGAGGAGCTCGGCGTGCAGGGCGTTCACGTCCCGGACCTGAACATAGATCCCCGCCGTGCACTCGGTGTCGTCGCTCGGGGTGCTGCTCGGGGCGGGGAGCAGGGCGTAGTGCAGCTCGCAGCCGTCGCGCTTGGCCACCAGGTACTCCTCGAAGCGGCCCTCGATCTCGAAACCCATCTGCTCGAGCCAGCGTTCCGTTCGGCATAGGTCGCGGGCCGGCAAGGTCGGGACCATGGCCACGAACTGCGGGGTCCCGGACGACGGGGCAGGGGAGGGCGACGAGTGGGTCACGGGGTGCTCCTCGCTGGGGTGTTCCACAACTCGATGTCCTCGACCCGTTCGGGGGGGTCGACCTCGAGCTGCTCGAGCCGGCCGTCGCGGACCCGCCCGGTGAGGGTGGTGTTGCCGCTCGCGTGCAGGCGGAAATCGCAGTCCCAGCCCCGAGGCCAAGCCGGCAACAGGAGGATCCGCTGGCCCGAGCATTGGAGCAGCATTGCCTGCAGCGTGGTCAGGATGTTCGAGCCATGGTCCTGGTCAGGGACCCAGTCGTAGTTCGGACCCCAGAAGGCAGGGAAGCGGCTCTTGGCGTCCTTGAGGGCGGCCCGGCGGAGGACCAGCGATGCAGCCTCGTCGGCGAGGCCGAGGTAGGCGGCCTGGATCGAGTCCTGGCACCACCCGACGTTGGCCCGGTTGGCCCGCAGGGCGAAGCTCCGTAGGGCGATGTCGAGGTCGGGGTGTCCGACTCCGAAGAGGCGATAGGGGAAGACGGCGTAGAGCTCGGGGTTCTCGACGTTGGCGAGCTTCTCGTAGCGGCGGGCGGGGGCGATCCGCTGTCCCTGCGGGGCGTCGGTGAGGGGCACCGGCGGAAGGAGGGCGAAGAGTTCGCCCCACGTCGTCCGCCGCTCCTCGCCGAGGAGCCGCGGATCGAGGGCCAGGAGTCCCGCCAGCAGGGTCCGCAGGCCGGCGATCTCGGGGAGCGGATCGGTCGCGTCGTGCCAGGTCTCAAGCGACGCGGCGGGTTCGAAGCGGATCGTGCCGTCCGGGTTCCGCGGGAAGAAGGTGCCGTAGAAGGCGAGGATCGCGTCGGCAAGCGGAAGGAGCGTCTCCTTCAGGAAGCGTTCGTCGGGGGCGTAGCGGTAGCGCTCAAGCCCCATGGTGAGGAGCTCGATCGAGCTCGAGCGGTAGTGCCGGATATATGGATTGCCGACCTCGCCCGCGGCCAGGCCCTCGCGGTTCCAGCCGAAGCTCGAGTTGTCGGGGAGCCCCCAGAAGTAGATCGTCTCGTGGAAGGCAGCGCTGCCCGGGGCCAGCCGATCGCCGTGACGGAGGCGATGCACCGCCTGGAGGAGGGGCAGGGCATCGCGGTACAGGCGGAAGAAGGCCTCGGTGAGGTCGATGTCGCCGGAAGCGAACATGGGCCAGTAGGCGAGCCGCGTGTTCTGGAACCAGTATCCGGGACCCCAACGGCGGTAGTCGGGGTCGCCCTCGTCGTGTCCGGGATGTCCGACCGTGAAGAGGGAGCCGTTGAACTTGATGGGGTAGGCCCCGCGGCCAGCGCAGGCGCTCATGAAGCGCTGCAGGGCGTAGGCCCGGTTGAGGATCTCCGCTCCGAGCGACTTGGCTGGCGTCTCGGCCACCCGGCGGCCATCGAGGTAGAGGCGCTTCTGCCCGGTGCGGGCGTCGTAGGTCCCGGCCACGAAGACCCGCTTGCCCGGCTCGAGCCGGGCGTCGACCGTGGCCGGTGACTCGCCGGCAATGAAGCGGAGCGAGTTGCTCGGGTAGGTGTCGAGCATCCACCCGTCGGCGCTCCCGACCGCGCACTTGTCGGCGATCCGGCCGCCGCCCGGGTCCTGCTTCTCGGGCACGATCCACGCCATCACCGTCAGGCCGCCCACCCCGTCGAGGGCCGGTGCGTCTTCCACGCTCGGCTGGTCGCCGCCGCGCCAGACGAGGCGCGTGCCGGCCGGCGTGGCGTCCGGGTTGGTGGCGACGTCGGCCAGTTCCGCCTCGCCGAAGGGGCGATCGGCCATCAAGACCCGTTCGATCGATCCCTTGAAGGCGTTGCCGCCGTTCTGGTCGTGGCCGATCGCGACCGGGAGGGGGTTGTCAACGAGCGGATAGGAGCGGGCCTCGCTGTTCTCGGCGATCCGGATCCAGGAGCGATCCCAGAAGCGCTGCCACCAGAGGCGATGGGCCTCGAGCGCCGCGGCCGGGTCGTCGCCAGCGTGGCGATGGGCAAGGGCGGCGAGGTGCTCGACGTAGCGCTCGGGGACCGGTTCCTCCTCGGTGAGGGCCCACACCTCGAAGCGATGGGTGGTCGTCGGCTGGCTCGAGCGCAGGGTTCGCTCGCCGACGGTGGCGAGCCCGGGCCCGGTCATGAGCATGCCGAAGGTGCGGTCGAGGATCGGGTCGTGGAAGGACGCGAGTAACGGCTCGATCGCCTGCAAGGCGAAGGTCTGGGGGATCGGCGTCCGCGTGTTGTGGTGGAAGGAGACGATCTCGCCGCCCAGCGGGCCGGTGGTCGGGGGCGGGAACGTGTCGGGTTCGGTCACCATCGGGAACCGCGGCGGGCTGCCCCAGTCGGTGCAGAAGACGTCGCTCCAGGTGACGTCCTTGATGGTCCGCTTGGCGGTCCGCCACGGATCGAGGGTGGCGACGAAGGTGGTGGGGGAGGCGCTCGAGGCTTCGACCACGAGGGCCGGCCGGTTGGCGTCGACCCGGATGGTCAGGTCGACCCGCTCCTCGCCCTGGCCCATCTCGATCGCGATCAGCCCGTCGTCGAGCCGGAGCCGCTGCACGAAATGGTCCATCCGGTCGTCCGGGTTCGGCTCGACGTGGAGCCGGATCCGCCCCAACTTGAGGAGTCGGGCGTTGTCGTCCCAGGAGTCGGACTTGGCGACATAGAAAAGGATGGTCCCGTCGGGCTCGACCCAGACATTGGCGGCAAGGTCGCCGTTCCCGATGGGCATCGAGCCGCTCTCGTCGCGGCTCGGCGTGGTCCACTCGACGTCGTTCCCGATCGGCGTCGCCGGCTGCCCGTGGTTGCCGGCAAGGGCGGCAAGGAGGGCGGCGGCGGCGAGGACGGGCATGGGAGGGACAGTATCCCCGAGCCGGACCCGTGGGGATATCTCGACGCCCGTGGGACGCCCGCCGGGTCGCGGCCCTACCCTCTGCTTCCCTCAACCGCTGGAGTCCGCATGCTGCTCGCCCCCACCTCCCGTCGCCCGTTCGGTTCGACCGGGCTCGCCGTCTCGCCCATCGCCTTCGGGTCCGCCCCGGTCGGCCTGCTCGCCTCGGAGCGCGAGGCCGCCGGCCGCCTGATGAACCGGCTCCTCGACGAAGGGGTCACCGTCATCGACACCGCCGCCGCCTACATGGGGGCCGAGGAGACCATCGGGGCGACCATTGCCCACCGCCGCGCCGAGTTCACCCTGGTCACCAAGTGCGGCGCCGACAACGGGCCGCAGGGCTGGGTCCAAGCGACCACCAAGGCCGAGCTCCTCACCCAGATCGACCGCTCGCTGCGGCGGCTGGCGACCGACGTGATCGACGTCGTCCTCATCCACTCGCTGCCCCTCGACGTCCTTCGCCAGGGCTGGCCCTTCGAGGCCCTGCGGGAGGCGAAGGCCGCCGGCAAGATCCGCTTCGGCGGCTACTCGGGCGACAACGAGGCGGCGGTGTGGGCGATCCAGCAGCCCGAGATCGCTGTCCTCCAGACCAGCGTCTCGATCGTCGACCAGGCCAACATCGACGCCGTCCTGCCCCTCGCCGCCAAGCGCGGGGTGGCGGTCCTGACCAAGCGTTCGATCGCCAACGCCTGCTGGCGTCCGCTCGACCAGCACTACCGCCGCTACGACGGCTACGTCGCCCCCTACCGCCAGCGCTTCGCGGCGATGGGCCTCGACCTCGCCTCGATCGCCCCCGGGATCGGCGACTGGGCCGAGCTCGCCATCCGCTTCACGCTCAGCTTCCCGCCGATCCACTCGGCGATCGTGGGCGGCACCTCGGTCGATCGAGCCCTCGACATCCTGCGCTGCGCCGCCAAGGGACCGCTGCCGGCATCGACGGTGAGCGCGATCCGCGCCGCCTTCGCCAAGGCTCGCGTCGCTGGCGGCGACTGGTCGGGCCTCACCTGAATCGAGTGGGTATCTTCCGCGTTCCATGCCCGCTCCTGTCGAGTCGAATTGGGACGGCCTCGTCGGTCCCACCCACAACTATGCCGGCCTCTCCTACGGGAACGTGGCCAGCACCTCGAACGAGGGCAGCGCCTCCTCGCCGCGGGCAGCGGTGCTCCAGGGCCTCGAGAAGATGGCCTTCGTGGCCTCGCTCGGAATCGTCCAGGGCTACCTCCCGCCGCATGAGCGGCCGCACGTCCCGTCGCTCCGGGCCCTCGGCTTCGGCGGCAGCGACGCCGAGGTGATCGCCAAGGCGGCCAAGGAAGAGCCGCTCCTCCTCGCCCGCTGCGCCAGCGCCTCCGCGATGTGGACCGCGAACGCCGCGACGGTCGCCCCCTCGAGCGACACCGCCGACGGCAAGACCCACTTCACCCCCGCCAACCTGCGGTCGATGTTCCACCGCTCGATCGAGCCGGCGGTGACCGGCCGCATCCTGGCCGCGATCTTCAGCGATCCCGAGCGGTTCGTGCACCATGCCCCGCTGCCGGCTTCCGACCTTTTTGGCGATGAGGGCGCCGCCAACCACACCCGCTTCGAGTCGGCGGAGGGCGGCGTCCACTTCTTCGTCTATGGACGGAGCGAGCGCGAGGACGGCCCGCGGCGCTTCCCGGCCCGGCAGACGTTGGTCGCCTCGCAGGCCGTGGCCCGGCTCCATCGCCTCGACCCGACCCGGGTCGTCTTCGCCCGGCAGCGGGCCGAGTCGATCGACTCCGGCGTCTTCCATAACGACGTCATCAGCGTCGGCACGGGGCGCGTCCTCCTGGCCCACGAGTTCGCCTTCGCCGACCAGCTCGGCACGCTCGATGCCCTGCGCGTGGCGGTCAAAGGACTGGTCGTGGTGACGGTGAAGGCGAGCGAGGTCAGCGTCGAGCAGGCGGTCAAGACCTACCTCTTCAACTGCCAGCTCCTCGAGCTGCCCGACCGTTCGATGGTCATCGTGGCTCCCATCGAGTCGCAGGAGGAACCCGCGGTGAAGGCCGTCCTCGACCGGATCGTGGCCGACCGTTCCAACCCGATCGCCGCCGTCCACTATCGGAACCTCCGCGAGAGCATGCGGAATGGCGGCGGCCCGGCGTGCCTGCGGCTGCGCGTCCCGCTTGCCCCGGCCGAACTGGCCGCGGTCAACCCGCGGGCGCTCTACTCGCCCGAGCGCCACGCCCAGCTCGAGGTCTGGGCCCGCCGCCACTACCGCGAGTCCCTCCGGCCGGCCGACCTGGCCGACCCCAAGCTCCTCGAGGAGAGCAGGACCGCGCTCGACGAACTGACGACGCTTCTCGGGCTTGGCAGCGTCTACGACTTCCAACGGTGAGGCGGCATCCGCTACCCTCTAGGGCGATGAAGGTGCACCTGCCGCTTGTGGCCGGCATGTTGATGGTCGGCCTGCTCGGACCCTGCCTCGGGGGCTGCGAAGAGTCGCGCGATCCGCGGGTCGCCGCGATCGAGCAGGAGAAGCCGGCCCAGAAGACGGTCGACCGGTCGCGCGATCCGAAGTTCGAGAGCTTCCGCGAGATCTGCCGCGCCGAGCGGAAGGCCATCATGGCCCTGGTCGAGTACCGCCGCTCGATCGGCGGCAAGCCGAAGACGGCGGAAGAGGTGGCCCGCTACTCCGAGCTGCAAGGGGCGGTGAAGCCCTTCTCCGACCAGCTCTCGGATTGGGCCAACCAAGCGAACCTCACCGACGAGGATCGGGAGGCGATGCGCTATATCCACGACGTCGAGGTGAACGGCCCCGAGGCCGGCAACTGACGCGGACCCGACCGGCGGTCACTTCACCGAGCCGGGCAAGAGGTACTGCCGAAGCACTCGCCACGCCGGAGCCGGGGTCGGCTCGTTGTAGTAGTTGCCGAAGGCGTCCATCGCCGTGATCAGCTTGGGCGAGAGGATGTTGAGGCTCTCGGTCGAGCCGTCGAGCAGCGAGATGTTGATGCGGTTGTTGTCCCAGAAGGCCGGCAGGTCGATCCACTGGGCGTAGTCAGGCCGGATGACCCACCCGTGCCGGTTGTAGCCCGGGGCGTCCTCTTCGGGGATGGTGCACATGGTGCGCGACGGCTGCCGCACGCGAGACAGGGTGATCGTCTTGAAGTCGTACGCCGAGCCGAAGCTGTAGAGGTCGTCGGACCGCCGGTTGTTCGGGTTGGGGTCGACGGCCCCGACGCCGATGAAGGCGTTCATCGAGTAGGACCGGATCCGGTTGGTGGGGTCGAGCGGCGAGTGGTACGCCGCGTAGTTGCCGTTCATGTAGGGCCAGAGGACGCCCTTCTCGAGCGAGCCCTTGAGCTCGACGCCCTGGGCAGTGAGCGTCCCGGCCGGCTGGTAGCAGAGGACCCACGGATTCTGGATGTAGCCCATGTTCGCCTCGGGCGGCTGCTTGTCCGTCCGCGGGCTCGGCAGGCGGCCGCCGTTGTCGGTGGCGTAGTTCGAGCAGGCCAGGGCGATCTCATGCTGGTTGATCAGGCAGGTCGTCCGGCGGGCACTCTGCCGGAGCGGCTTGCCCACCACGAAGATGATGGCCATCAACAGGGCGATGATGGCGATCACCACCAGGACTTCGGTCAGCGTGAAACCCCGCCGCGAGCGTGGAGCCATGGGCACCTCCGCGGCCGATGGTACCGGCCGCCCCCGGCGATTGCAGCGCTTGCCTCCGCGGATTCTCCCCCTCACACTGCCGACCCATGGCGCGACCGGGGCGTGACAGCATGCGGGGGACCGGGAACGAGGCCGAGCCGACCGGCAGCGGGAAGGCGATCAGCTTGGCAGTGCTGGTGGCCGCGCTCGGCTACTTCGTCGACATCTTCGATCTCCTCCTCTTCGCCATCCTCCGCATCCCGAGCCTGACCGACATCGGCGTCCCGGCCGACCAGGCCAAGGCGGTCGGCATTCGCCTCGACAACGTGACGCAGACCACCGGCCTCATGGTCGGTGGCCTCTTCTGGGGGGTGCTCGGGGACCGCAAGGGACGGCTGTCGGTCCTCTTCGGCTCGATCCTCTGCTACTCGCTCGCCAACCTCCTCAATGCGTTCATCGCCGACGTCGACCCCCACGGCAGCTTCCGCTGGCTGGCGGCGATCGGCCTCGGCTCGGCGCTCGACCAGTACGCCCTCCTCCGCTTCGTGGCTGGCTTCGGCCTGGCGGGCGAGCTGGGGGCCGGCATCACCCTCGTCGCCGAGCTCATGGGCAAGGAGCATCGCGGCGTGGGCACCACGATCGTGGCCAGCGTCGGCGTCCTCGGGGCGGTCGCTGCCGCCTTGGTCGGCGAGCTCCTCACCTGGCGCACCGCGTACCTCGTCGGCGGCGGCATGGGACTGGCCCTCCTTGTCCTCCGGATCGGCGTCGTCGAGAGCGGCATGTTCGAGATGCTCAAGGACGAGACCTCGATCGCCCGCGGCACGTTCTGGAAGCTCTTCCATCCGTGGAGCCGCCTGCGGCGCTACCTCGCGGTGGTGGTCATGGCCCTCCCGATCTGGTTCGTGGTCGGGATCCTCGTGAAGTACTCGCCCGAGATCGCGGAATCGCTCGGTCTTCCCAAGTCGGAGTGGCCGACGCCGGGCCGGGCCATCCTCTTCTGCTACATGGGACTCGCCGCCGGCGACCTGACCAGCGGACTCCTGAGCCAACTCGTCCGCTCCCGCCGTCGGGCGGTCCTCGTCTTCCACGCCCTGACCTTCCTGGGCGTGGTCGCCTACTTCGCGATCGTGCCGCGGCCGCTTTGGGTGTCGTACGTCCTCCTCTTCTTCCTCGGCTTCGGGACCGGCTACTGGGCGGTCTTCGCCACCATGGCCGCCGAGCAGTTCGGCACCAACCTGCGGGCCACCGCCGCGACCACCGCCCCCAACTTCGTCCGCTGGGCCGGCGCCGCCGGTAGCGCCCTCGCCTGGAACGCCCTCGAGCCGGTCATGGGGCGCTGGCAGGCAGCGGCCTGCGTTGGCGCCGTCCTCCTCGTCCTGGCCGTGGTCGCGGTCCTCTCCCTGCGCGAGACCTTCGGCATGTCGCTCTCCTATGTGGAGGAGTAGGGCCCAACGCGGGAGCCGCCGTGGCCGCTATCGTTCCGGCTCGATCGCCCTCTTGCGAATCCACCCATGAAGCGACTTGTCTCGACGCTCCTCGGCCTCTCCCTCGTCTTCCTCGTCGGCTGCACCAACCAACCGCGGAGCGGCTCCTACATGGTCGTGGTGAAGGACCGCGCCACCGGCAAGGTGGTCGACGGAGCAAGCGTCGAGGTCGTGCCGCTCTCCGGGCCGCCGGTCACCGGCACCACCGACTCGCTGGGCGAGGCGGTCCTCCTGATCGGGGCGTGGCCGCGGGCCGAGCTCCGCGTCGGCTTCGACGGCGAGACCGACCGCTACTACGTCCGGACCACCAAGGTCCCGACCTGGGAAGCCTCGGCCGAGGAGACCGGTTCCGGCGAGAAGGGCGTCCTCGTCTTCATGCCCGGCGGCGGAGGCGGCATCAACAGCTCCTTCGAGGTGCACTTCATGCTCATCCGCGAAGGCCTTCCGTG
Organism: Phycisphaerales bacterium; assembly: GCA_044224425.1. GTDB lineage: Bacteria > Planctomycetota > Phycisphaerae > Phycisphaerales > SM1A02 > JAEUIT01. The sequence goes on from JBGAKK010000003.1 coordinate 95,905, forward strand.
ATCCCGTCGGGAAGGGCACGGCCGAGCCAAAAGATACCGCCCGGGCGAAGTGGCCCGGAGCGGTCGTGGAGGAGCTTCAGGGGAGAGGGAGGAGAGAGATGCGTGCGCTGCGGGTCGCCTCCTGAACGGTCGGACCAGGGAGACCGCAGACGCTGCTATCTACGCGGTGCCCCTCGGGCGGTTCGAGGCCCGCGTGAAAATCCAGGCTCCTCCGCGAGGGGGAACTCGCCCCTCCTTTTTCCCTGCTTCCATGGCCCTTTCCCACACCATCCACTCCCTCGCGGTCGACCTCGCCGACATCGACCGGGGCGTCTACCGGAACTTCGCCCTCACCCTGGCCCGCCACCCCTCGGAAAGCGACGACTTCCTGGTGGGGCGGATCCTCGCCTATTGCCTCGAGCACCGCGAGGGGATCGAGTTCTCGCGCGGCGTCTCCTCGACCGAGGAGCCCGCCATCATGGTCCGTGACCTGACCGGGCAGGTGACCGACTGGATCGAGATGGGCACGCCCAGCCCCGAGCGCCTGCACAAGGCGAGCAAGGCCACCAAGCGGGTGGCCGTCTACCTGCATCGGGCCCCCGGGCCGTATCTCCAACAGCTCGCAGCGGCCAGCATCCATCGGGCCGACTCGATCGAGCTCTACGCCCTCGACCGCGGACTCGTCGCCGGGCTCGTCGAGCGGCTCGACCGGCGGCTCTCCCTGGCGGTCAACGTGCACGAGCGGCAGCTCTTCGTCACCATCGGCGGGGCGACGCTCGAAGGGGCGGTCGAGTCGCTGCGAATCCCGCCTACGGCGTCGTGACGGCGCTGGGTGGCTCGATGAAGCAGCCGTAAGCGGTGGTGCGCGGGGCGGCGATCGGCTGGCCCGAGGCCGCGGCGTCGATCGCGTCGCGCAGGTCGTGGTGCTCGGAGCGGGCCCGACGCTTGCCGATGCCGGCGTACTGGTCGTCGATGCGGCCGAGGTAGACGACTTCGAAGCGATCGGGCCCGGTGAAGCGGAGGACCGCCGCCTCCGGCGTGACCGTGGCCCCGACGGCGCGGACGATGCGATGTTCGGGGTCGAGGGCGAAGGGCATGGCCAAGGCGAAGTCGCGGCGGTGGGCATCGACCGCCGCCGCATCGAGGGAATCGGCGGGGTAGACGTACCACATGGCCACGTGCCGTTCGCCGCACTGCCGGTCGATGGCGGCGAGCTCCGGGGCGTATGCGTTCGCGATGGGGCAGTCGACGGCTCCGAAGACGAGGACGGTCACCTCGCCGGGCGTACCGCGGAGGGGAGCGGGCGGCCTGGACGTCGCGCATCCGCCGAGGGCGGCGAGCGCGACGGCCATCGACACGGCGCAGCGCTCGATATAGTCACCTCGTCCGAACGGGATCCACGCTCGCCGCCTGCATCCAGGAGTTCCACGCATGTCGTCCCTCGATCGCCGCGCCTTCCTCGCCACCGCCGTCGCCGCCTCGACCTGCGCCCTTGCCGCCGGCCAAGACAAGCCTGCCCAGCCGAAGCCCGTAACGGCCGCAGGCGGCGCCGCCCCGCCGGCCGAGTCCGGACCCTTCAAGCTGCCTGCCCTGCCGTATGCGCCGGAAGCTCTCGAGCCGTCGATCGACACCGAGACGATGCGCATCCACCACGACAAGCACCACCAAGCGTACATCACCAACCTGAACAACGCGGTGAAGGGCTTGACCATCCCGAACTCGGTGGAAGAACTCATCGCCCAGCTCGACAAGCTGCCCGAGGACAAGCGCACCGCGATCCGCAACAACGGCGGCGGCCACGCCAACCACTCGCTCTTCTGGACCATCCTTGCCCCCAAGGGGAAGGGCGGCGAGCCGTCGAAGGAACTCCTCGCCGCGATCGACCGCGACCTCGGCGGCCTCGAGAAGGCCAAGGACGAACTCGGCAAGGCCGGCCTCTCCCGCTTCGGCTCCGGGTGGTCGTGGCTGGTGGTCACCCCCGACAAGAAGCTCGCCATCGTCAGCACCGCCAACCAGGACAGCCCGCTCATGGGCGCCAAGTGGTGCGAGAAGCCCGGCACACCGATCCTCGGCATCGACGTCTGGGAGCATGCCTACTACCTGCACTACCAGAACCGCCGCGCCGACTACCTCAAGGCGATCTGGGACGTCATCAACTGGACCGAGGTCTCGCGCCGCTTCGCAGCAGCGGGCTAACGAGCCAACGGCGGCGCCTCTCTCCCGACGAAGTCGGGGGAGCGCCTCTCTCCCATGCGCAGCATGGGGGAGATGTCGGCGCAGCCGACAGAGGGGGCCGTGCCGGACGAACCAGCCCCCTCTACCTCACCGCCCGCCGCTTGGCCTCCCGCAGCCGGGCGAGCTGTGAGGCGTCGGCGTTCGATTCGGCCGGCGCAGTCGGCGGGGCGGCGCTCGGCGCGGGTTGCTGAAGGTCCTGGCGCCGCCGCTCGAGCGGCACCCAGAGTCGTCGAGCCGCGACGTCGAGGACGAAGAGCCCGGCAGCGACCAGGGCGCACAGTTGCCAGATGGCCTTCGACCACGTCGGGAAGCGCACGCCTTCCCGGGACCAGACGGCGGGGGCGGGCGTTTCGAGGGGCAGCACCCGGCCGCTGGTGGCGCTGGCCACCGACTCGAGCAGGCGCGGGTTGGCGTGCAGCGACCGCCACTCGATCGGCGGGCGGCGGTTCACTGCGGCCCGGGCCACGCCGTCGATGGTCGAGCCGTTGCTGGCGGCGACGAAGCGGGCGGTGACCAGTCCGACCGGCTCGGTGCCGCTCGGCAGCGTGCCGCGATAGACGCCTAACCCATCGGCCTCGAGCGGGACGTCGACGCTGCCGCCGTCCGCGCCGGTGAAGCGGGCGGTGGCCCGCGAGACGGCGAGGGCGGTGCCGTCGCTGTCGCGCAAGGTGAGCGAGAAGCGCGTCTCGCCGTCGGCGTCGTCGACGGCTAACACGGCTCGCTGGTCGCCGAGCGGTCGCTGCACCCAGCGGCCCATGCGGCGCCAGAAGGGGCCGAACGCCGCTTGCGTCGACCAACCATTGGCCCACTTCCCGAAGGGATCGCCGGTGAAGGCCACGACGCGGCCGAGGCCGCGGTTCCAGAAGGCGAGGATGGGATCCGACTTCGGGCTGCGCAGGGCGACCACCGAGCGGTCGTCGCGATCGGCCACCACGCCGTAGCCGGTGAGCGCGGCCGGCAAGGGCAGCGATCCGTCGATCGGTCCTTCGTGGGCGGTGACGAGCGGCGTGAAGGGCGAGCACTCCTCGATCGGGGCTCGGCGGATCGACTCGATCTCGCGGCGGATGGTGAGGGGCAACGTGCGGGCCAATCCGCCGAGGCCGATCCGATGGTGGCGTCCGCCGCCGGCGAGGGCCAGCCGCTCGAGCATGGTCGCATCGGCGTCGTCGCCGATCGCGATGGTCGAGATGGTGATGCCCGCCTCGCGGAAGGCGGCGGCGCGACGGATGCCCGCCTCGGTGTCGCCCGCCGAGTTGCCGTCGGTGAGAACGATGATGTGCTTCGCAGCCCGCGGCACGCGAGCCAGTTCGGTGAGGGCGGCCTCGAGCGCGGCGAAGACCTGCGTCCCACCGGCTGGGGCGATGGCCCGCACGCGGGCGGCGATGGCTTCGGGGTGATCGGCCCGCTGCAGCGGGACCACCGTGTCGGGGCTGCTGTCGAAGGCGATCACGGTCACGAAGTCGTAGCGCGTCAAGGCCCGCAGGGCATCGACCGCAGCGTCGTTAGCGAACTGCTGTTGGGAGCGGCCCGATTGTTGGACGAGTTGGCTCATCGAGCCCGAGCGATCGATGACGATGGCGATCGCCGCCGGTTGCGGCGTGCGCGACTCGGGGAGCCGCAAGTCGACCGGGAGCAACTCGGCGATCGGCTGGTCGAGCCAGTCGCGGGCGAAGCCATCGGGACCGCCGGTCACCACCAGCCCGCCGGCGAGGTCCTCGACGTAGCGCTTCAGCGAAGCCTGGGCCACCGGAGTCAGATCGAGGGCGCTAGCGTCGGCGAGGACCACGGCGTCGTAGGCCGCCCAACCGTCGACGGTGGTCGGGCTCGCGTCGAGCGAGCGGGCGGTCGCCGTGACATCGGTTTCCTTCAGAGCCTCGGCCATGGCCTCGGCGCGGCTCGGATCGTTCGCGAGGACGAGGATGTTCGACGGCCCCTCGGTCGGAACCAGGGCCGATGCGGAGAGGGCTCGCGGGTCGATGCTCGACTCGGCGCTCGCCTCGTCGGGCTCCACGCTCACGTCGAAGCGCTCGATCGAACGCTGTCCGACGGGAAGGAGGAGGCGGACGGGATTGACGCCGGCGGCGAGGTCGACGGTCGTCGCCGATTGGGTGCCGTCTCCGTTCCGGACCGTGATCCGGGCCGTCATCGGGCGCGAAGCGAGGAGCCGAAGCTGGGCCGTCGCGGTCGTTCCCTGCCGGGCATGGGCGGGAAGCGTGAAGCGATCGATGGCGAGCCAAGGATCACGATCGGCGGCGAGCGGCACCACGTCGACCGGTATGGACCGGCTCCGCAGCTCGCGGCTTGCGGCGAGGAGATCGCCCTTCGTCTCGTTGCCGTCGCTGGCGAGCACCACGCGGATCCCGGCGGTGGGCCCGACCAGTCGGCTGGCGAGTAGGACCGCCGAAGCAAGATCGGTCGCCGAACGGTCGGCAGGCAGGTCGCCAGCCGTCCCCCAGCCAGCGCCCCAACCTTTGGCAGGCATGCGGCGGATCACGGGCCCGGCGGCGGTGGCCACTTCGCCAAACAGGTCGTCGTCCCGGCGCTCGGCCTCGCCGCGATGGAGGAAGCCGTCAACGTCGCCTTGCCGCGCCTCGGGCACCGAGGCGCTCACGTCGCGGACAAGGACGACGGCCAGGTCACGCCGCCGCCATTCGATCGACGGATCGGCGAGGGCGAGAACGAGGGCGGCGAGGACCACCAGCCGCACCACGGTCCAGGTCGACCAATCGAGGGCGGTGAGGCGATGCCGCCGCCAAGCGACCGAGGCGACCACGGCGGCACAGACGGGCCAGACGAGGAGCCAGGCAGGCTGCCCGAAGGAGAGCCAGACGTCCGGCCAGTGGTCATCGAGGTGGAGCATGTCGGCGAGATCCCGCGCCGGACCAGCGTGGTCCGGCTCGCACCATCATGACGCCGCCGTCGGCCTGCGGCGCCAGTCTGAACGCCGATTCGCCAAAGTGTGCCTCTCCCCCAACGCGCCTCGCGTTGGGGGAGATGCTGAGCCTGTCGAAGCAGAGGGGGCCGTGCCGGACGAGCAAGCGAGTCGTCCACCGCCCCCTCAGCCTCGCCCCTCGGAGGGGCTCGGCAGCTCCCCCGCTATCGCGGGAGAGCGGCGCTTCTCTCCCAACGCGCCTCGCGTTGGGGGAGATGCTGAGCCTGTCGACGCAGAGGGGGCCGTGCCAGCCGCACCCTCACCCCCGCACGGCCACCCCGGCGCTCGCATTCGTCACCACCAGCCCTAACCGCTGTACGATGGCCTCGGAGAGGGCCGCTCGGGCGTCGTCGGTGCCGTGGTTGAGGAGGACGCGGGTGGGCGCTCGCCGATGCCCCAAGCGATCCGTGGGCTGCAAGGCTCTCGTCCGCCTCGCGCGGCGTCGATGGTCCGGACGGTGACCGCTCACGCCGTCAGGCTTGGCTCCTCCTGCGTCGCGCGGTGAGGCCCGCCATCGCCAGGCCCACCAAGAGCCCAGCGCCCGGGGTCGGCACGACGTTGTCGACGTAGAGGTTGTCGAAGAAGAGATCCACCCCTTGCGTGAAGTTGTACGGACCGACGACGACCCGGTCGAAGGGGGTGTCGAGCAGGAACCCGCGGAAGGGATCGGTCGGGCGATTTGGATAGAGGTTCGACGACTCGAAGACCAGCGAATCGCCGAGATAGCAACGGACCTTCAGTGCCGTAATCCCGTCGACGGCGAATCCGTACTGAGGAGTGTCATAGTCGATCGGGATCGCCGGATCGTCGAGCGACGCGACCTTGGCGCCCCAGCCATCGGCGAACGTCGCGTCCTGCACGGCGTATGCCGCGCCCGCGCCGAATTGCACACCGAAACCGGCGTACTGGACGCCGAGGGGCTCGTACGACGTCAGGTGGAAGTCGATCTCGGCCGTGTCCCCGCCGCAGGCCGAGATCCATTGCGCCTTGTTCGTGTAGTAGGTGACCGAGGCGAGGACGGGGCCTGCGGCGGAAGCCGCCAGCGCAAACCCGATGGCGAGATGGGTCTTCGTCATTGTCCGGCCTCCAAGATCGATCGCAGTGCCTGGAGCACGTTGGCGACGGGTTCGGGCGGGCTCTGGCCGCACCATGCCACGAACTCGTCGGCCGACGCGAAGCCGAGGGCGGCCAGGGCGGTGTCGAGACTGCTGGAGAGGGGATCGCCCTCGGCCGCTGCGGCGGCTTGGCTCGCCGAGGTCGCCTCATGGGCGGTGCATGGGAACACCGCGTGGAGGTCGACCACGTCTGTCCCGGTCCAGGCGCCCAACCGCTCGGCGAGGTCGCCGGAACCGACGGTGCCGCTCTCGTCCACGTCGCAGGGGCTGCCCGAGGCGCCCCAGTCGCCAAGCAGCTTCGAGAAGTCGGCGCCGTCGACGCGGAAGTCGCCGTCGAAATCGAGGGCCGACGTGACGATGCAGGGGTACTCGATGAAGCTGTCATTGACGGGGGTGACCCGCGACAGCGTCACGACCATCTGGCCATGCGAGTTCATGTCGTGGACGAGCGAGATGCGCCAGTCGGCCGGAACGGCGCCCCAGAAGGACCACGTCGGCGCCTCTAGCTTGTCGTCGAAGCGGGCCAGGTCCTCGAGGAAGGCGCGCTCCCACGAGTCAGCGTAGCCGCACCAGCAGACGGCCTTCTCGGGGGTGGTCGCGAGGTCTTCCCCGGCGACGATCAGCCAGTCGCGAGTCCCGTTTCGGCGCGAAAGAGCATCCGCTCTGCTCTTCGTCAGAGGATGGCCAGTTGAGTAGGCGGTGTCCAAGTCAAACGACCGCCAGCAGCCACCGGAGCATGTCGAACCCGGCCCCTCCCACCACCAGAACGCCGCCCGCCAACGGCAGTCCGTCATAGGGTCCGCGGCTCCGGGGTCGTACCTCCACCCCATCCCGACGTACTCACCGTCGGCGTTAATGGCCATCGCCACGCTGCCGGGCACCTCGAAGCCGCTGGGGATCGTGGTCTCGATCGTCGGCCCTCCGCGATCGACGAAATCGGTGGGGTAGGCGGGCGTCCCCCAGCTCCCGTCTTCCGCCCACGACTGCATCCAGGCCGCGGCGGCGAAGTCCGGGTGCGGGCAGACAACGTTAGATGGTCCGCCGCACGCCGCGGGTTCGCCGGTCGGCGACTCGACGCCGAAGACCCGCCCGATGACGGTCAGGCTCCCGAAGCTGGGCGCGGTCGGGCCAAGGTCCATGGCCACGGCCTCGTCACCGGTCAGCGGATTGGCGACCAGATGCGATGCGAGGGAGAGCGGGGGCCACGCCAAGACGAACCCGAGGTTGACGAAGTGCTGGCAACTGCTGTCAACCCTGCCCACGACGAGAGGCGGCCCGGCGCCGGGCCAGGAATGGACCGCGTTGGCGACGCTCGCCGACCCCGCTCCGGGGAAGGACCCGTGCAGGTCCCAGGCGGTGAAGGTGACCGTGCCGCCGACTACGGTCGCGGTGGCGAGATCCCACAGCCAGGCGTGCGGGTGAAGGTCCAGGTCCGACCCGGCGGCGCCGACGACCAGGTGCGAGGCCGGGTCGACGTCATTCGCCACGGACAAGGTCGCCGGGGGCAGGAGCCCGCCGAGATCGACGACCGAGCGGGTGGGGATCACGGCCGGAAGCCCGATGGAGCCCGCGTCGCGTGGGAGCCAGACGAACGCCTTGGCCATCGTCGACGACGTGGCGGATGTCGGATCGCAGGCCACGAGCGGGGTGGCGAAGGTGCCGACCACCACGCCATCCTCGCCGATGGCGAAGGTGTTGTCGCTTCGGCCGCTCAGGCCGTACGCGGCAAGCGAGGGCTGGGGGATGAGGGCGATGCCACGATCCGGGAGACGCACGGGCCTAGGCGACGAGCCGCCGCAGTAGGGGGCGGTCAGGCGCACGATGCGCAGCGGGCGAGGGGGTGCCGCCATCGCCTGGGGGGGGGGTGACAGCGCAGGCAATGACAGCCGCGATGCGAAGGGCGCAGGGCGGCGAGACGCGCGCTAGGGAAGCCGTGCCGATCATGAGTCCAATGATGCGCCAGACGCCGTGCCTGGTCAATGGGCTTTCGGAAACTCGGGTAGCAATCCCGGTCAGGGAATGAAGCACCCACGTCGAGCGTCGTCGAGATTCCCGCTCCGCCCTCGCGCGATAGCGCGGTGCTCGGTCCCCCTCACCCCCGCACCGCCACCCCCGCGCTTGCATTCGTCACCGCCAGCCCTAACCGCTGCACGATGGCCTCAGAGAGGGCCGCCCGGGCGTCGTCGGTGCCGTGGTTGAGGAGGACGCGGGTGGGGCGCTCGCCGATCCCGGCCAGCCACTCGAGGAGGTCCTCCGCCGTGCCGTGGCCGGAGAGCCCTTCGATCTCGGCCACGCGGGCCTTCACTTCGATGATCGAGCCGTTGATCTCGACCAGCTTGGCCCCGCGGCGGAGGCCGTCGCCGATGCCGCCGCGCGGGTGGTAGCCGGCCAGGATCACGCGGCAATCCTCGCGGTCGAGGTTGGCGGCGAGGTGGTGGAGGATCGGTCCGGCGTCGCAGAAGCCGGCTCCGGCCAGGATCACGCCGCCTTGCCGCAGGTCGCGCACGGCGAGCGACTGGGCCCGCGAGGTGAGGCGGTGCAGCCCCTTGAACTCAAGCGGATGGTCGCCCCGCAGGAACGCGTCGCGCACCGCCGGAGCCAGATGCTCGAGGTGCAGGCGGAAGCGGTCGGTCACCCGCACGGCCATGGTCGAGTCGAGATAGACGTTGAGGCCAAACAGCTCGTTCCGCCGGGCCAGTCGGGCCAGCCGCAGGATGATCTGTTGGGCCCGGCCGATGGCGAAGGTGGGGACGAGGAGGATCTCGTTGCGGGGGCCGGCCTCGGAGAAGAGTTCGGCGAGCTGCCGCTCGGGCTCCGGCTTGTGGCTCGGGGGCCGGGCCCCGTTGGTCGACTCGAGGACGAGGAAATCGGCCCGCCGCGGCGGCACCGCCGGCTCGTGCAATTCGTTATGCCGCGGACCGAGGTCGCCGGAGCAGACCACCACGCACTCGTCGATCCCGTGGCCGCAGGTGAGCTCCACGCTGGCCGCCCCGAAGACGTGGCCGGCGTTCAGGAAGCGGAGCGAGATGTTGGGTGCGATGCGGGTCGGAGTGAGCCACGGGACCGAGGTGGCCCTGGCCAGCGTGGCCGAGACGTGGCTGTTCACGAAGAGGATGGGCGGCTCGGGCTCTTCCTCCTCGCCGGTGTCGGTGAGGCGGAGCGGATCGCCTTCGAAGATGGCCCGGGCGGTGGGGGCGGTGCCGTGGATCCACTCGTGGCGCCGCACCTGCTGCAGGCTGGCCGAGCCGCGGAGGACCTTGTTGAGGATGGAGAGCGTCGGCTCGGTCGCGTAGATCGTGCCTTGGAAGCCGGTTTGGGCCAGCATCGGCACGCGGCCGCAGTGGTCGATGTGGGCGTGGGTGAGGACCAGGGCGTCGACGCGGTCCCAACCGAGCGGCGGCAGCTCCTTGTTGCGGAGTTCCTCCGCCCACGAGCCCTGGATCATGCCGAGGTCGACCACCACCCGGCTCCGCTCGGTCTCGATGAGCGTGCACGAACCGGTCACTTCGCCAGCCGCGCCGTACAACGTGATGGCAGGGGGCTTGGCCAAGCGGTCAGGCTCGCTCCAGGTCGAAGACCAGTTCCATCGGCGTCCACCAGTCGCTCGGTCCGGCCTCGGCGAGCTTTCGCTGGAAGAACCGCATCCACTCGTCCCATTGCCGGCAGCGTGGATCGTTCGTGTAGGTCTGGAAGTCGCGCCGCGGGTCGAAGTCGTCGGGGGCCTCGAACCACATGAAGAGGCGGGAGCCGACTAGCCAGATCTTCATGCGCTCGATGCCGATCGATCGGAGGGCGGCGAGCACCTCGGGCCAGACGGCCCGATGGTGGCGGCGATAGGCCTCGATCAGCTCGGGGTCGTCCTGGAGATCGAGTGCCTGCGCAAAGCTCTTCAACGCGTGCTCCGGAAGGGGACAGGATAGCAAGCGGCCTCGGCTCCTCCCCGCGGTGCGGCGCGGCCCGCGCGATTGTCCCGACCCGTATCATGGGCCCCGCATGCGGGGAGCCTTGGCCCAACCGGTCGAACTCGTGCTCACGGCGGCGCGGCCCGCCCAGGCTCGCGGCTACGAAGCCCAACTCGCGGCCCGCGAGCGGCTGGGCGATCTGCCGAGCGGCGTGCGCTGGCGCGTGGTGACCGACCCCGGCGGCCGTCGGGCCGGTAGCGGCGCCGCCACGGCGCTTGGGATGCTGGCCACGGCCCGCGAACTCGCCGGCGGCACCTTCGCCGAGCGCTTCGGCGGTCGCCGCACGCTGATCATCCATTCCGGCGGCGACAGCAAGCGGCTGCCGGCCTTCGCCGCGGTGGGCAAGGCCTTCGCCCCGCTTCCCGTGCGGCGACCCTCGGGGGCCCCGGCGACCATCTTCGACCTCATCCTGGCCGACCTCGCCGCCATGTCGGCGCCGGCCGCTGGGCAGGTGCTGGTGGCGAGCGGCGACGCCGTGGTGGGGGCGGGCCGCGAATCGATCGATCTCGACACGGCTGGCGTGGTCGGCATCGCCCAGCGCGGCTCGGTTGAGCGCGGCAGCCGGCATGGCGTCTACGTCGCCGACCGCGACGGCCTGGTCCGCGACTTCCTCCAGAAGCCCTCGGCCGCGGAAGCCAAGTCGAAGGGGGCGATCCGCTCCGACGGCACGCTCCTCGTCGACACCGGCCTCGTCTCGTTCGATCCGCGGGCGGCCGAGGCGGTCCTTCACGGCTTCGGGGTCGAGCTCGCCGCCGACGGCTCGATCGTGGTCGATGGCCTCCTCGGGGCCATCGAGCGCGGCGAGACGGGCAACGTCGACCTCTACCACCATCTCCTCCTCGCCCTCGTCCCGACAGTCAGCGAGGCCGACTTCCTGGCGTCACTCAAGGCCGAGGCCGGCACCGTGCTCGGCGACGGGCTCTTGGCCTTGCGTCGGGCCCTGTCCGGCACCGGCTTCACGGTGCGGCTGAGCCGCGGCGAAGGATTTCTCCACGCCGGCACCACCCGCGAGTACCTCGAGACGGTGCTTCGGGACCGCGACACGGCCAAGCGATTCGGCCTCTCGATCGGGAACGGCCTGCGGGCGGTCGGCTCGGCGGCGTGCGCGGCGAGCCTGCGGCGCGGGGCGTCGGCGGTGGTCGAAGGATGCCTCGAGGCCACCCTCGCCCTAGGCGGCGAGAACCTCGTGGTCGGCCTGCCCAAGGGAGCCAAGGCCACGCTACCCCGCGGCGTCGGCTGCGTGGCGCTCCCGATCAGCCGGGCCCAATGGGCGACGATCCTCTTCCATGTCGATGACGACCCCAAGCGGCTCCTCGCCGAGGGTGGCACCATCGTCGGCCAGCCGGCCGCGAAGTGGTGCGCGGAGCGCGGCCTCGAGCTGCGCGACCTGGCCGGCGACACCTTGTGGGACGCTCGGCTCTGGCGGATCGGCAAGCGACCCGAGATCGACGCGTGTATGTTCAGCCCCAAGCCGCCGCCGCGCGGTTGGCGCTCGGCGCGGCGGGCGTCGCTGGCCGAACTCCTGAACGACGTCTCGCACGAGAGGATGGTCGCCCTCGAGGCGGCGATCGCCGCCCGCCGACGGGTCGACGCCCCGCTCGCGGCGCTCCTCGGCGACGACCACGCCTCGGCCCAATCGCTCGCCACCGGCGTCGCTCCCCGGGAGTGGAAGCGGCTGGCCCGCACGCTGCGGGGCGAGTCCCGCCGGGCGGGTCCGCTGGAGCGGGCCCGGGCCCTGGCCGTCGCGGCCCGGATCGAAGGCCGCGACGACCGGCCGGGGGACGCCTTCGACGCCGTGAGCGAAGCGGTCTCGACCGATGTCCACTGCCCGACCCGCTGCCCGAAGCCAGGCGTCCGCTTCGATGAGGCTGCGTGGGCCAGCGCCCCGGCCCGCATCGACCTCGCCGGCGGCTGGTCGGACACGCCGCCCATCTGCAACGAACGCGGCGGCAGCGTCGTCAACCTGGCCATCGCCCTCGACGGCCGCTTGCCCGTGCAGGTGGTGGCCAAGCGGCTGGAAGAGCCGGTCATCGCCATCCACTCGGTCGACCTCGGGCTCACCGCGGTCTTCCGCAGCGCCCGCGAACTCCATCGCCATCGCGACCCGCGGGACTGGACCGCCCTCGCCAAGGCGGCCCTGCGCCTGGCCGGACTCGTCCCGCCGACGCCGAAGGGGCGGCTCGAGTCGTGGCTCAAGCCCTTCGGCGGCGGACTCTCGCTCGCCACCTTTGCCGCGGTGCCCAAGGGCTCGGGGCTCGGGACCTCCTCGATCCTCGGGGCGGCGGCGCTAGCGTGCCTCGATCGGGCCACCGGGCGAACCAGCACCCGCGACGAGCTGATCGAGCGGACCAGCGCCCTCGAGCAGCTCATCGCCACCCGCGGCGGATGGCAAGACCAGGTCGGCGGCATGCTGCCTGGCTTCAAGATCGCCCGTACCGTGGCCGGGCCGCGGCAGATCCCGAGCGTCGAACTGCTCGCCGCCCAAGGCCGCTTCGTGGCCCAACTCGAGGCCCGGGCCGTCTTCTGCTTCACCGGCCTGCGGCGCATGGCTCGCGACATCCTGCAGCGGGTCGTCGAGCGCTACCTCGTCCGCGATGGCGATGTGCTCGCGACCATTGCCCGCCTGCGGGAAGGGGCCGAGCGCATGCGGGAGGCGATCGCGGCCGGCGACCTCGACCGCTTCGCCGCTGCCCACCGCGACTACTGGTCGCTCAAGACGACCATCGACCCCAACGCGACCACGCCCGCCATCGAACGCTTCGTGGCCCCCTTCGCCAAACACCTCGACGCCTGGTCGCTGCCCGGTGCCGGCGGCGGCGGTTTCCTCTTCCTCCTCGCCAAGAGCGAGGCCGACGCGGAGCGGATCCGGGGCAGCATCGAGCGCGCCCCGCCCCATCCCTTGGCCCGCATCGTGCCGTGGGCGGTGGCGAGGGAGGGGCTCCGGGTCAGCAACGCCTGATCCCTTCAGGCCCGAAAAAAATCTGGAGACTGCGTGGTGAACCAGCAGCCTCCCGACTCAGAGAGGAACACAGTTGGCGAGGCCGCCCAGCGGCAACCCCGGGTGCAGGTCGTGGGGAACACATCCTGCTCCCAGCATTCTGCGCGCAGTTTCGGGTGAATGCGATCCATCGTGACCGGGGTTTTGACGGGGAATCACCCCCAAAGGGTCCGTTTCGACGAGTCACCGAGGTCCGGTCCGAGGATCCGGCGGCGCGGCTGCATGTGGACGCCCGCCGTCGATTCGTCCGATATCCGGCCTGCCGCGCGTCGCACCGGCCGGAGTCACCGGACGGCGGCGCGCCTGTCCCATGGCTGCGGAACGCCTCCCCCTCCATCAACGGTTCACCGGCAGGATCCTTCTCTTCGGGCTCCTGCCGACCCTCGTCGTCGTCGGCGCGGTGGCCGCGATCAATGCCACGCGGGCGTATCGCGCGTACCTCCGGGCGACTCGGGAGGATGTTGCCACTGCGGCCAAGCTCGCCGCCGCGGAACTCGACCGCCAGAACGATCGGGTGGCCTTGCTCGCCGAGACGATGGCCCAGGCCCAGATCGACGGGAAGATGTTCGGCAAGCGGCTGGAGACACTCGCCTTCCTCCGCGCGATCCTCCTCAGCCATCCCGAGGTGCAGGGGGCTTACGTCGGCTACGAGCCGAACGCCGACGGAGGCGACGCCAAGGCCGACGCGACGTGTCCGAAGGAAGCTCTCGGTCCCGGCGGCCGGTTCTTGCCCTACTGGCGGAAGGACGCGGCCAAGCCCGACGGGGCCCGGCTTGAGCCGCTGGTCGGCATGGAGGACCCCGAGTACCTCTATTACCTCGAACCCAAGCGGGTCTGGGAGTCGGAACACGCCCGGCACATCGTCTTCACCAAGCCCTACGACTACGAGGGCGTGACGATGATCGAGCAGACCTATCCGCTCGTCCTCGACGGGCGATTCGTTGGGATCAGCGGCGTCGATCGCTCCCTCGCCCAACTCGGTTCGACGTTGCGGGCGATCGCCGATCGCTTGGGCGGCGACTGCTTCCTGTCGACCGTCTCCGCCGATCGCGTCCACCGCTTCATCGCCGCGACCGCGGATCCCTCGCTCGCCACGCGACCGGTGGCCGAATCGCCGTTTCTTCGCGAGATGTCCGACGTGCCGGGGGCATCGGAGCTGGTCCGCCTCCGCGAGGGCGTCGACCCGGTGCTCGGCGAGTCCTGCTACTACGCGACGATCGAGCTCGACAACGGCTGGCGACTGGTTCTGCGGAAGAGTTCCGCCGGCGCTCTCGCCGAGGTGGAACGGATCGTCCTCCTGAACGGCTTGACGGCCGCGGCAGGCTGCGTCCTCATCGCCGTCGGGCTCGTCCTCTTCGCCCGCGGCGTCTCCAAGCGGCTCCAGCTCGTGGTGGCCTCCGCCGACCGCATCGCCGGCGGCGATCTGTCCGAGCCAGTGCCCGCGGTCCGCGTGCGCGACGAGACGGCGGTCCTCCTCGACTCCTTCCGGGCCATGACCGACAACCTGAACAAGATCGTGGCCCAGGTCCGGCAGGCCAGCATCCAGCTCAACTCGATCTCGACCGAGCTCGCCGCCGGCTCGCGGCAACAGCAGGACACGGTGACCGAGTTCAGCGCCTCGACGACCCAGGTGGCCGCGGCCAGCCGCGAGATGGCTGCGGCCGGCGCCGAACTCCTGCGGACCATGCAGGAGATGAGTGAAAGCGCCAGCGTCACCTCGCAGCAAGCCGAAGAGGGGCGGCATGGCCTCTCCACCATGCACGAGGTGATGCAGCGGCTCGACCACGAGGCGGGGTCGGTGGCCGCTCGCCTGGGGACGATCAACGAGAAGGCTCAATCGATCAACGCCATCGTGGCCACCATCGCCAAGGTCGCCGAGCAGACCAACCTCCTCTCGGTGAACGCCGCGATCGAGGCCGAGAAGGCCGGCGAGTTCGGGGTCGGCTTCCTGGTCGTGGCCCGCGAGATCCGCCGGCTGGCCGACCAGACCGCGTCCGCGACGCTCGACATCGAGCGGACCGTGCGGCAGATGCAGGGAGCCGTGTCGACCGGCGTGGGCGAGATGGACCGCTTCGGCGACACCCTGCACGAGTGCCTGACCACGGTCGGCGAGGTCAGCGACCGTCTGGAGGGGGTGATCCGGCACGTCGAAGCCGACGCCTCGAACGTCCGCCGGGCCATGGAGAGCACCGAAGCCCAGACCGCTGGCGTCAAGCAGATCGACGAAGCCATGCGGCAGCTCTCGGGCGGGGCCAAGCAGACGGCCCAAGCCACGGTCGAGTTCGGCAAGGCCGCTGGCGATCTGCAGGCGGCGATCGGACAATTGAAGGCCGCGGTCGCCCTCGTGCGATTACGCTCCTGAGGAGCTGGCATGCGGGCCCTTCTCTTCGATCTCGAGCATCCCGACGGACCGCGACGATGGGCCATCGCCGCGATCGATCTCGTCGCCGTGCTGCCGGTCGTCGCCTGGCGCCCGATCCCCGGCGGCCCGCCGGGAGCGCTTGGGGTCTTCCAGCGGCAGGGGACGCTCGTCCCGCTCGTCGACCTCGCCGTGCGACTCGGCGGCCCGCCGGCCAGGACGCTGCTCGGTTCGCGCATCGCCTTGGTGCGGAGCGTGCCGAGCGAGACCGACAGCCCGCTGGTCGGCTTCCTCCTCGAGCGCACCGGCGAGATGGTGGAGATCGACTTCGCCGACCCGAGCGGCCATCCCGGCTTCGATCCGCACGGCGATCAGGGGTTCGGTCCCGTCGTCGTCCACAGCGGCCGATCGGTCCAGTTGCTGCGCCTCGACCGCTTCTTCGACGAGGCCACCCGCCTCCATCTCACAGGCATCGCCCCATGAGCCGCTTCCCCCGGGTGCGGGCGTGGTTCGCCGACCACACGCTGCTCGAGCCGGCCCTCCTCGCCGCGGCCAGCTTCGACGACGTGATCGCGGCCCGCGTCCACGAGCTGCGGCTCCCTGGCGACGCCGAGTACGTCGCCCTCCTCGGCCACGACGAGCTCGAGGCGGCCCGAGCCCAAGCCATGGTCGCTGTGCCGGAGACGTGGCTCTTCCGGGTGCGGGCCTCGTTCGACTTCCTCTACGACCAGCTCGCGGCCCGGCGCCTGCGCGGCGACCAGCAGCTTCGCATGCTCTCGGCTGGCAGCGCCCACGGGGCCGAGGCGTGCAGCATGGTGGCCGCCGCCCTCGCCGCGGGCTGGCCGATCGATCGGGTCATCGTCGATGCCATCGACCAGAACCCCGACGCGATCGGCATTGCTGCCCAGGGTTGCTTCAGCGGCATGGCCCTTCGGGAAGGATTGCCGGGTTGGGCCGAGGGCCGCTTCCCGCAGGATGGTGAAGTCCGCCGCGCCGATGCCGATCTCCTCGGGCGGATCCGCTTCCACCGCGCCGACCTCTTCGCTTGGACCCCGGCCCGGAACGAGGCGCCCTTCGACATCGTCTTCTGCCGCAACGTCCTCATCTATCTGCAGCAGGCGGCGCGGCGGCGACTGGTCGCCCTCGTCGACTCCTGGCTCGCCAACGACGGGCTTCTCTTCGTGGGCCACGCCGACGCGGCGAACGATCTCGCGTCGCGGTTCCGGCCCCTGCAGCCGATCGGGGCCTTCGTCTTCGAGCGGATCGGAAACCCCGAGCCGTCGCCGGCCCCGCTTCCGCGCGGTGGGCGCAGCGGCGCTGGACGGCCTCCGGCGCGGCGACGTCCGAAGGACGCGCCGACGACATCGCCGCCGACTCGCTCGGACTACGAGACGGCGAGCGAGCTTCGATCCCGCGGCCGCCTCGACGAGGCGGAGCCACTCTTGCGGCGCCTGCTGCGCCGCCGGCCGGGCGATGCCGCGTCCCTTCTCCTGCTCGGCGAGGTCCTGCTCGGTCGCGGCCAGCCCGAAGAGGCCGAGGCAGTCTTCCAGAAGCTCGTCTACCTCGACCCCGACCACGAGATCGGACTCCTCCACCTCGCAGAGATCGCCGAGCACGCCGGCCGCCTGGCCCAGGCCGACCGCTTCCGCGAACGAGCCCTCAACGCCCATCTGCGCCGCGAAGGAGAGCACGAGGCTCGCTAACACGGGCGGCGCTCGAGACGGTGGGGGCTGTAGCGAACGGGGACCGGTGCGCGTCACCGTTGCAACGGCACTCGTTCGCGTGGGGGGCGGGAAGGGTGGTGAGGGCGTAGCTCGCGCCGACCGTGAACGACGGGCAATGGGCTCGCGTCACGCGCGGCAGGCAGGAGCCCGTTGCCGCGAGGCGCATCGCAGCCTTGGGATGCCACGAGGATGGCCGTACTACTTCCGTCGGCCGCGGTCGGTCGTCTCGACGGGCGTCCAGGCCCCGAGCACCTCGGCGAGGTCGTAGGCGTCCACGCTCCCATCCCCGTTCACATCGGCGCGCTTCACAGGCGACGCATCGGCGGGGCCCCAGCACGCTAAAAGCAACTTCAGGTCCTCGGCGTCAACGCGACAGTCGAGGTCGACGTCCGCGGGAACGGCTCCCGACGGCCGCAGCAGGTATGCGTGACCCAGGCCCTGGACGGCGATCGTGCCGTTGTCGTTGATTGCGCCGACGACGATCGGCTGATCGGGAAACGGAAACGTGCCGAGCGATTTGATCGGCACCATGGATCCGTGCTGCCAGAGGAACGGCGTGCCGCCAGCCCCCGGGGTCGTCTTGCTCTGGCCCACGACCTGGCCGAGCACGTTGCTGTCGACGCAGGAGCTGAACGCATCACCCGGCAGACCTCCGAGGAACGTGTAGGAGCCGATGTCCCAATAGAAGGCCGTCGGGGCCGGAGCGCTCGTCGTGTTCGCCGTCCCCGCGACGCGGCCGAAGGCATCGATGCGCTTGCCCTCGGCCCTCTGGTACGGCGTAGGTATCGGAAGCACCTCGACCGCATCGGCGCCGTCCCAGATGAAGGGAAGCGAGTCGATGATGTAGCTCTGCATGAATCGCCGTCCGGTCGCTAGGCCGTTCGCTGCGACGTCGAAGATGCCTCCGTGCGCACTCGTGAGCTGCTCCGGCAGCGGCGCGGTGGCGCCGTCGAGCCATGCGAAGGGGTTGAATCCGCCCGATCCACCTTGGAGCTCGCCCAGGATCGTCCCGTCGCCGCGCTTGACGCACTGGCTGGTGTCGATGCCGATGCCTCCCGGCCAGGCGACGCTGACGGCTCCATCGACAGTCCACACCGCGAGGGCTTTGTGGTCGCCCGGGGGCAGCTCGACGGTACCAACGATCGTTCCGTCCGGAGCGATGCGGCTTGCGACGACGTTGCCGACGCCCGGCACCTGGGGCAGCGGAAGCGTGATCATGCCCGTGGCCTCCGACCACTTCCAAGGACGCCACACGGCGCTGGAGCACGACGTGTAGAAGCCGACCACCACATCATCCTCGTTTATGTCCTTCACGGCGCCTCCGCCACCATTGGGGCATGGATTGGGAATGGTGATGACGTCGTAGGCGCATTGCGCGCCGCACCGGAGCGCCGACACGGCAATCGTGGCGATGGCGACACCAGCGGTCGACCGGGCGGAGAGCATGGTTCAGGATCCTCCGAGAACGGACAGGATGGTGGCCCGCGTCTGGGCATCGAGGGTCCCGAGCCACTCCGCAAGCTCCTCGACGGAGCTGAAGCCGAGGAGTTCGGCGAGCTCCTGCGGGTCCGGCGCGGTCGGTTCATTGGGAGACATCGGCTCGTTTGCGGCAGTCGCTGACTTATACGCCGGGCAACCGCCCCAAGCCCCCAAGAGGACGGCGAGATCCGCGGCGCCGGTGGTGCCGTTGCCATCGAGATCGGCGCAGGCGCAGCCGCACGTCCCCCATTGACCCAGCAGGATCGACAAGTCCGCCGATCCGACGCTCCCGTCGTTGTCGAGGTCGGCCAGGCAGCCGTAGTTCCCGGGGTAGGCCTCATAGGCACCGATGTCGAGAAGGGCGGGCCAGCCGTCGATCCTCGGCCGCAGCCGCGTGTCGCCCGATTCGTAGTCCCCGAGGTCGACCGGCGGCACCAGTTCTTCGGTGTCAGTGTCGCCATCGGCGTCGTGCTCGTCCGAAGGGAGCGATCCAAGGTCGGTGGTGCCGAGGTCGATGGGGCCGCGGCAGTTCCCCACCGGGAGGATGTGGTAGTCGCGGGAAAGCACGTCTTCGTTGCTATTGTCGACGAAGAAGTCTGGCACCATGATCGCCTGAAGCCCGTCGCCAGGCGGTGGAGGATTGGACGGGTACGCCTCCGCGAGGATGCAGTAGTCGATGTGGAGATCGAGCGCCACGTTGCCATTGTCTCCGCTGACCTGTCCGTTCCCCGCTGGCGATCCGCCCTCCCTCAGCAGGTTGCCCGTCAGGATGGAGCTTTGCATCCGGAACGTCGGTGGCGTGTCGGCCTGGTCCGGATGGATTTCCCACCCGATGGCCTGCCAGTCATCCGAGATGTTGTTGGTGATGGTGCAGTTCGTCACCGCGAGTCCGGTCGGGAAGTGCATGAACACGCCAGCGCCCCAGAGGTTCGAGAAGTTGTCGGCAAGCAGGCAGCCCGCCATGTCCAGCTCGCAGCGCTCGAGGAACATCGCGCCACCGCTCTCTCCCCCGCCCAGATAGGCTTGGTTGTCGCGGAAGACGCATGTCCTGACCTTCAGCACCGAGGGGTAGTTCGCCGGGTCCTCGTGGCCGTTCTCGACGATGCCTTCGACGTGGGCGTAGATCGCGCCACCGTTGTCCGAGGCGAGGTTCCTGATGAACCGACAGTTCTGGAGGAACGGGGTGGAGGTGTAGCCCGGAGTGCCGCTCCGAAGGAGCATCCCGCCGCCCTCTCCGGCCCAGCCGTAGCCGTCCGGCGGAGCGCTCACCTTGTTCCACGCCCCGGTCACGGTGATGCCGTCGATCAACGTCGTATCCCCGAGGTTCACGAGCTCGAAGACCTGCCACACGTTGTCATCCTTCAGGGCTGGGTTCCACGGGTCGTCCGGGTCGTCGTCGCCGCCGAGATCCCCCGAGAAGATGGTGGCGTTGGCGAGCACGTCCCGGTCGTCGCCGCCCGCTTCGGGGTAGCCCGCACGAATTGTGAGTCCGTTGACTTCGATCTTGAATCGCTTGCCCTTCTCGCCCCAGCCTTCGTCCGGCGAGGAGAGCGGGAGGTACGGGTAGTCGGGATCCGAAGCCGCGATCCGGATCTCATCGCCACTCTGGATGTCGACGGAGCCGTTGAGCAGATTTTCAAGGCTCGGAAATGCGGTCGGCCACGACTTGCCGTCGACTCCCGGATCAGGGGGGTGTGGCGTAGTGCCTTACGTGGTAGACGGTGTTCGCCTCTGCGATCGAGGATGGAACGACGGTCGCAATCGCGACCGCTGCGGAAACGACGAATCGGTGCATGGTGCCCTCGCCTTTCCAAGTGCTCGTGCGGAGTCCGTCGAGCGGAACGGTTGTCAATCACGGTCGATCCACCGAAGCCGTCGGGAACGCGCTGGGTCAGTGAGATCTGTTGCTGCGTTCGGCGATCTCGCCAAGGCTCCGAGTTCCGGGCGGCGGTGCGATGTCGCGCGGCGCATCGCAAGCGGTGGATGATAGACGACGGTATGCAGGCCGAGAGGGAGCGCGAGCGCGGGTTGGTCCTGATTCGGGCGCGGCGAGTCGCCCGAAGGCGGAAGCCATACGCAGAGGATGTGTATTTGTTTCCGCCGGCATCGCATCCCGGCATCTCGAACGTGTGGCCAATGATCGGTAGCGGACCGTTCCCGCTGAGTTCTGCGCAGGAGAACGGCCCCTCCTCGAAGACGAGGTCGAAGCCCAAGTTGGCGCGATGAATAGCGCGTCGCCGCGGGCCCAAAGTTCATCGACGAGCAGCGACGTCGTCTTGGCGGCGTGCGGCACCTCGGCGCACTCGGAACCGCAGATCTGTCCGACGGTCGTGACGACTTGCTTGCGCAGCCCGCGGACGTGGGGCTGACGAAGTTCGGACACGGCGACGCCCACGTCGCAGATTCTCTGCGACGAATCCCCGACAGGTGCAGATGTAGAGGCGTGGCGGAGACACAGCCGCGACCCCGGAGCGCCACTCCCGCCGCAGCAAATTCCTGGCCTTCCGCGCAACCCCATCCGTCACGGCATATCTACCCCGTAACGGGACCGCCCTGCGAACGACACGAAGTTCCCGCGGATTTCGGCAACCGCCTCCCGCGACGTCGTATCTCCTCCCTCGCCACCGAGCGCGGCCATGGGGGGCTGGTCCCGCACACCCCTGAAGGACACCCAGATGCCCGTTGCCAACGAGCTCATGAACCGCGAGCGGAACAAGGCCCGCTGCCGCGCCCAGTTCGAACACCAGTGGCCTGACGACCCCGATCGCGTCGAGCGCTGCATGGAGCGGCGCTGCCGCGCTTCCTTGATCGAGGCGGTCGACGAGCTCCGCGCTCGGCCTCAACGACCTCGTCGATCTCGGCGAGATCGACCTGCTCGGCGAGATACCCATCGCCGCGGCGTGGGGCGATCGATGCAGGCTCGGCTGGCGAACACCACGCCTTGCGAGGTGCTCAGCACCGGGGCTTGCAAGGTGCTGCGCACCGGGCTCGCAAGGTGCTCCGCACCGGGGACCGCTCCGAACGACCTAGCTCCTCCTCGCCCCGAAGAACATGCCGACCACGGCGGAGCCGGCGGACGGGAGGTGGGCGAGCACCCAGTCCTTGGCCTCGGTGGCGTGTTCGTGGGCTTGGGCGAGGCTGGTGTCGACGCTCTGCTCGACGCTGTTCCAATCCAGCCAGCCGGTCGGGATGAGTCCCGACCACTTGAGGAGGGCGATGCCGGCCACGAGGGCACCGCCGATGAGGAGCGTGGCCTTGATGAACTTCCGCAGGAGCCAGGCCAGGAAGAAGCCGGCGGCGAAGCTGGCCCCGACCCGGAAGGTGACCGGGGCGGGCGGGATGCCGGCGGCCGGCGCGGCGGGCGTCGAAGGGGAACCGGGCTTCGGGTCGGGGGTCGCCGTCAAGCTGTTCGAGATGCCGTTCGCGGGCTGACCGGCGGCAGCGGGGGCAGGGGGTGGGGCAGGCTTCATCGCCTCGCGGATCCAGAGTCCGAGCCCGACCACCATGGTCAGGAGGGCCACCCAGAGCACCTTCGACTGGCGGATCGAACGCCGGGCTGGTTCCGGACCCTGGCCGTCGCTCGGTCGGTGGCGTGTGTCGGTCATGGACCCATTCTGCCAGCCCTCGCCGCGATCCGCGAAGCCGGGCGATGAGTCAACGCGCCGGCCCGGCTTGGCCGATCGCACTCCCATGGATCCCCGCGGCGAGCCAACCGAGGCTGTGACCGGCCACCTGGGGGGCTCGGCGGACGCGGCGGAGCGTCTCCGGCGGCTCCTCGACCGGCCGCTTCCGCCCGACCAGCTCGCCGAGTCGACCCGCATCGTGGCCCAGCCGGCGGTGGTCGAGGAGCGGAACGTCGCCAGCGTCCTCGTGGTCCGCGTCGGCAGCGAGCGGATGGCGATCGAGCTCGGGGTCACCCGCCGCGTCGTCGGCGTGGCCAAGGTCCATCGCGTCCCGCACCGGGAGAGCCCGGTCTTCGCCGGGATCGCCGCCATCGACGGCGAGCTCCTCCTCGTGGCCCGGGTCGAGCGCCTCTTCGGGATCGAGCTCGACACCCAGTCCGGGCCCGACCGCCGGATGCTCGTGATCGGCGACGCGGGCCGAAGCTGGGCCCTCACCGTGGATGCGGTCGAAGGGTTGCGTCGCGTCCCCGAAGCGTGCTTCCTACCGCCGCCGCCCACCGTGGCCCGGGCCATCGATGGCGTGACCCACGCCCTCCTCCCGATCGACGAAGGCCCGCTGGTGGCCCTTCTCGATGGCGACCGTCTCCTCCGGAGCCTCGAGCGGAGCATGGCATGAGCGGCTTCGACCTCGGCGGCTTCTCGATGTTCGACCTCTTCCGCACCGAGGCGGAAACGCACTGCCGCGTCCTCAACGAAGGGCTGCTGGCGATCGAGGCCCGGCCCGACGACCTCGCCGCCATCGAGCCGCTGATGCGAGCCGCCCACTCCCTCAAGGGCGCCGCCCGCATCATCGGCCTCGACCTCGCCGTGCAGTTGGCCCACGCCATGGAGGACGTCCTGGTCGCGGCCCAGCGGGGGAAGGAACGGCTGGGCACCGGGCGCATCGACCAGTTGCTGCAGGGCACCGACGTCCTCGCCAAGCTCGCGGCGATCGACGAGGGCGGCCTGCCGGAGTGGATCGAGACCAACACCGTGGCGGTGCAGGACCTCAAGGCCGCCTTGGCCTCGCCGCCGCCGACGGCGGCAAGCGCTCCGGCCCCCAGCCCGCCACCGGCCGATCGGGCTCCGTCGATGCCGGCTCCCGAACCGAAGCCGGCCCCGCCTCCCGAGGCCCAATCTGAAGCCAAACCCGAAGCCAAACCTGAAGCCAAACCCGACGCCAAGGGTGAACCGAAGACCGTCCGCGTCGCCGCCGAGTCGATCGACCGCATGATGCGCCTGGCCGGCGAGATGGCGGTCGAGAGCCGCCGCTTCGACGGCCTCCGGAGCCGCATGCTGGCGGTGAAGGAAGGTTTGCTCGACCTTGAGGAATCGCTGGGCCGCGCCGAGGAATCGCTCGGCGACCACGTCGAGATCCGCACCGCGCGGCGGCACGCCCAGAAGACCTTGCAGGCCTTGGTCGCCGAGAGCGCCACCACCGACGACGTGGCCCGGCGGGTCGAGGAGACGGCCAACGCCCTGTACCACGCCACGCTCGGGAGCCGCATGCGGCCTTTCGTCGAAGGCACGCACGGCTTCCCGCGACTCGTCCGCGACCTGGCCAAGGAGCTCGGCAAGCAGGTTCGCTTCGAGGTGGTCGGCGGCGGCGTGCCGGTCGACCGCGACATCCTGGCCAAGCTCGAGGCCCCGCTCAACCACATGGTGCGGAACGCCATCGACCACGCGATCGAAACGCCCGAAGAGCGCCTCGCGGCGGGCAAGGACCCGGCGGCCCGCATCTGGCTCGAGGCCCGCCACCACGCCGGGCAACTGCAGGTCAACGTCTGCGACGACGGCCGCGGCATCGACCCCGAGCGGATCCGGGCCAAGGTCATCGCCAAGGGGCTGGCCTCGGAGGAGATGGCCTCGCGCCTCACGAGCGGCGAACTGCTCGAGTTCCTCTTCCTGCCCGGCTTCTCGACCGCCTCGGCGGTGACCCAGGTCTCGGGCCGCGGCGTGGGGCTCGACGTGGTGCAGGCCTTCGCCCAGGAAGTCGGCGGCACCGCCGCCATCGACACCCGGATCGGGAAGGGGACGACCTTCCGTCTCAACCTGCCGGTCACCCTTTCCGTGGTGCGGGCGGCGCTGGTCGAGATCGGCGGCGAGCCCTACGCCTTCCCGCTGGCCAGGCTGGAGCGCGTGGTCAAGCTGCCCTTCGACTCGTTGCGGACGATCGAGGGGCGGCAGCAGTTCCTCCTCGACGGCGCCTCGGTCGGCCTCGTCGATGCGGCGACGGTGCTCGGCCTCGCCTCGGCGGTCCGCGGCTCGGTGGCCAGCATCCTCGTCGTCTCCCACGGCCGCGGCGACGACGAGCGCTACGGCCTCCTCGTCGATCGCTTCGCCGGCGAGCAGGACCTCGTCGTCCGCCGCCTGCCCGACCGCCTCGGCAAGGTGCCGCACATCGCAGCGGCGGCCCTTCTCGAGCAAGGCGACCCGCTCCTCATCGTCGACGTCGACGACCTGGTCAGCTCGTTGCGGCAGCTCCTCTCCGAAGGCCGCCTGCGCGGGGCCCGCCCCGTGGCCCAGCACGGGCATCGCCGGAAGCGCATCCTGGTGGTCGACGACTCGCTCACCGTGCGCGAGGTCGAACGGCAGCTCTTGGTCCGGCTCGGCTACGAGGTCGACGTGGCGGTCGACGGCGCCGACGGCTGGAACGCGGTGCGGGCGGCCCGCTACGACCTCGTCATCTCCGACATCGACATGCCGCGCATGAACGGGATCGAGTTCGTGACGGCGATCCGCCGCGAGGCCCGCTTCCACGACCTGCCCATCGTGATCGTGTCCTACAAGGACCGCGAGGAGGATCGGCTGGCCGGACTCCAGGCCGGGGCCAATGCCTATCTCACCAAGGGCGCCTTCCGCGACGAGACGTTTGCGCGTACGGTTCGCGATCTGATCGGCGGACCGCAGGACGAGCAACCGGAGGCCGGAGCATGAGGGTGGCGATCGTCAACGACCTGACCATCGCCCTCGAGACATTGAAAGCAGTGGTCCGCTCCCGACCGGGGCTCGAGATCGCCTGGACCGCCGTCAACGGCCGCGAGGCCCTCGAACGCTGCCAGGCCGACCGGCCGGACGTCATCCTCATGGACATGATCATGCCGGTGATGGACGGCGTCGCCGCCACCGGACGGATCATGCAGGATTGCCCCTGTCCGATCCTGGTGGTGACGGCCTCGGTCGAAGGGAACGCCGGGCGCGTCTACGAGGCCCTCGGGCACGGCGCGCTCGACGCGGTGAACACGCCGATCATCGGTCTCAAGGGCGACGTCGCCGGGGCCGAGGAGTTGCTGCGGAAGATCGAGCACGTGCGGCTCCTCCACGGCGAGCGGCGCGTCGAGCAGCCCCAGGCCTCGCCACCGCCGCCGGCGCCGAGCGCCGTCTCTTGCCTGTACACGCCGATCCTCGCCCTCGGGGCCTCGACCGGCGGGCCGCAGGCCTTGGCCACCGTCCTGACGGCGCTCCCCAAGCCTTTTCCATATCCGATCCTCGTGGTCCAACATCTGGGCGCCGACTTCGTGGCCGGCCTCGCCGATTGGCTGGGAGACCAGAGCGGGCATCCCACGCGACTGGTGGCCGGCGAGGAAGCGGCCACGCCGGGGACGATCCACCTGGCGTCCCGCGAGGCCCATCTCGTGGTGCGGCCGAGCGGGATGCTCGAACTCGCCGCCGAGCCGCGCGACCATCTGCACAAGCCATCGGTCGACGTCCTCTTCGCCTCGCTCGCCGAAGCGGGGGCCCGCGGCGTGGCGGTCCTCCTGACCGGGATGGGGCGGGACGGGGCGGCCGGTCTGTTGCGGCTTCGCCAGAGCGGCTGGTGGACGATCGCCCAGGACGCCGCCACCAGCGTGGTGTGGGGAATGCCGGGCGAGGCGGTGCGGATCGGGGCCGCATCGGCGACAATGTCGCTCCCGACGATCGGCCCGGCGGTGACGGCGGCATTCGGTCGCACGCCGTGGCGAGCCAAAGGAACGAACGCATGAGCGCACCTGGAGACGAGGGGACCGGCAAGGTCGAGGCCCATGGCGTGAAGGTCCTCCTGGTCGACGACCAGCCGATCATCGGCGAGGCCGTGCGGCGCATGCTCGCCTCGCAGCCCGACATCGCCTTCCGCTTCTGCGCCGATCCCACCAAGGCCATCGAGCAGGCCATCGAGTGGTCGCCGACGGTGATCCTCCAAGATCTGGTGATGCCGGGCGTCGATGGCCTCGACCTCGTCCGCGAGTACCGCCAGCGGGCCGAGACGAAGGTCTTGCCGATCGTCGTCCTCAGCTCGAAGGAAGAGGCCACCACCAAGGCCGAGGCCTTCGCCCGCGGAGCCAACGACTACCTGGTCAAGCTGCCCGATCCGATCGAACTCATCGCCCGCATCCGCCACCATTCGCAGGGTTACATCGCCCGCCTCGAGCGCGACGAGGCCTTCCGCCAACTCGCCGCGAGCGAAAAGGCGATGGCCAAGGAGTTGAAGCAGGCGGCCAAGTACGTGCTGTCGATCCTCGATCCGCCGGTGGACCGGCCAGAGTTCAAGATCGACTGGGTCTTCATCCCCTCGGCGAGCCTCGGTGGGGACAGCTTCGGCTACCACTGGATCGACGCGGACCGCTTCGCGATCTACATCATCGACGTCTGCGGCCACGGCGTCGGACCGGCCCTTCTCTCGGTGAGCGCGATGAGCTTGATCCGGAGCCTGAGCCGCGACGAGATGATCGATCCGCTGGCGGTCCTGACCAGGCTCAACGCGAACTTCCCGATGTCGCGCCACAACGGGATGTTCTTCACCATCTGGTACGGCGTGTACGACCGCCGCGACCGCACGCTCACCTGGTCGGGCGGAGGCCACCCGCCGGCCCTGATCCAACGCGACGGCAAGCTCCAGGCCCTCGACTCGCAGGGCATGATGATCGGCGCCGTGCCCGACTACGAGACGGCCTCGGCCAAGGAACAGCTCCAGCCAGGCGACCGGCTCCTCCTCTACACCGACGGCGTCTACGAGCTCCAGCTCGAGGACGGCTCCTTCTGGCAGGTGGAGGCCCTCATGCAAGCCCTGGCCAAGCCGATGCAGGGCTCGCGCGTCGAGTACGTCCGCAAGCTCACCAACGAGATCAACCGCAGCGACGTGTACGCGGACGACTACTCGTTCATCGAGCTCGAGGTGCGG
>JBGAKK010000004.1:0-123168 GCA_044224425.1 Phycisphaerales bacterium
GGTGGCCGTCCGCGCGGCGAGGCCATCGCTTGGGATCGAACGTCCCATGCAGCCTGACCCGAAGCCCCAATCTTCCTTCTGCTCTGCGAGGACTCTGCGCACTCAGCGACTCTGCGGCGATCCGAGACCTCCCCGGCCTCCGCCCCCTCCGCGTCCTCCCAGTCAGCAGTCGCCCCACGCTCCTAACAGCACTGCGAGGTCGGCGGCGTCCACCGTGCCGTCGCCGTCGAGGTCGGCTGCTCCGCTTCCACCCCACGCCCCGAGGAGGATGGCCAGGTCGTCGGGCCCGACCTCGTTGTTGCCGCTGAGGTCGCCGAGGCAGCCGCAGAAGGGAGCGAGCTGGTGGGCGTTGTCGCCGTTCGGCGCCCCGGGGGTGCCGGAACTGACGGTCGCTCCGAAGCCGGCCTGGATCGAGGGCCAGGCGTCGATCGATCCGATGGTCCCGCCGTTCGAGGACGGGTCGCCTTGCTGGGCGAGGGTGGTCGGGACGCCGCTCGGATCGACCCGCACGATGCGGCCGCGGGTGAGTCCCCCGCTCAGGACCACATCGCACCAGACCACCACGCTGCCGTCCGACGCGATCGCCTGCATCGGGTTCCGCGAGAAGGCCAGCCCGTCCACGCTGCCGCCGTCGAAGACGTCGTAGAAGGCCATGGCCTTGTGGAGCGCCGACGGCAGGCCGGCGAAGACGCCGCCCGAGTAGTTGCCGCCGCCGAGGTTGACGTCGGCGTAGAAGCACACCTCGCCCTGGTCGTTGATCGACGCTCCCTGCATGTCGAGATAGGTGCCGCCGATCGGCGTCGCGGTGTTGGCCTTCACCAGCCAGGTGAAGACGCCGCCCGAGTAGCCGACCAGGCCGCGGGAGACGGCGCCGCTGGCGAGCGTGCGGAAGACGATGGTGCCGTTGTTGTTGATGTCGGGGAGCGGCCCGACCGGGATGGTGGTGCCGTCCACGAAGCCAAGCGTCTCGCCCACGATGATGGTGAAGGTGCCGCCACCCGGGGCCGGCGTGCCGGGCTTGGCGATCTTCTGGAGCGTGCCGTTCGACCAGCGGAAGATGGCCGGGCCGCTGTCGACGCTGGCCTTGGCCACGAAGGCCACCACTCCCAGGTCGTTGATCGAACCATGCCCGACCTGGGTGAAGGTGCCGCCACCCGGGGCGCTGCCGCCGACCTTGGCGATGTTCTCGATGGTTCCATCGAGGTGAGCGAGGAAGAGGCCGCGCGGCGAGGTGCCGCCGGTCACGTCGGCGAGGAAGAGGACGTCGCCGGCGGCGTTGATGGCGGGGGCGAAGAAGGTCCCGCCGAAGAAGCCGGAGAACGTCCCGCCGATGGGCGACGGATCGCCCGAGCCATCGCCGGGGTCGCCGCTTCCGCCGCCGCCGCCGGAGCCGATGGCGACCGGAGTGGCGATGCCGTTCTCGGCCCGGAAGATCCCTTGGTTGCGCGAGCTGCCGTCGATCAGGCCCTGGAAGGCGATGCGGCCACCGGCGAGCGGGGCCGAGCTGACGAAGGCGAGCGGGTTGAGGATGCCCTGGTCGACCGGCTGGCCGGCCGCTGCGATCGTCTCGAGCGGGCAGTTGGGGTCGACGGCGACGCCTCCCAGCGGTTCGCCGGTCGCTTGGGCCATGCGCATCTCGGTCCGGGCGTCATGCGTGCGCACGAAGGCCCGCTGCTTCGCCGCCGGCGGGGCCGCGGCGAGGAGGGGGAGAGCGATGGCGAAGAACGGAAGGACGAGCGAGGCAGAGCGGAGCGGGCGGTGCATGGAGGATCCTCGGCGGGCGGTTGGGGCGCAGCTTCAGGGCGCAGCTTCACGGGGCGGCGACTCAACCCTGTCCTGACCATAGTGCACCGGGTGCGCCGGGCGGATCGCGAGAAGCTCGGAATTCAAACAACGCCACATCGTCGGGGGAGCGACGGAGGGGAACGGAGCGGGACGGAGGGTTGCTTCCGCGAAGCCGGGTCGCTCCTGCGGCCACGCGGACTCCGTAGCTCCTCGCCTCGGCGCCGCTGCGGCAATCTGGTCTTTCCCAACGATCGACACCGCGAAACGGATGGCCGCGGAGGCGCGGAGAGCGCGGAGCCGTCGCGGAGCAGATCGGACAATTGGGGCGTCGGGTCAGGCCGTGATGGCCGTTCGATCCCAAGCGACTGCCTCGCTGCGCGGACGGCCACCCTGCATCCTCGCCTTCCTCTGCGAGGACTCTGCGGCCTCTGCGACTCTGCGGCAATCTGGTTCACGAGATCGCCAGTCATCGCCGAGGCGCAGGGAATCGCCCACGCTCCGTTCCCTCGCGGAGCCTCTCACCCGACGGGCAGGGTCAAGACCGGCGCCGTCTGCGTCCCGCGCTCCGCGTCGCTCAACCGCATGAAGAAGAGCATCTCCGTCACCCGGAAGTTGTGCTTGCTCCGCAGGTCGGTGTCGTCGACGTAGAACCAGTAGCCGCGGTGCTGGATGGCGACCGCGGCGTGGGTCGGACGTTCCTTCGAGGAGCGGACCTCGAAGATCGGGTGCGGCGTGTTCGCCGGCGGATTGGGGCCCACCACGCCCTCGGCGACGTGGGCCTCGGGGACCAGCACGGAGGTCGACGCGGCCTGCACCAGTTCGGCGACCGAGCGGGTCTGGATGGCGAGCTTGGCCTCGCCCGGCCGGTGGACGCCAAGCTGGATCGGGATCTGGATGACCGGCTGCTCCCCGGCCATCGACTCGAGGCCGAGCAGCCCGAGCAGTTCGGCGACGGGTTGGGCGGCTTCCGGTCGGACCCGCGACAGGGAGAGGACGTAGGAGTCGGCGGCGGCCGGCGATCGGCCCCAGGTCGCGCAACCCTTGTCGCGGAGTTCGGCGAGGAGCGTGGCGGCTCGCTCGAAGCCCGGGTCGCTGCTCCCCTCGAACGTCGAGCGAAGTCCGTTCATCTGCGAGGCGAGGAGGACCAGCAGCCCCTCGGGGTCGCGGGACCCTTGCAAGGCGAGGACCAGGGTCTCGAGCTGCACCGGGCTCAGCCAGTCGCGGACGAAGGCGTCGGTCGAGACCGGGGCGTAGCTGATGGTGGGGTTGTCCTCGTAGCTCGCGCCCGCGGAGATCGGCACCAGGTTGCCGGCGTAGGCCGACTCCGGACCGGCCCCGACCTGCACGCCGCCGTTGGCGGTGAACTTGAGGCTGGCCGTGATGTTCGAGACGGTCATCAGCATGATCGGATCGGCGTAGCGCATCCGAACGATCAGGGCCAGGGTCTGCTCGCTGTTGGTGCGGGCGATGACATCGCTGTAGGCGCTCCGCCCGCTCGAGATGGCCGTCGGTCCGAGCACCTGGCAGCCGGTCGCCGCGAGGGCGGCGACGAGGAGCCCCGTCAAGGTCATGGCCCGTTGCATAGGGCGGCGATTGTAGTGCCCGGCCAGCCGACCGCTGGTTAGCCGCGGCGCGGATTGCGGCCTTCGGGCGGCGAGCCGCCGCGCGGGCCGCGCCCGTAGTTCCGCGGCTGGTGGGTAGCGGCCGCGGCCATCCGCGTGGCGGTGGAGTCGCCGTCGGCGTCGCTGGCCCCTTCGAGCTTGGCGAAGATCATGCGCCCGGCGCTCGTCTGCAGCGAGTTGGTGACCACCGCCTGCACCGAGTTGCCGACGTGGGGCAGGGCCCCGTCGATCACCACCATCGTCCCGTCCGGCAAGTAGCCCACGCCCTGGCCCTCGCCTTCGCCCGGCTTCACCACCTGCACGGTGAGGGTCTCGCCGGGCATGGCCGCGGTCTTGAGGGTGTTGGCCAGGTCGTTGATCGAGATCACCGAGACGCCGTTGATCTGGGCCACCTTCTTGAGGTTCGAGTCGGTGGTCAGGATCCGCAGCTTCTGGTCCTTGGCCAATTCGATCAGCATGCGGTCCACGCTCACCCCCTCGACCTGCGGGTTGTCGATCGACAGGTCGAGGTAGGGGTTGGCCTGCATGCGGGTCAGCATGTCGAGGCCACGGCGGCCGCGGGCCCGCTTGATCTTGTCGCCCGAGTCGGCCAGGGTCTGCAGCTCGTCGACGACGAACTGCGGGCAGATGAGCGGGGCGTCCAGGAACCCGGTCTGGCCGAGGTCGTTGATGCGGCCGTCGATGAGGGCCGAGGTGTCGAGGAGGAGGGGCCGCACGCCGCGGACCTGCTTGGCGAACTCGACGTAGGGGATGACCAGGCGGAAGTCGTCCTTGGTGGTGAGGACGACCGAGACCGAGAGGTAGCAGAGGACGATCCCGACCACCACCTTGGCCAGGCCGAGGTAGAGGGCGGAACGCGTGCCGCCCAGCTCCCAGGCGTCGGCCACCACGTCGAGGAGGGAGCCGATGGCCACCGCCCCGATCAGGCCGAAGCAGACCCCGAGGTAGACGCCGACCACCGAACTCAGCCGCTTGTTCGGCGTCATCGCGTCGAGGACGAGGACGATGATGCCGATCGAGGTCGTGGAGAGGATGAGGCCGAAGACGGTCGAGAAGCCGAACTCCTCGGTCCGCCGCTCGCTCGCGATGGTCAGGATGGTGACCGTGACGAGAAGGACGAGGAAGAGGAGCCGGACGACGAGGAGGATGAGCCGGAAGGAGCGCTGCTCCTGCTGGGCCTGCACCGAGGGCAGGTCGTAGCGGAGCGGCTTGTTGGGCTCGGGGGTTGGCTCGGGGGCCGGCCCCAGTGCCGGCTCGGCAGGCGGCGTGCCCGCGTCGTTCGCGGCCCCGCTGGCGAGCGGATCCGGCGAGCCGTTCGGCTGCGGGTCAGGCTTCGTGTCGTCCATGCACGTGCTCGGGCCCGTCGGCGAGGCGGACCGGGTCGGACGCCCAGCCTAGCAGCGGGGCCCGGCGGCGGCGAGGGGATCGGGGTGGCGACAGGAGCGCTCTGGCGGCCTGCGAGACTCGACCCGGGGGCGGGAAGCGCGGTACTATCCGGCTCTTCCGGTGGCCTCGAAGACGGCCGGGTCCGTAGGGCGGGTGGCCCGTGAACCTGGTCAGGGCTTGACCGCAGCAGCCATAAGCGGCGTCGTCCGAGCTTGCGGGTGCCTGGCCGTCTTCCTCGCCACCGGATTTTTCGTGCCCATTCGGAACCGGTAGCGATCGCCATGGCCAAGGACCCCAAGCGCCCCAAGAAAGCAGCCGACGCCGAGCCGGCGTCCGCGGGCGCGGCGGTCGAGTCGGCCCCGGCGGAGTCGGTGGTCGACGCCGGCTACCAGGTCCTGGCCCGCCGCTACCGCTCGAAGGACTTCGGCGAGGTGGTGGGGCAGGAGGCCATCGCCCGGACCCTGCAGAACGCGATCCGCACCGGCCGCACCGCCCACGCCTATCTCTTCACCGGGACCCGCGGGGTCGGCAAGACCTCGATGGCCCGCATCTTCGCCCGGGCCTTGAACGCGGTGGACGGCCTGGTCGAGCAGGACGCCGTGGCCAGCGCCATCATGCGAGGCCAGGACATCGACGTCATCGAGATCGACGCCGCCAGTAACCGCGGCATCGACAACGCCCGCGACCTGATCGCCGGGGCCGGCCTCATGCCGGCCCGTGGGCGCTACAAGATCTACATCATCGACGAAGTCCACATGCTGACGACTCCCGCCTTCAACGCCCTGTTGAAGACGATGGAGGAGCCGCCGGCCCACGTGAAGTTCATCCTCTGCACCACCGAGCCGCAGAGCGTCCCGGCCACCATCCAGAGCCGCTGCCAGCGCTTCGACTTCAAGAACATCGCGACCCCGAAGATCGCCGAGCATCTGCGGGCCGTGCTGGCCCGGGAGAAGGCCGAGGCCGAGGACCGCGTGGTCCTGCAGGTGGCCCGCCTCGCCAATGGCTCGATGCGCGACGCCCTCTCCCTCATCGAGCGGCTGCTGGCCGCGGCCGTCCCTGACGGCGGCGGGCGGGCGGCCCTGACCTGGCAACTGTTGGAAGACATCTTCGGATTGCCCGACGAGACCCTCCTCGAACGGCTGGTCGAGGCCATCGGCCGCGGGGCCAGCGCCGAGGCCTTGGCCGCGGGTGGCGAGCTCCTCGAGCGCGGCCTGTCGGTCGAGCGGGCCCTCGACCTCCTCGCCGAACGCTTCCGATGGCTCATGCTGGCCGCGGTCTGCGGCAGCGACTCGCCCCTCCTCGAAGTGGCCAGCGAGACGCGCACGGCGTTGGCCCGGATCGGCGAGCACTACGCGGCGGCCGGCGCCGCGGGCCTCGTCCACCTCATCGCCCTCTGCGACAGCGTGGCCTCGAAGGCCCGCGATTCGTCGAGCCCGCGGGCCCTCTACGACGCGGCCCTCGTCCGCATGGCCTTGGCCGAGCAGTTCGCCGGGGCCGCAGCGGTGCTTGCGGGCGCGGGCCGCGGCGGCGGGCCATCGCCGGGGCCAGCAAAAAGCCGTTGAGCGGATCGCCGAGCTCCCGCCGCGATCCGTGATGTCGAGCCCGGCCGGGAGCCCCCCGGGGAGCCCAGCCGTGGCACCCGCCCGGGCTGTCGCCGCGCCGCCGCCGGCCGCAGTGGTCGAGTCGAAGCCGGTCCCCGACGCCGGCTTCTGGAACGAGATCGTCCGTCTCGCCGCGGCCAGTCCGCGCGACGCGGCCTTGGTGGCGAGCCTCGAGTTCCGCAGCCTCGAGGGTCGCACGGTCACCGTCACCGTGCGCGACGGCGAAGCCGGGGCCGGCTACCTGACCAACAACTCGAGCCTGGTCAAGGCGACGCTCGATCGGCTGGCTGGCCGACCGCTCGAGGTGCGGGTCGAAGTGGCGGCCAGCACGGCCCAGCGGCCGGCCCCGCTGCAGCGGGGAGCGATCCCCAACGAGGTGCGCGAGCACCCGGTGGTGAAGCTGGCCGCCGATCTTTTCGATGCGGCCATCGTCGACGTGCAGCCCCTGCGGCGCGGCGAGCGGAGCGAGGAGGCTTCGCCTTTCGTCGGCGAAGGCGCCGGCGAAGGCGCCGGCCAAGGCAGCGGCCAACGCGGATCACGGGAGGGTGAGGACGACCACGATGTTTGATTCGATCAAGAACCTCGGAGCGATGGCCGGCCTGATGAAGGACCTGCCGCGCATCAAGACCCGCCTCGAAGAGGTCCGTCGCCGGGCCGAGTCCTCGCGGGTCGCCGCCACCGCTGGCGGCGGGGCGGTGACGGCGGTGGCCAGCGGCCGCATGCGGATCGAGAGCGTGGTCATCGAGCCCGCCCTCTTCGCCGCCTTCGCCAGCGCCGAGGATCCCGTGAACCGGGCCTTGGCCACCGAACTGATCCGCGAGGCGACCAACGCCGCCCTCGAGAAGGCCCAGGCCATGATGGCCGAGATGCTGGCCGAGGCAGCCCGCGACCTCGACCTGCCGATCTCGCCCGAGCAGCTCAAGGGCCTCCTCTAACCGAGCAACGCCCGATGAGCGGACCCGCCCTCCCCGAATCCGTCCGCCGGCTGATCGACGAGTTCGCGTCGCTCCCCGGGATCGGCCGCCGCTCGGCGGAGCGGCTCGCCTTCTGGGTCCTCAAGAGCTCGAAGGACGAGGCCATGGGGCTGGCCGACGCGATCGCCGAGGTGAAGCGATCCGTCCGCCACTGCTCGGTGTGCTGGAACCTGACCGACAGCGACCCTTGTCCGATTTGCGGCGACCCGCGGCGCGACGCGGGCAGCGTCCTCGTCGTCGAGCAGCCCAAGGACCTCATCACCCTCGAGCAGACCGGGATGTGGAAGGGCGTGTACCACGTCCTCCTCGGGCGGCTCGATCCGCTCGACGGCGTGGGGCCGGAAAGCCTCACCGTCTCGAGCCTCCTGGCCCGCATGGACCAGCCGACCAAGAACGCCCGCGGCGAAGCGGTCCGCGAGCTGATCCTCGGGCTGAATCCCGACATGGAAGGGGACTCGACGGCCCTCTGGCTCGCCGAGCAGGCCCGGCAGCGGAACATTTCCGTCTCGCGCCTGGCCCGCGGCCTGCCCTCGGGTTCGCAGATCGAGTACGCCAATCCCGCGGTCCTTGCCGATGCGATCCATGGCCGACAGCGGATGTGACGGCAAGCGACATCACAGCCGAAGGGCGGCGAGGGGCGCTTCCCGTGAAAACCCTCCGGGCGACCTGACTTCTCGTCCGGATCATGACGATAATGGGCCACTCGATGCGCTTTGAGGCCGGACAACATCTCCGCATGGGCCAGCATGCGGCTGGCTCAAGATGATCCAGTCGATGGAGATCCTCAGCTCCCGATGCTCTCGAGACGGATCGACCAGGAACTCGAATCGAACGTGGCCCTCGAGCTGGTCGAGCCGGGGATGCACACCAAGCTCGAGAAGCCCAAGGACGAGCAGCATCCCGCCGACCGCCCGCAGGACCAGACCGCCGAGCAGTTCGAGCGGCTCCGCCAGCTCGAGCGGAGCTACGGCGACCTCTACGAGAGCGACACGGGCCGGCCCTCGAGCCGTTTCGACGGCGAGCGCGACAAGAAGATGGACGCCATGGCCAACGCCCCGAGCCGCGGGGCGGGGCTGGTCGAGCAGTTGCAGGAGGAGTGGCGCTTCAGCGAACCCGAGGAGCGCCTGCTCGTCCCCGGCAACCGGCTCATCGAATACATCAACGACGACGGCCTCCTCGGGGCGGACCTCGACACCATCCTCGACCAGAGCCGGAACCTGCCGGGCGCCGAGTGGTCCAAGGAACTCCTCGAGGAGACGCTGAGCGCCTTGCAGGCGACCCTCGACCCGCCGGGCCTCGCCGCCCGCACCCTCCGCGAGTGCCTCCTCCTCCAGATCGAGCGCCTGGGGCTCGCCGAGCAGGACGAGTCGAAGTACGAGACCTGGGACGACGCCAAGGTGCTCGTCAAGGACTACTTCGACGACCTGATCCAGAACCGCTTGCCGCGGATCCGCGAGAAGGCGGGCATGTCGCTGGAGCGGATCCAGGCCGCGAAACTCATCCTCCGCCGGCTGTCGCTCGCTCCCGGCCGCGACCTGGTGCCCGAGGAAGCCCGGCCCATCATCCCCGACGTCATCGTCGAGTACGACCCCGAGAAGGACGAGTACACCGCCCGGCTGCCTTCGCACACCCTGCCGCACCTTCGCGTGGCGCCCATGTACGCCCGCATGGCCAAGGACAGCGCGATGGACAAGTCGACGCGGGAGTTCGTGGGCAAGAACGTCCGCTCGGCGACCTGGCTCATCGATGCCATCCACCAGCGGAAGCAGACGCTCCTTCGCGTGGTCAACGTGGTCCTGGCCCGGCAGCGCGAGTTCTTCGACCACGGCCCGCAGTTCCTGAAGCCGCTGCCGATGGTCGAGACCGCCGAACAGCTCGGCATCCACGTCGGCACGGTGAGCAGGGCCGTGGCCGGGAAGTGGATGCAAACTCCGCGCGGGGTGGTCGAACTCCGCAAGTTCTTCTCCGGCGGCCTCGAGACCTCGAGCGGCGAGGACCGTTCCTGGGACGCTGTCAAGGCGATCATGCGCGAGGTGATCGACGCCGAGGACAAGCGGGAGCCGATGTCCGACCAGGCCATCGCCGAGGCCCTCAAGGGCCGGGGCGTCAACATCGCCCGCCGCACCGTGGTCAAGTACCGCGAGCAGCTTGGCATCCCGCCGGCCCGGCAGCGCAAGCAACACGTGGGCTGAGCGGCGGCCGGTCGATGACGGACGGGAGCGGACGTCTCGCCGCGTTCGCCCGACGGAGGCGACGAATCTCGCGCCTTCCCGGCGACGCCGCGGCGAGAACGTGGCAGTCTGGGCCGGAGAGGCGGGGACCGTCCCGCACCCGTTCCGG
Organism: Phycisphaerales bacterium; assembly: GCA_044224425.1. GTDB lineage: Bacteria > Planctomycetota > Phycisphaerae > Phycisphaerales > SM1A02 > JAEUIT01. The sequence goes on from JBGAKK010000004.1 coordinate 9,709, forward strand.
AGGACCGCCATGCGTCGAGACCGATCCACCGCCCGCCCAGCAGGCCGTCCGCCCCGTTCCGCCCCGCTCGCCTGCCTTCTCGCCGGCTGCGCCGCCTCGCTCGCCGCGGCCAACGTGGTGGTCAACGACTGGACGAACGGCACGCATTTCCACCACAAACGTTCGGGGGTCCCCGACCAGGACCAGATCCGCGTTGGCCTGCCCAACCAGGGGGCGTGCTACTGCGCTCCGACTTCGTTCGTGAACACCATGCTCTACGCGGCGACGCACGGCTATCCGTCGATCGCCTTCGGCGACGTCGACTACAGCGGCTACGACCACTACTACGACATCACGGGACTGCTGGCCGAGGTCGGCCCGTTGGCGGGCATCTCGCCGGGCGGCGACGACCCCGACGATCCCGATTGCACGGGCGATCCCGGCGGCGACGGAACCTGCATCCAATTGGGGTGCGGCGGCTCGATGCTCAACTCGATGGAGGCCTTCCGCGACCTCGGCTATCTCGGCTCGGCCGAGGACGACCTCGTCTTCGTGGCTCGCTACCTCGACCCCGAGGCCCCGACGGTGAGCTTCACCAACCTCGCCAAGCTGGGGCTCGACGGGCACCTCGTCGAGTTCTGCTACGGCCGCTACTCCCCGGTCGGGGCCACGCCGCAAGGAGAGACCATCTACCGCCGTTCCGGTGGCCACTGCGTCACCATGAACGAGATCGAGCGCGACGGCGAGACCCGCACGCTCTGGAGCCGCGACCCGAACCAGGACGAGGACGATCCCTTCGGTCCCTCGCCGTGGGTCAGCAACGAGTACAGCGTGACCGAGCCGGTGGTCTGGGTGACCACCGACCCGACCGGCGGACCGCTCCTGAACTGGACGCCGAAGCAGTTGCCCGCCCTCAACGAGCCCCAGGCCGACGGCAAGAAGCGGCTGGTCGACGGCTACCTCGCGGTGCGCCCGAAGACCGGCGTCTTCTGGAAGAACCTGGTCTCGATCCAGACCATCACCCTGGGCGTCGACTTCGGTCCGATCAACCCAGGTCCCTTCGCCACGCCGTCCTGGCCGATCGTCGACTTGGTTGACGATGATCTCGGCATCGGCTGGATCGCCATCGCCGGAGCGAGCGGATCGGGGGGGCCGAAGCTGGTCAAGCTCGATCGCGTCTCGGGCCAGGTCACCACCATCGGACCGACCGTGGCCACACAGCTCGCGATGAGCCGCTTCAATGAGTTCTACGCCCTGAGCCAGGTCCCGCCGCTCCTTCAGCACTTCGACGCCGACGGGACGCTGCTTGGGACGGCGACCATCGGTGGTATCCCGCGGGCGGTCGTGGCCGACGACGTGAAGGACCGGATCCTCGTCCTCGTCCCGGGCAGCTCGGGCTTCGGCGGCTCGGTGATCGGCTATGGCCGGGCCATCGGGATCGACGGACAGACGCCGCAGACCTGGACGCTCCCCTCGAGCCTGGCGATCGGCTCGGTCGCCCGCCTGGCGGTCGATCCGACCAACGCCCGGTTGTGGATCGCCTCGGCGTCGAGTGATGCCCTGACTGCGTTCCTTCTGCCGCCGGGCGGCGGCGTGGTGACGCCGGTCGATTCCCTCGCTGGCTTCCGCGACCTTCGCTGCGTCGACTTCGACGACAGCGGCCGCATGTACGTGGTCGAAGGTGGCGGGGTCAAGGTCTTCGAACACGACGCAGCGGGCGGTTGGCTGCCGGGCGATGCCTCGGCCTTCGCCGGGATCGACGTCGGCACCACGCTCCGCATCGCCAAGAGCCGGACCAACTTCGACCCCGCCTTGCACGACCGCGAGGAGTGGTGGAACCTCGTCCCCAGCGAGATCGTCCCGCTGGGGACGCCGGTCCCCGACTGCCTCGGCGACCTGAACGGCGACCACGCCGTCGATGCGGCGGACCTCGCTCTCCTGCTGGGGGCCTGGGGCGCGGCAGGGCTTGCCGACCTCGATCAGAGCGGCGAGGTGGACGCTGGGGACATCGCTTTGATGCTCGGGGCGTGGGGCGCCTGCCCGAACTGAGGAGAGGACTTTGGGCACGACACCTTCCGGAGGGAGGGAACACAAGGGGTGGACGAGGCGGACCGGGACCCGACGCCGGGTCGGTCCAGATCGGCTCGTCCGCCCCTTGCCTCCGTGCGTCACTCCCCGCAGAATCGGGCCATGCGGGTCGTCGTCACCGGAGGCACGGGATCGATCGGGCGTCGGCTGGTGCCGGCGCTCCTCCAGCGGGGCGACGACGTGGCCCTGGTCACCAGGCGGCCGCGCGAGGTGCGCCGGCTCTTCGGCGGATCGGTCGAAGTGCTGGCTGGCGACTGCACCTGCCCGGGGCCTTGGCAAGGGAGCGTCGACGGTTCGGACGCCGTGGTCCATCTCGCCGGGGCCTCGGTCGCCGACAAGCGTTGGAACAGTGCCTATCGCGACCTCATCGAACGAAGCCGGATCGACAGCACGTTCCAAGTGGTGCGGGCGATCGAAGACGCCCGGCGCCGGCCGACCGTCCTGGTCGCTGCCTCGGCCACCGGCTACTACGGCAACGCTGGGGCGGAGTACGCCGACGAGCGATTCCCGCCCGGGCGCACCTTCCTAGCGGACCTTTGCGTGCGTTGGGAGACGGAGGCCCGCAAGGCGGAGCCGCTCCTGCCGCGCGTGGTGCGGGCGCGGATCGGCCTCGTCCTCGACGACGAAGGCCCGACCCTGCGGCGCATGCTGCCTTGGTTCCGGAACGGGTTGGGGGCCATCCTCGGGAACGGCCGGCAGTACATGCCCTGGATCCACCACGGCGACTGCACCGGGGCGATCCTCCGGGCCCTCGATCGCCCGACCCTGAACGGTCCGCTGAACATCACGGCGCCCGACCCTTGCCAACAGCGGGTCTTCGCCCGGGCCTTGGGACGGACCCTCGGACGACCGGTCTTCCTGCGGGCTCCTCGCTTCGCGCTTCGCCTGGCCTTCGGCGGAATCGCCGATGAGCTCTTCTCGTCGCAGCGGGCCATCCCGCGGGCCTTGGTCGACGATGGTTTCACCTTCCGGGCCAGCACGATCGAGGAGTGCTTCGAACTCCTCGCCCATGACGAATCCTCGGCCCCCAAGCGGCCGACCGTCGCGCCCGGCACGGCGATGGTCGCTGCCAGCCTGCCGAAGCCGGCCATGCCGCCCGCCCGGCCGCGGCTTCTCATCGTCAGCGAGTCGCTTTGCGACGACGGGCAGGGCCGCCCGCGTCCCGGCATGCGCGAAGCGGTGCGGGCTGCGTCGAGCCACGGCTGCGCGGTCGTCGTGGCGAGCGATCGCCCGGGGCCCTCCCTGACGAGCCACTTTGTCGATCCACTGCTCCACCCGGTGGCCATCGCCGCCAACGGTGCCGTCCTCTGGGCCGGCCGCGAAGCGAAGCCCGCCTATGCGGAACGGCTCGAACTCTCGACGCTTGCCGCGCTCGTCCTCGCCATCCGTCGTCTCGCCCCGCTCGCCACGCTTGTCTTCGAAGGCGAGGACTGGATCGCGAGCGACGTCGACGCCCCGGAGGGATTCGGTCCGGTGACCCTCCGCATCACGGCCGGCGAACTGCCGCCCAAGCCGACCGTCCGGCTGCACGTGGTGGGCGACGCGACGGCGGTCAGCGCCGCCCGCTCGGCGATCGAAGGTCCGTTCTGGCGCGAGAGGAAGATCACCCTTGTGCAGCGCCAGCCGCGCCGGCTGACCGTGGCCTCGCCGCTCGTCGATCGGGCCGTGGCCGCCCAGCGGATCGCCCGCCGGATCGGGGCGGCGCGGGAGGAGACGATGGCCATGGTGGCGGTCGAGGAGGACCTCGGCCTGGCCGACTGGTGCGGGTTCTCGGTCGCCGCGAGCACCGCGCCGCCGGGGGTCCGGCGGCTGGCCGGAGCCACGCTTCCCGAGGGGAGTGAAGCAGGGGACGCGCTCGGCGCGGTGGTCCGCAGCTTCATCGCCAAGCCGCCCTGACCCCGCGCCCGCCGGAGGGGTCGGCGGTCGGCCGGTCCGCTACACTTTGCGCTCGACACTCGAACTCCGTCGAGAGGGAGCTGCGCACTCGTGAGCCTCAAGATCTGGTTGGATGGAAAGCTCGTTCCCAAGGACCAGGCCGTCGTCTCGGTCTACGACCATGGCCTCCTCTATGGCGACGGTGTCTTCGAGGGGATCCGCGTCTACAACCACCGGATCTTCAAGATGGGCCAGCACCTCGAGCGGCTTTGGGCCAGCGCCGAAGCCATCCGGCTCGAGATCCCCTTCAGCCGCGAGGTCCTCGCCAACGCCATGCGGGAGACGGCCAAGGTCAACGGCCTGGCCGACGCCTACATCCGGCTGGTGGTCAGCCGGGGGGCCGGCACGCTCGGGCTCGACCCGCGCAAGTGCCCGCGGCCCTGTGTCTTCTGCATCGCCGACTCGATTTCCCTCTATCCCGACGAACTCTACACGACGGGCATGAAGGTGATCGTCGCCAAGCGCCCGCGGATCCCGGTGGCCTGCCTCGATCCCTCGATCAAGAGCCTCAACTATCTGAACAACATCCTGGCCAAGCTCGAGGCGATCGACGCCAACGTGCTCGAGGCCGTCATGCTCAACACCGACGGCTACGTGGCGGAGTGCACCGGGGACAACATCTTCGGCATCCACGCCGCGAGCAAGACGATCTTCACGCCGGTTCCCTCGGCGGGCCTCCTGAACGGCGTGACTCGCCGCTTCGTCCTCGACACCCTCGGTCCTGCCCTCGGCTTCCGCTGCGAAGAGCGGCTCTTCCGTCTCGGCGACCTCCTCAAGGCCGACGAGGTCTTCCTCACCGGCAGCGCGGCCGAGATCATCGGCGTGAGCCAGATCGATTCCCATGTGATCGGGAAGGGCGTGGTGGGTCCGCACACCAAGGCCTTGGTCGCGGAATTCCGCAAGCGGGTTGCCAAGGACGCCCCCGAGGACTGACCGCCGTCGGTCAGGGCAGTGGAGCAACGGTCTGGACTCGGTCAGGGCAGGCGGCGGGGGCACCCCGGCGCATGATCGGTGCGAACGGAGGATCGCCGGATGCGCTGCCGGAACTGCGACTACCCGCTGTGGCGAATCGAAGCCCGAGCCTGCCCGGAGTGCGGCACCGGGTTCAAGCCCTCGGAGTTCGTGTTCCGTCCGTCGGGCGTGACGTTCCATTGTCCGCACTGCCGGCAGAGCTACTACGGCACCGGGGAGAAGGGCCACCTCGAGCCGCCGTCCTTCGTCTGCGTGCAGTGCCACCAGCCGGTGACCATGGACGAGATGATCCTCGAGCCAGCTCCGGGGATCGGGGACGATGACGCGGGTCGCCCGCCCAACCCGTGGCGGGAACGAAAGACGACCGGCCTGTGGAAGGCGTGGTGGCGATCGGTGAAGGGGGTCCTCAACACCCCCGCGCTCTTCGCCCAGTCGATCCCGAACGAAGCCACCATCGGCGAGGCGTTGAGCTTCTTCCTCGTCTCGCTCGGTCTCTCGACCGTGCTCGGGCTCCTCTTCACCATCCCGATCGTCCTCCTGCAGGCGTACTTCCTGTCGCAGGGCGGCGCGGCGCCTCCCACGGCGATCCTCTTCGCCCAGCAGGCTGGCCTCACCGTGGTCGGGGCGATCCTCACGATCGCCGGCGTCTTCGTGGTGGCGGCGATCGTGCACCTCGCCCTCAAGATCTTCGGAGGGGCCAAGGAAGGGATCGGGACGACCTTCCGCACGCTCCTCTATGTGCAGGGCGGCATCGATGCCTTCCGGCTGCTCGGCGTGATCCCCTGCGTCGGAGCCTTCGTGGGGCTGGCGGCCCTCGTCTGGTGGGTCATCTCGGCGACCATCATGCTTCGCGTGGCCCATCGGACCACGACCGGCCGAGCCGTGGCGGCCACGCTCACGCCGACCGCCCTCGCCCTCACGGTGGCGATCTCCGCCCTCGCCTTCGTCATCACCGCGATCGGCACGGCGGTGGCCCGCAGCGGCGGCGGCGCGGCAGTCACCATGCCCGGTCCCTCGGCGCTCGCCGACGGATTGGCTGAGCACTACGCCCGACACGAGACGTGGCCCGCCACGCCGCTTGAGGCGGTCGAGAACGGCGTCCTGAGCGGAAGCGAACTGATCGGCATCGTGGACGACCCGTCGGCCCAAATGCGGATCGGCGGACTCAACCAGGAGGACATCATCTTCGGCGACCGACGCGTCCTCGAGCGCGGCTCGGTCGCCCTCGCCGCCCAGTTGCCGAGGAACGGTCCCTACCGCCTCGGGGAAGCCGCCTTCTGTTGGAACCAGGTGGCCCCCGAGTCGACCGGAGGGTGGCTGGTGATCGTCCGCCAGCGGGCGTCTCCCGAACCGCTCTACGCGGTCTCTTCGATCGGGAGCGAGGAGCGGGTGTACGCTGACGAAGCGAGCTTCGCGGCGGCGCTCGCCGTGGAGAACGAACGCCGGCAGAAGGCGGGCGAGCCGGAGATCCCGCCCTTCGAACTGATCACCATCATCCGAACCGCTCCCTAGGACCGGCCTCGCCGTTCGCCACCCTTGCGCTGCCGCACCTGCGACTACCCGCTCTGGAACATCGAGGGCACGAGCTGCCCCGAGTGCGGCAGCGCGTTTGCCCGCGGCGACTATCGATTCCGGCAGGGGGCGGTGCGCTTCCGTTGCCCAGGTTGTCGCACCGCGTTCTACGGCACCTCGCCGAGCGGCCTGCCCGAGCCATCCTCCTTCGCTTGCCCGACCTGTAGCCGCGCCCTCACCCTCGAGTCGATGCTCCTCGAACCAGCCGAGGGCGTGGCCGAGGAGGAAACGGGTCCGCCGCCCAACCCGTGGCTCCAGCGGAAGAAGATCGGCTTGGTGCGAGGGTGGTTTCGGACCGTGCTCAAGGTCCTGGCGGCGCCGCAAGAACTGATCGCCTCGGTGCCCGGCAACGCTCCGCTCGGCGACGCCCTCCTCTTCGCCGCGACCACCTCGATCGCCGGCGTCCTCGTCATGCTCGCCCTGGGGGCCGTGGTGACGCCGATCCTCCTGGCGTTCGTCTCCCTCCCCAAGGGGATCTGGTGGACGGTCCTCGTCCAAGTCCTGATCATGGGTTCGAGCGTGCTCTGGGTCTTGATCGGCACCATCGCCGCCGGGCTGTGCGCCCACGCCTTCCTCGCCCTCACCGGCTCGGCTCGCGGCGGGTTGGCCCGCTCGCTCCAGGCAATCCTCTATGCGACCGGCGGAGCCAACGCGGTCAATCTCATTCCCTGCCCGTGCTCGGCGGTCTTGGTCCCGGTGTGGGGGGCGGTGGCCACGGCCCTCATGTTGAAGACGGTGCACCGGACCTCGGGGCTCAAGGCCGGCCTCGCTGCGGCGGCCTCCTTCCTCACCTCGTTCCTCGTCATCCTCGCCCTCTCGCTCACTCCCGCCATGCTCGGCGTAAGCGGCACCGCCGTCCGCTTCAACCGAACCACGCTCACCGCGTCCCAGGTCGATGTCGAGGACATCGTGCCGTTCCTGGTCGATCCGGCCAAGCGGCCGCGCACGCCGTTCGACCTCGTCGCCAACGGAGCGGTGAGCCCCGAGCTCTTCCGCGAGCTGGTGCGGCCCGACAAGCCGGACCTCGTCCGCATCGGTCCGCTCGACGCCGATGCGATGGACGTGGCGACGACCGCCGAGCTGCGGCGCGAGGCGGATCGCCTGGCCGCCTTGGCGCCCTCCGAGCCCGGCGCCTTCCGGATCGAGCGGGCGGTCTTCCTCTATCCGCTCGCTACCGACGACCCCGACGACTGGTTGGTGGTGATCGAGCCGCGGCGCTCGCGCGACGGTTCCGCCTTCGGCACCTTCCATGTGCTGCGGGGGAAGGGTGAGATCTCCTTCCATTCCTCGACCATCGAGGGCGCCGTCGCGGCGGAGAACGCCCGCCGCGCCAACGCGGGCCGGAGCCCGATGCCGCCGCTCGGGTCGGTGGCTGACCTCGAGTCGAGCGTCGCGCCGGCCCCGCCGCCGGTCACACCCTGATCCGGCTCCAATTGCCCCACAGGAAGCGGGCCAGGAAGAGGAGCCCGCGGGCCACGAGTTCGGCGCAGAGGCCGATCCAGATCCCGGGCAGCCCGCCGCCGAGGTGGATGCCGAAGTACCACGCCATCGGCAGGCGCAGGCCGTAGCAACTGAAGACGGTGATCCACAGGATCCAGACCGTGTCGCCCACGCCGCGCAGGCCGTTGCGGACGACCATGGCCAGGGCGAAGAAGACCTGCACGGTGCCGCAGATGAAGAGCGTCTTGGGCACCACCTCGAGGTGGACCGGCTCGTTCGAGATGAGCGAGGTCAGGAACTGCCCCGAGGTCATGAAGACGATGCCGAGGGAGCCCATGATCGCCATGCCGACGATGGTGCAGGCCCAGATCGCCCGCCGGGCGAGGCGCGGGTTGCCCGCGCCGAGGTACTGCCCAGCGACGGCGCCGGCCGCGGTGCCCATGGCGAAGCCGGGCAGGAAGGAGAACGATTCCCACTGCACGGAGATGGTGTGGGCTCCGACGAGTCCGCCATCGCCGAGGCCGGCAGCGGCCCGCACGGCGCTCGCTTCCCCGATGAAGTGGAGGACGAAGAGCTGCACCGCCCACATGGCGACGCCCTCGAAGAAGTTGGGCACGCCGACCCGGACGATGCGCCAGCTCATGGCCCGTTCGAGCCGCATGCAGCTCCGGTCGAGGCGAAGGTCCTTCACGCCGCGGGAGAGGACGCGAATGGTGGCCAGGGCCCCCACGAAGTAGGCGATGGCGGCGCCGGCCCCGATGCCGAAGACGCCCCAGGACTCCGCGCTGTGGCCGATCGGATGCGGCACGGGCCGGCCGAGGATGTGCAACTCGACGCCCGAGATGAGCCACGCGGCGACGATGTTGACGATGTTGACGAGGACGGCGATCTGGAAGGGCTTGGTGGCCTCGCCAGCCCCGTGCAGGCACATCGTCCCGACCATCATCACGCCGGTGAAGGGCATGGCTACGGCCACGGCCCGCACGTAGACGACGCAGGCCTTGGTCGCTTCGGGCGAAAGGCCCGAGACGTGGGCGAGCGGCCCGGCGGTCGACCACATGAGGGCGCCGATGGCCACGCCCCAGAGGACCGCGAGGGTCATCGACTGTCCAAGCGCCGCGTGCGTCTCGCGGCGATCGCCCGAGCCCATGCCGCGGGCGATGATCGCTTGGCCACCGACGCCGAGACCGGTCATGGCGATCGAGATGAACCAACCGACGAAGGTGCCGATCCCGATGCCATCGAGGGCGGGGACAGCGATCTCCCTCGGCAGGTTGCCGGCCAGGATCTTGTCGACGAGGCCGACGCACGCGGTCATCACCTGTTGGAGGAGGACCGGCACGGCGACCAGCCAGATCGCTTGCCACATCGACTTCCCGGCCAGCTTGCCGGCGCGGATGGTCCCGTCGTCGAGGTCGGACAGGGCCTCGACCGCGGTGGCGACGGTGGAACCGATGGGGCCCTCGTCCACGCCCTCGGCGGTGGCGACGGATCGCTCGTCGGGGGAGTTGGGGCGACTGGCGCGCAAGTCGGCAGTGTACGAGCGACTTCGGCGCTGTCGGCCGCGCGGGGAAGCGGGGGAGGAGGGGGGCGAGCCCGCCAACCGCACCCTAAAAGAGGATGGGCCTCTTCCCACTTGCACAAAAACCGATACGCTGATCCGGGTATCCCCGGCCCTGCGGCCGCACCAGGCCGGTGCTGTGCCGCTGCTCCCCCGACCTTCCCAGCCTCGTCATGGAGGACTCGCGCCCGTGGCTGACCTGAACTCCTCGCACCACCACGACCCCGAGGCCGCCCGCGCCGACAGCAAGTCGGCCTACAGCCTCAACCACGACATGATCAACGGGGCCCAGGCCAAGTCCGCCGCCCGCTACGCAGAGCGCTTCGGCGAGGCCGGCTTCGACGATCCGCGCGGGCTCTACATCGACCAGCTCTACGAGGGCTACACCGACGACGACCAGGCGGCGTGGCGCGAGCTCTACCGCCGCCAGGAAGACCACCTCGCGGCCAACGCCAGCCGGGTCTGGCTGAACGGGGCCCGGGCCATCGGACTCTCGCCGCAGCGCATCCCGCGCCTCGCCGACATCAACGCCAACCTCCGCCGCCTCACCGGTTGGCAATCGCGGGCCGTGCCCGGCTACGTGGCGGCGCGACCCTTCTTCGCCTGCCTCTCGCGCCGCGAGTTCCCGACCACCGTGGTGATCCGTCCCAAGGACCGCCTCGACTACCTGCCCGAGCCCGACATCTTCCACGACGTCTTCGGCCACGTGCCGCTCCACGCCGAGCCGGCCTTCGCCGACTTCCTCCAGGAGTATGGCCGGGCAGCGCTCGTGGCCGACGCCGAGCACACCGAGCGGCTGGCCCGGCTCTTCTGGTTCACCGTCGAGTTCGGCCTCGTCCGCGAGGACGGCCGGCTCAAGGTCTACGGGGCAGGGCTCCTCTCCTCGCCCGGCGAATCGCGGCACTGCCTCGAGTCGGCGGAAGTCGATCGCCGCCCCTTCGACCTCGACCGGGTCTGCGACACGACCTTCGAGATCGACCACTACCAGCCGATCCTCTACGTCCTCGAGAGCTTCGACCAGTTGCGCGACGCGATGCGGAGCTACGCCCGCCGTGTGCGCGAAGCGGCCTCGCTCGCTCCCGCGGCGGCCAGCCACTGAGCACGCCTCGGACGCACCACCGCACTCCCTCACCTCTACCCGCGGGCCAACCGACCATGACCACCGTCCTCCCCCTCACCGCCCACCACCGCTCGACCGATCCGCTCGCCTTGGCCGACGTCGACCACGTCCGGCTCTACGTGGGCAACGCCAAGCAGGCGGCGTTCTTCTACGCCCACGCCTTCGGCTTCCAGGTCGAGCAGTACAGCGACCTCACCACCGGCAACCGCGACGAGGCGTCGTACCTCTTGCGGCAGGGGAACATCCGGCTCCTCCTGACCACCGGGCTCCACAAGAACCATCCGGCCTGCCAAGAGGTGGCCACCTACGGCGACGGCGTGAAGGACATCGCCTTCACCGTCCACGACGCCACCAAGGCCTGGGAGCAGGCCGTCAAGAACGGAGCCAAGCCGGCCTTCGAGCCGGTGGAGCGGACCGACGCCAGCGGGGCGGTCACCATGGCCGCGATCCACACCTTCGGCCGCACCGTGCACACCTTCGTCAGCCGCCGCGGAGGGTACGAACTCCCCAAGCTCCGCCACGGCGGGACCTTCATGCCCGGCTACGCCAAGGTCCGCGAGTTCGGGCCCAACCGGATGAACGTCGAAAACCCCTGCGGCCTCGAGTGCGTCGACCACTGCGTCGGCAACGTCGAGCTCGGCAAGATGAACCACTGGGTCAACTGGTACTCGGAGGTCATGGGCTTCTCGCTCTTCAAGCACTTCGACGACAAGGACATCTCGACCGAGTACTCGGCCCTCATGTCGAAGGTCATGGACTCGGGCGCCGGCCTCATCAAGATCCCCATCAACGAGCCGGCCACCGGCCGCAAGAAGAGCCAGATCCAGGAGTACCTCGACTTCCACGACGGAGCCCCCGGCGTGCAGCACCTCGCCTTCCGCTGCAACGACGCCCTCGAGACGGTGGCCGAGCTCCGCCGCCGCGGCGTCGACTTCCTCCGTCTCCCCGACACCTACTACGAGAAGGTCTGGGACCGCGTGGAGGGCGAGATGCACGCCCGCGTGGTCGAGGACCACGACCGCATCAAGGAGCTCGGCATCCTGGTCGACGCCGACGACCAGGGCTACCTGCTGCAACTCTTCACCATGCCGCTCCAGGACCGGCCCACCCTCTTCATCGAGATCATCTGCCGCCGCGGCTCGCAGAGCTTCGGGAAGGGCAACTTCCGGGCCCTCTTCGAGAGCCTCGAGCTCGAGCAGGGCCGCCGCGGCAACCTCTGATCGCCACCTCCCTCCACGTCACCCCCAATGCCGTACTACATCCAACTCGGTTCCATCCCGCCGAAGCGCCACATCCAGTTCCGACGCCCCGACGGGGCCCTCTATTCGGAAGAGGTCTTCGGCACCGAGGGCTTCGCCGGCCCCACCTCGACCCTCTACCACATCCACCCGCCGACCCAGGTCACCGGCTGGAAGCCGATGCACTCGACCAAGCCGCAGTACGTCGAGACCGACCTCCTCCGCATGCGGCATCTCCTCTCCCAGAAGATGCGGGCCTTCGGCGATCCGATCTCCGGCCGCCGCATCCTCCTCGGCAACGACGACGTGGAGATGTCGATCTGCGTGCCAGCGGAGAAGGCCACCAAGTACCACTTCAAGAACGCCCAGGGCGACGAGTGCCTCTTCGTCCACTTCGGCTCGGGCACGGTGCGGACCATGTTCGGGACCCTGAGGTTCCGGCCCCGCGACTTCGTGGTCATCCCCCGCGGCACGATCTACGCGATGGAGTTCGATCCGCTGCCCGACGACGACCGCCCGGCGGGGATCTCCCGCGAGGAGATGCCCTTCGGGAAGTACGTGTGCTTCGAGGCGGTGAACGGCTCGCACATCCTGCCGCCGCCCCGCTACGTCTCCAAGAAGACCTCGCAGTTCCTCGAGGACGCCCCGTACTGCGAGCGCGACCTGCGGGTCCCGCAGCTTCCCCTCACCTACGCCGAGATGGGCACCTTCGAGGTCCGCATCAAGGCCCTGGGTCGGCTGCATAGCTACGACTTCACCTACCACCCGCTCGACGTGGTGGGCTGGGACGGCTGCTACTACCCGTACTGCTTCAACGCCGACGAATTCAGCCCCATCGTCGGGATGGTCCACCTGCCGCCCCCGATCCACCAGGTCTTCGAGGCCCACAACTTCGTGATCTGCGCCTTCTGCCCGCGGCCCCTCGACTTCCATCCCAAGGCCATCCCCATCCCCTACAACCACTCGAACATCGACGCCGACGAGATCATGTACTACGTGGCCGGCGAGTACAAAGCCCGCCGCGGCATCGGCGTGGGGTCGATCTCGCTGCATCCGTTAGGCATCCCGCACGGCCCGCACCCGGGCACGGTCGAAGGCTCGCTGGGCAAGACCCACACCGACGAGTTGGCCGTCATGTGCGACACCTTCCGGCCGCTGATGCCGACCAAGGACGCCCTCGAACTCGACGATCCGGCCTATCCTGAGAGCTGGCGCGAGGAGCACTTCCCGAAGATGCTCCATCGCCCCGAGCACTCCGCGGCCCGCCACTAGGGACTCCATTGGGGCCTCCACTGGGCCCGCCCCACCAAGCTCCTTCTTCGAGGCCCGCGCGGAAGCGCGGGCCTTTTTTCACTCGCCTGCTCGTCCGGCACGGCCCGGCTGTCCATCTCGGAGCTCCGCTGCGAGGGGCTTTCGCGTCGCTCAGCATCTCCCCCAAGCACTGCGTGCTTGGGAGCGAGGCGCCAGTCGTCGCGCTAACGCCTGCTCCGCTCTCCCGCGATAGCGGGGGAGCTGCCGAGCGCCCCTCCATGGGGGCGAGGCTGAGGGGGCGGTGGACGACTCACCCGCCCCCGCAGCAGACCAGCTCCGGCGCCCGAATCCGCATCCCGGGCTTGAGTCGGCGCCGCCGTGGGCTATGCTCGATCGACCGGCCCGAGAGCGGCGGGCCGGCGCGATGGGAGTGCTCTTGAGGATGCGAGGACGCCGAACACGATCCGGTCGGCTGGCTGCGGCCGGCGCCGCGGTGCTCTGCGCCGTCGGCAGCGCCAACGCTTCTGTCACCGTCTACGCGGGCGACTTCGGCGGCTGGCAGCAGGCGGTGTCGGGGTCGTTCCAGACCTGCGACTTCCTGGGGTTCCCGCTCAACACCTTCATCACCGACCAGTACGCCCCGCTCGGCGTCTACTTCACGAACCCCGGGCCGAACGTCGTGCTCGGCCCCTCGACCTCGCTCTTCCCCCAGGACCTATGGGGGCTTGGCCCGGTGGGCACGCTGGAGCTGACCTTCCTCGACCCGCAGCACGCGGTCGGTGCCCACAGCCCGGCGAGCTGGTGGAAGATGCGGCTCTATCTCGGCGACACGCTGGTCGGGCAGTCCTACTCGCAGACGGGCGGGGCGTCGAAGTTCGTGGGGCTGACGTCGGACATCGCCTTCGACCGGGTGCAGTTCGAGGCGACGGGCGGCGGGCCGGTGGCCACCGACAACATCTACTTCTCGACGGTGCCGGGGCCGGGCGCGGTGGGGCTGTTGGAGCTTGCGCTGCTCACTCGATCGCGACGGCGATAGCTGCGAGGTTGGGACGCCCACCTGCCCATTCGGCCCGCGCTCGTTTGGCCCGCGCGGAGGCGCGGGCCTTGTTCATCCGCCCGACTCGCGGGCGCTGCACTCGGCGCCTGGTCCGGGCGAGCGCCCGGTTCCGCTTGAGTGCGGCGGTTCCCGCTTGCAGGCTCGGCCGTATGGCGCAGAATCGCGGAATGCCCCCCGGTGTTCTTTGTTCGGCCCGCCCTTGATTCTCGGGGAAGTTCCGTAGCGCTGGACTTTCGTTGCGTATGACTCAACGATGAAAAGAGGTTCCGGCATGCGAGATCCTCGACCTACCAACAAGAGAAGTGCGCGGGCGGCACCAGCCCAGGTCGAATCCATCGTGCCGTTTGTCCAGTGGTACATGGCCACGCAAGGCCATGGGCCAGAGCAATGAGGTTCGGCCATGCCCAACCGTTCTTGGGTCGTCGTGATCGGTCTCGCGGTGGTCCCAGCGATCATCGGTTCGCCAGTTCACGGCGGCTTCCAGTACTTCTATGACAAACCTGCGTGGCAGCAGGCGGTCGGATCATGGGTGACGATCGACTTCGTCCAGCCGCAGGCCACGTTCCTTTCGGACCAATATGCGGCGCTCGGCGCCCTCTTCACCGATGGCGACGACTTCGCCGGCTACGCGCCCGGGTCTACTCCAAGCGGCGATGAATGGGCGCTTGCCTCAGGCGGCTTTCCCGAGACATCGACCATCCAATTGACGACGCCGCGCCTGTGGATGGGCCTCGAGTTGCCTGGAACCGCTTCCGTCAAGCTATTTTCGGGCGACCGTCTCGTCGGCGCGTTCGGAGCCTTCGACACCTTCACCGGCATCGTCAGCGATGAGCCGTTTGACCGGATCTTCATCTACGACGGGATCCTCATTGACAACCTCTACTACGGGGGCGTGCCGGCTCCCGGGGTAGTCGGATTGTTCGCTCTCACGTTGCTCGTGCCACGATCGCGACAGCGGTAGCAGCGAAGGCGCCTTCGCGAACCATCGTTATGGCCCGCGCGGAAGCGCGGGCCTTTTTCATCCCTGCTCACGCCCCGCGGAGGACGACCGCCAACCGGCCCGGCTCGGCGGCGAGGCGGAAGGCGGTGTTCGCCTCGGCGAGCGTGGCCTTGCGCTCGATGAGGGAGATGACCTCGGCGGCCCGCTTGGCGAGGAGGTCGACGGCGTCGGCGAGCGGGCCGTAGCTCGAGCCTTGGACGCGGAGCTCGTTGAGGACGATCGGGGAAAGGTCGGCCGGCACCGCGGCGCCGGTGGTGGCGACGGTGAGGACGATGGTGCCGCGGGCCCGCACCAATTGGGCTGCGAAGGCGAGGCTCTCCGCGGTGCCGACGCAGTCGACGACCACGTCCTGGTCGCCGCGCCGGCCGATCTCGTCGGCGTGGCGGTGCTTGACGCCGAGCTTCTCGGCGGCGGCCAGCGTGCCGCGCTCGCGGGCCACGATGCGGACGGCGGCGTTGAGCCGGCTCATCACCTGGGCCGTCACCAGGGTGGTGGCGCCGTCGCCGAGGACGGTGATGTAGGTCTTGCCCTCGATCCGCACGTGGCGCGTGGCCTCGAGGGCCGCTGCGACGGGCACGGCGAAGACCGCACGGTCGTCGTCGAGGGCGTCGGGCAGGAGGAGGAGGTTCGAGAGCGGCACCGCGACGCGCTCGGCGAAGCCGCCGCTGCGGCCGTCGACGCCGAGGATGGTCCGCTCGCGGCAATGGGCGGAGAGGCCGCCGAGGCAACGATCGCATCGCCCGCAGCGGACGAGCGGGTGGACGGCCACGCGCTTGCCGAGCCAGGCCTTGGCGTCCTTCGGACGACTCGCGGCCGGCGACGCCAGAGCCTCGGGCCCGAGCCCTTCGACCGTGCCGACGAACGCTTGGCCCAAGGCGAGCCCATGGCTCAGCGTCCGGGCGGCCCGCACATCGCCGGGAAGGACGAGTCCGGCCCGCAGGCGGACGAGGGCCTCGCCGGGGCCGGGCACCGGATCGGCGATGTCCGCCGGGATCGCCCCTTGCGGCGAGGAGACGATCGCTTTCATGGCTTGGCGGCGGGCGTGGGCGGGGTGGATGGCGGCGTGGTCGGCTTGGGGGCGGAACTCGAGGTCGGCGTGCTCGGCGCTGCCGGCTTGGGCGGCGGGGCCGGCTTCGACGCTGCTGCGGCGGCCTCGTCCGCCGCCTTCCGCTCTGCCTCGCTCTCCGGCAGCTTGAAGTCGGTCGGGGGCTGCTCCTCGCCTTCATAGGTGCGCCGCGGACCCGACAGCTTGGTCCCGACCGGCACGCCCGGCTCCTCGAAGGTGAGCGGCACCCAGAAGAGGAGGTAGTCCATGAACATCTTGGAGCGGATGAAGGTCGGGTAGAGGTACCGCTCGTCGTTCAAGAAGGGGGAGGTGGTCGATTCGCGCCACGCGAGCCACTTCGCCTTGTCGAAGGCGAAGTCCTTGCCGGTCAGCGTCTGGAGCGAATCGAGGCATGCCAGGTTGATGGCCAGCTCGCGCTGGTCGACGCCGAGGACCAAGGCCTGGAAGACGGCGTCGGTCGGGTACTGGCCGAGCCCGATGGCGAGCTCGACGCGGACTTCCTCTTCTTCGTTCTCGTCGACCAGCCGCTGCCACATCACGTCGGCGACGGAGGGGTCATGGAGACGCTGCAAGGCCTTGGCCGCCTCGAGCCGCACGTTCTTGAAGGGCGACGACAACTGTTGGGAGACGAGCACCGCGTCGGCGGCATCGCCGTGGCGTCCAAGGGCCCGCAGGGCGAAGGATTTGACCAGCGGGTCGGTGTTCTCCTCGACGTAGAGCCGGTAGAGCTTGACGTAGGGGGCCGCGCCGCCCCACGGGGCGCTGGCAAGGAGAGCCACGCCGCGCCGCTGGTTCTCGGGGTCGTTGGTGTCGACCGCCCACTCCGCGGCCTGGGCCGGAGTCGGCGGGTTGAAGGTCTCGAAGAAGGAGGCGAAGTCCGAACTCATCGTGTCGCAGGCGGGGAGGCCCAGCGACACGACGCACAACGACCCAAGGGCGAAGAGGCTCGTTCGGCGCACGGGCGGAGAATAACCCGCTTCGCGCCGTTCGTCTTGCCGGGGCCCGGAGGGCTCACGAGCCTGGCGTCGGCTTGCCGCAGTCGAAGCTCACCGGGACGAGGCAGAGGAAGCGGAGCTCGCTGCCGCGGTCGGCCCGGAACTGGTGGACCTTGTTGGGGGCGACGAGGAGGACGTCGCCCTCGGTGAGCGGATACTCGCCGCCGTCGTACTCGACGGTGCCGCTGCCCCCCATGACCACCACCTCGTGCTCGTAGTCGTGGCTGTGGCGGGGCGTGAAGCCTCCCGCCGCGACCCGGAACTGGCGGAGGGCGAAGTTGGGGGCGCCGTCGGCCCGGCCGACCATGATCCGCATCGAGACGTCCTTGGTCCCGGGCATGTCGAGCGGGGCAGGGGGTTCGGCGGCGAGGTTGCGCTTGACGAGCATGCGAGTACTGTACAAGTCCAGCCTCCCGGCAGGCCTCGTCGCGAACACCCCGATGTCCACTTCCGCCGCCACCTCCCGGCCCGAGCCGCGTCCGACGATCGTGACCGTGCCCCTCGGATCCTGGCAGACCAACTGCCACCTCGTCTTCGTCCCCGGGCCGGACGGAGCGACCGCCGGGCGGCCCTGCTGGATCGTCGATTGCGGCGAACGGCCCCAGCCCCTCTTCGCCGAGATCGACCGCCGGGGGCTGAAGCCGAATGCCCTCTACCTGACCCACTGCCACGTCGACCATATCGCCGGGATCGACCAGGCCCTCAGCCGCTATGGTCCGCTGCCGGTCCGCTGCCACCCCATCGAGGCAGCGTGGAACGCCGAGCCGACCTTGAACCTCTCGGCCTTCGTGGGCATGGAGGTGCGGGTCACGCCGCCCACGGCCTTCGTCGAGGACGGTCAGCGGATCGAGCTCGATGGCACCACCTGGGAGGTCCTCCACGTCCCTGGCCACAGCCCGGGCTCGGTGGCCTACGTCCATCGCCCCTCGGGTCAGGCCTTGGTCGGCGATACGCTCTTTGCCGGCAGCATCGGTCGCTTCGACTTCCCGACCAGCGACGGCCAAGCCCTCAAGCGGTCGATCTTCGACGTCCTCCTGCACCTCCCGGACACGATGGAGATCCGCCCCGGGCACGGCCCGACGACCACCATCGGCGCCGAGCGGCGCTCGAACCCCTACGTGCGGTCGCCGAGCGGCTGGTGACGCCGCCGCAGGGCGGTTGCAGCGGGCCGCCGGGCGGCTCCTTTTCCCTATACTGCCGACTCTTCCGACGCTCGCCGGGCGGCCGTGGTCAGCCGCCTCTCCGGGAGTCCCCGGCGGGACCCCCTCGGCGCGCCCTTGGCGGTTCCCGCATGCCCTACACGCTCCACCCGGATCAGGCCTTCGGACTCGACATCGAGAACCTGGACTACCTCCAGGATCACGTGAAGACCGGCGACCGCTGGATCCTGAACTTCGGCCCCCAGCACCCGGCGACCCACACCACCCTCCGGCTCGTCCTCGAGCTCGACGGCGAGCGGGTCGCCCGCTGCACGCCGCACATCGGGTACCTCCATTCGGGCTTCGAGAAGCTGGGCGAGCACCACGACTGGAACCAGTACGTCTGCACCATCAGCCGGATGGACTACGTCTCGCCGATCGTGAACGACATCGCCTGGCACACCGCGGTCGAGAAGCTCCTCGGCATCGACCAGACCCCGCGCTGCAAGGTGGTGCGGACCATCATGCAGGAGATGGGCCGCATCCAGAACCACCTCCTCTGCGTGGGTGCGGCGGCCCTCGACCTGGGCGCCTTCACCGGCTTCCTCTACGGGTTCAACGAGCGCGAGCGGATCATGGACCTGGTCGAGTACATCTCGGGCCAGCGCTTCCATCCCGACTGGACCCGGGTGGGCGGGGCGTGGCGCGACATCCCTGACGACGAGGTCTTCAAGCGGATGGTGAAGGACATCACCCGCGTCCGCCTGCCGCGGGCCATCAACGACCTCGAGACCCTCCTCAACCGGAACCGCATCTTCGTCGACCGCCTGGCCGGGGTCGGCTCCATCTCCCGCGAGGACGCCATCGCCTGGAGCCTTTCCGGCCCCAACGCTCGGGCCTCGGGTGTGCGGCGCGATGTGCGGAAGGACGAGCCCTACCTCTGCTTCGCCGACAACTGGGATGGGCAGGGGGCCGAGGCAGTGAAGTTCTCGGTGCCCATCGCTTCCGACGGCGACTGCCTCGGGCGGTATCTCGTCCGGGTCGAGGAGCTCAAGCAGTCGATCGGCATCGTCGAACAGCTCATCGACCGCATCCCGCAAGGGTCGATCAACGCCGACGTCAACAGCAAGATGGTCACCCCCGAGAAGGGCGACGTCTACGGCTCGATCGAGGCCACCATCCAGCTCTTCGAGCTCCGCATGCACAACCGCGGCATCGACACGCCGATCGGGGAGTGCTACCACGCCATCGAGAGCCCCAACGGCGAGCTCGGCTACTACCTCGTCTCCGACGGCGGCCGCTGCGCCTGGCGGGCCCGCACCCGTCCGCCAAGCTACATCAACTACTCGAGCTTCCCCAAGATGATCGAGGGCCACCTCATCGCCGACGTCCCGGCGGTGCTTGGATCGCTCAACATCATCGCCGCCGAGCTCGATCGCTGAGGCCGGCCCAACCGAAAGCCCCCGACCCATGGCCTGGATCACCAAACCGTCCGCGACCCAGAAGATCCCCACCCGCGCCGAGCCCTACTGCACGCCGGCGATGAAGGACCGCTGGGAACGCGAGCTCCTGCCCCGCTACGCCACCCGGCACGGGGCCTTGATGCCGATCCTTCACGAGATCCAGCATCAGCACCGCCACATCCCGTACCAGGCGATGCTCGAGATCGCGAGCTTCCTCCGCATCACCCCGGCCGAGGTCCTCGACACGGTCACCTTCTACGAGGAGTTCACCACCGAGCCCCTCGGGAAGTGCGTGATCGGGATCTGCCAGTCGATCGCCTGCGAGGTCTGCGGCCACCAGAAGCTCCTCGACCATGTCCGCCAGAAGCTCGGCATCGAGCCCCACGAGACGACCGACGACGGGGCCTTCACGCTGCTCGCCCTCGAATGCTTGGGGAGCTGCGACACGGCCCCGGTGGCTCTCTTCAACGAGACCCTGCACGAGAAGCTGACCATCGAGCGCGTCGACCAGCTCATCGAGGAGGCCCGGCACGGCGCCGGGCACTGACCGGATGCCCCGCGTCCCATGCCCGACCAACCCAAATCGATCATGCGGTCGCTGGGCGAGTTCTTCGGGCACATCGCCAAGGGGGTCCGCACCGACCCCGCGGCGGCGAAGACGCGAGAGGTCCGGCGGACGATCGAGGAGGAGCGTCGCGAGGACGGACTCGTCCTGCGGCGGACCGTGATCGAGGAAGTCGAGCTCCGGCCGGGGCAGCTCCCGACCGACCCGGCCGACGCGACGAACAAGAAGGACCCCGGGCCGACCGGCCACCCGTGACGCCCCAACGACAGGCCAGCCCTTGAGGCTCCAGCACGCCTGAGATCGAGATAGACCATGCCGTTGACCGAAGCCGTCCTCACCAAGCGCATCCCAACCTTCCCCTGGGGCGACCCCAAGAACCGCCGGACCGTCACCATCGACGAGTTCATGGCGACCGGCGGCTACCAGACGCTGCGCAAGGCCCTCGGCATGCAGCCGGCCGAGGTGGTCAACGTGGTGAAGGATGCCATCCTCCGCGGCCGCGGCGGGGCGGGCTTCCCGGCCGGCCTCAAGTGGACCTTCCTCCCGCCGCCCGACGGCAAGACCCGCTACCTCTGCATCAACTGCGACGAAGCCGAGCCGGGCACCTTCAAGGACCGCTTGCTGGTCGACTTCGACCCCCACATCGTCCTCGAAGGCATCGCCATCGCCTGCTACGCCTGCCAGCTCGACACCGCGTTCTTCTTCATCCGCGGCGAGTACCACCACCAGGCCAAGGTGATGCAGCGGGCCATCGACGAGGCCTACGCCAAGGGGATCTTCGGCAAGCAGGGACTGCTCGGCGGAACGTCGACCTTCGCCGTCGACTGCTACCTCCACCGCGGCGCCGGGGCCTACGTCTGCGGCGAAGAGACCGGCCTCCTCGAGGCGGTCGAGGGCAAGCGCGGCTGGCCCCGCATCAAGCCGCCCTTCCCGGCGGTGAAGGGCCTCTTCGGGCGCCCGACCATCATCAACAACGTGGAGACCCTCGCCGCGGTCGGCCCCATCGTCGACAAGGGCTCGGCGTGGTGGAAGGGGATCGGCGTCGAGAGCACGATCGGCGGCATGCCGAGCTACGGCCCCAAGCTGATGGGCGTCTCCGGCCACGTCGAGCGGCCCGGCGTCTTCGAGTGCGAGCTGGGCATCCCGCTCCGCAAGCTGGTCGAGGACTACTGCGGCGGCATGCGGAAGGGCAAGCGCTTCAAGGGAGCGATCGCCGGCGGCGTCAGCATGGGCGTCCTCGGGCCCGACCAGTTCGATGCCCCCATGGACTTCGACATCGGCCGCAAGTACGACGTCCTCGGCCTCGGCACGGCCTGCCCGACCGTCTTCGACGAAGACACCGACATGGTGGCCGTGGCCCGCAACCTGGCCCGCTTCTTCAAGAACGAGTCGTGCGGCCAATGCACGCCTTGCCGCGAGGGCTCGGGCTGGATCCTCAAGCTGATCACCAAGATCGAGCGGGGCGACGGGACCACCAAGGACCTCGATCTCCTGGTCGAGATCGCCGGTTCGATGGGCCTCACGCCGGGCACCACCATCTGCGGCCTCGCCGACGGCAACAACTTCGCGATCCGCACCATCGTCAACAAGTACCGCGCGGAGTTCGAGGCCCGGGTCAAGCCGACCTTCGTCGCGGTCACCGTCGGCGCCGGCCGCTAGGACCGGTCTCGGCGGCGCCCGCAGGGAGTGCACCATGCCCGTGAGCGCCGTCGCCCGCCGGATCCGAAACGCCAAGCGCTACACCGAGATCATCGACGTCCTGGTGCGGAACGGCTTCGCCGAGGCGGTCACCAACCTCGGCCTCGACAAGCTGGTCGAGCGCGGCTACTCGCTCTTCCGCCGCGACCGGACGCACGGCTTCGAGCACCTCACCCTGCCGCACCGCATGCGGCTCGTCCTCGAGCAGCTCGGCCCCACCTTCATGAAGCTCGGCCAGATGCTGAGCTGCCGCAAGGACCTCATCCCCGAGGAGTGGGCCGACGAGTTCGCCAAGCTGCAGGCCGAGGGGCCGACCCTGCCCTTCGAGCAGATCCGCTCCACGCTGATGGCGGAGTTCGCCGAGCCGCTCGAGTCGATCTTCGCCTCGATCGAGGAGACGCCCATCGCCGCGGCGTCGATGGCCCAGGTCCACCGGGCCAAGCTGGTCGACGGCACCGAGGTCGTCCTCAAGATCCTGCGGCCGGGCACCGAGGCCCGCACCCAGTCCGACCTCGAGATCCTGAAGACCCTCGCCGAGTTCGCCGAGAAGCACTTCACGAACGCCGGCTTCAGTCCCCGCGAGGTGGTCCACGAGTTCTCCCGCGAGCTGCGCCGCGAGGTCGACTTCACCTTCGAGGGACGGGTCACCGATCGCCTGCGGGTGGCCTTCCTCGACGATCCGCACGTCCGCTTCCCCAAGGTCTACTGGCAAGCCACCACCCGCCGCGTGCTGGCCCTCGAGGAGTTCCACGGCATCCTCCTCTCGCGGCTCAAGGACGGCGACCTCACGCCCGAGGAGCGGGCCGCCGTGATCGGCTACGGGGCCCGGGCCGTGGCCCGCCAGTGCCTCGAGATCGGCGTCTTCCACGCCGATCCGCATCCCGGGAACCTCTTCGCCCTCCGCACCGAGGACGGGGAGATGGCCGCCGGCTTCATCGACTGCGGCATGACCGGCCGCGTCGAGCCGAGGATGATGGAGCAGCTGGCGCGGCTGGTGAAAGGCGTCGTCGACGGCAACGTCGACGAAGTCATCTCGGTGGCCGGGATGATCGCCGACCTGCCGCCCTCCAAGCTCGACGACCGCAACTTCCGGGCCGACATGGCCGAGCTGACCCAGGCCTTCGACGTGGCCTCGTTCGACCAGTTCGACCTGCCGCAACTCCTCGACGACTTCTTCGAGAAGCTCCGCCAGCACCACGTCCGCTTCCCGAGCGAGCTGGTCCTCCTCGTCAAGAGCCTGACCACCATCCAGGCGGTGGGGGCCAGCATCGATCCGTCGTTCGACCTGATCGCCTACATCAAGCCGTGGATCGAGAAGGCGGTCATGCGCCGCTACGGTTGGCGGGCCATCCGCACCCGTATCTCGCGCAGCGCGACCGCCTACGCGACGCTGGTCGAGGACCTGCCGCGCGAGGTGCGGCTCCTCCTCGGGTCGGTGCGCCGCAACAACTTCGCGGTCAACCTCCAGCACCGCGGGCTCAGCCGCCTGACCCGCACCATCGAGCACGGGAGCCGAAACATCGGCTTCTCGATGATGGTGACCGGCCTCATCGTGAGCTCGGCCATCCTCGTCCACGCCGCCGAGCGGAGCGACCGGGCGGGGCTCCGGACCCTGGGCATCGTGGGCTTCATCGTGGCTGGCCTCCTCGCGGTGGTCCACACCCTCCTCAACCGGAAGTGGCTCGCCTCGCGGCTCGCCAAGCAGGAACGCGACGAGGAGTAGGGGGGCTGCTGCGGGGGTCCTTGACTCGCTCGGCACGGGATCGGTGAGGCGCTGCGCAGCGGGACCGGTGCGCGTCACCGTTGCAGCGGTGCCCGTTCGCGTGGGGGGCGGGGCGGGTGGAGGCGTCGTAGGGACCGACCCTGCAGGAGAGCCTCAACCGCTGACGCCCGCGTGCTGGTCGCCTCACGAGCCCGTCGACGCGCCGCATGCGCAAGACCACGTGCATGGCGAGGCGAGAAGGAGAAGGCGAGCCGAAGCTCCCCTGCCGTTTGCGCGGGCGATCGAGCGAGGGCGCATGCCAGACGGAGCTGGCGTGCGCCTCGCCGCCCGCGGCCTCGGACGGTGAGAGGCCAGACGCACGAGAGGAGCGAACCGGTTCGAGCGTTCGGTCGCGCGACGATCAGCACGGACGCCCGGTCGGTCGCCTGCGACCGCGTGCCAGCAGGAATCCCGCCGGCAACAAGAGGATCGCTCCGGGCGCCGGCACGCTCGCGAAGTACACGTTGTCGACCCAGTACGTGTTGGTCACGACCCGGTCGAACTGGAAGTCGGCGACCCAGCCGACGAAGTGGAAATCGTCCGTACCCGGAAACGTACTGAGAGTATTCGACCCGACGAGAACACCCTGGAGGTAGAACTTGCACATGGCCTCGACGCCCCCGAGGAAAAAGCGTTCGTATGCGAACGAGTGCGTCGGCGCGGTGAAGTCGAAGGCAAGCGCGAAGGGCGGCTCGTAGAGGAACACGTCCAGCCCCCAGCCATCCTGGGTGAGCGGTCCTCCGCCGGCGGTCGTGACGCTGTAGGCGGGATGTCCGGGGAGGTTCGTGCCCAGAATCAGTCCCTGCCCGATGTAGGTGTCCTGGTCGATCAGCCCGGGTCCCCCCGGCGGCGCGACGAAGTCGATCGACGTCACCGGGCCGCTCAATGACGCGAAGAGACCGGGGTCGTCGTAGACGTTGACGATGCTGGCCGAGGCCGTCCCGGCAGAGGCGCCCAATGCGACGAGGGCGGTTGCGATTCTCACCTTCACTGCTCACCTCCAGTTCCATTCCTGATGTACACGCTGATGGCGCTGCATGTGGCGTTGACCGAGTCCTCGTCCGACGCCTGCATCCAGGCGAGTAACTCCTCCGCGCTCGAGAAGCCGAAGAGTTCAAGGATTTCAGAGAGCCCCGCAGGCGCGCCGGCAACCTGCTGTTCCTCCTTCGGGGGGAGGCAGAACGAACCCATGCAGGGAAGCTCCAACGGCGTCCGGGTGGAGCCGGTCCAAGCGGGGTCGGTCGCCTTCGCGACTGTCGCTATCCAAACGCGGCGACGGCAGCGACGACGCGTCGGGATCGACATGTGCTCCTGGGGTCCTTCATCTTGGTTCTCCTGGAGGTCCGTGCCTGCGCCCGCCCAGGCAAGCACGTTGGGGTACCGGCGACGGGAGCATCGAGGATCGCAGCGCCGGTTTGGCGCGCGTCGTGTTTCCCAGTCGGGCTACACTTGACCTGCTCTGCCGCCTCGACCGAAACGGAGGTGCGTGGTGATGTCGAAGGAGCTGCCTCGCCTCGCCGCATGGATTGCCATCGCAGGCAGTGTGTCGGCGGCAGGAGCGGGACCGCCCGCCTGCCCGCAATACACGGTCGAAGTGATCCAGGCCGCGCCCTGCGGCTTCAGCGTCGACCCGCTCACCGTCGGCACCGGGATCGCCGGCGGCACCGTGGTCGGGTACTACGACGTGTGCTTCACGTCGAAGGAGCGGGCGTTCGTGGCGGACGTCGCCGGCGGGTTCCTGACGCTTCCCCTCCTCCCGGGCTTCGTGAGCATGCAGGCGTGGGGCGTCAACGACGGCGGCGATGTCGTGGGCTGGCTGGAGACCAGCACTCGGGTCAAGCATCCCTTCCTCTACTCCGGCGGGGTCGTGGCGGAACTGCCGATTCCCGCGGGATTCTCCGGATCGCAGGCGTTGCGCCTGAACAACGCCGGCACGATCGTCGGGGCGAGCTTCGCCCCGTCCGCGCCCGAGCCGACTGTCTGGGTCGGCGGCAGCCCGATGCAATTGAAGTTTCTGACTGGCCCGGCTGGCGAGGCCGCAGACGTGAACGACCTCGGCCAAGTCGTCGGCTGGACGGGATCTTCGGCCACCCTGTCCTCCAGCGCGTTCATGCTCCAATTGGGCACGGGGCGCGTGACGGACCTCGGTCACCTGCCGGACGGCACCGGCGCTGCGGTGGCCATCAACGAGTCAGGCGGCATCGTCGGCTGGGGGATCATGCCCGATCCTGGGAGCCACACGGGAGACACCACGCGGGGGATCCGCTGGTCGGGCGGCCGGATGGTGATCCTCGAGCCACTGCCGGGGTTCGGGCGAAGCGGCGCGTGGGACATCAACGACCACGGAGAGATCGTCGGCTACTGCTGGGACGGCAGCCCGAGCGGCAACGCCCAGGCGGGCTTCATCTGGCGTGCCGGCGTGATGACGTCCCTCGACGACCTCATCCCACCCGAGTCGGGCGTGAGCGTGAAAGTCGCCTATGCGATCGACGACGAGGGTCGGATCACCGGACTCGCGGAGGACTTTCGAGGCGATGTGATCGCCGTGCGGCTGACCCCGATCCCCTCGATCCAAGGCGATCTCAATCGCGACGACGTGGTGGACGCCGCCGACCTTGCGATCCTGCTGGGCGCCTGGGGGCTGCCGGGCACCGCCGACCTCGACGCGAGCGGCGCCGTCGACAGCGCGGATCTCGGGATCCTGCTCGGCAACTGGACGGGCTGAGTCGCGGTCGACGGTTGGCGCAGAGTCCGACGCCGCCGTCCTCCTACGGCACAACGGCGTTGAGCGGCGGCGCGCATTCGTCGGAGCCTCGCCAGCACTTCGACCTGCGGGCGAGTTCGCATCTTCCGTCCGACGCTTCGCCGCCACCTGCAGATGTAGAGGGGTACCCGGAAGCGTCCCAGCCTCGCGGGCACGACCGCGTTCCGACAGGAAGTTCACGACCTACCGGGCAACCGACCTTGCCCGTGCATAAGTACCAGGGGGCGGGACTCGTCGTCTCGACCGAATCTCTCTCGAATCCCGACAAGCCGCCCTCGCCGCGTCGTACCTCATACATCAGGACATGCGCCTTTCCTGACCATCGTCTGCGACCCGCACCGGCACGCGACATGGACCGGCGACGTACCCCGATGTCTACCGGTGGAACAATCTGAGCCGGAATCCGGCGTCGAGCGGACATCGTCCCTCGCGACGGTGTAGATCCCGCAATAGGGGGCCACGCGCCGCGACCCAATCCTGACGCCAATCCAGCGAGCAAGCCGAGCCGAGCCGAGCCAAATTCAAGCAGACAACCCCGTCGTCCCGAACGCCGAAGGCGCGGCAATCGGGGCTGGCTCCGCACCTCCCTGAAGGACACCCAGATGCCCGTTGCCAACTCCCTCATGAACCGCGGGCGGCACGAGGCCCGCTGCCGCGCCCAGTTCGAACGCCAGTGGCCTGACCACCCCGGGCGCGTCGGCCGCTGCATGGAGCGGCGCTACCCGCTTCCTTGATGGAGGCGGTCGACGAGCTCCGCGCGCTCGGCCTCAACGACCTCGTCGACGCGGGCGAGATCGACCTGCTCGGCGAGATCCCCATCGCCGCGGCGTGAGGCGATCGATGCAGGCTCGGCGGACGAACACCACGCGTTGCGAGGTGCTGCGCACTGGGGCTCTCGAGGTGCTCCGCGCTGGGGCTTTCAAGGTGCTGCGCACGGGGACCGGTGCGCGTCACCGTTGCAACGGCACGCGTTCGCGTGGGGGGCGGGGAGGGTGATGGCGGCGTAGCTCGCGCCGACCGCGAACGACGGGCAACGGGCTCGACCTACGCGCGGCTGGCAGGAGCCTGTCGCCGCGAGGCGCATCGCAGCCTTGGGACGCCAAGCGGGTGGCCGCGCTACTTCCGTCGGCCACGGTCCATCGTCTCTACGGGTGTCCAAGCCCCGAGCACCTCGGCGAGGTCGTACGCGTCCACGCTCCCATCACCGTTCACATCGGCGCGCTTCACGGGCGACGCACCGGCAGATCCCCAGCAGGTGAAAAGCAACTTCAGGTCCTCGGCGTCGACGCGACAGTCGAGGTCGACGTCGGCGGGAACGACTCCCGACGGTCGCAGTATGTATGTGTGAACCCCGCCTTGGACGGCGATCGTGCCGTTGTCGTTGATGGCGCCGACGGCGATCGGCTGATCGGGAAACGGGAACGTCCCGAGCGACTTGATCGCCACCATCGATCCGTGCTGCCAGAGGAACGGGATGCCGCCATCCCCGAGGGTCGTCTTGCTCTGGCCGACCACCTGGCCGAGCACGTTGCTGTCAATGCAGGAGCTGAACGGATCACCTGGAAGGCCGCCGAGGATCGTGTAGGCGCCTGACTCCCAGAAGAACGCGCTGCCTCCCGGGTCGAATGCCGTTCCTGCGACACGGCCGAACGCATCGATCCTCCGGCCCATGCCTTGGCCGTACGGCAGAGGTGACGGCAGTAGGACGACAGAGTCGGCCCCGTCCCAGACGAAGGGCTTCGAGTCCGCGAGCCACCCCTGTACGAACCATCGCCCAGTCGCGAGTCCATTCGGTGCCACGTCGAGGATGCCTCCGTGCGCGCCGGTGAGCTGCTCGGGGAGCGGGGCGGGAGCCCCCGCAAGCCACGCAAAGGGATTGAATCCGCCCGGTCCACCCTGGAGCTCGCCCAGGATCGTTCCGTCGCTGCGCTTGACACACTCGTTGGTGTCGATGTTGACGCCACCAGGCCAAGCGGTGCTCACTGCGCCGTCGGTAGGCCAGATCACGAGGGCTTTGTGTTGGCCTGAACCCAGCGCGACGGTGCCCAGGATCGTCCCGTCCGGTGCGATGCGCCTTGCGACGACGCTTCCGACGCCCGGCAACTGCGGCAAAGGGAGCAGGACCATGCCCGTGGCCTCCGACCACTCCCACGGACGCCACACGGCACTGGAGCACGAGGTGTAGAAACCCACCACCACGTCATCCTCGTTCAGGTCCATCGCGACGCCGCCGCCACCATTGGGGCAAGGATTGGGAATAGTGATGACGTCGTAGGCGCATTGGGCGCTGCACCGGAGCGCCGACGCGGCGATCGTGGCGATGGCGGCAGCAACGGTCGACCGGGCGGAGAGCATGGTTCAGGATCCTCCGAGAACGGACAGGATGGCGGCCCGCGTCTGGGCATCGAGCGTCCCGAGCCACTCGGCAAGATACTGGACGGAACCGAAGCCGAGGAGTTCGGCAAGCTGCTGCGGGTCCAGCGCGGCAGCTTCATTGGCTGACATCGGCTCGATTGCAGGCATCGCTGACTCGAACGCCGGGCAATCGCCCCAAGCCCCCAAAAGGGCGGCGAGGTCCGCGGCGCCCGTGGTGCCGTCGCCATCGAGATCGGCGCAGGCGCAGCCGCACGTCCCCCATTGACCCAGCAGGATCGACAAGTCCGCCGATCCGACGCTCCCGTCGTTGTCGAGGTCGGCCAGACAGCCGTAGTTCCCGGGGTAGGCCTCGTACGCCCCGATGTCGAGCAGCGCGGGCCAGCCGTCGATCCTCGGGCGCAGCCGCGTGTCGCCCGATTCGTAGTCTCCGAGGTCGACCGGTGGTACCAGTTCCTCGGTGTCGGTGTCGTCATCGGCATCGTTCTCGTCGACCGGGAGCGATCCGAGGTCGGTCGTGCCGAGGTCGATGGGACCACGGCAGTTCCCCACCGGGACGATGTGGTAGTCGCGGGAAAGCACGTCTTCGTTGCTATTGTCGACGAAGAAGTCCGGAACCATGATCGCCTGGAGCCCGTCGCCAGGCGGTGGAGGATTCGACGGGTACGCCTCAGCGAGGATGCAGTAGTCGATGTGGAGTTCAAGCGCCACGCCATAATTCTCCCCACTGACCTGCCCGTTTCCCGCTGGCGATCCTCCCTCCCTCAGCAGGTTGCCCGTCAGGATGGAGCTTTGCATCCGGAACGTCGGTGGAGTGTCGGCTTGGTCCGGATCGAGCTCCCACCCGATCGCCTGCCAGTCATCCGAGATGTTGTTCGTGATGGTGCAGTTCGTCACCGCAAGTCCTGTCGGGAAGTACATGAACACACCGGCACCCCAGAGGTTGGAGAAGTTGTCGGCCAGCAGGCAGCCCGCCATGTCCAGCTCGCAACGCTCAAGGAACATCGCTCCGCCGCTGTCTCCCCCACCCAAGTAGGCTTGGTTGTTGCGGAAGACGCATGTCCTCACCTTCAGCACGGAGGGGTAGTTCGCCGGGTCCTCCTGCCCATTCTCGACGATGCCTTGGACGCTGGCGAAGATGGCACCACCGTGTTCCGAAGCGAGATTTCGGATGAACCGACAGTTCTGGAGAAACGGGGTGGACGTCAAGCCCGGCGTGTCGCTCCGAAGGAGCATCGCGCCGCCTTCTCCTCCCCAGCCGTAGCTCACTGGCGGCTCGTCCACCTTGTTCCACGCCCCGGTCACGGTGATGCCGTCGACCAAAGTCGCACCGGTGAGGTTGACGAGCTCGAAGACTTGCCACACGTTGTCATCCTTCAGGACTGGGTTCCACGGGTCGTCGGGATCGTCGTCGCCGCCGAGATCCCCCGAGAAAACGGTGACGTTGGTGAGCACGTTCCGGTCGTCGCCGCCCGCCTCGGGATAGCCTCCGAGCAGCGTTATTCCGCTCGTGGTGACCTTGAATCGTTTTCCCTGCTCGCCCCAGCTCTGCTCCGGTGAGGAGAGTGGGAGGTACGGGTGGTCGGGATCCGACGCCGCCACCAAGATCAGGTCCCCTGCTTGGAGTCCGGGAGGGGGAAGATTGAGCACGTCCTGAAGGCTTGGGAACGCGTCCTGCCACGATGACCCCCCGTGTGGCGGATTAGGCGGAGTGGAGTAGTGCTTCACAAAGTACGTGGCCGCGCTCGCGATCGAGGACGGAACGAAGATCGCAGTCGCGACTGCTGCGGAAACGACGAATCGGTGCATTGTGCCCTCGCCTTTCCAAGTGCTCGTGCGGAGTCCGCTGAGCGGAACGGATGTCAATCACGGTGGATCCACCGCAGCCGTCGGGAACGCGCTGGGTCAGTGAGGACCTGTCGCTGTGTTCGGCCATTTCGCCAAGCCTCCGAGTTCCGGACGGCGGTGCGATGCGGCTCAGCGCATCGCCAGCGATGGGTGATGGACGATGGTATGCAGGCCGAGAGGGAGCGCGGGCGCGGTTTGGTCCTGATTCCGGCGCGGAGAATTGCCCGAAGCGGAAGCCATACGCAGAAGCTGTGTATTTGATTCCCGCGAAGTGTCATTCCGCCATCTCGAACGTGCGGCAACTGATCGGTAACGGACAGAGCCCACTAGATCTCCCGCAGGAGCCCGGCCCCTGCTCGACGACGAACTCGACGCACAAGTCGGTGCGGTGAACAGCACGTCGTCGCAGGCGCAAGGAGCATCGACAAGCAGCGTTCTCGTCTTGGCGCAGTGCAGCACCGCTGAGCACACGGCTCCGTCAATCCGTCTGACGCTTTGTGACGACTTGCTCGCTAAGCCTGCGGACGGCGCGCGAGTCGCCCGGGCGACGTCCGCTGCCGTGGTGGTGGACGAAGTTTGGACGCGGTGACGCGCACGTCGTAGATTCTCTGCGACGAATCCCCGACAGGTGCAGATGTAGAGGCGTGGCGGAAACACCGCCTCCTCGCCGGAGCGCCACTCCCACCAAAGAAAACCCCTGGCGTCCCGCGCAACCCCCTCCGTCACGGCATAGCTACCCCGTAGCGGGACCGCCCTGCGATCGACACGAAGTTTCCGCAATACTCGGCAACCGCCTCCCGCGACGTCGTATCTCCTCCCTTGGCACCAAGCGCGCCATGGGAGGCTGGTTCCGCACACCCCTGAAGGACACCCAGATGCCCGTTGCCAACTACCTCATGAACCGCGAGCAGCACGAGGCCCGCTGCCGCGCCCAGTTCGAACGCCAGTGGCCTGACCACCGCGAGCGCGTCGGCCGCTGCATGGAGCGGCGCTACCCCGCTTCCTTGATGGAGGCGGTCGACGAGCTCCGCGCGCTCGGCCTCAACGACCTCGTCGGCGCGGGCGAGATCGACCTGTTCGGCGAGATACCCATCGCCGCGGCGTGAGGCGGTCGATGCAGGCTCGGCGGACGAACACCACGCGTTGCGAGGTGCTGCGCACTGGGGCTCTCGAGGTGCTGCGCACCGGGGCTCTCGAGGTGCTCCGCGCTGGGGCTTTCAAGGTGCTCCGCACCGGGGCTTACAAGGTGCTGCGCACCGGGGCTTGCAAGGTGCTGCGCACCGGGACCGGTCAAGCAGAACTAGCGCTTCCGCTTGGAGGCCGGCTTTGGGCCCCGCTTGGCGGCGGGCTTCGGGGCCGCCTTGGCCCGCCCTGAGGTGCGGAGCGCGTCGCCGAGTCCGGAGAGGAAGCCGGACATGCCCATGGCCAGCTCGCTGGCCATCGCAGCGGCGGCGCGGCCGCTCGCCTTGGCGGCCTCGACGGCGAACTCGGGGGCTCGGCGGGCGGCGGTGCCGGACGCGTGGAGGCCCACCTTCCCGATCGAGGTGCCGGCCTTGGTGGCCCGCCGCACCAACTCATCGAGCGTGGCCTTCGCTTCCTTCGACATGCCCTTGGCGGCGTCCGAGACAGCGTCGAGGAAGTGCCTCTCGACCGCCCGCATCGAGCCGGTGAACTCGGCGAACTCCTCGCGCGAGACGCGGCGCCCGGCGGCGAGGGCGTGCAGGTAGGCGTGGCGGGCGGACTCCGAGGCGGCGGTGAAGGCCTCGACCAGACCATCGAAGGTCTGGTGCAGGATGTTGGCGCGATCGGCCGGCATGGCGTGGCGGAGCCCTTCGCCGAGGCCTTCCAAGGTGACCGTCGTCGCCTTCCGCACCGACTCGAGGTCGAGGGCGTGGTTGGCCAGCGTGTCGCGCACCAGCCGGTGCATGGTGGTTCGCGTGTCGGGCTTGGCCTTGGCGGCGGGTTTCGCCTTTGGCCGCTTGGTGCCGGCCTTGGGGGCCGTGCGGGACGCCGACTTCGAGGCCGTCTTCTTCGCCATGGTGGGATCCTCGACGGGGCCGCCGGGCCGAAGCCGGGCGGGCATGCGGACGAGCTCTCCCCAATGCTACAGCGGTCGCCGCGACCGAGTCGGAAAAGGCCTGCGATTCGAGGGTCGGCGCAACTTCTGCGATGGCGGAGAGGAAGCGGCCATCGCCGACGATGGAGCGGGATTGGAGGCGGCACAGGGGTGGCCGGGATCGTGTTAGGATCCCGCTTCGACCCGGTCACCAAGGAAGGATCCAGCCGTGCTCGACCTTGCACTCCTCGCCCTCAACGGCGTCTTTGCCAGTCCCGCCCCGGTCCAGTCCGAGCCAACCCCGCCAGCCGATGCGCCGGTCCCGTCGGAAGTCCAGCAGCTCCGGGATCGCGTCGCCCAGCTTGAGAACAAGGTCAGCGAGATGGCCGCCCGCGAGGGCGAGCAGTGGCTCACCGAGCAGCGGGCCGACGAGATTCGGAGCGTGGTGCAGGAGACCCTGGCCGATGCCGATGCTCGGGCCAGCCTCGCCGACAGCGGTGCGACGGCCGGCTGGGAGAAGGGCAAGGGCTTCTTCATCTCGAGCGCCGACGGCAATTACCTCCTCAAGATCGGCGGGCAGCTCCAGGTCCGCTTCGTCTACAACCACCAGAACGACAGCCCCACCGACGACAACAGCGAGTACGGATTCGAGATCCGGCGGGCCAAGCTCTTTTTCAGCGGCAACCTCTTCGATCCGACCTGGACCTACCAGCTCGAGATGTCGGCCAGCAACACCTCGGGCACCTTCAGCCTTGGCGAGAACGCCTGGTTCCAGAAGGATCTCGGGGGAGGCTTCGCGCTGCGGGCCGGTCAGTTCAAGCCGTGGCTTCTCCGCGAGGAGTCGGTCACCTCCAAGAAACTCCTCGGCGTGGAGCGTTCGATCGTCAACTTGGCCTTTAGCTGGGGGACGGCCCAGGGTGTCCAAGGCGGCTATCAAGCCGAGCAGTGGCGGGCGTTCCTCGCCGTCGTCGACGGGGCCAACACCCAGAACACCGGGTGGAGCGCCTTGGACAACGAGTTCGCCGGCAGCGCCCGCGTCGAGTTCCTGCCCTTCGGCTCCTGGAAGGACGTCGAGGACGACAACGGATGGCGGGGCAGCGAGCCGGCCCTCCTCTTCGGCCTCGCCGGGGCGTTTCAGCGCGGCGAGACCGGCTCGGCCGCGAACGGCGAGATCGACTCGACCACCGCCACCGCCGACGCAACCTGGAAGATGAACGGATTCAGCCTCGCCGGAGCCTTCATCTACCGGAACCTCGACACCGCCCAGACCGTGGCCACGCCGATCTCCGCCAACCAATTCGGCGTGGTGGTCCGCGGCGGCATCTTCCTCGCCGAGGACATCGAGCTGTACGCAAGCTACGAGTGGGGCGACCTCGACACCGCCGGCACGCCCGACCTGAGCATCGCCACGATCGGCATCACCAAGTTTTTCGACAAGCACAACATCAAGTGGCAGACCGACATCGGGTATGGATTCAACCCGGTGGGTCCGGCCTGGAACACGCCGACCTCGAACCTGGCCAGCACCGGCTGGCGGGTCGACGCCCCCGACGAGGACGGCCAGATCGTGATCCGCTCGCAGTTCCAGCTGCTCTTCTGAGTGGCAGCGTCGGCTCGGCGGATCAGCCCCAGGATCCGAGCAGGATCCCCAGATCGATCGCGTTCACCACGCCGTCGTCGTTGATGTCGGCGGCGCAGTCGGAGGAGCCCCACGCCCCGAGCAGGACCGCCAGGTCCTCGGCGTCGACGTTGCCGTCGCAGTCGAGGTCGCCTTGGGCACAGTCGGAGAGGCCTTCGACGGTGATCCACGCCGTGCGCGACGTGCTCCAGGCGAGGGCTGTGATGTCGCCGAAGTACGCCACGTTGGGTGTGCCGCCCGTTCCCGCGGTGTCGGTGAGGACAACGTTGCCGTCGATGATCGCCTTCACCGTATTGCCTTGGAACTCGAGTCGGTAGGTGTGGAAGCCACCGGTCGAATCGAAGAGGTAGGTGAAGTCGCTCCAGTTGACGTCGCTCGTGTGCAGGAGGATGCGGTCGGAGGCGATCCCGAGGTGGGCCCATCGACCGGTCTCGTCGCTCAGGTGGAGCGAGAATCCGGTTCGCTTGTAGGGGTTCACCGCATACCAGGTCGACGCGTCGATCTTGACGGATGCTGTCACAGCGCCGCCGTCGTTGAAGTTCATGGGAGGCAGGTCGCGCCGGAAGTAGCAATTCGTGCTGTTGACCGTGGGACCGAGGAGGACCGCGCCCTTCACCAACGTCGGGGCCGGGGCCTGGTTCGGATTCACCTGGTTCCAGCAGACGTCCGGCGGCAGGAGGCCGGTCGAGGCGTCGTAGGTGGCGAGGACGAGGCCAGCGTGGCTGGCTTGGGCGGCGACGAGGACGACGAGGGCGGCGAGTGGGAACTGCATGGGGTGGGCCTCGGATGGAATCGCCGAGGCTAGCGGAAGGCTCGACGCCGGATCAAGACGCTTCGTGTTCTCGGTCACGGCGCGTGCTACGCTCACCGCCCATGGCGCAGGGCCCCGAAGTCACCGTTCGTCTGCCACCGGGCTGCCCGCCGGAGATCGACGCCGAGGAGCTGCGGCAGCGCCTTCTTCTAGCCATCGAAGCCTCCGGGGCGGAGGTGGCACGGTTGCACGTCGAGGTGGTCGACGACGCGGCCATGGACGCCTACCACCGCAAGCACTCCGGCGTGGCGGGGACGACCGACGTCCTGACCTTCCTTGCCTCCGAGCCCGATGAGGCGATCGAGGTCGACATCGTGGCCTGCCTCGACGAGGCGACGCGACGCGGCGCGGAATTCGGCCATGGCCCGGCCCGCGAACTCCTTCTCTACGGGGTGCATGGCCTGCTCCACTGCATGGGCCACGACGACCACGACCCCGCGGCGTTCGAGCGGATGCATGCCGAGGAGGACCGCATCCTGCGGTCGATCGGGATCGGAGCGACCTTCCGGCCGTGAGGCTCGGGAGGTCCGATACGGGCCCCCCGGCCCTCTCGCGAGGAGTTCGGGGACGGCTTCCGGTCTCCCGAGGGCCGGCTTGGGACGGCATCCGGGGGAGGGGGCTGCCCCTCGGGTCAACCCGTGCTAGCCTCTTTGCACGGAACGAAGCGTGTCGGGGCCCGCCCGGTCGGTCGGGCGGACGCAGGGAGGCGTCGATGAGCGTTGGGTTGCTGGCGGGTCTCTTCGTCGCGTTGGTGGCCACGAGCTACCTCTCGGCGCTGAATCTCGCCCTCATCTCGGCCAGTCCGACCGCCCTCGAGCGGAGGCTCCTTGACCAGGGGCTCCTGCCGCGGCGAAGTTGGATCCTTGAGCATCTCGCCGATGCCGCCCACGCCGTCGCCCTCTTCCGGACGATCGGCCGCGTCTCCTGTTTCACCCTCGTCCTGGTGGCCTTCGCCGGGTTCGGCGAGGAAGCCCGGATCACCGGCCGGGTGCTCCTGGGGACCGTCGCGGTCAGCGTCCTCCTCGTCTGGTTCTTCACCAGCGCGGTCGCGGCGGCCGTCGCCCGCTATGCCGACAACGCCTTGATCGCGTCCAGCGTGCCGATCATCCGGGTCGCCCATTGGATCGCCATCCCCATGCTGGCTCTGGTCGAACTGGTCGACGAGGCGGTCCGCCGGCTCTCGGGGGCCGACGACCGCGGTTTCGACGAGGCGGAGGAGGACCTCCTCCTGACCATCGAGGACTCGCAGAAGGAAGGCGAGCTCGATCCGCTCTCGGCCCGCATCCTCGAAAACGTGGTCGAGTTCCGCTCGACCAGCGTTTCCAGCGTCATGACGCCCCGCACCAACATCGTGGGGCTGCCCTACACCGACGACCTCGACCGCATCCGAGCTTTCCTCGCCGACGCCGGGCATTCCCGCGTCCCGGTCTTCGAGGAGAGCCTGGACCAGATCCTCGGCGTCCTGTACGTGAAGGACCTGGTCCGCTTCCTCGGCACCGACGCTCCCGAGTTCACCCTGCGTCCATTGCTCCGCGAGCCGATCCGCGTCCCGGAGACGAAGCCGGTGCGGGAACTCCTCCTCGACTTCCAGCACAGCGAGGTCCATCTGGCGATCGTGGTCGACGAGTACGGCGGTACGGCCGGGCTCGCCACCATCGAGGATGTGCTTGAAGAGATCGTGGGCGAGATCAACGACGAGCACGACGCCGACGCCGAGGAGATCCCGGAGCTCAAGACCTTGGGCGAGGGTCGCTGGGACATGCCCGGTCGATTCCGGGTCGACGACCTGAACGCCGCCTTGGAGGTGGGGATCCCCGAGGAAGACGACTTCGACACCGTGGCCGGCTTCCTCCTGAAGCGATTCGGCCGCATCCCTCGGGTGGGGGACCGCTGGACGCACGAAGGCTGGACCTTTGAGGTGGCCGCTGCCTCGAACACCGCGATCGTCGGGATCCGGCTGCTTGCCCCGAGCGAGGATCGGGTCGGGTCCACGCATCCCGGCGACGGCGAAAGCCACGCCAAGGCCGCCTCGGCGGCTCGGGCGGGGGGCTGAGCGGGTGCCGTGGACCACCCCGATCGACTTGGGAAGCTCGCCGCCGATTGGGGCCGGTGAGAAATCGATGCCGCCTGGGTCCGAAGAACCCGACCGAAGGAGCGTCGAGATGGCCTACCCGTCGACCGTCCCCGTCGATCAGGCATCGCCCGCCTACCAGGCTTCGCCGGGCTACGCGGACCCCTACGCTGCGCCGATGGCGGCCACGCCCTATTGGCGCGGCGATCGCCTCGTCGATCCCCGGGTCCAAGACCTGGACCGGTTCCTGGCCGCGTCGACTCACCTCTGGTGGGTGGCGTTCTTCGTCGGACTCGGGCCCTTCTCCCTCCTCATCCCGGTCATCATCTGGGCCGTCCGGCAGAGCATCTCCGGCTTCACCGACGACCACGGCCGCGAGGCGATCAACGCCCAACTCACCTTGGCCCTTTTGGCCATCGTCCCGATCTTCTGGCTCGTCCTCCCGGTGTGGGGCGTCATCTACGCGATCTCGGGGGTGCGTGGGGCGATCGCGGCCTCGCGGCGCGAGCATTTCCGCTACCCGATGATCCTTCGCCCCCTTCGTTGAGCAGCGTGGCGGCCGTACGATTGAGACATGGCGCAGGATGAGGGCCCGCTCGGAGCGGACCCGAGCGACGAGCAACTCGTGGAGCGGATGCGGAGCGGCGATCGCGAGGCCGCGGCGGTCTATCTGCTGCGCCGCAAGGCCGAACTTGCCCGCTGGGTGGCCCGGAACATGCGGAACGAGGGAGCCCACTCGCGGGAGGACATCCTCTCGACGGTGATGCGGCGCTTCGATCGCCTGGTCATGCGACGCCGCTTCGTGGCCGGGACCGAGGAGGAAGCCA
Organism: Phycisphaerales bacterium; assembly: GCA_044224425.1. Lineage (GTDB taxonomy): Bacteria > Planctomycetota > Phycisphaerae > Phycisphaerales > SM1A02 > JAEUIT01. Next base: position 47,999 of record JBGAKK010000004.1, read on the forward strand.
AGTCGCTCCTCTTCACCATGGCCCAGCGGGCGATGATCTCCCTCTTCCGCCGCCGCCGATCGCTCGCCCCGCTCGACGAACGGACCCTCCAGTCCCGTGACGCGGTGCCGCTCCCGAGCGACGAGGCCGAGTTGGCTCGGATCCGGGAGATGATCTCGGGGCTCGACGCTCCGAGCTACGAACTCCTCGTCCTCAAGCTGAGCGGACGCGACTCGCACGGCATCGCCCAGGCCATGGGCATCACGCCGGAGGCCGTCCGCCAGCGCTGGAAGGTGCTCAAGGACCGCTTGTGGGGTCAGCTGCGCCCGTAGCCGGCAAGAGCCCGCGGTGGGCGAGGGCGTCGTGCAGTTCCGGGAAGGCACCGGTCGGAGTCGGGTGCATCGAACAGCGGGCATTGGCGAGGACGACCGCAAGGACCGCGTGTTCGCGCCGAGCGGCATCCGCGTCGCGGTGGTCGGCGCGGAGACTCGTCGCCTCGTCGAGGAGGGCCAGACCCACCCGGACCACCTCGGCCCGGCGAAGCTCGACCAGTTCCTTGGCCTCGAGGAGATGATCGTGGGCGCCGAGCTGAAGATCGGCCCACTCGAAGCTGGTCAGGAGGCGGGGCGACGCGTCGGCCGCTTCGCCTGCCTCGAGGAAGGAGGTCGCCGCCCCCGTCCGGTCCCCGGCGAAGGAGCAATCCGCGGCCCGCCGCAGGGCGTTGGGTGGTTCGTCCGCCATACGGACCGCTTGGATGGCGGCGGCGCGCTCGGCGGGCGTGCCGACGTCGTGCCCGCAGCCAGCGAGGGCGAGCGAGGCGCCGAGCACGAGGGCCAACCGAAAAAGCCCCGTGGAAGGCGAGGTGTTCCGGCCGATCCGGGCACCGACGCCGACCACGGGGCGATGGGGAGATCGCTCGGGTTGGGAGCTAGCGGAGAAGCTCCAGGGTGTCGGCGTCGAGGAGGTGCGGCGTCGCATCGGTGTCGGCCTCGAGCTCGAGGATCGCCGCTGGCGGCTCGAGCTCCAAGCTGAGGATGGTGAACGCGATCGTCGCCACAGGCAAGCCGCTCGGGTCGTACTCGTAGGCCTCGATCAGGCGGGGCAGCCGTGGGCCGCCCGACCAGCCGTCGACGGTGGTCCACGCGTCGAATTCGACGCGGGTGAGGACCTGCCCGTCCGGGGTGAGTCGCTCGATGGCCCGCAGTTCGTCCGGTGCGTCGGGGGCCACCACGAGCCGGTTGACATAGGGCTCACCGAGTTCGCTCGTCGCCGGCACGAAGGCCTGGAGCCGAGGCTGGCCATCCTCGACGACCGCCTCCCAGGTGCCGGTGACGAGGGCCAGGCTCTCCGGCGGGATGGCCTGCAACTGGCTGAGCATGGGGGGCGTCGGGGAGTCCAAGCGGTTGAGCGGACGGGTCCAGCTGCCGAGTTCGAGGAGGAGATTGGGAAGCGTGGGCGGCGGCTCGTCCGGCTCGCCATCGTGCGAGACGTAGCTCATGCCCGATTCGTGCATGACGAGGGCGTAGTCGGAGACCCCGTCGTACGAGGCCTCGACCGAGCCGAACCCGTAGCGCTCGGGATCGAGCCCGCTACTCATCCGCCACGCGGCGCCGTCGGAAGCGAAGGCGAACCAGCCGTCGATGGCGAGGCCGTCGGTCGCTGCTCCGCCGGCCATTGCGGGCTGCACCGTGCGGGCTTCGACCATGGCCTCCATGCGCACCGCCGACGCGGCGCAGAGTTGGCTGAGGGCGAGGCCGGGGTTGGGCGGGCTGTCGGAGCTGGCATGCCCCACGGTCCACGCCGCGAGCAGGCTGCCACCGACGCAGAGAAGGAAGACCGGAGCAAGTGGGCGCTGGTTCACTGGCATCCTCCTTGGGCGATCGGGCGGCCGCAGGGCACGGGGAGGCCGAGCTTGTTGCGTTTCTGCCCGCAGGCGATCGCGGCACACGTTGCGTAGCCGACGTCGCTCGCTTCGAAACACTCCACATGGGGAATCGGGTCGCACTTCGCATCAGCCGGGTCCGGCACGCCGACCGGGATGCCGCACTCGACCGGCACCGCGTCCGAGGCGCGCGAGGATCCAGCCGGCATCCCGCAGACGATGAGCCACGCTGCGGTGGCGCACCACAACCCGGACCGCTGGGGTCCGGCACCTTCCGTTCGCCGCATGGTGAATCTCCCCGCGAGGGGAGAAACCCTCGCACTCACCTTGGAATCGCAGCAACCGCCAATCCGTGAGGGGAATTCCGGGAGATTGCCGAATTTTCCGCTCTCGCGCCGGACGGAGTGGGGCCATCACCTCAGCGAGCGATCGGAGCGCGCCGGAAGCAGGCGCTCGACCTCGTGGGCCCGGCGCCGGAAGGAAGCACGCACCGCGCAGTCGTCGGCCCCTGTGCGCCGCGGCCACGCCGCGTCGGCGCTCGCCAGCGTCGCTCCGAGGAACGCGGCGTCCGGAAGCGATGGCCGCCACGAGCCGTCCGGATGGGCGGCGAGCGAGCGGTCGAGAAGGAGGGCTGCGGTGAGGGAGCGGACCAGCCCTTCCGCGATCGAGCGGTCAGAGGCATCGAGCTTGGCGCTGACCGAGCGAATGGAGAACGCGGCGACGCCCAGCCAGCGTTCGGTGGCCTCGAACTCCTTCGTCTCGAGCTTGACCGCCGCTGCCTTGATGGCGATCGAGAACTGTTCGAAGGGGTTCAGGCGCGGCAGGCGGGGCTCGCAGGTGTCGAGCCACGCTGCCACTTCGCCGAGCGAGGCGATGGGGCGGGTCGGCGGCTCGAGCTGGCCGGTGTGCACCTCGAGGGCCACGCACATCGCCTCGTCCTCCGGGCCGCCGAGCGAGCGGGCGACGTCAGCCGGAAGGAGCCGCTCGACAGGCGGGCTGACCGCGCCGAACACCCGCCACGCCTCCCAGCCGCCGAGAGCGACGAAGAGGGCGAGGACGAGGAGCGCTCCCGCCCGGAGCAGCCGGCGTCGCCGCGCCGCGTCATGGGCCTGCCAGGCGTCGATCGCTTCGAGGAGTTCGGCGGCCGATCCGTAGCGACGGTCGGGCGTGGGATCGAGGGCCCGCTCGAGGATGGCGTGGAGGCCACGGGGGACGCCGCATCGAGCCGCGATCGCGGCCCGCCGGGCGGCCACCTCCCGCGGGCGGGCATGGGCCTCCTCGATCGCTTCGAGCGTCGAGCCGTAGGGGAACTCCGCGCTCAGGAGCCAGTAGAGGAGTCCAGCCAAGGAGGCCACGTCGCCGGCTTGGGAGACGGCCCCGTCCCTCCACTGCTCGCCGGCCATGAAGGCGGGCGTCCCGCTGGCCCGCGAGGCGGCGCCTTCCTCGAGGGCGCATCCGAAGTCGGTGAGCATGACGTGGCCGTCGCTCCCGACCAGGAGGTTGCCCGGGGCGATGTCGCAATGGACGAGGCTCGCCTCGTGCACCGCGGCGAGGGCCTCGCCGATGTCGCGAGCCATGGCCAGCACGGTGGGGACCGGAAGCGGCTCCGGGTGGGCCTCGCGCCAGGTCCGCAGGTCGACCGCGTCGACCAGCTCCTCGACCACGAAGGGCCAGCCCTCGACGGTGCGACCGGCGTCATAGACCGCGACCACCCGGGGGTGGCGGGCATGGCGGAGGGAGCGGGCCTCGTCCATCGCCTGCTCCGCGGCGACCGGGTCGGCGGGGCGGGGGAAGAGCTTCACTGCCACCAAGGTCGGCTTGTCGGGGGTCGACAGCAGCCGGTCGACCCCTCGCCAGACGCTGGCCTGGTTGCCGCCACCCAGTCGCTCGCTCAGCTCGTAGCGGTGCCCGCCGCCCTCAAGCAACGGGCCGAAGCGGTAGGGGAGCGGCGGCTCCGGCGGTGGGGCTCCCTGCTCGGGGGCCAGCGACGTCATGAGGAGCGGTCGCAGCCTGGTCGAGACGCCGGCGGGTGCGAAGGGGGGGCGGGAGGCGTCCACCGGGACGATTATTGCGAATCTTGGATTTTCTGCCTCACAGCTTTTGAGGAGCTGCGATTCCAAGGTGGAGTGCCCGATGGCGGCGCCGATCCGCGCAAGCCGCCGCGGGCGTGCATCCGTCGCGGGCCGCACCACCGCGCCACGGGAATGCGTAGCGGGGGCGCAGATCGGCGCGCCCCCGCTACACTCCGCCCCATGCCGCTCCTCGAAGCGACAGGACTGGTCAAGAGCTACAACGGCCGCAAGGTCGTGGACGGGGTCAGTTTCCGGGTCGAGCCTGGCGAAGTGATCGGGCTCCTCGGTCGGAACGGGGCCGGCAAGACGACCTCCTTCCGGATGGCGATCGGGATGATTTCCCCAGAAGCCGGCCGGGTGATGTTCAACGGCCGGGACGTCACTTGGCTCCCCATGTACCGCCACGCCTTGGCGGGCATGGGCTACCTGAGCCAGGAACCGAGCGTCTTCCAGAAGCTGACCTGCGAGCAGAACCTGCTGGCGATCCTCGAGACCCAGCCCATGTCGCGCGAGGCCCGCAAGCGCCGGACGGCGGAGCTCCTCGACCAGTTCTCGCTCCGGCACAAGGCCAAGGAGCAGGCCCGGACCTGCTCCGGCGGCGAGCGTCGGCGGCTCGAGATCGCCCGGGCCCTCATCACCAAGCCGCGGCTCATGCTCCTCGACGAGCCCTTTGCCGCCGTCGACCCCCACACCGTCGAGGAACTGCAGGCGGAAGTCCGCCGCCTCGCCGACGACGGCATCGCCATGCTGGTGACCGACCACAACGTGCAGCAGACGCTCCGCATCTGCGACCGGGCCTACATCCTCCACCAGGGCAGGAACCTCCGCGAAGGCGACCCGCGGTCGATCATCAACGACCCCGAGGTGCGCGAGGCGTACCTCGCCTCGACCTTCCGCGGCGACGAGTTCGACTGAGCCGCACGAGATCCCGATGCCGAACCGCTTCTTCGTAGCGAGCCTCGTCCTCCTCTCCGTCGCCTCGACCGGCTGCGTCCGCCGCGTCATCGACATCACGAGCGACCCGAGCGGGGCGACGGTGTGGCTGAACGACCGCGAGATCGGCCGCACGCCGTGCTCGGCCGAGTTCACCTACTACGGCACCTACGACGTGCGCATGCAGCATCCGGGCTACGAGCCGATCTCGGGCAGCGCCGAGGCCAAGGCTCCGCTCTTCGACGTGGTGGGCATCGACCTCATCTCCGAGATGCTCCCGGCCCGGCTGGTGTCGAGGACCGACTGGCACTTCACCATGACGCCGACGGAGCAGGATCCGCCGTCGCTCCTGGCCCGGGCCCACGAGCTTCGCTCGAAGACCGAGGCCTTGGGTGCGGAAGCAGCCCCGCCGCCGAGCGCGGAGAAGCCCGGCGAGCAGCCTGCTCCGGATGCGGCCCCGGCGACACCGGCAGCGGATCCGAAGGAAGCCGCGCCGACTCCGCCGCCAAGCGACACGCCCGCTCCAGGTCGCTGATCAGGTCCTCGGGATCCTCGAGGCCGATCGAGAGACGGACGAGGTCGCCGGGTAGCGTGCGTTCGTGGGCCGGAATCGACGCGTGGGACATGCGGCAGGGGAGGCTCGCGGTCGAGGCCACCGAGCCGAAGCTCACCGCTATCGAGAAGCGTTCGAGGCTCTCGACGAGGCGGATGGAGCGCTCCTCGTCGCCGGTCTCGAAGCTGATGACGACGCCGGGACCTTCGGCTTGGGCGGCGATCCGCTCGCGGTCGGGATGGTCGGCGAGGCCAGGGAAGCGGACGCGTCGCACGTCGCCTTGGCGCTCGCTCCGCTCCGCGAGCCAGGCGGCGACGCGGGTCGCGCTCGCGACCTGGCGGTCGACGCGGACTCCGAGCGTGGCCAGCCCGCGCAGGACGAGCCACGACTCGAAGGGGCCGAGCACGCCGCCTTCGGCGTTCTGCACGAAGGCCAGCTCCTTGCCGAGGGATTCCTCGCGGGTCACGACGATGCCTGCGGTCGCGTCGGCGTGGCCGTTGAGGAGCTTGGTGGCGCTATGGACGACGAGGTCGGCGCCGAGTGAGAGCGGTCGCTGCAGCCACGGGCTCATGGCTGTGGCGTCGACGGCGAGGAGGGCGCCGACCTCGTGGGCCACGCGGGCGAGGGCTGCGAGGTCGGGGACGCGGAGAAGCGGATTGGTGATGCTCTCGACGAAGACGAGCCTCGTGCGTGGCGAGCAGTGGGCTCGCCACGCGGCCGGCTCGCCGTCGACGAGATCGGCGTAGCGCACCGTGACCCCGCGCTCGGCGAGGAGCCGCGAGAAGAGGCGGTGCGATCCGCCGTAGAGGTCGCGATGGGCGAGGAGTTCGTCACCCGGCTTGAGGAGTCGGGTCACGGCGGCGATGGCCGCCACGCCGCTCGCGAAGGCGAGGCCGCGGGCCCCGCCCTCGAGATGGGCGCAGTGCCGCTCGAGGGCCTCGCGGGTCGGATTGCCGCTGCGGGCGTAGTCGTAGCGGCCGAAGCCTTCGGCCGACTCCTGCTCGAAGGTCGCGGTCTGGTAGATGGGCACCGACGTGGCCCGGAAGGGATCATCGGGGACCAGGTCGCCGAGGGCGAAGGAGGTGTGCTTCCTCATGACGCGGACCTCCGGGCCAAGGGGCGAGCCGTCGCGGCGTGCGGAAGGGCGAGGAGGTCGCGGACCACGGCGAGCGTGGTCGGCCAGCGGCCGGCGCCTTGGCCGTAGGCGGTGTACTCGTGTCCGCGAGCGGTGCGGACCACGATGCCGTTCCACGCTCCCGGCAGGTCGTACAGGGGATGGGCGGCAGCGAGCGGCTGGACCTCGATGGCGGCTTGCAGACCACTCGGGCTGCGCCGCACGCAGGCCACCTGCCGATATCGGCAACCGTGCCCCCAATCGCGGCGGAGCGTGGCCAACGGGAGGTGGCGCACATCGGCTTGGGCGATCGGGTCGGGTACGCAGCCCCACGCAGCGCGAGCGAGGATGGCAAGCTTTTCCGCGGCGTCGGTGCCATCGAGGTCGCGCTCTGGATCGGCCTCGGCGAAGCCAGCAGCCTGGGCCGCAGCCAGCGCTTCCCGTCGCGTGAGTCCGTTCGCGGTCGCCTCGAGGATGCTGTTGGCGGTCCCGTTCAGGACGCCCTCGATCGATTCGATCCCTTCCGAGCGCACGGCCTCGATGAGCTCGAGGCAGGGCGTCGCTCCGCCCACGGCGGCGCCATAGGCGAGGCGGGCCCCGCTCGCAGCGGCGAGGGTGGCGAACTCGTCGCCCGCTCGAGCGATGACCGACTTGTTGGCGGTCACCACGTGGCGCCCGTCGGCGAGGGCGGAACAGGGCGTCCTGAACGGGACCGCCAACAGCATCCTCGAGGCGACCGCGAACGGACTCACGCGACGGGAAGCGCTGGCTGCGGCCCAGGCTGCTGGCTTCGCCGAGGCCGATCCAGAGCGCGACCTCGATGGGGTCGCCGATGGTGGCGTGCCGCTCGTGGACGCCGCGGCCGACCACGCCGCAGCCGAGGAGGGCGACGCGCTGTGGCCGTCCTTGCCCAGCGACCCGCGGGGCCGGCTTCGGAAAGGCGAGGGCCCCGATCTTCGTCGCTTGGCCGCGGAAGGGCTGGCCGACAGTAAACGGCTGGCGCCTGGTCCGGGCGGCGCGAAGGGCCTTGGGCTGTACCGACTTCCCGGCGTAGCGGAGGGCGTCGCTCCAACCCAAGGCGGCAAACAATTGGTCATCGCCCGCTTCGCGCCGATCGATGCCGGGCACGTCCTTGACGAGGAGGCAACTTGCCTCGAGGGCGGCGGCGAGCTCGATGGCCGTGAGGTCGGAGCCGCCGCGGCCGAGGAGGGCCACGCGGCCATTCCGGTGGGTGCCGACGAAGCCTGGCACCACCACCACGTCGGCCCGTTCGAGGGCCTCGAGGATGGCAAGCGGCCGGACCTCGTCGATCGAGGCGTCGAGCGGATCGCCCGAGGTGCGGATGCCGACCGCTTCGGCCCGCAGCGTGGCGGCGCGGATCCCGCTCCGGGCCAGGGCCAGGGTGAGGAGATGGGCGGTGCGTTCCTCGCCGCTCGCGATGTAGGCAGCGGCCTCGTGCGAGGCGGCGTCGCCGCCGACGCGGCGGACCGAGGCCAGCAAGCGGTCGGTCTCGCCGGCAAAGGCGCTGGTCACGACCACGAGGGCGGCGCGTCCATCGAGGGCGCAGCCGATGTCCTGCACCACGAGGTCGAGGGAGTCCTCGCCCTTGAGGAGGGAGCTGCCGTATTTCCGCACCGCGATCGAGCGGGGGGTTTCAGTTGGCACGGAGCACCTCCTCCGCGCCGATCGCTTCGCGGGCCGGACGAACGGCATCGAGGGCGGCGGCGAGGTCGCTCCAGATGTCCTCACAATCCTCGAGGCCGACCGAGAGACGCAGGAAGCCCGGCGTGATGCCCAGCGCTTCCCGCGTCGCCGGCGGCAGGTCGGCGTGGGTCATGGTGGCGGGATGGGTGATGAGACTCTCGGCTCCGCCCAGGCTCTCGGCCAAGGTGACGAGCCGCAGGGCACGGACAAATGCAGCGGCGGCTGCTGCGTCCGCGAGCTCGAAGCCCACCACGCCGCCGTGGCCGCCTCCGTTCGCTGGTCGGTGCTGCCGCCGAGCGAGCTCCCATTGCGGATGGGTGCGCAGGCCGGGATAGCTCGTCCGCACGACAGCCGGATGACCATCGAGGCGCCGGGCGATCTCCGAGGCCGTCGCAGCGTGGCGAGCGAGCCGCACCGGCAGCGTCTTCAGGCCTTGCACCGTGAGCCACGCGGCGAAGGGCGATTGGATCGAGCCGAGCGACTTCCGGAACCAGCGCAGTCGCTCGGCGAGGGCCTCGTCGTCGGTGACGAGAGCGCCGCCGATCGTGGCGTGGTGGCCGTCGATCCACTTGGTGGTCGAGAGGAGTTCGACATCGGCCCCCAGCTCGAGGACCCGCTGACTTGCCGCGGTGAGGAAGGTGTTGTCGACGACGAGGGGGACGCGGGCGGCCTTGGTGAGTTGCGAGAGCCCGAGGAGGTCGACCAGTTCGAGTGTCGGGTTGGTCGGCGACTCGACCAGGACGAGGCGGGTGCGGGCCTCGAGTCCGGCGGCGACCGCCCGCAAGTCGCGGGCATCGACGAAGGTGGTGCGGATGCCGAGCGGGGCCAGCAGGTCGCGGAAGAGGCGGATCGTCCCGCCGTAGGAGGTGCGGCCGACCACCGCGTGGTCACCGGCGGCGAGGGTGGCCAAGGCGATGGCGGTGGTCGCCGCGACGCCCGAGGCGAAGGCCACGCCGTGGCCAGCGCCGCTCACCGCGGCGAGGGCGTCCTCGAGGGCGGCCACGGTCGGATTCGAGGCCCGCGAGTAGGTGTGCGGACTGGCCTCGCCGATCGAGGCTTGGGCGAATGTCGCTCCCTGCACGATCGGCGGGAGGAGCGGCCCACCCTCGACCGGCCCGCGACGTGAGCCGCGGACGGCACGCGTCGAGAGTCCGGTGACGGACGGGGAGGACGACGGATCGATGGGTTCGGAACGGTGCGATGACATGCCTCGGGTCTCCAAGGCGTCATCACGAAGGCGTTGCGACAACGATGAGCGCGGCGACCATCGCCGCGGGTTTGTGCGTTCGTCCCTCGAAGCGTTCGCTTCGGCGAGACGTTCGCCGCATCGTTCCTTCCGGCCTCGCCCAAGGGCGAGATCGGGAGGCTGGCCTCGGCACCGCGATTGCTCGTTTGGCGTGCTGTCGCACGCCTGGTACACGCGACTCGGTTGCCGCCCGGGGGATGGAGGCCCACCCGGGACTCGTGATACGCGGGCGGGAGAGTAGGGGGGCGACCGAGGCGCGTCAAGTCGTGTGGGGCGAGGCGAGGGCAGGAAGGGCGCGGCGCAAGAGTTCGTTGAGCGTGGCGTTGGCGGGCGGCCACTCGTAGCGATCGAGGTCCTCAAGCGGAATCCACCGGCACTCGGCGCTCGCGAGCGGCTTGGCTTCGACCGTGGCATCGACTCGCGCAGCGACGGCGTGGAGACGCACCAGCGCTTCACGCGTCGCTTGGCGATCGAGGTGCTCGACGACCGCGACCGGCTCGGTGGCGCCGAGCTCGATGCCGGTCTCTTCGCGCGTCTCCCGACGAGCCGCGGCCTCGGCGCTCTCGCCCGCTTCGATCTTCCCGCCAGGCAACTCCCACAGCCCGCCGCGCGCGTCGGCCTTCCGGCAGGCTTTACCAGAAGCTCGATTCGGGGCCCGTTCGGGTGGTCGGCGTGTCGCCAGATGGCGGCAATGGCCACGTCGAGGGCGGTCCGGGTCGAGGGCCCTTCCGGGGTTACCCGCCTGCCATCCACCGGGGGAGGGGTCGAGGCCTGCTCGTGGCCGGGGAGGGAATTCATAAGTCTATACAAATAAGGGACTTAAGAAAATCACTCAGGGTCGTCCCACGTTCGATGACCCGCCCGGCGAGCGGCCGCTATTGTGGCCCGCGAACGTGCCTCTTCTTCGCGGCCCCTGCGGCCGTGATCGTGCCGCTCAGGTGTGTCGGAGCATCCCTAGAGAGCGGCTCTTTGTCCCCGGGCTCGCGCGCCGCGCCGGCCTTCGAGCCAAGGCTACGACCTCATGAGGCATGCGAACCCTTCCAAGCGGAAGGAAGCGCATCCATGAGCGCGTGGCCGCGCACCATGGCCAGCGCCGCATGCACAGCCCATGCCAGCGAGGGGATCGGCGACGCTCCATCGGGCGCTTCGATCAAGTCGATCGCACCGCCAGCGGTGCCGACGAGGAGTCCCTTCGATTGGACCACGAGGACGGTGGCCTTGGGGGCCAGCGTCCGCAGGCGGCGGATCCCGTCGCGGTCGTCGCTGGCCGCCGGGGTCACCGTCCGGACGGCGACCGGGTCGAGGACGAAGAGGTCGCAGAGTTCGATGGCGTTCCCCACTTGGTCGCGGTCGAGCTTCGCCTCTTGGCCCGCGGGCCGGGCGACGAGATCGATGGCCCGCAGCGCCGAGGGGGCGGCGATGAGGACGCGATCGATGGTCGATCGGGCTTGCCCGTGGCGACGGCCGCAGGCGTCGGTCACGATCGCCTCGGCCATGCGGGTCGCTGCCTCGAGGTCGCTGTCCCATTGCAGCGTGTCGAAGGCCGCATAAGGCTCGATGCGGGAGAGCTCGCCGCGCCGCAGGAAGCGCGGCGTGGGGAGATCGGGGTCGGTCTGCACCGTGGTGGTGTCGATGCGGCGAGCCCGCAGGGCGTCGACGAGTTCGCGGCCGAAGCGGTCCATCCCCACCCGGCTCGCAGCCAAGGCATCGGCGCCCGCGGCGAGGGCAGCGGCCGAGGCCTCGGCGGCCACACCGCCCGGACCGCGGTCCGTCGCGTAGAGGCTCCCGATGGCGAGCAGTTGGACGCTCACGGTGCGTGGCTGTCGAGCGGGCTCAGAAGCCGATGCTGAGGCCGGCGTAGAGTTGGAGGGCGTTGATGCCGGGGTTCTCGTCCGCAGTCTGGGCGTTCGAGATGTGGTACCAGCGGGCCCCGGTCATGAGCCGCATCGAGTCGCTCAAGGCGTAGCTGAAGCCCAGGCCAGCCCGCGGGGTGAAGACGAAGCTGGCCGCGTTCTCCGGCACGTCGTCGCTCATGACCAGGAAGCCCACGCCGAGGTCGGCGTAGATCGACCACGTCTCCTGATCGATGAAGTGCCAGCGCATGACGAAGGCGAGGCCGCCGCCCGCTGCGTTGTCGCCCGGCTGGGAGACGAAGTTCCCTTCGGCCTGGAGGTCGAGCGAGAAGCTCTTGATGGGGAACCACGAGAAGCCGACCGCGACGGGCACCATCGAGATGTCCTCGAAGTCGTCGGCGTAGCTCGCCTCGAAGTTCAGGGTGAAGGAGCCGGGGCGTCCCCACCTCCGGCTGGAGCCGGAGTCGGCCAGCTTCGCGTCGGTCGGCGGCGGCGTCTCCGCGGCTTGCGGGCTGCTGCCGACGGCCGGCGTGGCGCCGAGGTCGAGGGCCACGCCGCTCGACGGATCGAGGTGGAAGGAGTCGGCCGAGGCGAGCGACGCCGTCGCTGCCAGACCCAACGACGCCAGACCGGCAAGGAGTGCTCGAGGCATGGGTCGCACGGTACGACGGCCCGTGAGGAAGGGCAAGGGCATCAACTCCCCGCCGCGTAGCCGCGCGGATGGGCGGCACGCCAACGCCATGCGTCCTCGACCATGGTGGCGAGCGAAGGCTTGCGTGCCGCCCAGCCGAGCTCCCGGAGGATGCGGCCGGGGCTGCTCACCAGGGCGGGCGGATCGCCGGCGCGACGCGGGCCGATGCGGGAGGCGATCGGTTTGCCGGTGACGGCGCAGCACGCTTCGAGGACTTCGCGCACCGAATGGCCGCGACCGGTGCCGAGGTTGTAGATCCGTTCCTCGCCCGGGCGGAGCGCAGCGGCCACCGCAAGATGGGCGTCGACCAGATCCTCGACGTGCACGTAGTCGCGGATGCACGTCCCGTCGGGCGTGCCCCAGTCGTCGCCGAAGATGGTGAGTTCGGCACGCTGCCCGAGGGCGACCTCGAGGCAGATCGGGATGAGGTGCGTCTCGGGGCGATGGTCCTCGCCGATCCGACCGGTCGAGTCGCATCCGGCGACGTTGAAGTAGCGGAGGAAGGCGTGGGCGAAGGGTCGCCCGGCGCGAGCTTCGGCGGTGGCGTGGTCGCGGACGATCGCCTCGCAGGCGAGCTTCGAGCGACCGTAGGGGTTCACTGGATGCTGCGGGCAGCTCTCGTCGATCGGGACCCGCTCGGGTGGCGGCTCGCCATAGGTGGCGCAGGTCGAGCTGAAGATGATGCGGCCGACCTTCGCGGTGGCCATGGCCTCGAGCAGGGAGAGGGTGCCGGCGGCGTTCGATCGCCAGTACCGAAGCGGCTGCTCGACCGACTCGCCGACGTATGCGAGGGCCGCAAAGTGGAGGACGAGGTCGATGCCGGCGAGGAGCTCCCCGAGCCGGGCGGTCTCCGCCAGGTCGCACCGCTCGAAGCGGAAGCGGGAGGCTCCGATCGCGCCGAGGATGCGGGCGGCCTCCGGATTGCCGCGGACGAGGCTGTCGATCCCGACCACGCTGTGGCCTTCGTCGAGGAGGCGGAGCGAGGCGTGGGACCCGATGAAGCCGGCGGCGCCGGTGACGAGGACGCGCATGGGGGGTGGGCCTGTGCCGGTGGCGCCGCCCTGGCCAGGAAATGGTGCGGCTGCCTCGGCGAGTGGGACAGACTATCGGCCTTCCTCGCCTTGTGATGGAGGCAACCACCGCTTCCGCCGATAACGGGAAGCGGGTGGCGCGGCCGCGCCGCCCGCTGCGCCCGGAGATTCCCTGATGCCCTCGACCGCGATCGTCGTCGGAACCGTTGCCACCGTCCGTGCCGTCGAGCGGCAACTTGCCCTGATGCCGGCACCGCCGGTCCTCCTCGGCTGCCTGCTCCACGATCGCGGGCCAGAGCGCTTCGTCCGCGACCTTCCCGTCCTCGGCGGACTCGCCGATCTCGAACGGGTCTGCGCCGAGCGCCGCCCCGGCCTCGCGGTGCTGAGCCTCCCGGGAGCAATGCACGACCTCATCGCCACGGTCCGCACCCGACTTCGGCGGCTGGGAGTGCCCGATCGCTTCTTCCCGACTCTCGACGACCTTCTGGCCGGCGTCGGCCCGCGCACCGAGATCGACGTCGACCTGCAGGCCTTGGTCGGTCGCCCGGCGCGGAGCCTCGACGATGCCTCGATCGGCGACGTGATCCGCGATCGCGTCGTCCTGGTCACCGGGGCCGGCGGTTCGATCGGCAGCGAGATCTGCCGAATCGCCGCCCGCTACGGACCGCGGCGTCTGGTCATGGTCGAGCGGAGCGAGAACGCCCTCTTCGAGATCGATCGCCAGATCGCCCGCCGCTGGCCACAATTGGCCCGGCACACGGCCCTCCACGACGTGGTCGATGCGGGCGGCACGCGGGCCATCTTCGAGCGGCTCCAGCCCGATGTCGTCTTCCACGCCGCGGCCCACAAGCACGTGCCGATGAGCGAGGACCACCCCGGGATGGCCCTCGACAACAACCTCTTCGGGACGATCGCAGCCGCCGACGCGGCCCTCGCCGCGGGCACCGAGCGGTTCGTGATGGTCTCGACCGACAAGGCGGTGAACCCGACCTCGGTGATGGGGATGACCAAGCGGTTGGCGGAGCTCTACGTCCAGCACGTCCATCGCCTCGGGCACGACGGCACGCGCCGCCGGACCGGGTTCTCCATGGTCCGCTTCGGCAACGTCCTGGGGTCCTCGGGCAGCGTCCTCGAGACCTGGAAGCGGCAGATCTCTGACGGCGGCCCGATCACCGTGACCGACCCGCGGATGACCCGCTACTTCATGAGCATCCCGGAGGCAGCGGCCCTCGTGATCCAGGCCGCCGCCCTCCACGACCCGACCGCCCGCACCGGCGAGGTCTTCGTCCTCGACATGGGGGAGCCCCTCAAGATCGTCGACCTTGCGGCCCGCTTCATCGAGGCCCATGGCCTCGAGGCGGTCTTCGCCGAGGACGACGCCCACCGCCAGCAGCGGCTGGGAGCCATGCCGGTCGTCTTCACCGGGGTCCGCCCGGGGGAGAAGCTCTTCGAGGAGCTGGCCTTGGACGGCGAGTCGATCCGTCCCACACGGCACCCGGGTATCCGAATCTGGGGGCTGCCCGACCCCGATCCGGCGGCGATCTCCCGGCTTCTCAGCGAACTCGCCCCCGATCGTCGACCCTCCGACCCAGCCGCCATCGCCGCCCTCATCCGGCGGCATGTGCCCGAATGCCAAGCCGTCGAGCCCCTGGCCCAGGTCGCCTGACGGGGGACGGACTTCTCGGACGGGGTAAGGACAGACTTGCCCTCCGGGGATGAGGTCGGCATCATGTCCCACCTGATGGATCGCCAGCGACCCGCCCAGCGCCCCACGGAGTCGGGGCCCGACCGAAGCTTCTCCCTCCGCCTTGCCGGACGGGAGCGCTGCGGGTCGACGCCGGCCGATCTCGTCCCCCAGCCCGTCGAGGTCGAACCGCCTGCCGCCGTGCCGGCCGGTGCTGCATCGGGTCTCGCCGACCGCAACAATCCGCTCCGGATCGACTCGTTCGCGGCCATTGCCGCCACGCTCGATGCCGAGACGCGGCGGATCTTTGAAGAAGCCGTCTCCCTCCTGAACTCGCTCCGCATCGATCGTGAACGGGTCGAAGCCAAGATGCGGGAGATGGGCCGCGAGGACGCGATCCGGCTGGTCACCGGCACCTCCGCCATCGACTCGGCGATCGAGGAGACCGAGGCCATGATCCGCCGGCTGGGCGAGCAGCGACGAGCTCCCGCCGGCGAGTGACGCCCCGCCAAGCCCGCTGGCTCGTCATGCGGCTGCGGCCGATGGTCCGCCAGCCGAGCCGGCACAATGCCGGCATGCGTCTCCCGGAGTTCATCCTTCCGCTCGTCGTCCTGGCGTGCACGATCCTCGGCGCCGCCGCCACGGCATGGGGCGGTCCGCCCGCCGCCCCGACCCCGGAGCAACTGGAGGCGTTGGCGGCCGAGGTGCAGGGCTATGTCGATCGCGACGAGGCGGTGGGGGCGGAGCTCCTCGTCCTCCACGGGGGGAAGCCGGTCCATCACTCGGGCCACGGCTTTGCGGATCGCGAATCGAAGCAAGCCTGGCGACCCGATCGCGTGGTCTGCCTCCGCTCGATGACCAAACCGCTGGTGGGGACCGCGGTCCAGATCCTGATCGACGAGGGACGGCTCTCGCTCGACGATCGCGTGGCCAAGTGGCTGCCGGCCTTCGATCACGATCGTCATGCCTCGATCACGGTGCGGCATCTCCTCGAGCACACCTCGGGCCTGCCGCTCAGTTCCCTGATCGGCACCGACCCGCGGACGATCACCTCGCTCGAGACCATCGTGGCACGCGCGTCCAAGGCGGAACTGTCGAGCCAGCCGGGTGCGGCCATCGACTACTCCGACGACGGCACCGATGTCCTCACCGCGATCGTCGCGAAGGCGAGCGGCATGCCGGCCGACGAGTTCATCGCCCGTCGCGTCCTCGAGCCGCTCGGCATGCAGCACACCTACACCCGCTTGCCCGAGGATCGCTCCGAGTTCGCGAGCGCCTACGTCGGCGTGCCGCAGGCGTGGAGCCGCCTGTGGTCCCCGAGCGATGCTCCGCTCTTCGGGACCTTCCTCGGCTCGCAAGCGGCGTACGGCACGGCCAGCGACTACGCCCGGCTGCTCGCCGCGTGGCAACAGGGGGGCGTGGCGGGCGACCGGCGTCTCCTCTCCCGAGCGGCCGTCGAACGAGGCTTGGCGGTCGCCCATGCCTTGCCCTACCCGACCGGATTGAGCGAGGCCCGAGCGGGCTACGGGCAACTCTGGATGCTCTGGGTGGCGGGCGAGGGGAACGCCGCGACGCGCATCGCCTTCGGCCACGGCGGATCGGACGGCACCATGGCGTGGTGCTTCCCGGAGCGCGACCTGATCGTCGTCTACTGCACGCAGTCCCGCGGCGGGATGAGCGTCCTCGACTTCGAGGCGGCGATGGATCGGATTCTCTTCGGCCATCCCCAGGCGACCGGCGATCCTTCCGCCGTCGCCGGCTGGTGGTGGGACGTCTCGGCCTCGCGGGTCCTTCGGATCAGCGAGTGCGAAGGCAAGGTCGTCCTCGACATCCCCGGGACGGCGCGGCTCGCCCTCAAGCCCGCCCGCGACGCTGCGGCGAGCGGCGCCTGGGCCTTCGACTTCGACCCTGCGTCGACCATCCGGCCGGAGCGAGACGAGACGCGGGCCGTGGTCGCCCTCCGTGTCCAGTCGCAAGGGAAGAACGATCGCTGGACGCGCTTCGAGCCGGGGCCCGGTCTGCCCACCGCGGACGAGGTCGCGGCCATGGTCGAGAAGGCCCACGGCATCGGGGCCGGCGGCTTGCCCTTCCCGCTCGAGCGGCGCGGGGCGACCGACATCCCGAACCTCAAGCGGCACGTCGAACTCTGGCAGCGCTTCGACGGACTGCGCTTCCGCACCGAGACGCACCCGGCGAGCGGGCCGGGGGCGACCGTCCTCTCCGACGGGACGAACGTCTGGTCGATCCCCGATGGCCAGCCGGCCCAAGCCCTGGCGGGACCGTTGGCCGAGCAAGCGAAGCTCGAGCATCCCGGCCGGCTCTTCGGCGACTGGCGAGCCCACTTCGCCGAAGTCCGCGTCCTCGCCTCGACCGATCTCGACGGGCGGCATCGCCTGCACGTCTGGTGTGTGCCGGCGGGGAACGGGACGCCGCTCCTCTTCCATCTCGATCGCGACACCGGCCGTGTGGTCGGCGTCGATCGCATCGTGACCATCCCTGGCCTCGGCCCGGTCGGTGTGGAGACGACGTTCGACGATTTCCGTCCCATCGCCTCGGACGGCCGCACCATCACGTTGCCCTTCCGCTCCGACGGCCAGTTCCAGAACGACCGCTTGGGCCTGGCATCGACCGCGATCGCCTCGTGGGACGCACCACCGGCCTTCGGGGCGGAGACCTTTGCCGAGCCGCTCCGGGCCGCTACGCCGCCGACCGAGCCGGCTCGCTGATGCCGAGCGGATCCCGGGGGGAAGAGGCAGCGTGAAGGGTCAGTCGAGCTTCTCGCTCTCGATGCTGGCGTGCTCGCCCTTCAGCTTCTTCTCCGCGTAGCGGCGGACCCAGTTCTCCCAGGTCTTGCCGGCGGCGTTGTCGCGCCCGGAGAAGGTGAGGCCGGCGATCTCGCTGTAGCGGACGGTGAGCTTCTCCTCGCCGCTTTGGGAAGTCGATGCGGTGGGGATGAGGCGGACGGTCGAGTCGTCGAGCCCCTTGCCCTCGCGACGGTCGAAGAGGTAACCCTCGACCCGGCGGCCGTCCTTGAGCTCGAGGGTGATGTCGCCCCGGTAGTCGAGGGCGCCGTCCAAGGCCCGCTTCAACTCCTCGGGCTGGGCGGCGGCGATGGCAGCGCCTTGGGAATAGCTGGAGACAGCCTCGAACTTCTGCTTCGTCTCTTGGGGCATGCGGGGCTCAGAGCTTCAGTTCTCGCCCGCTCATCGGGTCGAGCATCTTCCAATGGGTCCGCTGGGCGATGGTGCGGACCACGTCCCAACCCACGTCCTCGTCGGTGAGCTTGAGGAGCATCTGGCTGACCGGATCGAGCCCCGGCGGCAGCTCGACCTCGATGCCGGGGCCGTAGAGGACGTCCTCGCCTTCGGCCTGGGGCATCGTGTTCAGGAGCCGAAGGGCGGCCAGCACCTCGCGCCGCGAGCCCAGCGGGTTCATGCCACCGCCCGAGTGGGGGGGCGCTGGCGACAGGATGACGAGGCTCCGGGCCATCGAGGAAGGCCCGGAGTGTAGCGGAAACCGGTCTCCCTTTGACCCCCTCAGGCCGTGGCGAGGAGCTCCGCGGCCTTGGTCACCAGCCGTTGCAGGGGGACCGGCTTCAGGAAGTAGGCGCCGACCCCCAGGCTCTCGGCGTAGGCCTGGTGCCGTCGCCCCTGGTTGGCGGTCACCATGATCACCGGAGGCGGTGCGTCGAGTTCCTGCAGCTTCTCCATGACCAGGAAGCCGGAGGCCTTGGGCAGCATCATGTCGAGGACGATCAGGTCGGGCCGCGCCTCGTGGATCGCGCTGACCGCCGCGGAGCCGTCCGCGGCGGTGCGGGTGGTCGCTCCGGCCGAACGGAGGGCCAGCTCGATCGACCCCAGGATGTCCGGGTCATCGTCGACGATCAGGATGCTGCGTCCGGCGAGTTGCATGCCTGCAGGGTACGCACCGCTCGCGGCCGTCGCCACCGCCCGCTCACTTCGAACGCAACTCCGCTTCCAAGCGGTCGATGTCCCGCTTCAACTGCTCGACCTGCGTCTCGAGGGCGCTGATGCCCTGGTCTTGCCGCGATTCACGGGCCTCGCGATCGGGGTCGGGCATGGCGAAGATGGACTTCCCGCCACCGTCCCAGAGATCGAAGCTCGGCTGGTTCCCCGCCCAGTTGGAAAGGAAGAAGAACGGCCGGTTGTTGGTGCCGTTCAGGAGGAGGTAGGGGGCCGCCTCCTCGCGCACGCGGTCGCCCAGGAACGGCGTCCGCTTCTCCGGCCGCTCGGTGGTCAGCGGATCGACGCCCACTTCGAGGGCCAGGTTGCCTTCGAGGGCCCGCATGCGGAGGGTCGTGTCGATGAGGAGGTCGGGATCGGCGACCAGGTCGGAGTCGTAGGGCCCGACCCGCAGCTCGACCCGCTCGTCGCCGTCGTCGCCCCGCAGGCGAAGGGTCCGCAGGTGCTGGCCGGCGCCGAGTTCGATGGCCGGCTCGAGGATCCCGTTCTTGTTCCGTCGCGGATCCCGGAAGGTCTCGCCCGCCCCTAACCGCAGCACGGCGCGCAGCGGTTCTTCGGGGCGCGCCGCCCGGCGCTCCTCGGAGCGCTTGAGGATCCGCCGCTCGTCCTCGGGTCGAGGAAACTCGCCTAACGCGAGGCTGGCCTGGGCCACGCCCTTCTCGTCGAGGAGTTCGAGGGCCGGCTCGCCGCTTGCCGCCAGGCCGAGCTTGGCCCGCACCGTGCCCTTGGCGTCGACCACGTCGAAGCCTTGCGAGGAGGTCCGCTCCGGCCCCAGGCGGGCGGCGCCGACGCCGAGGCCGACGGCCAGGGCAGCCAGTGTGGCCCAGCGCCAGCGGGCCAGGGAACGTTCGAGCGCGGACAGGCGGGCGTCGGTCGGCGAGGCGGGGGCGGTCTGGTCGTCGCGTCGCATCGGGTGCTCCTCTGCCGGCCGGTTGGAGGGCCGGGGATGTGTTAGGCGGGCCGCCCAACGCCGGGCTCAGGCCGGTGATGCAGGGGCGGCGGCGGATTCGCCTCCCTCGCAGGACGCGAGGAGTTCCGGCGTCATCCACGGCAGGCTCTCGAGCTTCTTCCGGAGCCGCTCCGGCATGGGCTTCCCCTCGCGCTCGTGCTTGGGCCTGCTCTTCCAACGGCGGTGCACCCAGAGGTACTGCTCGGGGGCCCGGCGGACCATCGACTCGATGGCCCGGTTGTAGCGGGCGGTGATGTAGAAGAGGGGGTCTTCGTGGGCTTCCCACTCCTCGGGGCGGATCACGTCGGCCGAGGCCATCTCGTAGCGGAAGTGCTCGCCGAGCCGCCGGGCGTAGCCGGCCACGATCGGCAGGCGGAAGCGCATGGCGAGGAGCCCGATCGACTTGTAGCTCGAGGCCAGGCGCCCGAAGAAGGGCACGAAGAGCCCGTCGTCGCCGGCGTTCTGGTCGGCGATGAAGGCGATCTTGTTCCCGTTGCGGCGGCCGCCGGTCACGATCCGCTGCAACTCCTCGGTGGCTCCCCACTTGGTCACTACCCGCAGGCCGCTGGCTTGGCGGGCGGCGAAGAGCCAGTCGCTGACCAGCGGGTTGTCGAGGGGCCGGGCCAAGGCCGTCATCCGGAAGCCGACCAGGGCCAGCAGGTAGCCGAGGTACTCCCAGTTGCCGACGTGGCCGGTGAGGAAGATGCAGGGCTCGTCGCTCAGGAGGAGGTCGAGGGCCGCGCCGAACTCCCCGATCTCGGTGTGCCGGGTCCACGACCACTCATGGACGATCTTGGGCATCACCAAGGCGTCGACCATGAAGAGCTCGAACATGTTCTGGATGCTGGCCACCGCCAGCCGCTCCGTCTCGGCCCGCGAGAACTCGGGGAAGGAGCGGGCGATGTTCGAGCGGGCCCGCTCGGTGCGGCGCTTGGACAGGCGGGCGTAGAGCGTGGCGAAGGCCTTCGCCGTCTGCAGGTTCTGCTCGGGCGGATAGGGCTCGAGCAGGCCGCAGGTCAACCGCAGGGCGGCGTACTGGGCCCAGTCGGTGAGCGTCGCCATGGGGAGGAGTCTAACCGGAGCCCGGGAATGAAAAACCCCCTGCGAGGGCCGCAGGGGGCGTGACGAGTGGCAGGGGAGGTGCTCAGCGGCCGCCGACGACGCCGGTCAGGACCTCGAAGCGGTTCGCGTTGAGGACCGGGATGCGAGCGTCGGTCGCCTGCTTGAAGAGGCGGTCGTAGGTCTCGCGAGCGGTGCGGGCCTCGAGGTTGGCCTGGATCTGGGCCTCGGTCGCGTCCGGTGGCAGCGGCGAGGGCATCGGCGGCTGCATGCCGAGGACGAGGAAGTCGAGGTCGCCGGTGAGCTCGTCGCCGTCGATCACGATGCCGCCCCAGTCGACGATGCGGCTCTTGAGGTAGGCGGCCTCGGACTCGCTCGGCCTGCCGTCGCCGTCCACGTCGAACTTGCCGTGGACGAGGAACTTGTACTTGTAGTTGGGGTTGAAGACGGCGTTGGCGATCACGTCGTCCTTGACCACCGGCCGCGAGGTCGTGGAGCGGACGATCTTGCAGGTGCTGGTGGCGTCGGCCACGCGGAGGACCTGGATCGAGGCCTTGCCGCGGGAGTAGCCGCTGCGATCGCTCGACTGGATGGCGTTGGCGTCGTCGAAGACCTCGAAGGTCATGCCCGGCACCACGCGGTCCTTCTTGCCGATGTTGATGAAGACCTGGTCGCCCGAGCCTTCGAGGGCGATGATCCGGCCGTCGACGAGCTCGGCCGGGTTCTGCGGCTTGAGCTCGATGGCCTTGACCTTCTCCTCGAGGGCCGCGAGGCGGCTGTCGAGCACCGAGCGCTCGGCCCGCAGGGAGTCGATCTCGGTCTGCAGCTCGGCCACCCGGCTCTTGTGCTTGTTCTCGAGCTCGGTCTTGACCTGCCCGATCTGCCCGACCGCGTCGTCGACCTGCTTCTTGTAGTCGCCGGCGGCCTTGGTGTACTCGCCGACCTCGGTGTGCACGGCCTCGACCTTGGTGTCGCCGTCCTTGCGGGCCGCCTCGGTGGCGTCCTTGGCGTTGGTGAGCTGCTTGGTGAGGTCGTTGATCCGGGTGTTCAGGGTGTTGGACTCGTCGGTCTTCGCCTTGAGCTGGCGGCGAAGATCCTGGACCACGTCCTTCACGGTCTGGTCCTTGGTGATGCCGAGCTCGGACTGCATCACCCCGAGGTCCGCGCCGCGGTTCCCGCTGACCCAGGCGGCGGTGTCGGCGGCCTGGGCGGTGAGGAAGCCGTAGACGCTCTGGCTCTTGGTCTGGGCCTCGGTCTTGAGGGCCTTGGCCTTGTCGTCCTGGAGCTGGGCGGGCTTGATGAACGCCCCGAGCTCGGCCTCGGCGGCGTTCATCTTCTCCTGGGCATCGTTCTTGCCAGCGAATTGGACGATGGTCATGACGAGCAGGAACACGGTCGTCAGCACGAACACGACCAAGGCAACGAGCACGCCGGTGCCGCCTCCGGAACGGATGGCCATGGGCAGGGACTCCAACGCGGGACCCACGCCTGGCGAGGCCCGATCCGCGGGCGGTCGCACATCGTGGGGGACGCGAGCCCGGAAGTGTCGCGGTTCAGGGGAAATAGGTCAAGCGGTCACCTGCCCCATCGTGCCGACCGTCGGGGGCCCGCTCAGCCCTTGGTCGCTCGAACCGCTTCGGCGATCGTTGTGACCCCCTCCCGGACGGCGCGGTAGGCGGCGTCGCGGAGGAGACAGAGGTCGCCGTCCTCGATCGCCGCGGCGGCGATCCGGCTGGCGTTGGTGCGGCCCATGATGAGTTCGCGGGTCCGCTCGGAGAGGGTCAGGAGCTCGTAGATCCCGATCCGCCCGCGATAGCCGGTCGAGCGGCATTCGCGGCAGCCGACCGCCTCGTAGAGCGGCTGGCCGGCGGGCAGGGAGCCGAAGTCGGGGGGCAATTCGGCGGGTTCGGGGTGGTGCTCGCGACGGCAATGCGGGCAGAGCCGACGGAGCAACCGTTGGGCCATGATCCCTTCCACCGAGCTCGCCACCAGGAAGGGCTCGATCCCCATGTCGAGGAGACGCGTGGTGGCTCCGGCCGCGTCGTTGGTGTGGAGGGTCGAGAAGACGAGGTGCCCGGTGAGCGAGGCCTGCACCGCCGCCTCGGCGGTCTCGAGATCGCGGATCTCGCCGATCATGATGATGTCGGGGTCGTGGCGGAGGATGGCCCGAAGCCCCGCCGCGAAGGTCAGGCCGACCTGGCTGTTGACCTGGATCTGGTTGACGCCCGAGACGTGGTACTCGACCGGGTCTTCGACCGTGATGGCCTTGATCTCGTCGCTCACGATCCGGCCCAGGGAGGCGTAGAGCGTGGTGCTCTTCCCCGAGCCGGTCGGGCCGGTGACGAGGAGGATCCCGTGGGGTCGCCCGATCAGGGTGTCCCAGCGGCCGAGGATGTCGCCGGGCATGCCGAGCTGCTCGAGCCCGAGCATGACCGCCCCCTTGTTGAGGACGCGGAGCACCACGCCTTCCCCGTGCAGCATGGGGATGATCGAGACCCGCAGGTCGAACTCGGTGCCCTTGTGGCGGAGGGTGATGCGGCCGTCCTGGGGTCGCCGCTTCTCGGCGATGTTCAGGTTGGCCATGATCTTGAGGCGGCTGGTGATCGCGTTCCGGAAGCGGCTGATGGTGGGCGGCACGCCGGCCGGGGCCAGCACGCCGTCGATCCGGTAGCGGACGGAGAGGTCGTGCTCGTAGGGCTCGATGTGGACGTCGGTGGCCCGCTCGCGGATGGCCTCGATGAGGAGGTCGTTCACCAGCTTGATGACGCTCGCCTCTTCCGCCTCCTCCGAACCGTCCGAGGCCTCGAAGGTGCCGGCGTCGTCGGCGGTGCGCTCGCCCTCGTCGTGGGCGGAGAGGGCATCGAGCGTGTCGCCGGCCACGCCGAAGTGGCGGCGGATGAACTTGGCCACATCGCGATCGTCGGCCAGGGCCAGGTCGACCGCGAGCCCGGTCACCATGCGCAACTCGTCGAAGGCGTTCAGGTTGAAGGGATCGCTGGTCGCCACCCGCAGGGTGCGCCCTTCACGGGCGATGGGCACGCAGCGCAGCTTGAAGACGAGCTTGGGCGGCAGGCTCCGCAGGGCCTGCTCGTCGGGTTCCACGCCGTCGAGCTCGACCACCGGAAGGTCGAACTGCTCGGCGATCGCCTCGAGGACCGCGCCGCTCTGCACGTAGCCGAGGCGGATCGCCGCCTGGTCCACCCGCTCGCCGGTGCGCCGAGCTTCCTCGACGGAGCGTTCGAGTTGCTCCCCGTCGAGGAGGCCGCGGTTCCGCAAGATCGTCTCGAGGCTCATGCGTCTCCGATCGTACCCCCGCCGGCGTCGGCGGTTCCGCCCTCGGCCTCGGGAGCGCCGGGCCGCAGCAAGGCCGCCACGATGGCGTGGCCGTGGAGGAAGGAGCGGGCTCCGACCGGACCGATCTCGCCCGCCGCGTAGAAGCCGGCGAGGGGCGGGTCGCCGAGCCGTCGGGCCAGCAGCTTGGCGTCGGTGCTCCCCGTCCCGAAGAGCTTGCGGCCGCGGCTCTCGCAACTGGCGAGGAGGACGGCCAGGGGCGGATCGCGCACTTCCTCGCGGTCGAGGAGGAGTTGGAGATCCTCCGCAGCGGCCTTCGCGTCGCGGCGATGAAAGCGGATGGTGCGGCCGATGCGGGCGTAGTCGCCGACGGCGAGCGTGCCGCGCTTGGCGTCGGCCCCGAGCACGCCGCGGAGGACGAAGTCGCCGCGGCCGAAGCGCTCGCGGTATTCGTCGATGGCGAAGCCGATCATCACGCCTTGCTCGGGCGTCGGGCGGTCCTCCATGGGCAGCGTCTCGACCGCCTCGTGCAGGGCGTCGACCGCGCTCAATCCGCCCAGCGATTCGATCACGTTGCCTCGGGCCTTGGTGATCACGTAGGTCGGGCCGAAGGGGGCGCAGCCCGGGCTCACCAGGGCGTCGAGGGTGACCGGGCCGCGGAAGCTGACGCCGACCGCGCCGGTCGCAGCGACCATGTCGTCGAGGAGGAGGACGTTGGCCCCAGGCTGGCTCGATCCGCTGGCCATGCCGCCCACGATCGGGCCGCGAACGCCGCTGGCCCCGGCGTTGCCGGGCAAGGTGGCGCAGCGGTCGAGCAGGGCCGGCACCTGCATGGAGAAGGGATCGGCGACGAGGAACGTTCCGCGGTGTCCGTCGACTCCACCCAGCCTCTCGGCCACGAAGTCGTCGCTCCAGACTTGCGGCGGCCCGTCGAAGAGGTCGAAGCGGACGGGGGAGAGGCTCACCCCGGGGAGCCGCAGGGCGAGTCCGGTCAGGCCGGGGGAGTGTTCGCATTCCCGGCCGCGTCCGACCACCCACTCGACGGTCGAGCCCAGGCAACACTCGGCCCGCATGGCCCGGCGGACGATGGTCGCCGCTTCCATGAAGGCGGCCCGGTGGTGGAAGGAGCCGAAGAGGACGAGCAGGTCGGCCGGTCCGGCGAAGTCGGCGGCCAGGAGGTCGGCCAACTCCATCGCCGCGGTCCGGGTGTCCGGTCGGGTCGAGACGGCGCTGGCCGCTTCGGCGATGGGGGTGCTGGGTCGGGTCACGGCGATGGGTCCGACGATAGGGAGCCTGGCCCCCGAATCCAAGGCCATGCCGGCCGCTCGGGGGCGGTTCGAGCCGATCGAGGTCCGAATCGGCGGCGGCGGGGAGGGCGGGAACGGGCGATGGGCTTGCCATCCCTCGGGCCTTCTGCCATCATGCCCGATTCTCCCGACGGATCCAGAGGACAGACCCCGTGCCCAACACCGACTCGGCCAAGAAGCGCGTTCGTCAGACCAAGAAGCGGAACGCCCTCAACAACTGGCGCAAGCGCCGGATCAAGGACCAGACCAAGGCCTTCCTCAAGGCGATCACCGCCGGCGACGCCGCCGCGGCCGAGACCGAGTTCCGCAAGATGGCGGGCCTCCTCGACTCGATCGCCACCAAGAACACCATCCACCGGAACGCCGCCAGCCGTCGCAAGAGCCGGATGGCCAAGCGCCTGAACGCCCTCAAGGCGGGCGGCAAGGCACCGGCGGCCAAGGCCTGAGTCCGCTGTCGCCCGTCGTCGCCGGCCTCGGTCTCTCCGGGCCGCCGGCAGCCGAGGGAACCTGACCCATGGCCAAGCAGTCGAAGCCGTCGCGCGCGGGGGAGCCCGCAGCCGACGGCTATTTTCTGCGCTCGCAGCGGCCGCTCGAGATCCTCTTCTTCCTGCTGCCCCTGATCGTCTTCTACGAGGTCGGTCTCCTCGTCTACCTGCGGGGAAGCGGAGTCGTCCTCACCAACAAGGCCCACGAGGCGCTCCTGAGGATCTTCGAGGCCTTCGGGCTGGACGGGGCGAGCCTCTCGCTGCCGGCCCTCTCGCTGCCCGGGGCGCTCCTCGTCGTCGTCCTCCTCACCTGGCAGGTCCTGGCCCGGCAGAAATGGGAAGTGGACCTGCGGACGGTGGGGCTGATGGTCCTCGAGAGCGTGGCCTTGGCCTTGCCGCTCCTCGTCTTTGCCCAGCTCATCGCCCAGGCCTTCGGGGCCGTGGCCCCCGCTGCGCTCGGAGCCGACGCCGCGGAAACCACGCTTCGCAAGCTGCCCCTCGCCGGGCAGGTCGCGATCGCCATGGGGGCCGGGCTCTACGAGGAACTCATCTTCCGGATGACCCTGATCGCGGTCCTGCACACGGCGTTCGTCGACGCCCTCAAGTGGCCGGAGCGGCGGAGCACGATCCTCGCCGTCGTCCTCTCGGCCATCGCCTTCGCCTTCTACCACCCGCTCCGCGACAGCCACGGGGCATTCGACCTGCCGCGCTTCGCCTCGCTCCTCGTGGCCGGCGGCTACTTCGGGGCGATCTTCGCCAAGCGCGGCTTCGGCATCGTGGTCGGGGCCCACGCCGCGTACGACATCGCCGCCCTCCTCCTCGCCGCTCGGGCGGGATAAGCCGCTACATCAGGAGGAGCGTCGCCCCGCCGAGATAGATGACGGTGGCGAAGATGTCGGCGCCGGTGAGGGCCATGGGGCCCGCAGCGACCCGCGGATCGAGGCGAAGGGTGTGGAGGACGATCGGGACCAAGGCCCCGATCGCGGCGGCCACGACCATCGAGAGGGCGATCGCTCCGAGCAGGATCGCGGCCACGGCGGGGCCGCCGCCAAAGGCCCATCCCGTGGCCCCGACGATCAGCCCGCAGCAGAGGCCGAGCAGGCTGGCCGTGCCCGCTTCGGTCCACAGGCGGTTCCGGACCAGTCGCCAGCGCGTCCCGACCCCTTGCAGCACCTCGAGGACGAGGGTCATCGACTGCATGGCCACGCTCTCGGCCAGGGTCAGGACCAGCGGGATGAACATGGCGAGGACGAGGAACTGGGTCAGCGTGGCGTCGAAGGCCTTGGCGATGAGGGCGCAGGTCGTCCCGCCGAAGAGGTTCCAGCAGAGCCACGGCATGCGGGCCTTGAAGCCCCGCCACGGCGAGCGGTCGCGGGCCTCGCGCACGCGGACGCCGAGCATCTGGAAGAGGGCATTGACGCGCTGGGCTTCGGCCAGCTCGAAGGTCTCGTCGGCGTAGGTCTGGACGTCGACCGCCCCCAGGAGATGCCCCTCGTCGTCGACCACGGGAAGGGCCAGGAGGCGGTAGGCGGCGAAGGCCATCAGGGCATCGCCCACCGTCTCGCGGGCGTTGAGGGTCACGAATCGGGTGAGCATCGTCTCCCGCACCGGCGTCTCCGGCTGGGAGAGGAGGATGGAGCGCATGGGCAGGACGCCCACCAGGCGGTCCTCGTCGTCGACCACGTAGACGTAGAGGACCGCGTGCATGACCTTGCGGGAGCGGAGCGTGTCGATCGCCTGGCCCAAGGTCATCCCGACGTTCACCACGGTCTGGATGAACGTCATGGACTCGAGGACGGACTGCTCGAGATCGACCTGTTCGCCGTGGGCCATGGAGCGGCGAGTATAGTGGCCCTCGATGACGCATCCGGAGCTTCCATCCGTGCGGCTCCTCGTCCTGGACGTCGATGGCGTCCTCACCGACGGGGGCATCGCGATCGCCGACTCGGGCGAGGAGACCAAGCGCTTCCACGTCCGCGACGGCTGCGGCCTGCGCCTCTGGAGGACCCTGGGCTACGAGGTGGCGATCCTGACCGGCCGCGTCGGCATGAGCTTGCGGCACCGCCTCGAGGAGTTGGGCATTCGCCATGTGGTGAACGGATCGAAGGACAAAGGCGCTGATCTCGAGCGGCTGTGCGGCCAGCTTGGCATCGGGCTCGATGAGACGGCGATGCTGGGCGACGACCTGCCCGACCTGCCGGCCCTTCGGCGGGCGGGCTACCCGATGGCGGTCCGTGACGCAGCCGACGAGGTGCAGGCCGTGGCTCGCTTCGTGACCGGCCGCCCCGGCGGACAGGGGGCGGTGCGCGACGCGATCGAGCATCTCCTCCACAAGGCGGGTCGCTGGTCGGAGGCGGTCGCTGTCTTCGACCCGCTCGCGGGAGCCGGACGCGCCGCTGGCGGCGCGGTCGACAGCAGGGGAGGATGCCCCTAGGCACCATCGCCATGGCCCAGACTCCGCAGCGACTCCCCGATCCCCTCTCCTCGCCTCGGCCCCGCGGCCGGGCCTTCCTTCTCGTCGGTGGTGGCATCGGGCTCGCCGCGGTCCTCCTGCTGGTGGTGGCTAACCTCGACCGCTCGAAGGGAAGCCAAGGCGGCGAGCGGCGAATCCAGGCCCCCAAGGACGTGGTCTCGCCCGGCAAGCTCAATCCGGACGAAGCCCGCGGGGGGCGGGCGTTCGGCGAGGGGTCGATGGTCGAGCTCGAGGAAGGGGCGTGGGTCCAGGTGACCGACGACGCCGGCCGCCTCAGCCAGCAGTACAGCGCCCAGCGGGTCGAGCCGCTCCCCGACCGCCTGATGCAGCTGGAGCGCCCGCGGGCCGTCTTCTTCCAGCGCGACGGCCGGGTGATCACGCTGCACGCCGACCAAGGCAAGGCCCGCATTCCGAAGCGGGCCCTCGAGACCGGCACGCTCACCGGTAACGTGCGGATCCGCGTCTATCGCCCGCAAGACGGGAAGCCAGCCGACCTGACCGGCCCCGCGGTCCTCGAGGTCGATGCGGCCGACGCCACCTTCGACAACATCCTCGGCGAGATCCGCTGCGACGGCGACATCACGCTGCGCTCGGACGCCGGGGCCTTCCAGGGGCAGGGCCTCTCCCTCCTCGTCGACCCCAAGACGAACGTGCTCGAGCGATTGGTCGTCGACCGCTGCACCAAGCCGATCGAGATCCGCCGCGGCGGCGACGATGGTTCGCGGCGGACGCCGCCCGCCTCGGCGGCGACCGGCGCCGACAGCGCCCCGCCGCCACCGCCGCCTGCCAACCAGGGCGGCGGAACGGGTGCCGGTCAGCAGGCAGCCGACGAACGGTTCTACCGGCTCACGCTCGAGGACTCGGTGCACGTGACCCGGACCAAGGGGAAGGACGTGGCCCATCTGCGCGGCGACCGCTTGGTGGCGGTCTTCTCGCTCGAGGGTCGCTCCACGCTGATCGCCGAGGGCGACGCTTCGCCAGCCGCCCAACCGCTTGCAGCGGCGCCCCTCGCCGCCATCGCCGCCGCCAGCTTCGGGCAGGCCGCCGCCGAGAGCGGCGAACTGGTCACCATCACCTACACCGGTCGCCTCATCCTCGAGCCGGCCGGGCCCGAGGAGCGGCTCTCCTCGCGCGACGACGTCGCGGTCGCTCTCTTGGCTGACAATGGGACCAGCGACCGGCCAGACTCGGCGGTGACCATCGACGACGAGTCGACCAAGGCCCACGTGCGCTGCGCCCGAGCCTCCTTCCGCGGCCACGACGATCGGGTCGAGGCGGTGGGACGGCCCGGCCTTCCGCTCCGCGTCGAGAGCCCGCGGCTGCAAGCGACCGGCGAGCGATTCTGGCTCGAGCGGGGGAGCGGCAAGGGCGGCTTCTCCGGTCCAGGGACGGTCGAACTCGCCTCGGGCGGCGAAGCCTTCCGGGCCATGGCCATCGATCCCGCCACGACCGTGGTGAGCCGCGACGCGTCGGGGGCCGTCCTCCTTGCTGCCCTCGCGGCGGACCGGACGCCGGCCACGGTGACCATCGGCTGGACCGAGCGGCTCGATCTCGGCTTCGCTCCCGCCGCCGAAGCCGACGGCGAGCTGCGCAGCGCCGACTTCGTGGGAGGCGTCCAGGCCACGGGCCAGGACTTCATGGTCACCGCCCACGGCGTCACCGCGACCTTCGACTCGGCCGGAGGCAAGCAGTCCTTGGCCCGGCTCGTGGCCCGCGGCGATGCCCAACAGCTGGCCGTCGCCCAGCGCACCGACGGCAAGGGCTCGCTCGATGCCCAACAGCTCGACCTCGCCCTGCGGACCTCGTCCACCGGGGAGACGGCGCCGGCCCGGCTCGACGCCACCGGCACGGTGGCCGCCCGCGACCCGCGGCAGAGCCTCTTCACCGAGTCCTTGGTGGTCGCCTTCGCCGAGCCGGGCGGAGCGCCGTCCGAGGCGTCCAAGGCCGAGCAGGGAAGCCAGGACCTGGCCGTCGACATCGCCACCGTCGACTCGAGCGGCGGCGTGCAGGCGTTGCTGCGGGCCGAGGGCGAGGCCGCGACGCGGGTCTACGCCGACGACCTGCACGGCGACGGCCTCCTCCGCACGCTCCACCTCGGCGGCAAGGACATCTGGGTCGTCCGCGGCACGGTGCTCGCCGATTCCATCCAATCGATCGACTTCGACGAGGCGTCGCGCACCGCCCGCTCGAGCGGCCCGGGCCGGGTGCGGGCCTTCGCCCAACCGCTGGTCGACGGCAGCGACCGTCCGGCGGAACGGCCCACGGTGCCGGAGCGCTATCGCTTCCAGGGCGAATGGAACGACGGATTCCTCTTCGACGAGAAGGCCACCAGCGAGCTCGCGACCGGCGGCACCATCACCATCAGCGGGGCGGTCCGCCTGCGCAGCACGCCCGACCGGGCCTCGACCGATCTCCTCAACGCGAGCACCGTCAAGCTCGAACTGGCCGGCGAGCAAGCGGCGAAGGACGCATCGGTCGCCTCGGCCCCGAGCGGCCTGGGCCCCGACGCGATGGGAGAGCGCGGAATCCGCGGCGTGCGGGCGGCGGGCGGCGCCGTCCTCATCAGCAGCCGCTGGGCGGACGAGTCGCGGAAGGGCGACCCGCGGCTCTTCAAGCTCTCGGGCGAGGAGATCTCCTACGACACGGTGACCGGCGAAGGCAACGTGCCGGTGGCCGGCACGCTCTACACGCACGTCCCCGAGCGGACCAGCGACGCCGGTCCGGAAGCGAAGGCCAAGGTGGCCGGCGAGGCGCCTGAGAGTGACGCGGCCTCGATCGGCGGGCCCAAGCTCTCCTTGGGGGCCGAGGGATCGAGCAGCTTCGCCTGGAAGCAGTCGCTCACCATGCTCCGCACCGAGGGGGCGGCCAATCGATTCACGATCACCATGACGGGCGACGTCACCTTGGCCCACGCCGGGAGCCGGGCCGAGGACGAGCTGCGGGTGAGCGGGGCCCGGTTCGAGGCCCGGATCGAGCGGCTCGCCGCGGACGGGGCCAAGGGGCAGGAGGACGGGGACCTGGCCGGCACCGCCCGCATCCTCGGACTCGAAGCGAGCGGCGACGACACGCAGCGCGTCGTCCTCCGCACCTCGGAGGCCTCGGGCATCACCATCGTCTGCGACGGGCTCTCCTACTCGGTCGAGTCGGGGGTGGCCACCCTCACCGCCCGCCCGGGGCGAATGGTCGATGTGGTGCAGGCGACGCGGCCGCAGCCGATCCAGGCCGAGCGAGTCACCTGGGACATGGCCAGCGGCCGCATCACCATCGAGAACGCCCGCGGCTCGGCCACCCGTTAGGCGAAGGACGCCGCCGCCGTGGCGACACGGGACAACGCATCCCGTGCGGCCACGGCAGCCCCCGAGAAACGGGCCCCAAGAGCTTGGGGGGGAGCGGAGGAATCGGAAGCGACCGACGCGCGGGAGCGCCGGTTCGCGGCGTCTCTCGGCGTCCTCTCAGCGGGGTCCGGCGAGCCGCTGGCGGTCGTGGTGACCGCGCTCCGGCCGCGTGGACGACGTTGCGGCCGAGGCGCGCATCAACCACCTTCACCCTCTCCGAGGCCGCCAGCGGCTCGTGGACCTGTTGGATCGCGAGTTGTCGGTGTGATCGGAAGCGAACCCGAAAGGTGGATCGTCGGGCAAGGCCCTGGCGACCCACCGCACCCAGCCCGGGGAGACCGGACAGGAGACGATTCGCTCCGCCCGGCTTTCCGGTTCCGTCGCCGGGCGAAGGGCGGTGCGAATTCCACGCAGCCGCTCCCTCCGCGCGGTTCCCGGTCCGCCTGTTTGGCAAGCCTCCCTCCTTCGTGGAGAATCGCGCCCATGCCGCTGACCTACGGTTCCTACCTGAAGGTGCACGAGTTGCTCGCCTTGCAGCAGCCCCTCTCCGACGGGCCGGAGCACGACGAGATGCTCTTCATCGTCATCCACCAGGTGTACGAGCTCTGGTTCAAGCAACAGCTCCACGAGGCGGCCTATGTGCGCCGGGCCCTGGAGCGGAACGACCAGCCGACGGCGACCGCCTCGCTCAAGCGGATGCTCACCATCCTGAAGACGATGGTGGCCCAGATCGACGTCCTCGAGACGATGACGCCGACCAGCTTCACGTCCTTCCGCTCGCGGCTCGAGAACTCGAGCGGCTTCCAGTCCTGGCAGTTCCGCGAGTTCGAGTTCGCCCTCGGCCACAAGCGGGCCAAGGCGATCGAGTGGCAGCCCAAGGGATCGCCCGAGCGCCAGCGGCTCGAGGCCTTGCTCCGCGAGCCGTCGCTCTGGGACGGCTTCCTCCGCTACCTCGTGGCCAGCGGCTTCGCCGTGCCGCAGGACCTTCTCGAGCGCGACCTCGCCCAACCGACGGCCCGCGACGAGCGGGTGCAGGAGCTGCTCGTGGCCGCCTACCGCAGCAACCCGCAGGTGCGCCAGGTGTGCGAGCTGTTGGTCGACCTCGACGAGGGCATCCAGGAGTGGCGCTACCGGCACGTGAAGATGGTCGAGCGGACCATCGGCTCGAAGCCCGGCACCGGCGGTTCGAGCGGCGTCGAGTACCTGAAGTCGACGCTCTTCCACGCCCTCTTCCCCGACCTCTGGGACATCCGGGCGCGGCTATGAGCAGAGGGCCGCGGCCAGCCCGGCCGGCTGGCGGTCGGCGAGGCCGAAGGGCCTGGGCGAGCGGAGAGGCGAGGCCACGCCTTCCTTGGCGCAAATCCCCTCGGCCGCGATCTCGGCGGACAGGAAGATGACCGGGAGCCCCGAACCGGGGTGCGTGCCGCCTCCCACCAGCCACAGGCCGTCGATCCCCTCGACCGCGTGGTGCGGGCGGCGGTGCAGCATCTGGGAGAGGGAGTGGGCGAGGTTGAAGGTCGCTCCGAAGGTGATCCGCTCCCGCTCCCAGTCGAGCGGCGTGACCACCCGCTCGGCCCGGATGCGGCGGCGGAGGTCGTCGATCCCGAACACCGACTCGAGTTGGCCGAGCGTGGTGTCGGCGAGGGGGATCGCCTGGCGTTCCCAATCGATCGCGGCCTTCCGGTTCGGCACCGGCACCAGGACATAGAGCGACGAGTCGCCCTCCGGGGCCAAGGTGGGATCGCTGCGCGAGGCGTTGCAGACGTAGACCGAGGGATCGGGGCTCAGGCGGCCGCGACGGGCGATGTCGGCGAGGTTCTCGCGATAGGTGCGCGAGGTGTAGATCGTGTGGTGCGGAAGGTCGACCTCGCCCTCCACGCCGAGGTACATCATGAAGGTCGAGCAGGAATAGTCCGCCGACTCGATGCGCCGGTCGTCCCAGCGGCCGCGGAGCGATTCCGGGACGAGGTGGCGGAGGGCCCAGGTCGCATCGGCGTTGATCACCATGTGGTCGTGCCGGACGCTGCGCCCGGCGGCGACGGCGCCGACACAGCGGGTCCCCTCGAAGAGGAGGCGCTCGACCGGGGCGCCGACCTCGATGGTCGCTCCCAGCTCGCGGGCCACGGCGAGCAAGCCGTCCATCAGCGAGGCGCAGCCGCCCTGCGGATGCCAGATGCCATACTCGTACTCGATGAAGGGGAGGATCGAGAAGAGGCTCGGGCACTCGAAGGGGCTCATCCCGAGGTACTTGCTCTGGAAGGAGAGGGCGAGCTTGAGGTGCTCGTTCCGGAAGTAGCGCCCGAGGTAGGTGTGGAGCGATTCCCACGGCCGCAGGGCCGGGGCCACCCGCATGGCGTCCCACTGCAGGAGGTCGCGCCAGCCGCGGATCGGACGGCGGAGGATCGGCTCCATCAAGGACAGCTTGCGGCGGTTGTCGCGGAGGAAGCGCTCGAAGGCGGGCCCGTCGTGCGGCTCGACCGCCGCCAGCTGGCGGACCATGGCCTCGACGTCCTGGGTGGCATCGATGACCAGCGGCCGGCCCTTCTCCCGCCCGATCAGGAGCCGGTACATCGGGTCGAGGCGGGTCAGCGTGCAGTGGTCGGCGAGGCGGTGGCCGCACGCGGCCATGATCTCCTCGAGGACGTAGGGCATCATGAAGAACGTCGGGCCGCAATCGAAGCGGTAGGTGCCCGAGGGCGAGGGCAACTCGATCCGCCGGGTCCGTCCGCCGTGCTCGCGGCGGGCCTCGTAGATGGTCACCTCGAACCCGGCCCGGGCCAAGAGGGCCGCGGTGGCCAGGCCCCCGGGTCCGGCGCCGACGATCCCGATCGAACGTCCGGCACGTCGGCCCGCTCGTCGTGTTGAACGCTGGTGGGGCGCTGGAGTCCCGGGTCGGATCGAGGACGAGGTGGCGATCATGGCCGCCGCTTCGAGCCTCCTCGGGTGCGGGATTCGGCCTCTCGACCAGGTTTGCGAATCGCTGAATCCGGCCCGAGGACCAAGGCGAAGGGCAAGGCCGTGCTCCGCACCACCTTGGCCAACGACGATCCCCGGTGGTCCGCCGGGACGCTCGCTCCGCTTGCTGCCCGCATCGGATTCTTGGGCGCTCTCGACCGCCTGCTTCGGCTGCACCAAGACGAATTGTTGGATCTTGCCGAGGTCGAGATCGGGAAATCGCGGTTCGAGACGCTGACCGGCGACCTCATGCCGCTCCTTGCCAGCTTGCGCTGGCACCGGGCGCACGCCCCGAGGCTGTTGCGTCCGACCAGGCTCGGCGGGCGGCCGTGGTGGCAGTGGGGCCAGCGGCACGAGGTGCGCCGCGTCCCCGCGGGCCGCGTGGCGATCATCGCCACCTGGAACTACCCCTACCAACTGTTGGGCATCCAACTGGTGCAGGCCATCGTGGCCGGGAACCGGGTCTGCGTGAAGCCGTCCGAGCGGGCCCCGCGCTGCCAAGGTCGGTTCCTTGCCCTCTGTGCGGAGGCTCTCGAGGCGTGCGGCGTGCCGTCCGGCCAGCTCGAGGTGCGTCCGGCGGAGCGGGCCGAGGGCGAGCGCCTCCTCGAGGAGGAGCGCTTCGACCTCGTCCTCTTCACCGGCTCGACCCGCGTCGGGCGGTCGATCGCCGAGCGGGCGGCCCGCACCCTGACCCCGACCATCCTCGAACTCTCCGGCCACGACTCGGCCATTGTCCGGGCCGACGCCGATCTCGATCTCGCCGCCCGCTGCCTTTGGCGGGCGGTCACCATGAACGCCGGGCAGACCTGCATGGCGCCGCGGCGGATCCTGGTCGAGGCCCCGGCCTATCCCGCGTTCCTCGCCCACCTCGCCCGCCTCGCGGCAGCGGCGACGCCGCTCCGCCTGGTCGACCGGGCCGCCGCCGAGCGCTGCCACGCCCTCGCCCTCGACGCCGTCGCCCGCGGGGCCCGTTCCCTGAGCGGCGTGGCGGAACCTCCGCGCGGGGCGGTCCTCCGTCCGCTCGTCCTCGCCGATTGCCCGCCCGATGCCCCGCTCTTCGAAGGCAACCACTTCGGGCCGCTGGTCGCGGTGGCCGCGGTGGCCGACCTGGACGAGGCCATCCGCCTCCATCGCGGCGTCGGCCAAGCGTTAGCCACCTCGATCTTCTCGCGGTCGCCCTCCCTCGACGAGGCGTCGCTGGCCGCCCTCGGCAGCAGCTTCGTGACCTGGAACGACTGCATCCTGCCCACCGCCCATCCGGCCGCGTCGCTCGCCGGCCGCGGAGCAAGCGGTTGGGGCGCGAGCCGCGGGGCCGAGGGTCTGTTGGCCCTCACCCGCAGCATGACCGTCAGTACGACCGGGCGGTGGCGGGTCCCGATCGAGACGCCGACGCGCGGGGCCCAAGCCTGGCTCGCCCGGCTGGCGCGGGGCTTGGCCTCTCGGCCCGGCGCCGCCCGATCCACCGTCCGGTCCGCATCCATCAAGCGTTCGCCGCAGGCGATGGCCTCCTTCGGCGATCCACAGGGAGGTTCGACGTGAAGCGACACGACGCCCCGCGGGCAGTCGTCATCGGTGGCGGGTTAGCCGGGCTTTCCGCGGCCTGCGAGCTCTCGCGGCTGGGGGCGGCGGTGACCGTGGTCGAGCGGCAGCGGCATCTCGGCGGGAAGATGAACGTGCTCAGCGAGCGCGGCTTCTCCTTCGACATGGGGCCGACCATCCTGACCATGCCCGACGTCCTGCGCGGGATCATCACCCGGAGCGGACGGCGGGTCGCCGACTACATCGACCTGGTCCGGCTCGATCCGCAGTGGCGCTGCTTCTACGCCGACGGATCGCGGGTCGACCTCCTCGAGGACGTCGAGACCATGGCGGCCGCCCTCGAGCGGCAGTTCCCGGGGCAAGGCCTCGGCCGCGGCTGGCGCGACTTCATCGCCTACTCGCGCCGCATGTACAGCCTGAGCGAGCGAGTCTTCTTCTACAAGGACCTCGGCGGGATCGGCGACCTGATGCGCCGCCCGCCGCCCGCGGACGCCAGGCTCCTCAAGGACATCGCCGCCATGCGGCTGCACTCGACGGTCGCCGCGACCGCCCGCCTCCACCTCGGCGAGCCCCACGTCCTCCAACTGGTCGAGCACTTCCTGCAATATGTTGGATCGAGTCCCTTCCTCGCCCCGGCCATCCTCACCCTGATCGCCGCGGCCCAGGTCGACCACGGCTGCTGGTACGCGATGGGCGGGACGCGCTCCGTGGCCCGCAGCTTGGAGCGCATCCTCCGCGAGGACGGGGCGACCATCCTGACCGGCGTCGGGGTCCGGCGCATCCTCGAACGGGACGGCGTGGCGGCAGGCGTCGAACTCGAGGACGGGCGGCGCATCGACGCCGACGTGGTCGTCTCGAACTGCGACGTGCAGCGCACGGCCCGCGATCTCCTCGCCGGCCCGCGGGCGGAGCGGGAGGCGTCGCGACTGGCCCGCACCCACACCCCGGCCTGCAGCGGCGTCGTCCTCTACCTCGGCCTCGATCGGCAGTACGACCATCTCCTGCACCACGACTTCCTGTTCAGCGGCTCGAGCGAGGAGGAGTTCGGCGACATCTACCGGCAGGGGATCCCGGCCCGCGACCCGACCCTCTACCTTTGCGTGCCGAGCCGCACCGATCCGACCCAGGCTCCGCCCGGCTGCGAGGCCCTCTACGTCCTCGTCCACACGCCCTACCTCCGGCCGGGGCAGGAGTGGCTCGGGCCGGGCGGCCTCCTCGAGCGCTACCGCCCGACGATCGTCGAGAAGTTGCGGCGGACAGGCATGGAGGACATCGAGCGGCACATCGTGGTCGAGCGGCATCTCACGCCGACCGACATCGAGCGCCTGTACAACGCCGAGGGCGGGGCGATCTACGGCCTCGCCTCCCACGGCCGGCTGGGCGGCGGGTTCAAGCCCCGCAACCGGTCCCGCGTGCTGCGCGGCCTCTACCTCGCCGGCGGCAGCGTGAATCCCGGCCCCGGCGTGCCCATGGTCCTGATGAGCGGGGTGACGGCGGCGAATGCGGTGGGCGAGGATCTCGGCCTCACGCCGACCGTCGGAGGCCGAAAGGAGGCCGCGTGTCCGGAGCCGGCGCTGACAGCGAGCTAGTCGAGGCCCGACGCGACCGTCGCGTGACAAGCGTCTTCGCGTGGTACGCGGAGCGGCTCCTGCGGCGGTCGTTCCACGCCGTGCGGGCCACGCCCGGCTCGCACCAGGAGCTCCTTGCCCTCGGCGCCGCCGACGGCCCCGGTCTCGTCCTCCTCACCCACGCCTCGTGGTGGGATCCGATCGTCGGGGCCTTGCTTTGGCGGCGGACCTTGGGCGGGCGGCCGGTCTTGGCCCCCATGGATCGCCGCGAGCTGGAACGATTTCGCTTCATGCGGAAGCTCGGCCTCTTCGGGATCGATCCCGACGACCCGCGGTCGCTCGGGGCCATGCTCGGCTACGTGGCAGGGGAGGTCCGACGGGAGCCGGCGACGGTCCTCATGCTGACCCCGCAAGGACGGTTCACCGACCCCCGCGAGCCGCTCGTGGTCCGGCCTGGCGCCGCCGCTCTCGCCGCCCGCGTCGGAGTCCGCTCGGCGGTGGCGGTGGCCATCGAGTACGCCTTCGGTCGGGAGCGAAAGCCCGAGGTCCTCCTCGCTGCGCGGGGGATCGCCTTGGAGACCGAGCCCCGGGCCACGGCCTGGCAGCGGGCCATCAGCGCCGCGATGGGCGAGGCCGCCCAACAGCTCGCCCGCGCCGTCCGGGCTCGCGAGCAGGCCAGCTTCGAGACCTGGCTCGGCGGCGAGTCGAGCGTCCATCCCGTCTACGACTGGTGGCTTCGCCTCCGCGGCAAGCGGGCCGGGATCGAGATCGGGCATCGTCTCGGGCAGGGGAGGGGCGTCCAGGCATGACCGGAGGCGACTGGGCCACGCTCCCGGCCGCGGCCAGCGCGGCGATCGCTGCCCAGGCGGCGATCCTCGCTGCGGTGAATCTGCGCCGCTACCGCCCGATGCGGGTGGTGTCCGACCGCCGCGTCGACGAGCCCTTGCCGCTCGTCTCGGTGTGCATCCCCGCCCGCAACGAGGAGGCCAACATCGAAGCCTGCGTGCGATCGATCCTCGGCAGCCGTTCGGCGCGGGTCGAGGTGCTCTGCTACGACGACCAGTCGAGCGACCGCACGCCGGCCATCCTGGCCCGCCTCGCCGCCGAGGACCGCCGGGTCCGCCTGCCGCGCACGGTGCCCCTCCCGAGCGGTTGGAACGGCAAACAGCATGCTTGCCAGCGGTTGGCCGAGGCCGCCCTCGGCGATTGGCTCCTCTTCACCGACGCCGACGTCCGCTTCGAGCCCGACTGCATCGCCAGCGCCGTGGCGGAAGCCGAGGAGGGTCGCCTCGACCTCCTCTCGACCTTCCCGCGGCAGCGGACCGGGACGCTCGGCGAGGCCCTGCTCATCCCGCTCATCCACTTCCTCCTCCTCTCCTACCTGCCGTTTGGGCGCATGCGGTCGACCCTCGATCCGGCGGCTAGCGCCGGCTGCGGCCAGTTCCTCCTCGCCCGGGCCGGGGCCTACCGGGCGAGCGGCGGGCATGCCCGCTTCCCCGACTCGATGCACGACGGCATCCGCATGCCGCGGAGCTTTCGTGCGGCGGGTCTCCGCACCGACCTCCTCGACGGGTCGCAACTCGTCTCCTGCCGCATGTACCGCGGCTTCGTCGCCACCTGGCGGGGCTTCGCCAAGAACGCCTTCGAGGGGTTAGGCAGCGTGGGGCTCCTCGTCCTGATCACCGTGCTGCACCTGATAGGCCACGTGCTGCCTTGGGGCCTCCTCGCCGGGTGGGCCATGGGCGTCGTCCCGCCGGCAGCGGCGGCCTTGGCCACGGCGGCCATCCTGGCGGGCCTTTCCGAACGCTGCCTGCTGGCCCGCCGCTTTGCCCAAGGTTGGCCGACGGTGATGCTGCATCCGATCGGGATCCTCGCCATGACCGCCTTGCAGTGGTGGAGCTGGCTCCTCGCCATCTCGGGGCAACGTTCGTGGAAGGGACGGACCGCAGCCCGCCCGACGGCGGAGACGGCGTAGACTCCCCACCGAGGCCCCGATCGGAGCCTCGGACGGGAGTGGCGGCATGGGCGACGAGGGCCGGCCTTCGGGGGAACTCGAGCGGGAACGGGCGGAGCTGACTCGGCGGATCGCAGCGATCGACGCCGAGCTGTCGCGACGCTTGGTGCCCCCGACGCCCCCGACGCCGCCGACGATCGCCCCTCCGCCAGCCCCGGGCCAGGCTTCGCTGGCTCCGCTGGCCCCACCCACCGGCTACGCCCCGGATCGGGCGGCGGCGGTCGAACGATTCGTCGGATCCCGGCTCGTCGCAGCCCTCGGGGCGCTGGTGACGCTCCTCGCGGTCGGGATCTTCGTGAAGTTCGCCTACGACAACGGTTGGCTTGGGGCCCTCGGGGCCCTGGGCCGCCTAACCATCGCCTACTGCTTCGCCGGAGCCCTGCTCCTGGCCGGTGAACTCGCCGCCCGGCGCCATGGTCGCGCCGCCAGCGTCGGGCTGTCCGCCGCAGGTGTCGGATCCATGTTCGTGGCCACGGTGGTCGGGGCGGTCTTCCTCGCGGTGCTGCGCGGGCCGACCGGTCTCCTCGCCACGATGGGCGTGACCGTGATCGGGCTAGTGGTCACCACCCGCTCCCGATCGCTCCTCGTGGCGATCGTGAGCCTCCTCGCGGCCTACGCCACGCCGATCTTCCTCGACGCCTATCGACAGCAGCCCGAACTCCTGGCCATCCACTTCACGCTCACGCTCGGGACGGCGCTCGCCCTCTCCTTCCTCGCCCCGCGTCCGTTCCGGGTCCTGCGCTATGTGGCCCTTCCGCTCCAATTCCTGGTGGCGGTGCCGCTCGCCGCTGGTCCGGGCAACGGGACCTTGACCTTGGTCGCGGTCGGCATCTGGTGGGCGATGGTGGCGGGGGAGTGCATGCTGGCGGCGTGGCGCGGCCTCACTCCACGCTCGAATGCGGTGACCTCGGTCCTCGCCACGGTGCTCGTCGCGGTGCTCAGCGTCCCCGCGATCGCCGGCCGCATGGCCCCGACCGAGCCGCTCGCCTACACGCCGGCCCTGGTCGCCATCCTGGCCGGGGCGGCGTCCCTCCTCCTCCGCGGCCCACGGGTCGAGGACGCGCTGGGCGACGACGAGCGAACGTTAGCCGTCTCCATGCAGCTCCTCTCCCGAGCGTTCCTGGCCGAGGCGCTGGCCATGGTGCCGCTTGCCGCCTCGCCCTTCCTGAACGGGCTGGGCATCGCCGTGGGCTGGTCGGTTGCGGCCGTCCTTCTGATCGAGGCGGCCTGGCGGATGGCCGTGCCTTCCCTCCGCGTGGTGGCCGGGCTCCTCGTCCTCTTGGCCGTGCCGGTGACGGCCATCGAGATCCTGCCCCGATTGGGCCCGACCTGGCCTGACCGTCCCGACTGGGACGAGATCGCGGGAGCGTTCCACCTCGTCTTCCTGGCCTGGGCTCCGGCCCTCCTCACCCTCGCTGCCGCGTGGGGGGCGTGGCGCGAACCAGCCCCGGACCCGGCCCGTCCGCGCCGGGCGGGCGTCGAGCTGTTTGGGGTGGCCGCCGCCTTGGCCTGGCTCCTCACCATCGGCTCCCTCTGCACCGGCCACTTCCAGGTGATCGGGTACGCCCTCCCGCTCCTCGTCGTCCCCGCCGCCGTCACCCGCCACGGCCGCCGATGGCTCGCGCCGAGGATCGGGGGCTTCCTCCTCGGGGCCGCGGCGATCCTGAGCTGGCTCATCTACGTTGCCATGGACGATCGGCAGGCGGTGGCCCTGCCCACGGCCATCACCTCGTCCATCTCGCTTCTCGTCATCGCCGTGTCGCTCCTCTGGTTCGGCTGGGGGGCGCAGCGCCCCGCGGTTCGCTCGCTCCTCCTTGGCGCCGCGACATGCTGGCTGGTGGCCGCGACGGGGATCCGCTCCTTCACCTTGGCCCCCGGCTGGCGCGGCGGCGACTCCTTCCTCTTCGCCGCCGACGTCACGGTCTGCGCCATGGCCAGCGTGGCCTTCCTCGTCGCCTTGGGCTCGACCCTCGGAGGCGGCGGGCGCTGGTTAGCCGTGCTTCGTGCGGCGGCCCTCGCCTTGGTCGCGACCGGCCTCGGCTGGGTGGCGAGCGGGGCCATCGCCATGCTGGCGGGCGAGCGCTCGCGGCAGGGCATCCTGGGACTCGACCTCCTCTCCGGGCTCCTCCTCGTCCTCACCAGCGGGCTCGCGGTCGGCATGCTGCGACCTCGCCAAGCGAACGGGATCGATGCACCGCTGGCCCCGGATCGGCGCGGGCTCTCGCCGCTCCAGAGCGTGCTGGCGGTCGCTGCTTCGCTCGCCTTCCTCTGGACGGTCTCGATCGTCCTTGTCGACCTCCTCTCGCCGCACGGGGCGGCGATCGTTCATCCGGCTCTCAGCTCGTGGTGGGGGATCTACGGGATCGCCCTCATCGCCATCGGCTTCGCCCGCCAGCGGGCTTGGCTGCGCTGGGCGGGCCTCGGGGTCCTCGGCCTTGTCTTTGTCAAGGTCCTGATCATCGACCTGGCCCAAGCCGCGACCATCTGGCGGGTGGTCGCCCTCCTCGTGGTCGGTCTCGCCTTGGTGGCGACCAGCGTCGCCTACGTGCGGCTCCGGCCGGAGAGCGCGAACCCGCGGGCGTGAGGGGGCAGCGGGACGTATCCTGCGCCGGGCATGGCTGGCACGGTCGCAGGTCGCAGGCGGAGCAAGGAAACGGTGGCGTCGTCGCCGACGACGCTTCCTCCAGAGCCTCTGCGCGACTACTTCGCCGCGCGAGGCTGGCGGCCGCACGCCTATCAGGAGGCCTGCTGGAAGGCCTTCGCGGAGGGTGCTAGCGGTTTGGTGACCGTGCCGACCGGGGCGGGAAAGACCTATGCGGCCTACGGCGGCCCGCTGGCCGAGCTCGCCAGCGGTTGGAAGGGGAGTTCGAGCGATAGCTCGTCGCTCCGCCTCCTCTACGTCACGCCGCTCCGGGCGGTGAGCCGGGATATCGAGAAGGCCCTGCGGGCCCCGATCGACGCCCTCGGCCTGCCGTTCGCGGTGGGATCGCGCACCGGCGACACGGGTAGCAGCGAGCGGGCCCGTCAGCGGCAGCGGCTGCCCGAGATCCTCATCACCACGCCCGAGTCGCTCACCCTTCTCCTCACCTACCCCGACGCGCCCCAGGTGTTTGGCGGCCTGCGGGCGGCGATCGT
Source organism: Phycisphaerales bacterium (assembly GCA_044224425.1). Taxonomy (GTDB): domain Bacteria; phylum Planctomycetota; class Phycisphaerae; order Phycisphaerales; family SM1A02; genus JAEUIT01. The sequence continues at coordinate 90,834 of JBGAKK010000004.1, forward strand.
CGACGAATGGCACGAGCTAACGGCGAGCAAGCGCGGGGCCCAGACCGAGCTGGCCCTGGCCCGCCTGCGGCGCTTCGCACCCGGTCTCCGGACCTGGGCCCTGTCGGCGACCGTGGCCAAGCCCGAGGCCGCGGCCCGGCAGGCGGTCGGCGTTGGCGTGGAGCCGACCGTCATCGCAGCCGGCGTCGAGCGGCCCATCGTCGTCGAGAGCCTCCTGCCGCAGCGGATCGAGCGATTCCCGTGGTCGGGGCATCTCGGCCTGGCCATGCTCGGGCCGCTCCTCGAGTGGCTCGATCCGGCCCGTTCCACGCTCCTCTTCACCAACACCCGCTCCCAGGCCGAGCGCTGGTTTGCCGAGATCCTGAAGGCCCGGCCCGAATGGGCCCGCCAACTCGCCCTGCACCACGGCTCGATCGAGCGCGAGGTGCGGGAGCGGATCGAGGCCGAGGTCAAGGAAGGCACGCTGACCCTCGTCGTCTGCACCAGCTCGCTCGACCTCGGCGTCGACTTCACGCCGGTCGAGCGCGTGGTCCAGCTCGGCTCGCCGAAGGGGATCGCCCGCCTCGTCCAGCGGGCCGGCCGCTCCGGCCACCAGCCGGGAGCGACCTGCCGCGTCCTCTGCGTGCCCACCCACGCCCTCGAACTGGTCGAGATCGCCGCCGCCCGCCAGGCCGTGGCCAGGCTCGAGATCGAGGAGCGGCCGAATGTCCTGGCCCCGCTCGACTGCTTGGTCCAACACCTGGTCACCTGCGCCATGGGCGGCGGCTTCGACGCCGACGAGCTGTTTGGCGAGGTGCGCACCGCGACCAGCTTCGCCGGGCTCGCCCGGGCCGACTTCGACTGGTGCCTCGACCTCGTGGTTCGCGGGGGCCGATCGCTCGAGGCCTATCCGCAGTTCCACCGGGTGGCCGTGGTCGAGGGCCGGCATGTCGTCGCCAACCAGCGGTTGGGCCAAGTGCATCGCCTGAACGTGGGGACGATCACCGCCGACCCGACGGTTCAGGTGCGGATCCACGGCGGCGGCACGCTCGGCTCGATCGAGGAGGACTTCGTGGCTCGACTCCGGCCCGGGGACACCTTCCTCTTCGCCGGCCGCACCGTGGCCTTCGTCCGCCTCGACGACCTGGTCGCCACCGTCCGCCCGGCCCCGCGGCACACGCCGTTCACCCCGCGCTGGAACGGCTCGCGCTTCCCGCTCTCGACGGCCCTCGCCAAGGCCATGCGCCGCATCCTCGATCGGGCGGCGGACGGCGCCTACGACGAGCCGGAGATGCAGGCCGCCCGCCCCATCCTCGAGGCCCAGGCCGAGCTCTCGGGCGTGCCTCGGATGGACGAGATCCTGGTCGAGACCGCCCGCAGCGAGGAGGGGCACCACCTCTTCGTCTATCCCTTCGAGGGCCGGCTGGTGCACGAGGGGCTGGCCTCCCTGGTCGCCCTCCGCCTCGGGCGCCGCGTGGCCACGACCTTCGCCATCTCGATCAACGACTACGGCTTCGAGCTTCTCACGCCGAATCCGCACCGCTACGTCGACGAGCTCGGACCGGCGATCTTCGCCCGCGAGCGGCTGGTCGAGGATCTCCTCGCGAGCGTGAACCTCGGCGAGCTCGGGCTTCGCCAGTTCCGCGAGGTGGCTCGGGTCAGCGGCCTCGTGGTGCAGAAGATGCCGGGGGCGGAGAAGTCGCGTCGGCAGCTCCAGGCCAGCACCTCGCTCCTCTGGCAGGTGCTGGTCGACTTCGACCCCGAGAACCGGCTCCTGGCCCAGGCCCGCCGCGAGGTGATGGACCGCCAGTTCGAGGAGAGCCGCCTGGCCCGCACCCTGGCCCGCCTCGAGGCCGGTCCACTGCGGATCGTCGAGTGCCAGACGCCGGGCCCCTTGGCCCTGCCCCTCGTCGCCGATCGGTTAGGCATGTCGCTGTCGACCGAGTCGTTGCTCGATCGCCTGGCTCGGCTCCGGCTCGAGCGGCAGGAGGCCATCCTCCGTGGCTGAGCCGACCTCTCCTGCCGGTCCGGACGGCCTCGCCATCGCGGTCGCGGGCGAGCTGGTGACGCTCTGCGCCGAGCGGGCCGCGTGGTGGCCTGCCCGTCGCACGCTCCTCGTGGCCGACCTCCACCTCGGGAAGGAGGAGACCTTCCTCCACTTCGGCGTGCCGATGCCCGCCACGGTGTTGGAGGAGACCTTGGAGCGGTTAGGCCGCCTTGCCGCGGCCGGCCCCGTCCGCCGCATCGTCGTAGTGGGGGACCTGGTCCATGCCCGGGCCGGCCTCAGCTCGGCGGTGGTCGATCGCGTGGCCCGCTGGCGTCGCTCCTTCCCGGGCAGCGTCGAACTGGTGGCCGGGAACCACGACCGCTGCGTGGCCGCCATGCCGGCGTCATGGGGGATCGAGCCGCTGGCGGAGGAGGTGCTCGACGGGCCCTTCGCCTATCGCCACGAGCCGCCCGCCGACGACGGGCCGCGCGACGACGGCCGGCTGGTCTGGTGCGGGCACCTCCATCCCACGGTGCGGATCGCCGGAGGCATCGCCCTGCCGGCCTTCCTGGTGGGGCGGTCGCGGGCCGTCCTTCCCGCCTTCACCGCGTTCGCCCGCGGGCCAGGGGTCGCAGTGGGCCCGCACGATCGGGTCTTCGCTGCGGCCAGCGGGCAGGTGGTCGAGGTGGCCACGACCAGCGCGGGGTGCGGCCTCTAACGGGTGGCAGCCACGGGCTGGTGGCCGCTCGCATCCGGTGCCGCGGTCTGGAGGACCACCATGTCGCGGTAGCGTCCGCTCCGTGCCATGAGCGATTCGTGGGTGCCCGACTCGACCAGCTTGCCGTGCTCGAGGACGAGGATGAGGTCGGCGTGGGCGATGGTCGAGAGCCGGTGGGCGATGACGAAGCTGGTCCGGCCCTGCATCAGGGAGCCCATGGCCGCCTGGATGGCCCGCTCGCTCTCCGTGTCGAGATTGCTGGTCGCCTCGTCGAGGATGAGGATCGTGGGGTCGGCGAGGACGGCCCGGGCGATCGCCAACCGCTGCCGCTGGCCGCCCGAGAGGCGCACGCCGCGCTCCCCGATCACCGTGTCGTAGCCCCGTTCGAGCTCGCTGATGAAGCCGTGGGCGTGGGCCACGCGGGCCGCGGCCTCGATCTCCTCGCGGCTCGCGCTGCGGCGGGCGTAGGCGATGTTCTCGGCGATGGTTCCGTCGAACAGGAAGACGTCTTGCTCGACGATGCCGAGGAGCCGGCGGTAGCTGCCCAGCTCGACGTCGCGGAGGTCCCGGCCGTCGAGCGTGACGCGTCCGTCGCTCGGGTCGTCGAAGCGGGCCACCAGGTTGCAGAGCGTGGTCTTGCCGGCACCGCTGCGGCCGACCAGGGCCACTGTCCAGCCCGGCTCGGCCACGAAGGAGATCCCCTCGAGCACCATCCGCTCCGACTTCGGATAGCGGTAGTCGACCGACTCGAAGGCGATGCGCCCCCGGGTCGTGCCGCGGGCAACCGTGGTGGCCGGGCCGCGCGACGGGAGCTCCTCCGGTTCGGCGAGGATGTCGAGGACGCGATCGAAGGCGGCGAGGTTGGTTTGGAACTGGGTCGCGCTGTTGGCCAGCACCTCGAGCGGACCGAGGAGGAGGAGCAGGTAGGAGAGGAACATCACCAGGTCGCCGGTGGTGAGGCGACCGTTCATGACCTGGATGCCGCCGTACCAGAGGAGGCCGGCGCTGGCCAAGGGGATGAAGAGCTCCCAGGCCATCTCGATGCCTCGGCTCCACCACCAGGTGAGGAGCTCCTGACGCACCAGGAAGTCGTTGCCGCCGCCGAAGCGGGAGGTCTCGCTCCGCTCGCGGGCGAACCCGCGCACCACGCGCATGCCGCCGAAGGCTTCGGTGGCGTGGGCGTCGATGTCGGTGCGGGTCTGCCGCTGGTCGCGGTAGAGCGGTCGGATGCGGCCGATCCAGGTGCGGTGGGTGAACCACACCATGGGCAGGAGGGTGAGCCCGCCGACCAGGAGCCGCCAATCGGTCCAGGCCAGGATGACCAGGCTGCCGAGGAGCTGGATCACCGCCCGCCACGGGTTGTAGACGATGCTGAAGACGAGTTCGCCGATCCCGCCCGCGTCTTCCCGCAGGATGCTGGCCACGCCACCCGAGCGGAGCTCCTGGATGCGATGGAGCGGCAGGCGCACGGCGTGCTCGAAGACGCGGCGGCGGAGGTCGGTCTGCAGCCGCTTGGTGGTCCGCGTGGCTTGCCAGCGGCCGACGATGGCCACGCCGGCTCGCGTCGCCGAGATGGCCACGACAGCGAGGACGATGACGGTGAGGATGGCGGTGCGGCTGGGCTCCACGCCGCCGTGGCTCGGGAACCAGGCGGCGAGCGACGGCGGCAACGGGCGATCCACGAAGACGTAGTCGATGGCCAGCTTGGTGGCGGCGGGCGGGGCCAGCGACAGGATGGTGGCGATGGTGAGCGTGGTCAGGGCGATGGCCATCGCCCCGCGATGCTCGCGGAGGAGGCCGAGGAAGGCGACAAACAGCTTGAACGCCGAGCGCTGCCGCTTGGAGGGCTTGCCGTCCCGGATCTCGGCCTTGGTCGCCTCCCTCCGCTTGGCGAGGTAGGCCTCGAAGCGGCGGCGCGAGGAACGGGAACGTTCGGCGGGGGACGGTTTCACCCCGAGCAGCCCTCGCCGTCCTCGTGGCCTGCCCCGTCCACCGTGAGGTCGACCCAGCGCCGCCGCCGGATGCGCGGGTTGCCTAACTGGCCGCAAGCCCCCATCACGTCGCGGCCCTTGGTGCGGCGGCGCTTCACGAACTGGCCGTTCTCGATGGCTCGCCGCAGGAAGGCCTCGACCATCTCCTCGCTGGGGGCGGGCCACGGCGAGTCGCGGCGCGGGTTGTAGGGGATCACGTTGAGCGAGCAGCGGATCCCCTTGAGGTAGGCGCACAGCTCGTCGCAATGCTCCATCCGCTCGTTGACGCCGGGGATCAGCACGTACTCGACGCAGATCGCCGTCGCCGCCCGCGGCGGGAAGGCCAGCATCGCCTCCCGCAGCTCGGCCATCGGATGCTTGCGGTTGATGGGCATGATCGAGGCCCGGATCTCGTCGTTGGGGGCGTTGAGCGAGACGGCCAGGTTGCAGCGGTGGAAGCCCCTCTCGCGCACGAAGGCGGCGAAGCGGGCGATGCCGTCGACGCGGCCCACGGTCGAGATGGCGATGTTCGAGGCCGCCATGCCGCCCCCGTCGTGGTGGGCGAGGACCCGCACCGCCTGCAGCACGGCGTCGAGGTTGTCCATGGGCTCGCCCATCCCCATGAAGACGAGGTTCTTGGGCCGCACGCCGATCTCGTGCGTCGCCGCAAACCATTGGGCGACGATCTCCGACGCCGAGAGGTTCCGCATCAACCCCATCTGGGCCGTCTCGCAGAAGCGGCAACCCATGGCGCAGCCGATCTGGCTCGAGACGCACAGGGTCCTGGTGGTCTCCCCCGACTTCCGGTGCATGGGGATGAGGACCGACTCGGTCTCCAACCCGTCGTCGTGCCGTTGGCAGAACTTGGTGGTCTCGCCCTCGATCTGCGTGGTGACGACCGGCTGGCGGTCGATGGCGATCCAGGGCTCGAGGGCCGCGCCCTCCCGGAACGCGGCGCGGTAGGCAGCGAGGGCGCGGGGCTGCTTCACCCCGCGGGCCAAGGCCTCGCGGGCGAACTCGTCGAAGGTCAGGCCGAGAATGGGGACGCTCGTACTCACGCGATGGTCGTGTCCGCCTCTTCCTCGCCCCGCAGGTGGCTGCGGCGGATCAGGACCAGGTTCCGGACGTAGATCACGAACCCGAGGCTCTGCCCGAGGATGCCGACGATGTCCTGTCGCCAGAGGAAGTAGGAGAGGAGCATCGCCGATCCGGTCAGGCTCATCCACCAGAAGATCGGCGGGACCACCGACTCCCGACGGCGCTCGCTGATCAGCCACTGGATGACCATCCGGCCGGCGAAGACCACTTGGCCGGCCAAGCCGAAGAGCACCCACAGTATGCCGACCATGCCGGAGACGTTGAACAGCTTTTCGACGGGGGAGCGGCGGCGCTCGTGGTCGAGGGTCCGGCGGGCGAAGTCCTCGGGGGTGAGGGTCTCGACGGTCCCGTCGCTCCGCGTCGCCAGGTAGTGGGGGGAGGGATCGGCGACCAATTGGGCCTTGGCCCGGTAGCCGGGCCAGTCGATGGGCACGGCGACGTCGCGCTCGCCCGGGCCGGCGACGGCCAGGGTGGCGAGGAGGAAGGGGAGGGCCAGCGGCGCGAGGGCCATGGGGGCAGTGTAAGCGGTCGCACGACAGGGCTCGGCATCGGCCGGCGAGCGAGGCGACGGCTATCATCGGGCCCGGCGAAACCGACCATGCACCTGAAGCGATCCGACGACCATCACCACGGCCCGCCCGTCGTCCCCATCACCTTCCACCTCGAGGACCCGGAAGGCCTCACCGGCACGCCCCAGAAGGAGTGGCACGTGCTCGGGGGCCAAGGGGAGTCCCTGCTCGAAGTGGCCATCGACAACGGCATCAACATCGAGCACGCCTGCGGCGGCGTCTGCGCCTGCTCGACCTGCCATGTCTACCTCGAATCGGGCATGGAGCAAGTCACCGAGTCGACCGAGGCCGAGGAGGACCGCGTCGAGGAGGCCCCGGCGATCCGGCGGAACTCACGCTTGGCCTGCCAGTGCGAGATCCTCTCCCGGGACGCGTCGAAGGGCCCGATCGTGGTCCGCGTCCCGGCCTGGAACCGCAACGCGGTGAAGGAAATCCCGCACTGACTCGGGGGGCGGCCATGGGCGACACCTTCCATTGGCTCGACGTGCAGCGGATCGGAGAGGAGCTCGCCGAGCGGCACGAGGCGGTCGATCCGCTGACCGTGTCGTTCCCCCGCCTGAAGACGCTGGTGCTCGAACTGCCCGGCTTCCGTGAGCAGCCGGGGCATCCCTGCAACGAGCGCATCCTCGAGGCCGTCCAGCAAGCGTGGATCGACGAGGTGGCGTGACGCTGGCTGCCTCGACTGCGGTCGGCGGCGGTCGGGCATCGCTACCATGACCGCATGCCGGATCGCTACTACGCGGCAGCGTGCCAGACGTCCTTCGACTGCCCGCGCAGGCGCGACGAGATCGGCCAGCGGGTCACCCACATGATCGGGATGATGGAGGGGGCCCTCGCCGGCTACGAGCCCTTCTTCGATCTCCGGCTCTTCGTCTTCCCCGAGTTCGCCCACGCGGCCCCGACCTACCTCACGGTCGAGGAGCTCGACCGCCACCTCGCCGTCGAACTCCCGAACGAACACACCGACCGCTACGCGGCCCTCGCCAAGCGGCATGGGATCTGGATCCAGACCGGCTCCTTCATCGAGCGCCGCCCGGGGTTTCCGGGGCACGTCTTCAACACCACAGCCTTGGTCGGGCCGGAGGGCGTGCTCAGCCTGTATCGCAAGGTGAATCCGTGGATCCCGTGGGAGGTGCACGCCAGTCCCCACGACCTCCCGGGCTGGGACGCCCCTCTCTTCCCGGTGGTCGACACCGCGATCGGGAGGTTAGGCACGGCCATCTGCTACGACTGGCTCTTCCCCGAGACGATCCGCGAGCTGGCCTTCCAAGGCTGCGAGGTGGCGATCCGGGTGAGCGCCTACATGGACCCTTGGGGCTCGACGCCGCCCATGGACTGGTGGACGCTCTTCAACCGGGCCCGGGCCGCGGAGAACACGCTCTACGTGGTGGCCAGCAACCAGGCTGCGACGATCGAGGGCTACCCGCCCTTCGGCTGGCCAGGCAGCAGCATGGTGGTCGACTTCGACGGCCGCATCCTGGCCCAGGCCGAGGCCGGGCCGCACGAGAAGATCGTGGTCGCTCCCATCGATGTGGCCGCCTTGCGAGCCGAGCGGGCCCGCCGCGCCGGCCACGACACGCGGAGCCACTTCCGCAGCGAGGCCTATCGCTACGCCCGCACGCCGCATTTCCCGCCGGCCGACGCGGCCCCCATCTCGATCGCCTCGCTCGGCGAGCGGATCGCCACCAGCCAGCGGGCCGAAGGAGGTCGCCGGTGAGGCGGCGCGGCCCGAATCGCTGTTGGGCGATCGCCGCGGCCCTCCTCCTCGCAGGCTGCGGCGGCAACGCCCTCCCCAAGCAGCCCCACGCCACAGGGCCCGCCCTGAGCGAGGCCGACCAGGCCCTCTGCGACCGCGGCGTCGGGCTGTTAGGCCAGTTCGCCTTCGAGGACGCCGAGCCGATCTTCGCCGACCTTTCCAAGCGGAACCCGAGCGACCGGGAGGTGAAGCTCAACTGGGCGATCGCCATCCTGAACCAGACCTCGGAAGGGGCCCAGGAGCGGGCCATCGCCCTCCTCGACGAACTCATCGCCAGCGACCCCGACGATGCCCGGGCCCACTACTGTGCGGGGCTTGGCCAGCTCTTCCTCGGGCGGCCCGAGGCGGCGCTGCCGCTTTTCGAGGTGGCGGCCAAGGCCGAGCCTGACGACGCCTATGCGGTCTTCTACGTGGGGCAGTGCCTCGAGTACGCCGGCCATCTCGAGGAGGCCCTCGCCGCCTACCGCCGCGCCGCGGCCCTCGATCCCTACCTCCGCTCGCCGCTCCTCCGCCAGCAGGCGGTCCTCCGCAAGTTAGGGAAGGAGGAGGAGAGCGACCAGGCCCTCGCCGCCTTCGTGGCCCTCGACGGCAACCCGCGGGCCCGGATCGCCGAGTTCCGCTACACGCGCATGGGTCCGCTCTCCGAGGCCGTGACGCGAACCAGGACCCAGCCCGCGGCGGAACCGACCGGTCCCTTCTTCGCCGCCGCACCGATCGTCGTCGAGCCGACTCCGCCGTGGCGCAGCGACGGCGCCGCTCCCTCCATCTCGGTCGCCGACATCGACGGCGACGGTGCCCTCGACCTCTTCCTCGCCTCGGCCCTGGCCGACGAGCGGAGCGCCGTCCTCCTCGCGGTGCCCGACTCCGCGGGGCGCCGCTACCGTTTCGTGGCCGACCATCCGCTTGCCGCGGCCCGCGAGGTGCGAGCCGCGCTGTGGGGCGACATCGACAACGACGGCCATCTCGACGCCTACCTCTGCCGCCGGGGACCGAACCAACTGTGGCTGGGCGGCAAGGACGGATCGTGGCGCGACGCCACCGCGACCAGCGGCACCGCAGGCGGCGAGGCGGACACCGTGGACGGGGCCATGGCCGACCTCGACCACGACGGCGACCTCGACCTCTATCTGGTCAACGGCGACGCTCCGTGCGAGCTGTTGTCGAACAACCTCGACGGCACCTTCCGGGCCATCGGCAAGGACTCGGGCGCCACAGGCGACGGACGCCCGGCCCGGCAGGTGATGCTGGCCGACGTCGACGGCGACCGCGACGTCGACGTCCTCCTCGTTCATCGCGAGCCGCCCAACGAGCTGCTGCTGAACGACCGGCTCTGGCGCTATCGACCCGACCCGGGCGCCCCGTTCCGCGAGGAGCGGTTAGCCGCAGTGGCGGCGGCCGACAGCGACGCCGATGGTCGCCTCGAGATCGCCGCCCTGGGCCAGGACGGCGGGGTCTCCCTCGTGGCCCGCACGGCCGGTGGTTGGGGGGCGAGACGAGCGCTGGCCTCGGGGGCGGTGGCGCTGCCCGCCGGCACCAGCTTGGCGTGGCTCGACGTCGCGGGGAGCGGCGTGCCCGCGCTCCTCACCAACGCCAAGGACGCCCTGGTGGCCCGTCGCCCCGACGGCTCGGAACTCGAGCGGCTGCCAGCCCTGGGCGGGTCGGGCGGCGGCGTCGGGTCCTGGACCCCGACCGTCGTCGGCGGGCGCGGCCCATCCCTGGTTCTCTGGAACGGCAGCGGGCTCGCCCTCCTCGATGCCACCGATTCGCGCGGCCGGTTCGTGACGGCCAATTTCTCGGGCCGCATCGATCCGAGCCAATCGATGCGCTCGAACGCGAGCGGGATCGGCACTCGGGTCACCCTGCGGCATGGCGGGGAGTGGTCGATCCGCGACACCTTCCGTTCGACCAGCGGACCAGGGCAATCGCTCCTCCCGCTCGCGATCGGCGTGCGCGGCGGCGGGGCGGGGGCCGACTTCGTGGCCATCGACTGGTCGGACGGCGTCTTCCAGACCGAACTCGCCCTCGAGGCGGGCCGCCCGCAGCGGATCGTCGAGACCCAGCGGCAGATCTCCTCTTGCCCCCTCCTCTTCGCTTGGGACGGCGAGCGGCACCGCTTCGTGACCGACTGCCTCGGCGTGGGCGGGCTGGGCTACCTGGTCGGCATGCGGCAGGGGACGGACGGCCGTCTCGGGCCCGACTACGCACCGCCGCGGCCGTGGGAGCGACTGCTCCTGCCAGCGGACCTTGCCCTCGTCCCGCGCGACGGGATGTTCGACCTTCGCCTCGGCGAGCCGATGGAGGAGGCCCTCTACCTCGACGCCGCACGGCTCGTGGCCTACGACCTGCCGCCGGAGTGGTCCCTCACCATAGACGAGCGGATGGGGCTCGCCGAGCCGCAGCCGAGCGGCGAGGTGCGTGCCTATCGCGCGGCCAGCCATCCGAGCCGAGCCGTCGATGCCCGCGGCCACGACGTGCTGCCGGCGGTGGCCAGCACGGATGGCATCGCCGCACCGATCCCCGAGCGCGACGGCCGCTTCATCGGACGCCTGGCCGAGCCGCAGTCGATCACCCTCGAATTCGAACGCCCGCTCGACCAGCTCCCGGGCACCCCGACCCTCGTGGCGAGCGGTTGGATCGAGTACCCGTATTGCCAAACCATTTTCGCGGCGTGGCAGGCGGGCGCCGCCTTCGACGCCCCGACCCTCGAGGCTCGCCGGGAGGACGGGACCTGGCAGGTGATCGCCCCGTCCTGGGGGTATCCCGCCGGCATGCAGCGCGAGATGAGCCTCCCGCTGGCCGGGCTGCCGGCGGGGACGAAGGCCCTGCGCCTTTCGACTAACCAGGAGATCCACTGGGACGCGCTCTTCATCGCGGGCGTCGAACCATGTCCGCCAACCGTCCGTACCGAGCTCCCGCTCCGTAGCGCCGTGCTGCTCGAATCGGGCTTCCCGATCCGCGTGTCCGGCGACGGGGCCCGACCTGACTACGACTACGCGAGGCGTCCCCCGTTCTGGGCGACGCGGCACCAGCCGGGCTTCTACACGGCGTTCGGTCCCTGCGAGCCGCTCCTGGCGGCCACCGATGATGCACTCGCGGTTCTCGGGCCGGGCGAGGAGGTCCGCCTGCGTTTCGCCGCCGACATCGCCCCGCCTCGGGCGGGATGGACGCGGCGCTACGTGCTCGAGGTCGATGGATGGTGCAAGGACATGGATCTCTTCACCGGCGACGGCGAACGGCTCGAGCCCTTGCCGAGCCGCGCTCCTGCGGGGGCGCCAGCGTCGTCGACGACGCTGAACGCGTCGACGCGCACGCGCTGGCGCGGCGGCTACTGACAGGGCAGGGAGCGCCGCTGTAGGATCGAGCCATGGGCGACGCGACCACCACGCCATCCTCACGCGGCACGCCGCGGCAGCCTCCGCCGGCCCGGCCGCGATTCGTCCCCGTGGTCGGCCCGCGGCTCAAGATCGTCCTCACCGCGATCTTCGTGCTGTTTGCCCTCCTCGCGGTGAATAGCGCGTACCTGGGCGGCATCACCTTCCTCGAGTGGCGCACCGGCCTCGTCTTCCAGAACTACTTCTACCTGTGGATGTTCCTGGCCCACCTGGGGCTAGGCCTCGCCATCACCCTGCCCGTGATCGGCTTCGGCTTGCTGCACGCGAGGAACGCCAACAACCGGCCCAACACCTGGGCCAAGCGGGTGGGCTGGGCCCTCTTCATCGCGGCCCTCGTGGTGCTCGGGACCGGATTCCTCCTCACCCGCTTCGAGCTCGGCGGGCTCAAGGTCGGCATCACCGATCCTGGCCGCCGCAACATCGCCTACTGGCTCCACATCCTGGCCCCGATCGCCGTGGTCTGGCTCTTCGTCCTGCACCGGCTGGCCGGGCGGCGCATCAAATGGCGGATCGGCGTGGCCTGCGGCGGGGTGGCGGCCCTCTTCGCCTTCGGCATGGCCTACTTGCACTCCCTCGATCCCCGGGACCCTGACCGCCCCGGGCCGAAATCGGGCGAGGCCTACTACATGCCCTCCTTGGCCCGCACCGCGAACGGCACGTTCATCCCGGCCCAGTCGATGCTGATGAACGACTACTGCCTCGAATGCCACCAGGACACCTACGAGTCGTGGTCGCATTCGGTCCACGCCCGCAGCTCGTTCAACAACCCGCTCTACGCCTTCGCGGTGCGGGAGACCCGCCGCGTCTCCCACGCCGCGAGCGGCAACGTGCGGTCGGCTCGCTTCTGCGCCGGTTGCCACGACCCCGTTCCCTTCTTCTCCGGGGCCTTCGAGGAGCCCAAGTGGGACGACCCCGACTACGACGTGGCTCGCGACCCGTTAGGCTCGGCCAGCCTCACCTGCATGGCCTGCCACAGCATCGTGCACGTCGGATCGACCCGCGGCAACGCCGACTACACCATCGAGGAGAGCCCGCAGTACCCCTTCACCGGAGCGGAGTCGCCCGTTCTCCGCTGGGTGAACCGGCAGCTCATCAAGTCGAAACCGGCCTTCCACAAGCGGACCTTCATGAAGCCGGCGGTGCACCGCACCACCGAGTTCTGCTCGACCTGCCACAAGGTCAACCTCCCGCAGGAGATCAACGACTACAAGTGGCTGCGCGGCCAGAACCACTACGACAGCTTCCGCCTCTCCGGCGTGTCGGGCTTCGGCGTCGTCTCCTGGTACTACCCGCCGAAGCCGGAGGCCGACTGCAACGGCTGCCACATGCAGGCCATCGCGAGCGAGGAGTTCGGCTCGAAGATCCGCGACGGCAAGCTGACCGTCCGCGACCACTCGTTCCTCTCGGCGAACCCGGCGCTCGCCCACCTCGAGGACGCGCCGGACAAGACCGCGATCCTGAAGCAGGTCGAGGAGTTCAACAAGGGCGTCATGCGGGTCGACGTGGTCGGCCTGCGGGAGGGCGGGACCATCGACGGCTCGCTGCACGCCCCGCTGCGGCCGGAGCTTCCGGTCCTCGAGCCGGGGAAGCGCTATCTCCTCGACGTGGTGACCCGCACCGTGAAGATGGGCCACGAGTTCACGCAGGGGACGGCCGACAGCAACGAGATCTGGCTGGACGTCACCGTCCGGAGCGGCGATCGGGTGATCGGCCGTAGCGGCGGATTCGGGCCGGGCAACGAAGTCGACCCCTGGTCCAAGTTCCTCAACGTCTTCATGCTCGACCGCGAGGGCAACCGGATCGACCGCCGCAATCCGCAGGACATCTTCGTCCCGCTCTACAACAACCAGGTCCCGCCCGGCGCAGCCGATCTCACCCAGTTCGTGCTTCAGGTCCCGGACGACGCCACCGCCCCGATCGAGGTCGACGTCGCCCTGCGCTACCGGAAGTTCGACACCACCTTCATGCGCTACGTGTTCGGTCCGTCGCGGACCAACGACCTGCCGATCCTCACCCTGGCCACCGACCGCATCGCCTTCCCGGTGCGGAGCGCCGCCGGCGTGAGCGAGCCGCCCGCCGGCCAGGCCTCGGCGATCGAGCCGTGGCAGCGCTGGTACGACTACGGCATCGGTCTCTTCCGCACCGCCGATCGCGGGGCGGGCCGCGGCCTGCTCCGCCAGGCCGAGGACGCCTTCGCCGCCGTCGAGAAGTTAGGCCGCCCCGAGGGGCCCTTGGGCCGGGCCCGCGTCCAGATCCGCGAGGGGCGCCTGGACGAGGCATCCGAGGCCCTGCACGCCGCGGCGAGCGGCGAGAAGCCGGCCTATCCCTGGTCCATCGCCTGGTTCTCCGGGCAGGTGGCCAAACAGCAGGGCAACCTCGACGAGGCGATCGAGCTCTTCCGCTCCGTGGTGGCCAGCGACTGGCAGTTGGCCAAGGATCGCGGCTTCGACTTCTCGCGCGACGACCGCGTGCGGCTCGAATTGGCCGAGACGCTCCTCGAGCGAGCCCGGCTCGAGCGTGGCGACGGTGCCGCTGCCCGGCGCGAGGCGTTCCTCGCCGAGGCCGAGAAGCATCTCCTCGCCGCCAACAGCGAGGACTCGGAGAACGCCAACACCCATTACCTCCTGGCCCAGGTCGCCTTGGCCCGCGGCGACCAGGCCACGGCCGACGCCCAGCTCGCCTTGCACGCCTACTACAAGGTCGACGACAACGCCCGCGACCGAGCCATCAACCTGGCCCGGATCCGCTATCCGGCGGCGAACAAGGCGGCGGAGGCGGTCGTTCTCTACGACCTCGCCCGGCCGGGGGCCTTCGAGCTGCCCGCCGGCGGCGACCCGCGTATATCCTCCAATCGTCCCTCGGGTCCCGCACCGGCCCGGGCCGAACCGTCCGCCACCGACTGAGCGACCGCCGCTCCCACCACCGACGCCTCCGGCATGACATCGCCAGCGAGCCCCGATCCCCACGACCTCATCCCGGAGACGCAGCGTTCCGCCGCCGAGACCGCCCGAGCCGACGCCCGCGTGGGCACGGCGGTCCGCTGGTCGATCGGGTTCCTCCTCGCCATCGCCGCCATCGGCGGAGGGGCGTGGTGGCTGACCCGGCCCACGCCGACCGAGACGCCCACGGCGCCGGCCCCGGCGGGTCCCTCCCCGGTGAGGCCGCCCCCCGAAGGGGCGTTGGTCCAGATCCCGTATCGCGACGTCACCGCTCCCTCCGGCATCCTGTTTGAACGGGAGAACGGGGCCCGCGGCGAGAAGCTCCTGCCGGAGACCATGGGCGGCGGCATCGCCATCGCGGATTTCGACGGCGACGGCGACCAGGACCTCCTCTTCGTGAACGGCATGCCGTGGCCGTGGGACGCCCCGCCGACCGGCACCCATACCCCACGGCTCTTCGCCAACTCGCGGGCCGGCGACTTCATCGAGGTCACCAACCACAGCGGGATCGACGTGCCGATCCAGGGCATGGGCGTCGCGGTCGGCGACTACGACGGCGACGGCAAGCCCGACGTCTTCCTGAGCGCCGTGGGCCGCGATCGCCTCTTCCGGAACATCACCGACCGGCCGTCGCTGCTTCGCTTCGAGGAAGTCACCGACCAGGTCGGCCTGCCCGACGAGTCGAAGTGGGGGACCAGCGCCGGCTTCCTCGACTACGACCGCGACGGCGACCTCGACCTCTTCGTCTGCCAGTATGTGGAGTGGAGCCCGGAGATCGACCGCAAGGTCGGCTATCAATTGACCGGGCTCGGGCGGGCCTACGGTCCACCCGACGGATTCGCCGGGATGGACTGCATTCTCTACCGCAACGACGACGGGCACTTCACCGACGTCACCGAACCGGCCGGGATCCATGTCGCCAACAAGGCCACCGGCCGGGCCTCCGGCAAGGCGTTAGGAACGACCTTCGTCGACGTCGACCGCGACGGATGGATCGACATCCTGGTGGCCGACGACAAGGTGCCGAAGTGCTTCTTCCGCAACAAGGGCGACGGCACCTTCGAGGAGATCGGGGCCGGCAGCGGCTTCGCCTTCGACCGCAACGGGAACGCCACGGGGGCCATGGGGATCGACGCGGCCTGGTACCGCGACGACGAGCGGCTGGGCGTCGCCGTCGGCAACTTCGCCAACGAGATGAGCTCGCTCTACGCCGCCGAGAAGGGCTCGACGCGGATGACCGACGACGCCATCCCGGAGGGGATCGGGCCCGCCACGCGGCGCGTGCTGACCTTCGGGACGCTCTTCGTCGACGCCGACCTCGACGGCTGGGAGGACCTGGTCCAGGCCAACGGCCACCTCGAGGACGAGATCAACACCGTCTACCGCAGCCAGCAATACCGCCAGTCGGGCCAGCTCTTCCGGAACATCGTCGGCTTCGCCGCCGACGGACCGGCCTTCGTGGAGCTCGTCCGCAGCAACATCGGCGACCTGGCCCAGCCCTTCGTCGGGCGCGGGGCGGCCTACGGCGACCTCGACGGGGACGGCGATCTCGATCTTGTCCTGGTGCAGCCCAAGGGGGCGCCGCTCGTCCTGCGCAACGAGCAGTCCATCGCCAACCGCTTCGTTCGCTTCAAGCTGGTCGGGCAGGGAAAGAACCGCGAGGCGATCGGCGCCGAGATCGAGCTGATGGCCGATGGACGGCTGCGGCGGGCCCGGGTCATGCCGACCAGGAGCTACCTCTCGCAGGTCGAGCTGCCGGTGACCTTCGGCCTGGGCAAGGCCCACGCGGTCGACACCGTGCGCATCCGCTGGCCGGACGGGACGGAGCAGATCGTCGACGGCGAGACGCTCGTGATCGACTCGCTGAACGTGATCGAGCAGCCGGCGAAGGCGGCCTCCGCGCCGCCTGCTGGACGTTAGCTCGCGCGGGAGGACACATGCCCGCGGCCCGACCCATCCTCGTCCTGACCGGAGCCGGGATCAGCGCCGAGAGCGGCATCGCCACCTTCCGCGGCCCGGACGGGCTGTGGGAGGGCCACCGCATCGAGGAGGTGGCCACCCCCGAGGCGTTCCGTCGCGATCCGCGCCTCGTGCATCGCTTCTACGACGCGCGGCGGGCCCGGCTCCAGGCCGCCGACGTGTCCCCCAACGCTGCCCATCGGGCCTTGGTCGACCTGGCTCGTCGCTGGCCGGCGCCGGTTCGGGTCATCACCCAGAACGTCGACGACCTCCACGAGCGGGCCGGGCTCGGGGCCGGCGTCGGCGAACTCCTCCACATGCATGGGGAGCTGCTCAAGGTCCGGAACGCGATCACCGGCCGCGTCCACCCGTGGACCGGTCCCTGTGGCATCGAGTCGCCCGACCCGGAGAGCGGTGTCGTCGGGCAACTCCGCCCGCACATCGTCTGGTTCGGCGAGGCCATCCTCGAGGCCGAGCGAATCGACGAATGGCTCGACGACTGCGGGCACTTCCTCTCGATCGGGACACAGGGGGCGGTCTGGCCCGCGGCCGGCTTCGTTCGTGCGGCGCAGGAACGGAGCGGGGCCCGCGGCACCGAGTTCAACATCGCCCGCACCGAGATCTCGAGGTGGTTCGACGAGTCGATCCTCGGACCGGCGGGCACGACGCTGCCCGCGTGGGTGGCGGACCTCCTGGCCCGCGTCTAACCGTTCGCCACGGGTGAGCCGTCGGCTGCGGCTGGCGAGACGGGAGCGGCGACTCGTTGGCCACACTCCGGGCAACGGGCCTGTCCGAGGGTCAGGCGGTGGCCGCACGCCTCGCACTTGGCGCGCATCCCGCGGAGGAGGGCGATCGCCCCGGTTCCGGCCCGGGCGAGAACGGCGGTGGCCAGCGTCCAGACCGCGAGGTTGGCGAGGAACCCCGGCACGAGCGGGTCGAGCGGCAGCGAACGGTCGGGGTCGACGACCCAGGCCTGGGCGCCGCGCGGAAGGGGCATCCCGTCCCGCACCAGTCGACCGCTGTGGGCAGTGTTGGGCGAGCCGTTCCAAGTGGAGCCGAGGCCCACCAGCGGTTGGGCGGAGCGAAGGCACGGGAAGGGCCAGCCGCTCGATTGCTCCTGCCAGATCGCCCGGTCCGCGAAGCGGATCACGGTCTGTTCCTCGATGCCTGCTCCGCACCGCCGTTCGCGATAGGAGCCCGCCGGCGGGCCTCCGGTCGATTCGTTCACCGGCGGCCCGAGCGGGGACCAGAGCGTGGCCGCCCAGGCGCTCCCGATGGTGAGGCCGAGCCCTGCGACGACATTCCAGGCCGAGACGAGTCGCATAGGGCTAACGCGGTTCCTCTGGTCCGCCAGCCAAGTCGTGGAGTCGCGCCGCCAACTGGGCGTAGAGCTCGCCGACCCAGGCGGGCGATGCGGGCAGCGGCGCATGGTCGCTGCGGCGAAGGTCGCAGGGGAGGAGGAGGAGCTCGACCCGCTCCGGCCCCGTGTCGGCGGCCAAGGTGAAGAGTTCCTCGATGCCGGGATCGCCCATGGCGACGCAGCCGATCGAGGCTCGACCGCCGTGCACCATGATGTCGCCGCCCAACTCGGTGCGGCCGTCGCTCATGGCCCGGGCTCGATCCGCCTCGCTTGGATACCCCACGCGAAGGGCGGCATGGAACCGCGAATTGGGATGCAGCGACTCCACGCGGTAGCAGCCCTCGGGCACCTGGCCATCGCCTTCGCGGAGCTTCGGTCCGACGGTCCCGCTCGCTCCCTCGACGAGGAGCGTCCGGACCAAGCGCCACGGGCCCCCCGATCGGGCGTAGACCTCGACGCGACGCTCCTCCTTGAGGAGGACCATGACCGCCTCGCCCGGCGGATAGGCGACGCCCGCAGCATCGAACCCGGGGCGAAGGCGGGCCCGGGCGGCCGCGCCGAACTCGTCAAGCCGGTCCTCGACCGTGGCCCGACCTCGGAGCCGCGTGTACGCCGCCCACGCCCCGTTGCGGACCGCGGGACTCAGGCCTGTTGCCGATGCCGCGGCGACCAGGCAGCACAGGATGATCGCGGTCGGGCGGCGCATAGCCCGCCATGCTAACCGGGTGCAAGGGGGCGGGGCCGTGGTCGGTCACTCCGCCCCCCCCTAGAGTCGATAGCCTTTCTTCTCCGCCTCCGAGCGGCCCGAGGCCAGCAACAGAACCGCTCCAAGTCCCCAGCCCCAAGGCCAGAAGGTGCCCCCGAAGTAGAGGGCGGTGGAGACGAGGAGGAGGGCGAGGGAGATCCCGTAGCGGATCCAAGGGCTGCGCTCGCTCCACCACTCGATGATCGACAGCATGGGGCTCCTCCGAGGTCGGGGCGGCGACCAGTCTATGGCGGAGCCAAGCCTCGGACAACCGTTAGTCTCGGTCGAGCGGCACCCGCCAGCCTGTTGCCGTCGCCCATTCCTCGGCTGCCAGGTAGATCAGGTCGACTGCCGGGTCCTTGACCTCGGGATAGTCGCTCGGGTCGGCCAGCGACACGGCAAGCCGTCGCTTGAGCTCGGCGTAGGCCTCGGCGATGGCGGGTCGGGCCCGCAGGTGGTCCCGCATGAGGAGGGCGTAGCGCTGGTTGGCCCTGCCTGTGACGCGGACGTGGATGTTGGTTCGGCGCTCGCCGGGCCGCTCGACATAGAGGAGCTTCGCCCATTCCTCGGGACGATCGGTCTGGCCCGGCGGCACGTGGTCTGCCACCGCACGCACCGGCCGAAAGCCTGCGGTCTCGAGGAGGCAGGCAAGCGAGGCGTCGAGCGATGCGACGGTCACTTGCACGTCGATGACGTCCTTCGCCGCGAGGCCAGGCACCGCGGTCGATCCGATGTGGTCGACGCGCAGGGCGAGGCCTGCGAGCACGGCTTCGAGTTCACCCCGGCGGGCTTCGAACTCCGACCGCCAAGCAGTTCTATAGGGGACGATCTCGATCACGACTGGGGCTCGGTCCGCGCTCGGGCCCGCCGGGTGGTGATCCGGATGGTCTGCATGGCCAGATGGACCTCGCGCAGGAAGTAGGTGAGCCCCACGACGAGGGACAGCGTCGAGCCTGTGAAGAGGAGGGCCACCACCCAGGAGAGCGGGGCGGCCAGCATGGTCTCGATGAAGAGGACGGCAATGACCACGCAGATGAGGAGGGCGGCGATGGTGCAGGCGGCGATTGCTACGCTCGAGAAGTGCCGACGGCGCTCGAGGAACTCGAGTTCCTTGGCTAACGGCTCAGGCAGCTCGGCGGCCTCGGCGTGGGGTCCCTCGGTCAGCATCCGGCCGCGGTCGATCACCCGCGCCAGGCGGCCGGTCATGACGTTGAGCATGCCGGAGATGCCGGTGAGGAGGAAGACGGGACCGAGGGCGAGCTGGATGGCTCGGGCGACGTCGGCGATGCTGTCGGTGGGTTCGGCCATGGGGGCAAGCGAGCGCGGTTCGTCGCCGAGTCTACCCGCTGCAGCCCGCTCCGGCCGTCCGTCCCGCGACGCTCACGACCCGCCGGACCGGTCGGTCTCGTTTGAGGTGATCTCAGTCTTGGGGCCCGGATGGGCGTCGAAGACTCGGCGGTGGGCCGCGTAGGACTAGGCATCGTCGCGGGCGTAGGAGCCGGCCACCCACGCCTGCAGCTTCTCGAGCATCGCATCCTGGGCCTCGGGCGAGGCGTACTTGTGGGCTTCCAACGGGCGCCTCGCGTTGTTGGCGAGGCAGGTGGCGAGCCCGGGGTTCAGGAAGACGAGCAGCGTGCAGCGGGGGGCCGCGGCTCGAACCCGTCTGGTCGATACTCGAGATCGAATTGATCGCGGTTCATCGCCCTGGTGGCGACCGGGATCAGGCTTCGCATCAGCACGGCCGTGCGATTCGCTTCAGCATGCACCTCGCTATCGCCCGCAGGTGCGGGCTTGAGCCGAAGCCGGGGTCGCGTCCAGATTCACTCCATGGGGACGAGTTGGGCGAGGCGGTCCTTGTGGCGGGTGGCGATCCGGCTGGCGAAAGCGATGTGCAACGCGGGGCGCCCGGTCGCTCCCGGGATGCGCCGTCCGCTCGGACCGAGTCGCGGGGAGGATCGGGAGGCCGCGCTTCAACTGGTCGCGGGGCCCGGGCGACGAGACGCTGTCGGGCGACGATTAGGACGTCGGTCATAGCGGATGGCCGCAAGCATGGGTTCGCAAGGCGACGGTCAGGGAACGGGTAGGGCCGCCCAGTGCCCGCCTAACCGATCAGCCACGATCCGGCGAGGAGGAACGCCACCGCCGCAGAGGTGCCAAACAGGACAACGGTGACGACGCGCGGCCCGGGTTCGAGGACCGACTGCGCGGGGTGTCCCGGATCGTAGTGGGCGCGTACCGTGCTTCCCGGGCGATAGCGGCCAGTCACCTGGCCTGGCCCGTCGAAGAGCCGGTATTCGAGGGGTATGCCGAAGTCAACGCGCCGACCGATGTAGGAACGGTCCTCCACCGTGTAGCGGTATCGGATCTCGTACCATTCGGAGTCAGTCGACTCGGTCACCTCGGAGGTTTCGATGGTTGCCTCGACGGCCCGCCATCGTCGACTGGCCAGGCTTGTCCACAGCAGGCGACCGAAGGGAACGGCGATCGCCGCGGCCATGGCGATGCCCGCAAGGCGAGCCGGTATCGAGAGCTCGCCTTCAGTGAGCAGTCGGACCATGGCAGTGGGAGGGCTGGGGGATGGAAGGTTCCGTGATCAGCGGTTCAGGCTCTTGACCAGCTCGTCGGCCTGGGCCTCGCTCAGCCCGCCCGATCCGCCCAGGATCATCGCCCGCCGCGTGAGCGGGGCCCGGACGATGGGGGCGGAGCAGAGCTGCCCGTGGACCAAGATGGCGATGGGTTCGCCGAGGTGGGCGCTGGTGTAGGTGCCGAGCTTTTCCGCCCCGGCGTCGGTAAGCGTCACCTCCACCGCTCGCCCGCCGCCCGCGGCTTGGGCGTGCTGGGCGGACGCGATGTCGCGGTTGGTGATCACGACCTGCGGCCCGACAAACACCGGCATGGCGCTACCGGGCACGGTGAGCCTCGAAGTCCCTTGGGCATCGGTCAGACTCGCGGACCGGAACTCGACAGGCGGCTCCGAGGAGCAGGCGGCGAGGAGGAGCGGGGCGATGAGGAGGGCGGCACGCTTCACGGATTCCTCCCGTCTGGGTCGGTCGGGCACGAAGAGACGCCGGTCGGGTCGTCCCGGTGGCACGATGGCGCTAGGCGGATGCGGAGCATACCCCCCTCGGGCAGCGGGTTCGAGGGGCTCAGAGCTTCCGTTCCATGGGATTCTCCCGCGAGACCTGCTTCGCGAGCTGTTGGGCGAGCCCGATCAGGATGCCCTCCGGACCGCGAATGTAGCAGAGCCGGTAGATTCCTTCGTAATCGACGACCTCGTCGACCAGCGTCGCCCCGAGCCTGCCGAGGCGGGCGAGCGTGTCGGCTAGATCCTCGACGGCAAACATGACGCGCAGGTAGCCGAGCGAATTCACCGGTGCGGCGCGGTGATCGGAGGCGATGGCCGGGGCGTCGAAGCGCGACAGCTCGATGCGGGCTTGGCCGTCGGGGGTGCACATCATGGCGATCTCGACACGCTGGCCACGCAAGCCAGTGACCCGTCCAGCCCACTCGCCTTCGATCGGCATGCGGCCCTCGAGATGGAGGCCGAGCTCGGCGAAGAAGGCGATGGCCGCGTCGAGGTCTTCGACGACGATCCCGACATTGTCCATTCGTTTGACCGTCACGGCATCTCCCGGCTCCGTTGGCGAGCGCCGCCCGCATCCGTGGGCGCCATCGACATGTCGCGGCAAGCTATCACATCCGGGTCTGCCGCCGCTCGAGGAGGAGATGGTCGTCGGCCCGCTTGGCCGCGTACCGCGCCCTGTGGAAGCTGCCGTCCACGATGCAGGAGTCGGTCACGGCCTGCGTGCTGCTCGCGTCGTCCATCGTGCCGGTGCCGGCGGTGGGGCAGCCGAGGGAGAGCAGGGCGCCGATCCGGATCGGCGAGATGGAACGGACGCTAACCGCTCCTCGGTCCGGGCGGGATGCCCAGCGGCGGGGAGACCTGGCGGCTCCTGGCCGGGGTCCCGCACTCCGGGCAGTTGGCCGATCGGCCGAGCGGATAGCGACAGTGCGGGCAGAGGCCGTCCCGAGCGCAGAAGCGCCGTCGCAGCCGGTGCTTGGCGACGATCGCGGCCGCCGCGCCGAGGCACGATGCGGCCACCAGGTGCCAATACCCTATGGTGACGGCGAAGCGCCGCTCATCGAGCATGGGGTTGGGTCTCGCCTCCCAGAAGAACCCGGCAGCGCCCAGCGAGCCGCCGCGCATGTCGCGGGCGTACGTGGCAGGATCGAGCGGCCCGGGGTCGCCCTGGTGCGGCGGCCAGGCGCCCCAATACGGGCCTTCCCGCTGTCTCGACCACGCGTGGTGGTAGAGGACGATCGCGATCCGGCCGCCCGCGCTCCAGGCTTGGATGCTCCATTGGTCGGCCAGCGGGAGGCTCGCGAGGCGGAGCAGATCGGTGCGGAGGTAGCTGCGGCCCCAAGCCGCTGCCGCGAGGGCGAGCAGAAGGGCAAGGAGAAGCGTGGCAGGCTTGGCTTGCACGGAGGTGATCCAGCCCTCACGAGGCCGACGGCGATGCAGACGAGCTGGCGGCGAAGCGGCCGGTTAGCTCGCGCGCCGGCAGAGGGCGTAGAAGAACGACTGGTCGGATCCCCACGGGGTGCGGTGCCGCTCCGACTCCGAGCGCACGAGGCGGAACGACGGCCCCAGCAGCGCGGCGATCTCCGCCGCGTCGGCGCGAAGGACCGGCAGGTTGCTGCACGTTGGCGGGCCATCGACGGCAAATCCCGAGATCAATGCGTATCCGCCGGGTGCTACCGAGGCCCGGGCCGACGCGGCGTAGGCTGCTCGCTCCGCGGCGCCGCCGAGGAAGTGGAGGGCGGCCCGATCGTGCCATAGTCGGAAGGCCGCCTTCGGCAGCGGGGCGTGCAGGATGTCCGAAACGACCCAGCGGACGGCCGATGCCCGATCCCCCAGTCGGGCGCGGGTGACGTCGAGCCCGCGCTCCGAGATGTCGAGGAGTGTGATGGCCCGGAAGCCGCGCCCGAGGAGGTCGTCGACGAGCGTGGACGCGCCCGCGCCGACGTCGAGGATCGGGGCGTCTGGGGCGAGCCCCAGGGAGTCGATGATGGCAAGCGATCGGTCGAGATGCGGCCGAAACCAGCTGACGCCATCCGCCGGCTTCGAGGCGTAGACGCCATTCCAGTGGTCGGCGGTCGAGGCGGGAGGCTGGTTCGGCGCTGGTTTGGGGGGCAAGGTGATGGCAGTCTATCGCGCTGGGGCGGCGGATCTGATGAGCCCGGACGCGTTGTTGCGTAGCGAGGCGGAGGCCGGCAGTGGGGAGGACCGCGGCGGGTCAGGTGCGGGATGAGCGGGCCAGCTAAGGGCTTGCTCGCGTTAGCCAGTGGGCGGGTGGATGTGCTGAGACGCTGGACCGGCGCACGGCCGCGTCGCGAAGCCCCCGATCGGACCTCGGGCTGCGCCGCGCCGAGCGTTCCAGCTAACGATGGTTGAGGTACGCAGCGGCCGCGGCCGCGATGGCGTCGAAGACGCCAGTGAGTGTACCGCAGCGGTCCGCGTGAGCGAGGCGTTAGGCGGGCGGTGCCGGCATGCCGCACTCGGGGCAGCGTGCGGAGCAGGAGGGCCCCAGGGGGTAGCCGCAGGCAGGGCAGCGCCCGGTCGGTGGCGATGGCAGCCACCCCTCCGCGGGTCGGAGGAGCACGCGGATCAGGAGCCACGAGACCAAGAACGGGAAGCAGGACACCAGAACCGGCAACGCGAGGAAGCTCGAGCAGGCCGGCGGGAGGTCGAAGGCGACAATGATGCAGACGAGGCAGTTGATCGGCAACGTGAGCCAGCCGGCGAGCGATGAGACTCGCCCCAGGGCCGGGTTCGGCAGTGCGCGGCGGCAGGCGAAGATCGCGGCGAGGTACCCCGGGCAGGCGGCGGGTTGGGCGGCCGCGAGGGACGCGAGCATGAGATCCTCGCGCGTCGCGGGGATCCGGCGCACGCCGTCCGAGGCGACGACGAGATTGACGATCAGAGGTACGGCGAGGGCGACGGTGGGCATGACCGCGAATCGGGCGAGCCCGGCCAGGGCGGCCCGAGTAAGGCGAGGCGGTTGGTCATCCGTCGCTGCCATGGATGGCGGTCGGCGGCAGGGGTCGGCATTCGCCCCGCCTAACGATGGTGAGCGCTGACGTGCGCGTGCGGCCGAGGCCGCAGGCCTCGCGAGGATGGTACCGCACGTGCGTGTCGGCATGAGCGAGGCGTTAGGAAGACTAGGACCACCGCAGCTGCCAGTCGAGGGCGCCCGGGAGATCCGCCGCGGCGAACTCGAAGTGGGCGACTCGACGATGCCTCGGGTTCGTCGAGGCGGACGACGCGTGCAGCAGGAGCGGCCTGAACGCCAGCAGCCCGCCACGCCGGGCGGTGCACGCGACCTCCCCGACGGAGTCCCGCAGGCGGTCGATCTGGCCCTGGCCCAGCTTGCCGAGCGCGTGGGTTCCGGGAAGGACGCGCACCGGGCCGTTGTCGGCGGGGCAGTCGTCGAGGTGCACGCGGATCGTGACCATGGCGGCCAGGACCTCCGCGGGGGGCTGCACGTGGACGACGCCGTCCTTGACCGACCAGGGAGTGAATCCCGGCTCGTGGTGGCGGGCGGCGACGGCGATGGCGAGGTCCTGGTGCCACGGGACCTTCCAGTTGGAGTCGGGGGTCTTGTCGAAGAGGATGGCTCGGGTCACGAAGCAGCCGGTGCCCAGGAGGGATTCCGGGACGTGGCGGACCGCGGCGCACCGTGCGAGGTCGCGAGCGGCGACGGAGTGTTCGAGGAGGTTGCGCAGCCCGGCGCTCGGCTCGATGTCGGAGAGCTCCGAGCACAGGCGGTCGATCAGCGCCGGGGCGACGACGGGAGAGGTCGTCGCCCAGCCTTCGCGGAGGACTGCGGCAACGGCGTCGTCGAGGGTCAACTCGGGGGCAGTGAATCCTGAACCGCCCAACTTGTTCTTCCTAACGACTGCGAGGTATGCCGCACAAACGTGCGGCCGAGGCCGTAGGCCTCGTTGAGATGGTAACACGCACGTGCGTGTCGGCATGAGCGAGGCGTTAGGCCGCTCCGCGCAGCCCCACGGTCCAGAGGCAGAGCGCCCGGGACGGGAGACCCGGGCCCGGAACGATCGCCCGGATCGAGGCCCGGCGAGGCGGCGGAAGTCTGAGATGGGCCTTTGAGTCGTGAGCGGCCCCGGTTACACTCTCGCGGGAGGAGCCGCCATGGAATTCCGGATCGAGACAGAACGCGAGGACGACGGGCGATGGATCGCCGAGGTGCCGGAGCTCCCCGGTGTGATGGCGTACGGCGCGACGCTGGCCGAGGCGAGGTTCAAGGCGCAGGCGTTGGCGCTCCGAGTCGTGGCCGAGCGGCTGGAGCACGGGGAGGCGGGCGTCGAGTTCCTGACCATTGCGTTCAAGGCTGCCTGATGCCGAGCTGGCCAAGCACGAAGGCAAGGCGCGTGTTGGCGGCGTTGCTGCGGATCGGTTGGCGTGAGAAGCGAGTCTCCGGCTCCCACCGGACGCTCGAGCGTGCGGGTTGGCCGGACTACGTGTTCGCGTTCCACGACGGTGACGAGATCGGTCCGAGGATGTTGGCGCGAGTAGCCCGGCAGACCGGGCTGTCTCCGGAGGATCTCTGACTGGGGCGGCCTAACGATGATTGAGCTATGCCGCACGCACGTGCGGCCGAGGCCGCAGGCCTCGCGAGCATGGTACCGCACGTGCGTGTCGGCATGAGCGAGGCGTTAGGCGGGTCCGACAATCGTGGGCGGCTTGCCGGCATAACCGCACTCGGGGCAGCGACTCAGGCCCGCAAGTGGATGCCCGCATGCCATGCAGCGGCCTCCGCGGCGGCGATGCCAGCGGCGAGCTAGGGCCGGCAGGTGCGCCGCGCCCATGACCGCGACTGCGAATGCCGCGGCGTCCGCCAAGAGGCCGGTCCAGACCGGGCGGAGCGGTACGAACGCCCACATGTAGTACGGCGTCGGCTCCTGCTGGAAGAGGAAGGCCGCATAATGAACGGGACGATTGGTCGTCGTGTCGGATAGGTACCCGCCTGCGAACGCTGGCAGCGGCCAGCCTGCGGTGCGTAGCCCGGCGTGACGGAAGGCGGGGTCGGCGAGGGGCTGCTGGTCTGAGCTGGCCATGCGGCAGGTCCAACCGAAACCCGATGCGACGAACTCTTCCGCAACACGCCCCGCCTGCGGGGATGGTTCGAGCCTCTGGTGGAGGATCCCGGTGCCCCACGGCACCTCGGCGTTCGAAAACCCAGCGCAGGCGGGCCAGGAGCGGAAGGAGAGGCAGGCGGACGCTGCAAACTGGATGATCCCCCCCGAGACCAAGCACGCCAGCGACTGAAGGAGGATGGTGCGGCGCCGAGCCATGACTCCGCCTAACGATTCATGAGCTACGCGGCCGCCGCGGCCGCGCGACGCCCGGACGGCTGAGGACAGCATACCGCGGCGGTCCGTGAGAGCGAGGGGTTAGGCGGCTGCCTGCGGTTCGTTTGGGGGAGCGCCAGGGGCGACGGCGGGGTGACGCCTACGGGGAGGGAGGCGGGGGGCGAGGCGCGAAATTGCTCGCGGCTCGGCTCGCCAACGCGACGCCTCGCCCTGGCTCGATCAGCAGGGTGCACCCGCCCTCGCGGAGGACCAGCTCCCCGCCTGCGACGAGTGGAACCTGCTCCATGATGACGAACGCGCCATGGTCTCCCAGCAGGACGACAACGGCGGAGTCGTCGTTCACGGAGTTCGCCGCGGAGATGCGTTCGATGGCGTGAGCCGGTAGGTAGCGATCGAGTCCGGCCGGCGGCGATCCGGGCGAGAGGGCGTATGGCGGCGCGATCAGAACGGCGGTGCAGCCGTCGGCGGCGGTGCAGTCCACGGTCGCGGGGCCGTGCGATGGCGGTTCGGCGCGGAGTGCGGCTTCAATCCTCGAGGAGACCAGCAGCAGGCGCTCGCGGCTGCGGAGCTGGAGGCGATGCGTCCATGCGATCGAGACGGCTGTGGCCGCCACGAGCAGCAGGCCTGCTGCCAGCGCCAGCCGCATGGGCGCCCGGGAGCGAGTGGAAGTTGGCGGGGCTGCCAAGAGAACGCCTACTCGAATGCAGCGGACGGGGTCGCCGCTCGGCCCGTGCCGCCTAACGATGGTTGAGCTACGCGGCCGCCGCGGCTGCGCTGGCGATGGTCGCCGGGCCCCCAGCATAACGCGGCGGTCCGCGTGAGCGAGGGGTTAGGCGGTCTGGTCGGGGCGGAGGAGCTCGCGGAGCGAGAGCTCGGGGTTCTCGAGGAAGGCCCGGGTGACCCGGAACGGCGGGCTTTCGCGGTAGGGGACCGGTCGGATGCCGGACTCGTCGAGGAGGTAAATGGCTGCGGAGGGGAACGCCAGAAGGATCGGGGAGTGGGTCGCTACGAGGAACTGGGAGCCAGCCCGGACGAGGCGGTCGATGATCCCGAGGACCGCGATCTGGGCGCAAGGTGGAGACAGTGCCGCCTGCTCGTCGAGCAGGTAGAGGCCCGGCCCGAAGAACCGGTGATCGAAGAGCGAGAAGAAGGACTCCGCCGTGCGACTGCTCGTGGAGCGAGCCGCCGCCGTAGTACTGGGCGATGGGCGTCGTCGGTCCCCCTGTCGAGGCGTTCGATCTCGGAGGCGAGGTTGAAGTAGCTCGGCCCTGAGGAAGTAGAGGTCGGCGGGGCGCCGCCGCGGTGCGCGACCCGCAGGTGGCGATGGGCGAGGAGTGGGACTCCCGGGTGGCGAAGTTGCGGCCTCCGCCCCTCGGGGTTGAGGCGGGAGTGAGTAGGCGACCGCCTCGAGGATTGTCGACTTGCCGGAGCCGTTCTCCCCGGCCAGGAAGGTGACGGAG
The DNA here is from genome assembly GCA_044224425.1 of Phycisphaerales bacterium. Classification (GTDB taxonomy): domain Bacteria; phylum Planctomycetota; class Phycisphaerae; order Phycisphaerales; family SM1A02; genus JAEUIT01. The sequence goes on from JBGAKK010000004.1 coordinate 119,160, forward strand.
GGGTGGATCGGTAGGGAGCCGATGGCTGCGATGGCCGGGATGTTGAGGGGATACTCGGGCGTGGCCGGTGGAGGCGACGGCCTGTCGAGGACGAGCTCGGCGATGTAGGGGCCCGGACTGGAGTTGGCGCGAGCCCTGGTCACTCGGTCTTCCCGCCTAACGATGGTTGAGCTACGCGGCCGCCGCGGCCGCGCTTGGCGAGAGTCGCCGGAGCCCAGCATACCGCGGCGGTCCGCGTGAGCGATGGGTTAGGCGGCGTCCCGCACGGGCTCGCCACACTCGGGACACGCGAGGAGGCCCACCACCGGGTATCCGCAGCGGGGGCAGCGTCCGGCCGCCCGGCGGGAGTGGGCGACGGCGCGGCGCCCCAGGTGCCAGGAGGCCGCCGCGATCGCGCCGTAGAGCAGCGTGTCGAGGACGAATCCGGGGCCGGCGGGTAGGAGGGGCAGCATGCTCACGCTCAGGATCTCGGAGTCGTGGAGCTTCAGGACCACGCAGGAGCGTGACGTCGGGGCGGGATAGCCCGGCTCGTACGGCTGGAGCCAAGGACCGCGGCCCGACTGCTCGGACTCGGCGACGCCGCGGAGCGACCGCCAGGGCCACCCGGCCGAGACGAAGTGGGACTGAACTACGCGAGGCATTGCGCCGGGGTCGCCTTGGGCGTTGAGGTCGCCAAGGATGTCGTTGAGAGGTATGTCGTCCGGGATCCGAGGGGAGGGCGATGCCGTCGGAGCGACGAGCGCGAAGGGGGTGGCGGTGACCCGGTCGATGCCTTGGGCGGACGAGAAGGTGACGGTCCAGGGAGTCGAGCCAGCGAGGTGTCGTCGTGAGGCCGTTACGGCGGGGAAGTCGGTCGCGGCCAGAAGCCACGCAACTGCGATCTGCGCGGCGCAGCCGACGAGAGTGAAAACGAGGATACGCTTGAGAGTTCGGCGCACGCCGGTCTGGCCGCCTAACGATGGTCGAGCTACGCGGCCGCCGCGGCCGCGATGGCGAGGGTCGCCGGGCCCCAGCATACCGCGGCGGTCCGCGTGAGCGAGGGGTTAGGCGGCGGATTGAGGGACTTGCCAGACGGCGGCGCCGATCTCGATGTCGGCCCTGGTGACGCCCCCGCCGACCAGGAACGCGAAGGGCGAGTCGGAGCGACACGGATTGGGGAAATCGACACCTCGCACGAAGGCGCGGAGTCGGGACCCGTCCGGCCTCGCGAACTCGATGTCGCTGCCGCGGAGGTCGAAGTTGGCTTGCGAGACGGGGCTGTCGGTGACGACCACGATGCCGCGCCCGGGCAGGTCGAAGAGTGCGACGACATGGAACAGCGGCTGCGGCAAGGGGCGTGCCTCCTCAACCCTCGCGCCCAGGCTTCGCGGCGAAGATGCGCGGCGCGATTGGCGAGACGCGGCGCTCACCGAACTCTGGGGCCCTGAAGGGCCGCCGCGTGTACGGAACCGTGACGGCGTGCGCGACTCCGGGCTGCTCAAGCAGGATGGTCACGGAATGGGCCGAGCCGTGCCCTCCGGCGTCGTCGACGCAGAGCCCTGCCGCCCTGATCGACCCGCCGGCCGCAAGCTGCCCGAGCCGCTCCACGAGCGCCGCGATGGCGTCCTCTGGCGGGGGCAGATCGATTCCGTCCTCTTCGTGGACATCGTGGATGGTGCCGTCTGCGTCGAGCGTGGCGGCGAACGGGTAGAACCGCCGTTGCCTCGCCAAGATCCGAGCAGCGCCGGAGTGGAGGTGATCGAAGAGCGATTGCGTGGAGGCTCCAGGGATCATGTCGCCGCGTCCGCCGCCTAACGATGGTCGAGCTACGCGGCCGCCGCGGCCGCGCGACGCCCAGACGACTGAGGACAGCATACCGCGGCGGTCCGCGTGAGCGAGGGGTTAGGCGGCCGCTCTCAGAGGCGAGGCTGATCGGGCATGATTCCCGCAAGGGCGCGATCGAGCATGTCGCGGAGCCCGGGGACGGGGCGCCCGAGGGCGCGCTCGGCGACGATCCGGGCCTCCGGCAGCCGCCCGCTCGCGGCGAGGAGGGCGACGAGGGTGGCGATCCGCGAGGCGAACTCCCCGGCGGCGAACTCCAGGAACGTGGGAGCGAGCCCATGCTTGGCCGCCCTGTCGGGGACCGACTCGAGCCGCTCGAGCTCCGCGGCGAGGTACTCCGCCGGCTGGACGTACCTGGCGGCGAGCGCCCACTCGCGGGCGGCGGCGAGCTGGCTGAGGGAACTCCCCGCGAGGTGGCGGGCGAGTCGGGGGTGGTCGCGGTCGAGGGCGCGGAACGCCTCCGCGGTGGCGTGGGGCTGCCCCAGCTCGCGGCTTATGGCGGCGAACTCCGCGAACTGCTCGTACCCGATGGTCCCGGCGCGAATGGCGGGCCAGGCGTCGTCGCGGATGGCGACGATGGCCCGCATGGCGGGCGGGTACCGGCAGGCGAGGAGCACCCAGTCGGCGAGAGCGAAGGTGAGGCGCACGCCGTGGAGCGACCCGTCGTGGCGGGTCGCGTGGCGGTGGTACCAGAGGTGCTTCTGGTGTGCGAGTTCGAGGCGGCCCGCCTCGGCGTCGTCGAGTGCCTCGTCGTGGATGGTGTTGGGGTCCGGATCGGCGGGCGGCGTCCATCCGGACTGCATGTCGTCCCCCAATCCGGCGTGCTCCGGGCCGCCTAACGATGGTTGAGCTACGCGGCCGCCGCGGCCGCGCTGGCGTCGTAGACGCCGCGAGTGTACCGCGGCGGTCCGCGTGAGCGAGGCGTTAGCCGGATTCTCGGCGGCAAGCGGCGGAGCGGCCGCCGGAGGGTGCTGCGGCGCGGGAGCCGCCCGGCGCGGACGGCGGCGAGCCAGGGCTGGAGCGGAGGCAGGCCGACCGGCGTGCGCTGGCGTGCCTCGGGCGGCGCCGGGTGACTGCGATATCCCGACGGCGGACGCCGGGACGGGCGCGGAATCGGAGCCCGCACCGGCGCCTGCAAGCACCAGGCGACTGGAGGGGATGCCGGACAAAGCCCGAGCCCCGGCCGCCAGGCGGAACGGAGGACGGCGCTCCGAGCCCCGCCGGAGACTTGCGCCTCGAGGTGCGATAGGCCGCCGCCAGCGCCGCGCTATGACTGCCGGCTGGCGGGGCGGATGTGCTGAGACGCCGGAACGGCGCACGGCCGTGTCCCGAAGCCCCCATCGGACCTCCGGCCGCCGCGCGCCGAGCGTTCCGGCTAACGAGTATCGAGCTATGCCGCACGCACGTGCGGCCGAGGCCGCAGGCCTCGCGAGCATGGTACCGCACGTGCGTGTCGGCATGAGCGAGGGGTTAGGCAGACCTCGGGCACGGCTATTGCCCGACTTGCCTGCGCTGGGGTAGGAGGGTCGCGACGGCTGCGGCGAGGGCGCCGCAGGCGAGCGTGAATGTGGGGTACAGCAGGAGGCTGCGTTGCCCCAATGTGGCTCCGGCCAAGGGGCCCGGGGTTGCGAGTCCGACGAACTGCCAGGCGCCCGGGATGGACAATCCGGCAAGCAGGCCGCCCGCGAACGCCAGGCGGACGGCAGCCCGGCGGTGGCGCGACGGTACGCAGGAGTGGTGGTCCCATCCCCAATGCCAGACCGCGGCGACGGCGAGGGCGGTGGCGAGGAGCTTGGCGTAGGCGGCGTGCCTGGGGATGGGGAGGAGGAGGAAGGCGAGGAGGCAGATCCATCGGGCGCGGCCGACCGAGCGGCGCTCGGCGTCGGAGAACGGTCCGCGATTGACGTGTCCGCACTCGAGGCAGCGAGGACGCGGATCGTCCGCCGCGACCGGATGCCCGCACGCAAGGCAGGTTGGCATCCTGTCTTGTCGCTCCGGGGACGGCACTGTCTGGTTCTGCCTAACGATGGTCGAGCTACGCGGCCGCCGCGGCCGCGATGGCGAGGGTCGCCGGGCCCCAGCAGACCGCGGCGGTCCGCGTGAGCGAGGGGTTAGGCGGCGGAGTGAGGGACTTGCCAGACGGCGGCGCCGATCTCGATGTCGGCCCTGGTGACGCCCCCGCCGACCA